>JAPPAV010000035.1 GCA_026705345.1 Gammaproteobacteria bacterium
TGGGGGCGGTCGCTTCGGTTTTTCCCGCCTACCAACAGGTCAAGCCCCTGTTCGACCCTTGCATCGAAACCCGTACGTCGGCGAGTGTCGCTCCCATCCGTCGAATCCAAGGGGAAGTTCGGCTTGACCACGTCACGTTCTCCTACGAGGAAGACGGTCCGCCGGTACTTCGGGATGTCTCCCTGCACGTCCGACCCGGCGAGTTTGTCGCCATCGTCGGGGAATCCGGCTCGGGCAAGAGCAGCCTGCTGCGTCTCATTCTCGCCTTGGAAAAGCCGTCCACGGGGGCCGTATATTTCGACGAGCGAAACCTTCGCTACCTCGACGACCAGGCACTGCGTCGCCAGATCGGCGTGGTCATGCAGAACGGCTCACTGCAACCCGGCACGATTCTGCAGAACATCGTCGGCATCAACAGCGAAGCATCCTTGGAGGATGCCTGGGCGGCGGCCCGCCGGGCTTCCCTGGCCGACGACATCCGGGCGATGGAAATGGGAATGCACACGCCCGTCGGCGAACACTCGGGGATGTTCTCCGGCGGCCAGGTACAACGCATCCTCATCGCGGCCGCCCTGGTGCGGAACCCGAGCGTCATGCTGCTGGACGAGGCAACCAACTGGCTCGACAACAAGAGCCAGGCGGAAGTCATGCGGAGCATTGGCGAAGTCGCCGCCACCCGTATCGTCGTCGCCCACCGGCTGTCCACGATCAAGAACGCCGACCGCATCTACGTCTTGTCACGCGGCCAGGTCGTTCAAACAGGGACGTTCGAAGAGCTCGCCGCCAGCGACGGAATGTTCCACGACCTGATCGCACGCCAAGTGGCGTAGGGGACGGGCTAGTCCCGTCCCGTTGCCGGGTGGAAGGCCGACACGGCGTCGTCCTTGATCAACTGCTTGAGGAAGTCGTCGATGAACTCGTCGGAGAACCGCCCCCCGCAGACGCCTTTGGATTCCTCCACGGACAACGATTGCGTTCCGGCTAGCGCACGCATCAAGTCAAGACATCTGAGGTCGAATTCCCGCTCCATGCCGTTGGCCCGGAGCACGAAAGATCCCTTGGCCGGGCACGTTTCGATCACGGCGTGCCGTCGACCCTTGAGCGAGAGTCGGAATTCACCCCATCGCGGCGATTTCCAAGGCTCGATGTACGTCGACAGCGACGTCCTGGTCGCCTCCGTCCAAGACGCACGGATGTCCGACGCAAAACGATCTCCGAGATCCTCGACCAGTTGATCTCGAATCAGCCCAACCAATCTCTCGAAATAGTCCTGTCGACTCGCATCGTCCGCGGCCAAGGGCGTGTTCTGGCGGAACACCTCGTGGTCCAGAAGCCTGTTTTCGAGCCATCGAAGAACCCAGGTTCCCGTGATCGGGCGCGTGTTGAGGGTCAGGTGAATGCTGCCCTTGCCGTCATCGGCCTGGTCGACACGCGCATCGTGCCACCAGCCCCGTGGTATGTAGAGCACGTCCCCCGCGGTGAGCTTGCCAGACCAGACCGGTTCGTCGGGGCCGTCCGCGTTCGGGCGGTTGTCCAGCGTCGTCGGCAGGCTGCGGGTTTCCCCGAAAAGGTGCCACTCCTTCTCGCCGACGGCCTGGATGATGTAGACGTCGTGATCGTCCCAATGGGTCGCGAAGCCCCGGGTCGACCGCCACGACGCGTACAGGTTGACGTTGACGTAGGTGGCGAGGCCCTGCTCGATCTCCTCCGCCAATTGCCGGATCGGCGCGTGGTAGTCGTGAATCGCGTTGGCGATGAACGTCGCCCCGCTGCGCAGGAAGTTTGCCAGTTTCCGGCCATCGACCCTCGACACGAACGGACCCGGCTGCCGGGTGCCCAGACCCAGGTTGTCGACCTGAAGGAGATCGTTGCCCACCTCCACGCCGTCCATGACGACGTGCAACTGCGGCGGCCGGAGATTCCTGTTGCAGATGGCATCGTTCAAGCCGTCCCAGGTGATCAGTCCGGCAAAACGATCATCCCGACCACGGAAAACCAACGGTCGGGGCTGCCGATATTGCTCGGTGTAGAAGTCCGTGACGTCGAGGGGCGCCACCAGCCGGGCGATTCCCACCGCGCCGGACTCGCAGTCTTGCGCGTCCAATTCCTCGATGGACAACTGCGTCGAATCAACCGGGTCAACGTCTGCTTCGGACTCCAAACGAATGTCCAACTTGGGCACGCCGACGCGCTTCGACATGAGACTCAAGACCGCCTCTTCGTGGCGCTCCTCCCGGCGGTAGACGTCATAGTCGACGGGGCCCGCCGAAGCGAGTCTCTTGCCGAGGAACATTTCTCGCGCGTTCGGGGTTCGATCGGGCATACGGCTCAGATTGCAGTGCTCGGACCGCCTTCGATCATACCGCAGCCGAAAACGGCAACTACTCGTATGTGTCAGTTTGAACCGGGCGAAACCGCGACGATCGTCGGTCCACGACCCTGCAAGGGGCGGTCGCGATAGTCCTTGGGATTTCTCCGGGCGTTGGCGTTGTGCTCCCGCCAGAGCGCCACGAACCAGTCGGGCACGCCTCGGTCGCCGCATTGTTCCGCAAGCCGGTTCATGTAGTCGATCTGTGCATCCTCCAATCGGTGGAAGTGCCGTTCCGCCACGCCTGCCGAACGCAGGCTGGCGATCTCGTCGCAATGGCTCCGCCGCCGAGCGGTCAGGTCCGGCAACGTGAAGCGTCCGGCGAGGTAGCGCGCCAGCCATCGGGCCTGGCGCTGGAACAGGGGGAACGGGACGATACGAAACGGCAGGCCGATGAACGCGAGGGAGGGGTCCTCCAGGGCAACGAGTTGCCGGTATAGCCCTCTGACCCAGTTGTCCCCCACCGATACCAACTCGGACGCCAGAAAGGGAAACCGATACCAGTAGCCGGTACAGAACAGTATCGCGTCGACCTCGCGTATCCGTTCTCCGTTCGTCAGCAGGACATCGGACCCGTCGAAGTGTTCGATCGAAGGACATCGCCTGATCCGCCCCGTTTGTTCCCCGAGCGGTGGCCGCTTTTCGAACAACCGCCCCGAGAAGAACACCTCGGCGATGCCTGCCAACTCGGCGGACAGGTCGCCGCCCGACACCGACGAACCAAGCACGACGATCCGCTTTCCCGCCAAGGCATCCGGATGCCGATAGTTGTGGCTGTGCAGCGCGACGCCCGGGAAATCCGCGAGCCCCGGCAGTTCCGGCACGCGCGGTTCGGAGAAGTGGCCGTTGCACACGGCAACTGCGTCGAACCGCTCGCCGTCCACCCGCCAGCCATCGCCCCGAACCACATTGCGCACCGTGTGACCCAGGCGAACCAGGTCGCCAACGCCGGTGTCGGTCGCGAATCGACGCAGGTATTCGAGCACCCGGGCATGGTGGGGGTAGCGCGGCCAGTCGTCGCGACCACCGCCAGCATCGTCGAAGGTATAGCCGTCGAAGGCCATCAGGTCCCTCGGCAGGTTGACGCGCATCGATGCGTACAACGAACTGTGAATGCGTTCGGTCGGCCGTTGCCCCAGCGGATCGTCTTCGACGGCGTCGGTGTAGTTCCACAACCCACCGACGAGTTCAGACTGCTCGAACACCGTCACCCGGTGCCCCTCGACGCCCAGCTCGTGGGCCGTGACCAGACCGGCCGCCCCGGCGCCGATGACGGCGACGCGCATCGCGTGGGTCCGGTCTATTTCGTGCGCGTTCGAAGACCTTGGCTGACCCGGATCTCCATGGTATGGGCCGTCGCCGGCTGGGTAGCCAAGAACACCGCTGCATCAGCGATGTCTTCTGCCTGGATCAGCGAGTCGGGATCCTCGTTCGGGAATCCTTCGCTGCGCATCCTCGAAACCGTCGCATCCGGCAGGATGACGTGGGAGCGGATGCCCTGGTGGAGGTACTCGGCGACCAGGGTCTTGGTGAATCCCATGACGCCGTGTTTCGAGGCGGCATAAGCCGAGCGATTGCGCGGCCCAACGACACCGGCACCGGAGGAAATGTTGATGATGCAACCGCTACCCTCGTCAAGCATCGACGGCAACGCGTACTTGGTACATAGGAAGAGCCCGCGCAAGTTGACGTTCATGACGTGGTCCCAGTCCTCCACAGGCAGTTCGTGAACCGGCAGCCTGGCTACTGCGCCCGCGTTGTTCACCAGGATGTCTATAGGACCGTAGGCGTCCACCGTCGCATCGATCAGGTTGCGGATTTCCGCCTCGTCCGCCACGTCGCATGGAACGGCCAATCCACCGGTTGCCGTCGCCACGGCATCGATTTCGTCGACGCTTCGCGCCGAGCAGACGACCGATGCACCTTCCTTTGCGAACGCCTCCGCAATGGCCTTGCCGATGCCCCGCCCCGCGCCGGTGACGATCGCCACCTTGTCCTTCAGCCGCATTCAGAAACTCCTTCACAAGAGAGCGCGGAGTGTGGGCAAGGCATCTGTCACTGGCAAGCTCTCCGAAACGGGGCTACGGGATTCGCTTTCGCCGATCGGCTTCGATGAGATTCCGCAACCAGGCAAAGTCTGGTCGGATAGCCTGCGAATGGAAGCTCACACCGTCGATGGCCGCGCTCATGCGTACGCCGACGTAGGGAAACCAACCGAGCCAGGAGGGGGGATGCACCGTGGAGTTGATCCCCAGCAAGCTTCCTTGCTTGTCGACCAAGGCGCCGCCGCTGTCTCCATGGACGGTCGGCGCGTTGTGACGGACCAGACGGAAGGCCGGGCCTTGTTTTCCGCCACGTGCCCTACCCACCTTGACTACGCGGCCAATGGCCACCGAACTGAACTGAGTCAAGTCCGACTCGGTCCCGTTAATGGCCAACCGCATCATCGCAGACGACCCGGTAACGCCCACGGGCTGTGTCACGTACGGCATGTCCGCCATCTCGAACGCCTGAACGGGCCACAGGTCCGCGTGCAGGAGTGCAATGTCGGGACCACGGCCCTTGCCTGGGGTCCATACGATCCTTGGGGTCGATTGACGCGGTCCGCTGAAATCCGCGTCTTCAACCCACGCTACCAGGGTGAGTCGCTCTGCCGTGTCGACCGCATGGGCGACCGTCAGGAAGTACCCATCCTCGGCCACCGGTACGGCGGCTGCCATTCCCAGCTTTCCGCTCCCTTCGAACACGACCCGGAAGCCCGACCCTGCATCGTTGATGTCAACCGACCAAGGACCCATGAACAAATGCGCGGTATTGCGCGAAACCTCTCCGAGCACTTCCGCGAAGTCGGGGTCGACCTTCGACCATTCGGACACGCTTGACGCTTTCAGGACCATCGAGGCCTCGGCCATGCGCGGCCACGGGTCATGGAGCGAGCAAGCTGAAAAGAACCCGGATGCAAAAAGCACGGCAACGCAAACCGCATGCCTGCGTCGACGTCCCCAACGGGCGAAACTCATCAGAACAGCATCATCTGCCTGTCGTCGCCGATCACCCGGTCGAAGTCGAGGCCCAATGCGCCGAGAACCGGTTCGGCGACCGGCCGGACCTGCTTGTCGAGGTAGTGTTCCCGGTCCGGTTCGTGGTGCAACGCGTCCAAGGGCTCCGGGCCGGAGACGGTGATCAAGTAGGAGATGACGCGACCCGGGTCGCTCGATTTGCGCGCCGCTGCCACATGGGGCGGGGTGTTGGCGGTGTAGGCCGCCGGTCTCTTCCGCAAACCCTTGCGGTAGACGAGCTTGTCGTCGAGTTTGCCACTGCGCAACGCCTTCGCGACCTGCTCCAGGTAGTCCGTCACCGGCTCGTCGGCGAACAGGCGTTTGTAGAGTTCGCGCTGCACGTCCTTGGCGAGTTCGGTCCAGTCGCGCCGCACGACTTCCATGCCCGTGAATTCCACGTCGGTATGGCCGTCGACCAATCCGGCGTAGCGCTTGCGGGCACCCGATGCTCCGTGTCGAACGGAAGGCAGGAAAATCTTCAGGTAGAGCTTTTCGAACTCCATTTCCAAGCGGCTCGCCACCTGCCATTTGTCGCCGGTGTAGGCCGCGATGGCCTCATTCAACTCTTGGGCCAGCCGGGGTCCCGTAGACCGCGCGGCATCGGCATCCAACCCCGAACGAACGAAGACGCTGTCGGTGTCGCCGTAGAGCACATCGTAGCCTCGATCTTCGAACCAGGCCTTGGACCATTGCAGGAAGTGGCGGCCCATGCCGGTGACGGCATTGGCGATGGCGACGTTGTGGAATCGGCAGGCCGGGGTACCGAGCACGCCGTAGAACGAGTTCATGAGGATCTTGATGGCTTGTGAAGCCACCGTGTCGCCTTGGCGTTTCGCTTCCTCGCGCTGGGGGAAGAGATCGTCCAGCATGGCGGGCAAGATCGCCTCGTCGCGGCGAAACGCGGCGTCTGGAGCAACCCGGATCACCGACTCCTCGTCGCCCGGGTTCGCCGAATACCCCAGCGGATCGATGTTGAAGGTACGGATCACGCTCGGATAGAGGCTCTTGAAGTCGAATACCCAGACGTTCTCATGGATGCCTGTTGTCGGTTCGAAGACATGGCCGCCGGCCTGGTGCCGGGAAACACGCGCATCGCTCGAACCAACGGACGGGGCGACGATCCGGCGCTTGCGAAGCGCCGACAGGTAGCGGAAGTCGAACGACGCGATGCTCGCGGACACGCGATCCGGCGTCATGCCCGTCAGCCGACTACGGGCGATGGCCAGGTTCACGAGATCGAGCCTTTCGACGATCAGGAGCGCCAGACGGGCATCGGTGCGGGCGTAGGCGGCGAAGGTCTCGAGGTCGTCCCGGTAGCGGGCCAATATGTCCGCGGCCCGGTCGGCGCCACCGCCCATCTCCACCTTGCCTTCGCCCAGCACCTCGCCGGCGACGCCGTTCAGCGAATAGTCGTCGAAGCGCATGAACGCACCCCGCACCAGGTCCATGCCGTCCAGCACGAGCCGCCCGGGGATGGTCGCTTGACCGCTCCCGAAGTAGCCCTGCGCCGACCGCACCCGGACGGCTCCGGCTTCTCGGCCGATGTCGAGCGGAAGGCGGACGCGTTTCGCGATCCGGTTCAGGACATTGAGGTCGAAATCGATGACGTTCCAGCCGGTGAGGATGTCCGGGTCGACTTCCCGAACGCGTTCCGCGAAGGCGCCGAGGGCAGCCCGTTCGTCCGCGCACGCTATCGCCGCCTCCGGCATTTGGCGATCGCCGCCATCAACGATGTAGACCTCGTCGACCCCCCGACCGTAGACGGCGATGGCCAACAGACGCCTTGCCTTCGGGTCGGTCTCGATGTCGAACGACAGCACCGACGGCGACAGCGCGACGTCGGCGGGCCGCAACTCGGGATCGTCGTACACCCGCGCAATCCGTTCTCCCGCCTCGAACGCCCCGACAATCTCGCAACCGCCGCGGATGTCCCGGTCGATGAGGTAGCGGACGGCGAACCGGACGTCTGCCTCGAAGGTCTCGACGCCGTCCCGATGAAGCCGATCCCGCAATGGCACCGTGTCCTGCGGCACCGCGATGTCGACACGCAGCACGGGGTCACCGGCGAAGGTCTGCTTCGCCGTCTCGAACTGGCGGGTGGCTCCTAGAAGGTAGCCCCGCTCGGCGTCGCTCCGGCGAATGTGGAAATGCGGTACCTGGCGCCGGTCACGAACGAGAAACGTGCCACCGCCTTCGAGTACGCCGTACAGGTAGACGACGGGCGAGCCGTCCTTTACGCGGTAGCTGGCCTGGAGGATGAACCCGCGCGCGGCGGCAACCGGCTCGGTCGACTGCTCCGCCACGGCCACTGCCCGTCAGAGCGCGAAGCTCACCGCCACATGTGCGTGCCGCCGCACACGGCGATGGCCTGGCCGGTGATGTAGGCACTCGCCGACGATGCCAGGAACACGGCAATCCCCTTCAGGTCATCGGATTCCCCGAGCCTGCGTAGCGGCGTGTTCGTTTCGGCATTGCGCTTGGCCTGTTCGTTGTCCCAGAGCGCGCGCGCGAAGTCCGTCTTGATGAGGCCGGGACAGACGGCGTTGACGCGAATGCCGCTCGGACCGTATTCGAGCGCCAGGTTTCTGACCAATGCGATGTCCGCGAGCTTGGAAATCGCGTAGGTGCCCAACGTCAGGGAGGGGGTGAACGCCCCGGTGCTCGCCGTGATCATCATCGAGCCGCCGCCGTTCGCCACCATGTCCGAAGCCACCATCTGCGCCAGCCAATGGTTGGAGCGGACGTTGGAGTTCATGATCTTGTCGAAAGCCGAGTCGGGAATCTCCGACATCGGCCCGTAGAACGGGTTGATGCCGGCATTGGCGACGAGGATGTCGATGGGCCCCAGCCGATCACGCGTTTCGCCGACCAGGGCTTCAAGCTGGTCTTTGTAGCCGATGTTGCAGGCCACCGGAATGGCCATCTCTTCCCCGCACTTGCCGTTGATCTGCTGGCAAGCGGCTTCGCACTGGTCGAGCTTGCGGCTGGAAACGACGACCCGGGCACCGTGCTCGGCGAGCCCTTCCGCCATGGCAAACCCCATGCCCTTGGAGGCACCGGTCAACAGCGCGACCTTGCCGGTGAGATCGAAGAGGGTGGTTGCGACGGCCATTCGGGAACTCCGTTAGATTAAACGAACCACCTTATCGGCTCGACGGACGGAGTGCTAGTTCACAATGAGTAGTTAGCGAGGGAAGTGCGACGGCATCGGGAATTTGAGCCGATGTCCGGCCCCTTTCAAGCCGCTTTCGCCACTATCTGTTCAGCTGCCTGCTCGGTTGAGTCAACTCGGGTCACGTTAACGCGGCGGAAACCGCCCTCGAATGCCAACTCCTCGATGACCCCGCGCATTCGTTCATCCTCGCTCCTCACCCCCGTCAGCAACTCCAGGCGATTCGGCCGGAAGAGGAGATCTGGAGCGTCAGCGACAAGGCTCAAGTTCCAGAGATGTGCCCTCGCTTCTCGCAGCGACGTCGTCAGGCGCTGAGGGTTGAGTAGCACGAAGTTCGCAGCGAGATTCACGCCGAAAAACGTAAACGTGATCGTATGCTCTGTAGTTGCTAGCGAAAGCTGGGCTTCGACCGAATTCGAAAGCTGCGGTCGCAGTTCGCGGAGAACGTCGGCAACCGGTGTTTTCCAAGGATCGGGTTCCAGCAAGTCATCGTCAACAACCTCATCCATGATCCCAGGCTCACCGAACACGGCGCATGTCTTGGCTGCGATTGCAAACGCATCGTTGAAACGACGCACATAAACCGTCGAACCGTTGCCGAGGGACACACCCTCGAACGGGCTTTGCCAACCATCGAGTTCCAAGCGACTTTCGAGGTGACTGCGCAGACTTGCCACGCTGGCATCAATGACTGCGCCGAGGCGGCTGGCACCGTCATGGAATAGTGTTCGCATCCGACGACCATCCACCAATCGGTGGCAACCAACCTCCCCCGATTGAGCGTTTGCCGCGATCGCCGCGACGAAACACTCCGGCCCTGATGCAATAGGCCGTACAACCAAGGGCGTCCAGCGTACGGCCACGTTACGGGGGTCTATGTCCGGGAAAATGCTGGCCACTACTCTCCTCCACCGACATGTCTTGCCGGGCTCTGCAACTGTAACGTCTGTTGCTTGTCTCCGAAGAGCTCTGCAATCAAGTCATCCAAATGGCGACGGCGGTCTTCTAGGAACCGGCAACACCCGTCGAGCATTTCCTCGCCTCCCCACCAAGGAGCATGAGACGCCACTTTGATTTGTGCAAAGTCGACCTGATCGAACGTGGATGCTGCCTGCCTCACTTGCTGCAGAGCAGCATGCTCTTCATCGCGGCTAACATCCTGATACGCCAGTCGCGCTAGCTGGTTGACCGTCAGCGAATCGACAGACATGCCACTTGGTATTGCTTCGCCGTGGTCAACGAGCACGAAATCACTCGTACCACGGAAGAGCAAGTTGTCGATGGTCCGGTCGGCATTCGCGATCCATTCATCAAATGCTATGGCCGATCTAAGCGAAGGCCACCGCGCCAGCTGACTTCGAAGTACCGTGTCATCTCGCAGTCGGGGCGCAAATTGAGTGTCCACCGCTAGAGATGCGAAAGTAAAGCGTATGTCCGTGTCTATGCCTGCGTTCTCGAGCGTCGCAACACCCGGTTGGACAACTGGCAGCCCTGCGGCTTGGGCGACAAGTGCGCAGACTACCTCCCGGACAAGCTCATACGGTGCAAGCAGTTTGACAAACGCGACGTCCGTGCCGTCGCCGACCTGAACGGGGCATCGCCATACATTCTTCGCATCCGCGAGCGGGCTCCCTCCAGGAAGCGCCTGCATTGGTCGGATCGATTCAAGCGGAGACGACATCAGACGCCATACAACGTCTTCACGTTGTTCCGTGTGATCTTCGCACGGTCGTCAATCGGAATCCCCTCGAACAACTCGTCGAGCACTTCGTTCGAACAAGGCCACGTCGAGTCGGTGTGCGGGAAATCCGAGCCCCACATCAGGTTGTCGACGCCGATGAATTTCCGCGTCGCCAATGCCGGTCGGTCGTCTTCGATGGTGGCGTAGAACTGGCGCCTCCAGACCTCGTGGGGCGGCGTACCCGTGAACGGTCCGTCCATATTGCGGCGTTCGCGTTGCAGACCCTGGTCGACCCGGTCCAGCCAATGGGCGATCCAGCCCGCATTGAATTCGGCGACGACGATCTTGAGGTCCGGATGGCGTTCGCAGACACCTCGGCACATGAACTCGACGATGGTTCGCTGCACGGTGCCCTGGGACGCCGCGTAGTCCGCGATGGCGTCGGGACGTACCGGCCGTCGCCGCTGGTCCCTCGGAACATACGCGTTGGTGCCGACGTGCATGGAAAGCGGGAAGCCGGCCTCCTCGGCCCGGGACCAGACCGGTTCGTAGGCTTCGTCGAAATACGGCCGGTCGGCGGGGGATGTGCAGGGAATGCAGCCTCCCTTGAAACCCATGCCGATGACGCGGTCGACCTCAAGGACGGCGGCGGCGGGATCCTGCACCGGGATGGCCGCCAACCCGAATAGACGCCCGGCGGATGCCGTCGAATAGTCGTGCAGCCAGTCGTTGTAGTTCTTCTGTAGCGCAACGAGCAGCGGCGTGTTCTTGAGGCCGAACATCCCGAAGAAGCCGGGATAGAGGAACTCCGCGGCCAGTCCGTCCACGTCCTGATCCTCGTAGCGGTGGGCACCGTCCACGAGACCCTTGCGCATGCCCGCATAGCCCTTGTTGAACAGCGCGAGAAGCTCCGGATCCCGCATGTGGGCGACATCCGGCTTGTGGCCGGGCCGGCGGTTGAGCGGCTCGTTGCGCGCCAGTCGCGTTGCCGCCATGCCCATGCGCGCCACGCTAACGCCCCGCATGCCGTTGGCCGGGATGACGATTGCATCGACCTGGTCCCCGACATCCATGATGCGCGGTGCTTGATCGCCGAATCGGTCAGCAAGTCCCGTGAAGACATCGCGGCCCTCCACGACGTGCGAGTCCGCCGAGATCGGTTTCATGGCTCCCCCCAAAGGCGAACAACCGGCTCGATTCTACACTCACGAAACCCGGCACTATGACGGGCGAGCCGTTCCCGGTAGCATCGGCAGCTTGCCGCTGACCGCAAGGAGAGGGGTCTCGCCGGATGCGGCCGGTCGACGCAGTACCGACGCCTATCCGTGCGGCAAGTTGCCCAACATCTTGGGGAGGTAGATGGGCCGTTACATCCTGCGCAGGCTGACGCTGATCCTGCCGACGCTGTTCGGCATCTTGCTGCTCACCTTCGCGATCGCCCAATTCGCGCCTGGCGGCCCCATCGAGCAGATCATCGCCAGGGCGACGGTGGGCAACCTGTCCACGACCTCCAACTTCAGCGGCGGGGGCGGCGATACCGGCGTCAGTTCTCAGGCCACGGACACCTCGCTGACCGGCGGCGAGAACCTTGGGACCTACGGCCTGGATCCGGAGCTCATCGCCGATCTCGAGAAGCAATTCGGCTTCGACAAGCCGGTCCATGTGCGCTTCTTCACGATGGTCTGGAACTACGTGCGGTTCGACTTCGGCGACAGCTACTTCCAGGATCGCCCCGTGATCGATCTGGTCGTCGAACGTATGCCGGTGTCGATCTCCCTCGGTCTGTGGTCGTTGCTCATCATCTACGGAATCTCGATTCCGCTCGGTGTCGCCAAAGCCGTGCGCGACGGTTCGCCGTTCGACTTCTGGACTTCTACGGTGATCTTCGTCGGCTACGCGATCCCCGGTTTCATCCTGGCGATCCTGTTGATCATCCTGTTCGCCGGCGGTCACTATTTCGATGTCTTCCCGCTGCGTGGACTCACCTCGGAGAACTTCGACGAACTCTCGTTCCTAGGCCAGGTCGGCGACTACTTCTGGCATCTCGCGATGCCGTTGACCGCACTCACCGTGGGCGGGTTCGCGACCTTGACGATGCTCACCAAGAACTCGTTCCTGGAGGAGATCAGCAAGCAGTTCGTGCTGACCGCCCGTTCCAAGGGATTGACCGAGCGGCGCGTTCTCTACGGCCATGTGTTCAGGAACGCGATGCTGATCGTCATCGCCGGATTTCCGTCGGCGTTCGTGAACATCTTCTTCTACGGCAGCGTCCTGATCGAGGTGATCTTCTCGTTGGAGGGAATGGGGCTCCTCTCCTACGACGCGCTGATCAAACGAGACTATCCGATCATGTTCGGTACCTTGTTCATGTTCGGACTGGTCGGCCTCGTGATGCATCTGATCGGCGACCTCACCTACGTGCTGGTCGATCCGCGCATCGACTTCGAAACCCGGTGACTTCGAAACGTTGACCGTGAATATCTCGCCCCTCAACCGCCGCCGGCTCAGCAACTTCAAGGCGAATCGTCGTGGCTACTACTCCATGTGGATCTTTCTCGCCTTGTTCGTCACTTCGCTGTTCGCGGAGTTCATCGCCAACGACAAACCCATCGTCGTCTACCTGAACGGCGAGCTCTTCTTCCCCGTGTACGAATTCGTGACCGAGGCGGAACTCGGCGGCGAACTTCCCATCGAAGCGGACTACGCGGACCCCTATGTGCAGAATCTCATCGAGACGGGCAACGGCTGGACCATCAATCCACCGATACCCTACAGCTACGACTCCATCGACCTCTACATCGACAGTTCGGCGCCTGCCCATCCTTCCGGCCAGCATTGGCTGGGCACGGACGACAGCGCCAAGGACACCCTGGGACGCCTGATCTACGGGTTCCGTCTGTCCGTGTTGTTCGGCCTCACGCTGACCCTGATCAGTTCCAGCATCGGCATCGCGGTCGGGGCGCTGCAAGGCTATTTCGGCGGCTTGGTGGACCTCATCGGCCAGCGCCTGGTGGAGATCTGGGCATCGCTGCCGACCCTGCTCATCCTCATCATCCTGGCGAGCATTTTCCAGCCAACCGTGTACCTGCTGCTCTTCATCCTCGTGTTCTTCAGTTGGATGGCTCTGGTCTCGGTGGTACGTGCCGAGTTCCTCCGCGCCCGAAATTTCGACTACGTGCGCGCCGCGCGCTCGCTTGGCGTGTCGAATCTCACCATCATGCGCCGCCACGTCCTGCCCAACGCCATGGTGGCCACCCTGACCTTCGTGCCGTTCATCCTGAGCGGCGCCGTGACAACGCTGACGGCGTTGGACTTCCTAGGCTTCGGGCTGCCCGCGGGGTCTCCATCGCTGGGCGAATTGCTGGCCCAAGGCAAAAACAACGTCCACGCGCCGTGGCTGGGGCTCACCGGGTTTTTTACGCTGGCGATCCTCTTGACGTTGCTGATCTTCGTGGGGGAAGCGGCACGGGATGCCTTGGATCCCCGGCGAACGATGAGCGACCCTCTGGCGAGCGGGGGAACGGCCGCCCCGTAGCAGGGCTATTGCCGCCCAACCCGGGCCAGCGTCTCCGCGAGGCCAGTTAGTCGTATGCCGAGAGTATCGGCGGTCGCTTGAGGATCGATTTCGTCATCGTGGTCCAGAACACCTAGCATGGCAGGCGTCAGCGGCGGGTTGCTACTCGTCCGCTCCAACAACCAAGCCAACCCATAGCCGAACGCCAACGGCAGCGACACCGTCCGCGTCCCAACCGCGGACGCGGTGCTGATCAACGCGCGGCGCGTCAATGACCGGGGCCCGGCCAACTCGATAACGCCGGTGGGGCCATCCGGACCGAGCCCCGCAAGGATCGAGTCGACGACGTCACCGGCATAGATCGGCTGCTCCAGGCTCGACGCCCGGAATGTGAAAGCGACCGCACGGCGCGCCTGGGCGAGCAGCGCGAGGCTCGCGTAGTCGCCCTCGCCGAGCACCATTGGCACGCGGATCACCAATGTGGGGATCGCCGATTCGAGCAGGATGCTCTCCGCCCGGGCCTTGGAGGCGAGACACGCGTTGGCCGAGACCTCGCTCGCCCCGAGGATCGACAGGTAGACGATGCGTCCCACCCCCGCGTGCATGGCCGCAGCCAGCAGGCGCCGCGTCGACTCCTCGTGCGCCAAGGCGTAGGTCGCCCGGTCGCTTTCCTTGATGATCCCCACCAGGTGCACGATGGCCGCGCAATCGGCACAGGCACGCTCCAAGCCCTCGTCGTCCGTGTAGTCGACGATGCGAACGTCATCGTGGTCCCGGAGCTTCGACGCGGCCGCTTCCGAACGCACGACGGCCCGAGCGGGCGTATTGAGTTCCTTGAGCAGGCGTCGACCCAGGTGGCCGTTGGCGCCCGTGACGAGGACCCGGTCCACCGGCTCACTCAGTGGTCGCGGAGCTCGGCGATGCGTTCGACGCAGGCCGCGTCGAGATCCCGGGCCTGTTCGACGAACCGGCGTTTGTCTGCAACGCTGGCGGTCTTGTCGGACGCTCGATACAGCAGCCTGGACAAAGTCCTGTAGTCCACCGCCATGTCGCGCGCTTTGCGCTGATCGATGGCGCCGGGAAATTCCGCGGCCGCCAGAGCCTGGAAATAGTCGCCTGCCCGCTCGCGACACTCCCCCCAGACCACGGCGTTCCACCAATTGCCATGGCTCTCGCCATGGCCGGCGTCGATGCCAAGAAGCCAGTTCTGATAGGCCAGATCGCCGGTGCCGTAGGGACTCTCGGCGAACTGCTCCGGACTACGCCAGATATCGACGGCGAAGTCGAGCACCGACTTGGTCGCGGTCGATGCCGGGCGACGAGGCGTGGGATCGAACCTGAAAAAAGCAACCGGGGGTCCGTTGACGAACTCCTGCCAAGTGCCGAAGGTCAGGCGCGTCGGCGTGCTGTCCACGACGCCTTCTCCCCACGGCAGGGCGAGTTCGAAACCCGTGTCGTCGTAGCCCACCACGAGTTGGTGGTCCAAGTTCAATACCGAGCAGACGTTGCCGTCGTCCATCTCGGACCGGACCCGCTCGGCGAGTCGTTCCCGGTCGGCCGTGCCGGCTGTCGGCATCACCATCCCCAACTCCACCATGCGGATACCGAGGTTGGGGAGCAGGTCGCGCAATCGGTCCTGGTCCCAGCAATACGGCCCGCTCGGACACAACTCCTCGTGGATATTGATCGCGAAGGCATGTCCCGACAGGGCGAACGATTCCGCGGGCGTGGTGTCTACGCCGTAGTAGTCGAGCGCACCCTTGACTACACCCACCAGACTGGTGTCGTAAGGGGGTTGAACGAGATCCGTGCTATTCAAGAGACCAATCCTCCTTCGTCCGTTGGCACCGACCGGCACCGGCGTCCCACGGATGGGACAATCGCGTAGCATACCGCCGTTGCAGCGGCGGGAGACTCCGATGTCCGGCCAACAGCACGCTAGGGGAGTGCGCCTATTCTTCGCGATGATCGCCATGCTAGTCGCGGCGGGCTGCGAACCGACTTTTGTTTTCGCGGGGGGCGAACTCGCGGGCACGGAGCGGCCCATGCCGTCCGATTGGGGCTTCACCGAGGACTTCGGCACGGTCCAGATCGAAACCCGACCCACGGATCCCTATTCAGTAAACGTCTGGGGCGTCAGCGTGAACCGGAATTTCTACGTCGCCGCGTCCGATGCCAGCGACGCAGCATGGGCACGGGCCATCGAAACCGAACCGCAGGTACGCCTACGGATCGGTGACGACATCTACCCGCTGCTTGCACGGCGCACCGAGGATCCCGAGGAGCTGGCCGACGTCGCCGACGCCTACATCGACAAGTATGGCGGCGAGCCGGAGCGCAGCTTCATCCGGCATGCCTGGGTGTTCAGGCTCGGCTCCCGATGACCGCCGGCAGCGGCGATCCGGTTTCCGCTAGGAAGCCGGGCTGGCTGACCACCGCAAACGTCATCTCGTTGGCGCGTCTCGGCGCAACCCCTTTCTCGCTCGTCGCCGTTCTGGACGCCAATTGGCGCCTCGCGGGAATGATCTTCGCCGGCGCCGTGGCCAGTGACTTCCTGGACGGCATCATCGCCCGTTGGCGAAACACGGTTTCCAACCTCGGCGGCATCCTCGACCACACCGCCGACGCCGTGTTTGTTGCGGTTACGCTGTGGGGAATCGCGTACCTCGAAGTCGGCACCGGGGCCGACGTCGTTCCAGGCATCCTGCCGTGGTTCATCGCCCTGGCGTTCCTGCAGTACCTCTTCGACTCCAGGGCGCTCTCCGGGGCGCCGCTGCGTACCAGTCGGCTTGGACGCGTCAACGGCATTGCCTACTACGTGGTTGCTGGCACGGTGATCGGAAGAAACGCCTTGAGTCTTGATTGGCTACCGGACGAGGCCATCTACTGGGTGGCATTGGCGGTGCTGGTATCGACCTTGATCTCCATGTTCGACCGACTCCGCGCACTCACGAAACTCCGAACCGATTAAGTCCGGTGTCAAGCACGAGTTGAATCCCCTCCGGCCCACGGTCCATGCTTAACGGTTTGGCCGGTACAGATTCGGACGGAACCATGATCTTGAGCACCACTCCCACTATCGAAGGCAAGCCCATCGGCGACTATCGCGGCATCGTCACCGGCGAAGCCATCATCGGCGCCAACATCTTCCGGGACTTCTTCGCGGGAATCCGCGACATCGTCGGCGGTCGGTCCGGCGCCTACGAGAAGGAGCTGCAAAAGGCGCGCGAGATCGCATTCGGGGAAATGACTGAGGCCGCCGGGCGTCTGGGTGCCCATGCCGTGGTCGGCATCGACCTCGACTACGAGGTCGTTGGCCAAGGCGGCAGCATGCTGATGGTCGCGGCAAGCGGCACGGCGGTCACCCTCCGCTAACGTCCCACGCCGATGTCGAGGCAATCCGGCATCGTACGCCCATGACGAACGGGGAACTCCCCTATACGACGCCCGATCACCTGCTTCGGGACTTCGCAAGCCGCGGACTCGTGGCGTTGGCACCCGAGACCCTGGGAGTCCCGCTCGAGATCCACGACGCGATCTACGAGAAGGAACGCGAGGCGTTCAACGCCGGTCGCTACATCACCGCGTCGTTGATCCCCGAGATCCTCGATGTCATCCGGTCCCCGGGCGTCGTCGCCGCCTGCAACGCCCTGGTCGGGAAGAACTGGGCCATCGTGCCGTTCACGCACAACACGCCGTTCCCCAGCGGCTCACGGGACCAGCACTGGCACAAGGACGACAACGGACCCTACAACCTGCGAAAGCACCGTCACCATCAGGCCATCCAGATCGAGATGCTCTACTACCCGCAGGTGGTGAATGACGACAACGGCCCCACCGCGGTCATTCCCTATTCCCAGTACTGGACGTTCAACCACGAGGAGAACCACGACAACTTCGCCGGCGCTGACCACTTGGATTTCGGCTACCAGGTTGGGGGGATGGAACGCCTTCCGGTAAGCGGGCCGAACTCCACCTACGACGTCGAAGATGTGGTCAACCGCCGAACGGCGCACGACATCCGCATGCGGGACGCCGTGGCGAATACCGGCTGGCCGCTGGTTGTGCCGTTCGAAGCGTCGCCGCTCAAGGCCGGCAGCGTGGTGCTCTACTCGCACAACCTTTTCCACCGGGGCAACCATCGCCGGGACGATTGGCGGACGTGGAAGGGGACACCCCGGTTCATGTGGCGGTTCTGGCTGTACCGGACCACCGACCCCGATGGCGAAGCGCCGGAGGAGGTCGATTGGCGCGCATTGGGTATCGACGACATGACCCGCGTAGACCTGACCCAGGCACCGGACGATGCCACCGTCCTGTGGCGGCACCATCATCATTGGCTGCACACCGGCCGGCCGCCAAGACGCAGCGCCGGTCGACACCGGAATCCGAACGGACTTGCCGCCCAGCTGTATGCGACGGGCGAAGCAGCGGAAACCAATCGGATCGGCGCCGCCTACAAGCTCGCATCCAGCGGAGACGACTCCGCGCTGCGTCTGCTGGGTGAGGCGCTAGTCGACGAACGCGAAAGTGTGCGCCGCGCCGCCACCTACGGCCTGGTAGCACTCGGCTCGGAAGCGGCGGACGCGTTCCTCGACGCTACCGAATCGGCGGTCAAGTGGGTCCGCAAGGCCGGTGTCTACGGTCTGGGCGATGTCGCTCCGCTCACCGCCCAAGTTCTCGACGCGGTGGCCGATCGGCTTGCCAACGATCCATCCGTCTACGTCCGATCCGTGGCGGCGAACGCACTGGGATGTTTGGGTCGCCGGGCCGTCGCCTCGGGCATTGGCCAAGACCTTGTTCCGCAATGCGTCAACGCACTCGTGGAATCACTAGGGCGTGAGGGGAACCGGCTAGGCATGAACATCGCCCAGGACCGCAGCATCAAGTTCGTGCGACCCACCGACGAATGCGATGTCTGCGAGGGCATCGGCATCAACTACAGCACCGAACGGTTCAAGCGCGTGCGTTCGGCGGTGCGCGAGAACGCGCTGACTTCCATGGTCGTCCTGTGCTCGCACGGCGCTGCGCTCCTCGGGGAGGAACTCAAGCCAACCGTCGCGGCTCTGGCCGATGTCGTGCGAACCGACGAGAACGTGTTCAGCGTCGGCCTGGCCCTCGACTCGCTGAATCGCTTGGCAAACATCGGAAAGGGTCCGGTCACTGGCATCCGCGCAACGCTGCTCGGACTGCTCGAGGCCATGCCCATCCATAGCTGGGAACCGCTCGTGCGCAGCGGCCTCGACCCGTCGGTCGTTCGGGAGTTCAGTCAGGCCGAAATCGAGCGTCCCTAGCTTGGATATCGCCTGACGCATCGTCAGTCAGGATGGTCCAATGGCCATCTATTCCGCTGATCGTGGCAGGCGGATCTTCTCCCGCACTTGGTCCGCCGGCGTGAGCCGTCCCAGCTGACTAGCTCCATGGTCACCCGAACAACTCCCGGTTCGCCCGGGGCAGGAACATCACGCCGATCGTCGCGTTGAACACCACGAAGAAGGTGTGCATCACGAGACTGAACGCGGCGACCTCCGGGTAGTCGGGGAACAGCACGGTCCATAGCACCAGCGCGCCCGCGTGGAACGGCAGGGGCAGGGCAGCCGCCAGGAAGATCACCGGCAGGAAGGCCAGCATCTGCCCTAGGCTGACCTCGACCTGGAAGAGATCGAGGGCGAAGGTGTAGACGATGACCGCCCCGATCAGGTTCGGTGCCTTGAACAGCACGATGAGGAAGTAGTGGACGGGACGGGCCTGCCGGAACGCGGTCAGTATGGGTTTCTCGCGCAGGCCGCCTTCGCCGGTGCGGAAATACGCGATGTGCAACGGCAGGTAGACAAAGGCGAAGATCATGACCGCCGGCAGGATGATGTCGAGCGGCCACGCCGTGGACGCCTCCACCACCAAGTGGAAGTTCAAGGCGACGCCGATGGCGGAAAAGAGCAGGAGCTGGAAGATCTCCATCAGCCCCAGCAGGATCATGCTGGACAGCGCCCGCCAGCCCGGCACCTTGTGGTGACGCAGCAGATAGAGCGTCATCGCGCCCTTGCCCACCTGCTCGTTGACCAACGACAGGATGTAGGCGCTGGCGCGGATCGGCAGCATGCTGGTGAACTTCAACTGCGGCGCGTTGAACCAGCGCACCACGCGCCAGGTGACGTGGCTGTCCACCAGGAAGAAGAACACCGAATAGGGAATCATCAACGCGAGCCAGAACAGCCAGTCGGCATCGCCGAAGAATTCGACGAGGTATTGCCAGGCGTTGAGCTCTTTGCGCGCGGCAGCCTCCCCGATCTTGGTATAGACGAGATAGAAACAGCCGGCGGCCAGGATCCAGGTGGCGATGCGGAACAGGATGGACCACGGCGACTTTCCGCCCTTCGGCGACGTCGGCGGCGACTCGTCCGCTGGTGTGTCCCCTTCTCTCATTTCCTGACCAGTACCGTCATGGCGTAGTCCCCGCGTTTTTGAAATCCCAGTTTCTCGTAGACATGGATGGCCTGTGCTTCCGCCGGGCTACCGGTTCTGACATGCAGGAACGGTACGCATCCGGCGCGTTGCTGCCGCCGGACGATCTCCCCCACCAGGGCCTGGGCGAAGCCGCGTCCGGTGTATGCCGCATCCGTGCACACTGCGCTCACCTCGCGGAATCCCCTGAGGCAGATCCGCTCCCCGGCCATGGCGACCAGCCTCCCGTCCCGGACGACGCCGATGTAGTCCCCCAGTCGATTGGTGCGTGCCTCGAAAGGGCCCGGGTCCGTTTCCCGGGCAAGTCGGAGCATCTCCCCGGCCTCCGCATCCGTCAGTTCCACCCAGTCGATCTCGGCGTCGATCCGCGGTGCCTCGGGGCACACCCACTGCGAGAGCGGTGCCATTGCTGCCAGCCGCCACAGGTCGTCGGGCAATTCGCCCGGAGCGAATACCGCGACGAATCGCCCAGGATCGACGAAATCGGCGAGTTCAACCAACGCTTGGGTACTCTGATCTGCAACGGCCGCGATTGGCGAGATGTCCGGCAGGTAGCGCGCCGCCTGCTCGCCGACCATGCCGAACTCGCGCTGTTCCCCGCTCAGCGCGTGCCAGGCCGGATTGTCGAGTTCGCGCACGACTCAGCCCAATCAGCGGCTCGCGATCAACCCTGGGCCAGAAGTTCGGCAGCAAGTTCCTTGAGCCGCGGCGTACCGCCACTGATACGCACCCCGGCTGCCAACTGGGCTGCCAGGTTCTCCTCGGTGCAGCTATCCAGGAAGGCGATGTCGGCAGCCTTGCATGCATCGAAAACACGTTGCCGGGCAGCTTGTAGCTTGGGACGCTGGAAATCCTCGCGCACGCCACGGAATCCGTGCGACATCGACATGTCCGCCGGACCCCACTCCGCGAACGCGACACCGGGCACGGCGGTGGTCTCGAAGGCGTTCTCAAGCGCTCGACGGTTCTCGATCTTGAGGCCAAGGAGCAACTCGCCATCCGGATTCAGCGGCCACGGATCCGCGCGTTCGAGGTACTCGGCCGGGGACACCCCCCAAGTCGCCGACGCCACCGCCTGTCCACCGGAACCGCGTGTTCCACCGCGGAAGGTATAGCGCATGGCCTCCACGACCGCCGCGACGGCCTCACGGGTCTCCGCGTGGCAGAGCAGGAAACCGTGCACGCCCAGCGTCAAGAGCTGTCGGATCTGCCAGGCGTTGGCATGGACGATCTCCACGCTGCGGCCCTCGAACGGCAGTTCCACCAACACCGCCGGCGTCGGCGTGCGCACCGAGGCCATGCCTTTCATGAACCGATCAAGGCCCGCCAGGTCCAGCGGCCCGTGTTCCATGCCGATGTTGAGGTAGTCCGCCCAGGTGTCCGCCGCGGCAACGCCCGCCTCGAAGCCGAGTTCCGCACCGGCGTGGTTGCCGATGTAGAAAGCCGGCTCGTCGTTGGCGAGACGCCGGATGGCGCTGTTGACCCGATCGGCCATCACGCCAAGGCCTGATAGACGAGGGTCTTCAACTCCCGCCGTATCGGATAGGCAGAGGAAGGCAGAAGCTGGGGCGTGAAGATCACGATCAATTCCTCCAGGGGATCCACCCAGAAGTAGGTGCTCGCGGCCCCGCCCCAGGCGTAGTCGCCCGGCGAGTCCAACACGCTCGCGGCCGCCGGGTCGACTACCACGGAAAAGCCGAGGCCGAACCCGATGCCCTCGTAGGAAGTCTCGCTGAACACCGGCTGGCCCATGGCAGCGAGATCGCAATTGCCCGGCAGGTGGTTCATGGTCATGTACTCGACCGTCTTGCGGCCCAGCAGCCGGACGCCATTGAGCTCGCCCTTGCCAAGGAGCATTCGGGCGAAGCGGTGGTAGTCGTCAATCGTACCCACCATGCCCCCGCCGCCGGAGAGGAACGTGGGTCGCGTGTGATAGCGGGAACCTTCCGGATCGTCCTGCAACCGGTACGCGCTCGGCCCCGTATGCTGATAGCACGCCGCCAGGCGATCCTCTCCACCCGGCTGGACGTGGAAACCCGAGTCCTTCATGCCCAGCGGACCGGTGATGCGATCCGCCACGAACTCGTCGAGCGATTGGCCCGAGAAGTGCTCCACGAGATGCCCGCAAACGTCCGTGGAGACCCCGTAGTTCCATTGCGTCCCGGGCGAGAACTTCAGCGGGATCTTCGCAAGCTTCGACACCATGTCCGCCAAGGTGCCGTTCCCGGTGACCTGCGCTCGCCGGTACATGGCGTCCACCGGATGTTCGTTCATGAAACCGTACGTCAGTCCGGACGTATGGGTGAGGAGATGCTTGATCGTCATCGGCGCGTCCGGCGCGACGGTCACGTACTGCTCCTCGCTGCCGCGATCGAAGACGCCGAGGTCGGACCAGGACTCGATGTGCTTGGCGACGGGATCGTCAAGCTGAAAGAGCCCCTCCTCGTAGAGCATCATCAAGGCGGAACTCGTGATCGGCTTGGTCATCGAATAGAGCCGCAGGACCGAGTCCCGGGTCATCGCACGGTTGCGTTCAACGTCCGCGAATCCCGATTGGTGGAAGAAGGCCTCCTCGCCCCCACGGGACACGAGACACATCGCCCCTGGGTATCGGCCACCCTCGACGTACCGGTCGACATGGGCCGCGATGCGGGCAAGCCTGTCCAGCAGAAACCCCTGTGCCATTGGTGCGCTAGTTCCCCGTCTTCCCCCGAACCTCAGGGGAGCATAACCGACTCGCGGCGGACCGGGGGATGGCTTAGCATCCTCCCGATGTCCGTCCGAAACCGTTTGCGCGCCGCCATCGACGCCAGCGAAGTCGTTTTCGCACCACTCGCCTTGGACGCGCTTTCGGCGCGGATCGCCGCTCAAGCCGGATTCGACGCCGTGTACGTGAGCGGCGGCGCACTCGGCTATGCCCACGCGGTGAGCGAAGCCTTGCTCACGCTCGACGAACTCGTCGACACGACCCGGCATGTCGTCGCCCGTTCAGACGTCGCAGTGATCGCCGACGCGGGGGTGGGATTCGGCGATGCAGTACACATGACCCGAACGATCCGAGAAATCGAAGCCACCGGCGCGGCCGCCGTGGAGATCGAGGATCAGGTCGCGCCGAAGCGCGTCAGTCACCACCGCGGCATCGAGCACCTCGTTCCGCCAGCGGAAATGGCGGCCAAGGTCGAGCAGGCCGTGCGGGCCCGCAGCGACGACGATTTCCTGGTGATTGCCCGCACCGGCGCAGTCAGGAACGAGTCCTTCGACGATGCCGTTCGACGTGCCAACCTCTACCGGGGCGCTGGCGCCGATTTGCTGATGCTCATGCCGGCAACGGACGAGCAATGGGCGCAGGCGCCGCAACGCATCGACGGGCCGCTCGCAACGATATGTTCGCTCGACCTGCGCCGGAGGGACGCCTGGCGAAGCCTGGGTTGGAGCCTCGTGGTCGATCCGCTCACTCCCCAGTCGGTGGTCGTCGACGCGTTGCGGTCTCTCTACGGACGGTTCATGAAGGAAGGTAGAACCGGTACGGATCGGGAGCAGATTCTCAGAACCTATCGAACCTTGTCGGATTTGGCCGGCCTCGAACCGCTCTATGCGATCGAAGACGAGACAACGGAACGACGTGAGTAGATTCGGCGTCTGCCATGCCCGGTGGGCTTTGTCCATGTTCCCTGTGCTTGCCGTCTTCGCGGCCGAGCCCGACCACGACCTCGCACCCACGCTGCTGCACCTCTCCAACGAGGCACCTGCACGTGTTCTGTTCATCGGCAACAGCTACCTGTACTACAACGACAGCTTGCACAATCACGTGAAACGGATCGCGGAGGAAATCGGTCCGCACGGCCCCGGCGAATACCAGTACAAGTCCGCAACCATCAGCGGTTCGCGCCTGTCTCATCACGATGTCGACAGCCTCCTTGAGCCGGGCCGTCTGGGGGTCGACGAACCCTTCGAACTCGTCGTCCTGCAGGGGGGAAGCCGGGAGACCTTGACCAAGAAGAACCGCGCACAATTCCACGCGCAAGCAACTGACCATGCCGAGAAGATCCGCCGCACCGGCGCGGAGGTCGCGCTTTACATGACCCACGCCTACGTCGAACCGCATGCGCAATACGATCCGGGAATGTTCGACAAGATCCGGCAAACCTACCTAGCCACCGGCAATACACTCGATGCCCTGGTGATCCCGGTCGGGCTTGCATTCGAACGGGCCTACCGCGAGCGCCCGGCAATCAGGTTGCACGAGACTTTCGATGGCACCCATCCCAATATGCTCGGTACCTACCTGGCGGCGTGCGTGGCGTACCAGAGCATCTATGCCCAATCCGTAGTCGGCATCGACTACGACTATTTCGGCGAAGTTCCCGAGAAAACCGCGGAGTTCCTGCAGCGTATCGCCGATGAGACCGTCCGCGATTTCTTCCAGCGGGGCTCGTAGGGGACGGGCTTGACCCGTCCCGCCGTCCGACATGTGCGGCCGACGCCAAGCGCCGTCCATCCGTACGACGGAGTGGTAAGGTGTAGACCACCGGGGAGCCAGCAACCATGTCCGAGACAGCCCAAGCGATTCGCCCACCTACGGCCGCGGAACACGCCGCCGCCATGGCCGCCTACGTCCGCGAAGGCGAGCGCCGTGCCGAGCAGATCGGCAACCGGGGTCCCGTCCGCTTCTCGAAGGGGCATGCCCTGGTCGATGAAATCCTAACCGCCTACTGGGAACACGGTTTCTACGTGTTCGAGAACGTAATCGATGAACGCGAGATCGTCGAACTGCGCACCGACATGTCGCGGATGCTCGAACGTGCGCCCGTCCGCCGGGGCGCGGAAGTGGATGCGGCGGGTAGACCGGCGTTGGGCACCGGTTTCAAGAGACCTGCGTTCACGTTCATCAAACCGCTGAGCGACCCGGTGGGTGGCAC
Organism: Gammaproteobacteria bacterium; assembly: GCA_026705345.1. GTDB lineage: Bacteria > Pseudomonadota > Gammaproteobacteria > Pseudomonadales > Azotimanducaceae > VXYL01. The sequence continues at coordinate 25,176 of JAPPAV010000035.1, forward strand.
GAACCAGTTGGGGGGCCGCCACCCGTCGAAGATGGTGGAACCGGACCCGGGCGAGAGTGCACCCGAAGAGGTGGTGCACATGGCCTACGGGATGTGCCAGCACATGGAATCCGGATTGCGTCTCTACGGACACCCCAAGCTTCTTGCCATCGCCGAGAACATCAACGGCCCCGATTTCACGCCGTTCAACGACGCGATCTTCATCAAGCAACCCGGCCTCGGTGGCTCCGTCGCCTGGCATCAGGACGGCATCACCCACTGGCAATCGCCGAACTGGAACGAGGGTATCCACGGCTTCAACTTCCAGGTACAGCTCTACCGTACGACCCCCGGCAATTGTCTGTGGGTCATGCCCGGCACGCACAAGACGGGCAGACTCGACATCAAGGCGATGGTCGAGGAGAACGGCGGCTCGGAACGACTTCCCGGCGCGGTGCCGCTCGTCTGCAAACCCGGCGACGTCACCATCGTCAACCGCCAGACGCTGCACTGCTCGTTCGCCAATACATCGCCCGATCTGCGCGTCTCACTGACCTTCGGCTTTCACCGACGGACATCCGTGCTCGGTGCCAAGGGCGGGCTCGGCACCGAGGAAACCGCCGTCTACGACGAGCAGCGGATCTTCGACCGTTCGGCCGTCATCGCCGTCGGCATCGACGCGAGAAGGCAGCGATTCCCCGACGAGCAACCGTACCGCTACCACCCCTTCGCAGGGCTCGAGGACGACTTCCGCTGGAGCCCGGAGACCTACGAGCGCGTCATCCGCGACTACAACACCAAAGACCTCGGAATCTGACTTCACCCGTACCCAAACGCATGGGCATCGAAATACGCCAAGCGACCGCCGAAGAGATGGCGGAGTTCGGGATCCTCGGCGGGTACGTCTACGGGGGCGCCTTCGGGGACGGTCCCGACAACCTCATCGCCAGGGTGACCCGCCCGGAGTGGACGTTGTGCGCGTTCGACGACGGCAAGCTGGCGACGACCTTCTCGACCCTCCCTTTCACCATGCGCGCCAACGGGACGGCCATGCCGCTGGCCGGCGTTTCCACGGTCGGCACCCAGCCCGAGTATCGCCGGCGGGGACTGGTGCGCCGAATCCACACCGAAGCCCTCGCCCGGATGCGCGACGCGGGACAACCGGTGGCCGCGCTATGGGCCTCCCAAGCCGCGATCTATCAACGCTACGGCTACGCGATGACAACGCTACGTCGCCACTACGCAGTGGATACCGCCGACATCCGATTCCACGACGGCAACGGCGGTAGCGGCCGCGTCGAGCGGGTCGACGCCGATGCCGGCTACGACATCATCAAGGCGATATACATTGAGTACATCGCGGAGCGGACCTGCTACATCCACCGTGCCAAGGACCTGTGGCTCAACAACGTCCTCGAACCGGTGAACGACGACGGCCCGCTCTGGATCGCGGTTTGCCATGCCGAAAGCGGACGGGCTGTGGGCTACGTGGTCTATACGCTCCGTGCCAGCAAGGTGGACCACGCCTCCCGAGACCAGGAGCTCAAGATTCGCGAGCTCGTCTGGCTCGACCAAGATGCCTACCGCTCCCTATGGAGCTTCGTGGCGAGCCACGATCTCGTTGGCCGGGTCGCGTGGAGCAGCGCGCCGGCGGACGATCCCGCGTTCGAGTTCTTCCTCGAGCCCCGGTTGCTCCATGCCCGCGACCAGGAAGGTGCCTGGTTCCGCATCGTCGACGCACCCAAGGCCCTCGCCGGGCGCGGCTACGACATCACTGCCGACATCGCCATCGGCATCGAGCCCGACCCGCTAACGCCCTGGAACGACGGGGTGTGGCGGCTCGAGACCAGCATCGAAGGAGCACATGCACGTCCCGCCAACGTGACGCCCGACATCCGTCTTACCGCCAAGACGTTGACGTCGTTGTTCACCGGCTTCCGCTCCGCCACGGAGCTTGCCAACTGGGGGCTCCTCGACGGCGACCGGGACGCGGTGGTTCGGGCCGACACGACGTTCCGCACGCGTCATGCGCCGCATTGCCCGGATCACTTCTAGCCGGCAGCAGCCCCAAGGACGAGAGTGGACGCCCGCGCGCTCAAACACCACTACGAGTCGGAACTCGAAGCCAGGTCCCGTCCCGGGGGCGGTGACGCCCGCCACGGTCGGCGGATGTTCCGCGCGATGCTGAAAGCGGTGCGGAACCTGCCGCCCTGCCAAGTGCACAACCCCGGGTCGTCATGGGTCTGGTCGGACCTGCATCTCGGCCACGACAACATCATCCGCTACGCGAACCGGCCCTTCGCCGATGCCGCGCAAATGGACGCGAACCTCTATGACAACTGGGAGGCGACGGTCGGCGGCGACGACGACCTGGTGTTCGTCGGCGACGTGGCCATGCGCCGTGCCGTCGGTCCGCATACCTGGCAGCAGATCCGAGACGCACCAGGCGCGAACAAGCACCTTGTTATCGGCAACCACGATCTGACCGGATCGGGACGGCTCCGCATAGACGGATTCGACGCGGTCGGTGCGGTGATGTTCGTCGACGGCGATCCGCCGCTGGTATTCACGCACATCCCGCTGACCGACGTACCGGTGGGATGCGTCAATGTTCATGGCCACACGCACGACGAGCCACCGAGGACTACGCCGCATATCAACGTCTCGGTGGAGCAGCTCGACTACCGACCGGTGGCGTTGCCACGGCTTCGAAGGCTGGCTCGGTGGTTGGTTGCGGGACGCTACCCGGACGGTGCGACGACGCTGGAGCGGATCGACGCCATCGAGTCCGATCAGTAGTCGTCAGGGGGCTTGCGCTGTCTCTTGACCTCGCCTCGGTGCCGCTTGTCCGCGCGCCGCCGGGCCTTCTGAGAGGCCGAAACCTTGGTGGCGACGCGTGGCTTCGGGGGTACGCGCGCAGCTTCGATCAGCGCACCGAGACGTTCGAGCGCTTCGGCCCGGTTGCGGGCCTGGGTGCGCTGGTTCTCGGCGACGATCAATACCTCTCCCGCAGTGGTCAAGCGACTCCCGGCCAGGCGTTCCAGGCGCCGGCGAACCCCTTGCTCGAGACCCGCCGAGTCGAGGTCCAGACGGCACTCCGCCGCCGTGGCGACCTTGTTGACGTTCTGCCCACCGGGACCCGAGGCACGCACGAAACTCCAAGTCAGCGCGGACTCCGGAATCGCGACACCCCCTATCTGAATGGTTGCCATTGTGTGACTCTCTCACATATAAACCGAATTGCCAGCGGAACTAGCTTCGCTTGCAATCCTCCAACGAACAGTGGACGGGTACCGCGTATTCATGACCCCAGGCATTAGGCGTCTCGCCCGCGCCGGTTCGCTGGCGTGCATCGGTCTCGTTGGCACCGCGAATGTCGTGACCGCAGAGACGATCTTCGACGTGCCGCTGATGCGGGGCGCGGACCATCCGACCCAGCAGGGGTTCGTCCGGATCACGGCGGTCGAGTCCGGAACCATATCGATCCAAGCCTGGAGCGATGCTGGTGACGCTGAATCCACGTCATTGTCCGTGGTGGGCGGCAGAACCTACCACTTCAACTCCAACGACCTCGAAATGGGCAACCGCGACAAGGGGATCTTCCCCGGCATCGGCACCGGTTTCGGCGACTCGTACGTCCAACTCAGCGCCGACTTCGAGTTCGTCGCCACGTCCTACATGCGAACGGGGGACGGCTTCCTCACTGCCATGGGGAACACGCTCGTTCCCACCGACGGCGAGTCGTTCGGAACCGCCTGCGTCTACGAAGCGACGATCTTCAATCCGGCCTCGAACACCAACCAGGTGAGCAGCCTGCGCATCATCGAACGGGGCGGCAGGCTCGCCGAGGTGAGCATCTACGGCATCGACGACGACGGCGTCACGTACGGCCCCGTGGGACTCGAAGTTCTCGCGAACCACGCCCGCACGGTCACGTCCCAGCAACTGGAACACGGCGATCCCGACCTCGTCGGCATGCTGGCGGATGGCAAGGGCAAGTGGCGCCTCGCCATCGCAACCGACGGCGAGATCGTGGTCATGAATCTCCTGGAGTCGCCGACCAACCATCTCACCAACCTAGGGCCGGTGGTCTTGTCGGCATCGAGCGACGGCGACGATCTCGACATCCCGCAGGGATGCGCCGGCGCGCCGCCACACCGCTTGGTCGCCCGGCCCGCGCCACCCGCCGGCAACGTTCGCTAAGGGGTTGTTCAATGTCCGCGAAGAAGCTTGCCGCCGTTACGACCCTTGTCCTGCTCCCCATGTGGGGCAATGCCCAGGAGCAACGCACCGAACCGGTGTCCGTCGATACCGACCGGGGTCCCTTGGTGGCATTGCCGCGGCTGGACACTATGATCGCGGGGTCGGTGGTCGTCGACGACGTACGCTTCGAGATTTCCGTCGAAGGGGGGTTCCGCGTATGCCGGGCCCACCAGGAAAGCCAAACCCGCACGCTCTACGAGGCGGTCGATGGTCGACCCGGACGCTACGCCTACGATCCCGTGAAAAGACGATTCGAACGGGTGTCGGCGACCTTGCGGGTGCGTCTTGCCGACGCCGAACGTCTCGACGAGGTCGTCGCCTCGACCGGGGCGTTACGGGGCAAGAACTACCCGGCCCTCGGATGGGCATTGCTGCGGCTGCGACCCGAACAGGATCCCGCCGCCGTTGCGCGCTCGTTGCTGGACGGCCCCCTAGTCGTCAGTGCGGAATTGATCGTTGAGGGACCCATTCGTGTTCCGCAGTAGACCGAGCAGTCCGGCCGAGGCACCCGTTCCCGCAAGAGAGATCCGGCGCGAATGATCACTTCCCTGCTCTGTCTGGTTCTCGCCGTGGGCTGCGGTCCCGACGCAAAGCAGTCGATCGCACCCGATCTCCTGGTGTTCGCGGGCGACGCCCCCATTCACTCAGATCGCATCGAACTGCCGGTCACCATTCTCAACTGGGGAGCCGCACCCTCCTCGGCTACCCAGCTGTTGGTGTACATCAACGAACGACCCAATTGGAGTGGCTCGAGCACGAGAACTCTTCTCAACCGCGCTGTTCCAGCACTGGACTCCAAGTCCTCCACGACCGTGACGGTCGAGATCGAGCTCGATGAACTCGAACCGGACAGCGACCACTACTTGCTGCTTCAGGTCGGCAGCGTCGACGGGGAACTCAACCCGAACAACTGGGATGTCTCGGGTTTTTCCTTGAACGAGGACAGGCAGGTGGTCATGAACTGCGACTCAGCGGCACCCCACATCGGTAGCGAAGGTGCAACCGATCCCCTATTCGACGAGCAGTGGCATCTCAACAACACGGGCCAACAACGCTATACGACGGTTGCCGGCACGCCGGGCGAGGACCTCGGCATGTCGAACGTACTGTCGTCCGGGACTCCCACCGGCGACGGCATTCGAATCGCCATCGTGGACACCGGCATGGAAACCTGCCACCCCGACCTGGCCGGCAACGTCGAAGACGGTGCCTCCTACAACTTCAACGCGAACGAATGGCACAACTCGGATTCGACGGAACCGTATCTTCCCTGGGCCATGGGCGACCACGGCACGTCCGTGGCGGGAACCGCGGCGGCCGCGGCCCACAACGGCACCGGTGGACGTGGCGTCGCGCCAAACGCGATTCTGCGCGGCTACAACATGCTTGCCGCGGTCGAGTCCGAGGGCACCTATTTCGATTCCCTCGGGGGTAGCCAGGAGGAACCGGACTCCAGCCTCGTAGACATCTTCAACATGAGCTTCGGCACCCTGGGTGGTGAATTCGGCGTCGACCCCAACGAGACGCGACTGTTTCAGAACGGCGTCACCACGCTCCGCGACGGCCGGGGTGCCGTCTACGTCAAGTCCGCCGGCAATGCGTTCAACTCCTGCCGGTCGATGCGCCGACCCGCCAACACCCGTATCGGCTGCAGCAGTTCCAACAGCTCCTCGTCCCACCAGTCTCCCTACCTCCTCATGGTCGGCGCTTTCGACGCCCAGGGAACCCGCGCTAGCTACTCTTCGGCCGGCTCCAATCTGTGGATCAGCGCCCCGGCCGGGGAGTTCGGCTCCACCTACGGCGCCATCATCACCGCGGATCAGGTGGGCTCAAACCGGGGCTACGACCTGCTCGGGAACCGCGGGGTCGGGTTGGACGCCGTGAACAATCCCCACGGCAACTACGTGAGCACTTTCAACGGCACGTCCGCCGCCGCCCCGAACGCCAGCGGCGCCATCGCTCTGTTCCTGGAAACCGAACCCGAGCTCACCTGGCGCGACGTCAAGTACCTACTCGCCAAGACCGCCCGACAGATCGATGCCGGCATCGAACAGGTGCAATACCTGGTCGGCGGCACGGTCTACGTCGCGCAGCTGCCCTGGACAACGAATGCCGCAGGGTATCGTTTCCACAATTGGTACGGCTTCGGCGCGGTCGCCGTCGACGAAGCCCTGGCACTCGTCGAATCGCACGACCCGGATAGCCTAGGCGCGTTCGTCCAGACCGGGCCTTTCGAACAAGCCGATGCCGTGTCGATTCCCGACAACGACGGCACGGGCGTCAGTCAGATGCTCACCGTCGAGAGCCTCGCCGACGACGCCGACATCGAGGCCGTCACCCTGCACGTTGACATCACCCACCCGCAGACCAACGATCTCGGCATCCACCTCACTTCCCCCTCGGGAACCGAGAGCATCCTGAATCCGATCTTCAACGATGCCCTGGCGGGCAATGCCGACCTCAACTGGAACCTCTTGAGCAATGCCTTCTACGGCGAGTCGCCCAACGGCGTCTGGATCCTCCGGGTCGTCGACGCCGCGGCGGGAGACGCGGGAACTCTTAACGAGTGGAGCCTCACGTTCGCTCTGGGAACCCACCCTTGAGTTGAGGTGTAAACGCCAGGCCGTTGGGGTTAGTCTGGGGCAAAGGGCGAACCCATGCTTAGCGCCGACGATATCGAGCACTACCACGCCGACGGATACGTCATCCCGGACTTCCGGCTGGAGGACGCCGTACTCGAGGACATTCGAGCCAGTCACGAGAGACTGCTCGCAAAACACCCGGAGTTCTCGGACTACTGTCCGGCCGTGCTCGCCTTCGACACGGGGTTCCTAAACATCGCCCGGATCCCCGCTGTTCTCGACATGGTTGAGCAGCTGATCGGCCCGGACTTCGCGTTGTGGAACTCGAGCTTCTTCGCCAAGCCCGCCCGCATCGGCACCAAGACGCCTTGGCATCAGGATGGCGAGTATTGGCCCATCCGGCCGCTGGCCACCTGCTCGGTGTGGATTGCCGTCGACGCGGCCACGACGGAGAACGGCTGTCTGCGCGTGATCCCGGGATCGCACCGGCGTCGCGAACTCGGACAACACGACTTCAACGGCGCCGAGGGGTTGAGCCTGCCGCTGGAACTCCGCGCCGGCGAGTTCGACGAGACCACCGCCCGGGACATCGTGCTCGAAGCGGGCCAGATTTCGCTGCACGACATCTTCATGGTTCACGGCTCGGAACCCAACCGTTCCGACAAACCCCGGCGTGGCATGACGCTGCGCTACATGCCGACGACGTCGGTGTATCGACGCGACCTCGCCGACGCTCGACGGGGCGGTCCGCTCGCCATGTCGGAGCGTACCCTCTACCTCATGCGGGGGACCGACCGGTCGGGAGAGAATGACTTCCGCGTGCGTTCCTGACCGTTACAGGATCCTGGGTTCGACCATCACGGGGCACCGCCGGCTCATCTCCCGGACAAGGGCGTCGGACTCTCGGCGAAGCTGGCGGCGCACCGCGTGCTGACGCTGAGCACCCTGGGCATGCTTAGCAACCTCCGCCATGGCCTGCTTGACCTTCTCGTCGAAGGCCGCGAGGTGGCCCATCAACTCGTCGCAGGACATGGTTCCATAGTCGTCCGGACGTTGACCTTGGAAGTGGTTCATGCAGGCCGCCAACGCGACCACGCAAACGGCACTGACTAGGACTCTGTACCTCATCGACGCGTAGGGGACGGGCTTGTCCCGTCCCGTGTTCCTGTGTCGCAAAGGGAGCTTGGGAACCGCATGCGGGCGGGAACAAGCCCCGCCCCTACGAGCCTGCATCTAGCGGAGCACGCATGCGGCGGCGCACCAGGCGTCAATCCACGGTCGTGTCGTAGCGAACGCCATCCGGTACCGGAACGCTTTGGCGTACCGTCACGCCGTGGTCGCCGACGGTCCTTTGCGACGAGTCCACCGCGACGAACGAGGTGTAGTTCGACACCAACTGGTAGCGGAGCGCGGTGTTGCGGATGGCGACGCCAAGCTCGCCGTAGGGATCGCCCGCCCAGGTTTGGCGATCGGCCAAGTCCCCGATTCTGAGGCGCGCCCAGACCTTGGCGAGCGACGAGCCGGCATTGCCGTCAAGGTCCTCGGCCGTCATCAGCGTGTGGCGCTCTCCGCCCGAGGAACCCAGGACCCGGACCGCCTTCCGGTCCCCAGCGAACTTCCCCGTAACCACCAACGGCCGACCGACGAACAGGTCGGGCAGCACCCGCGGATAGACCTCCGTCACGGCCATGCCGCCCCAGTCGACCTCGATGTCGGTCAGCGCCGGGCGGCTGACCCGGGCGAAGAAGCCGTCCATCACGTCCCGCGCCGAGTCGTTCAAGCCGAGGTACGCGACCACGCCCCGCCCTGCCTGGGCCATCCGTTCCATCAGGTAGCGGTTGACCGAGTTGCCGACGCCGAAGCTAAAGATGCGCGAGGCCCCGATGCGGCTCGTCACCGCCGCCAGGATGTCGCGCTCGTTGCCGATGTAGCCGTCGGTCATGAAAGTGACGAAGCGATAGCGCGACGGGTCGTGGGGGAAATCGAGCGCCGCTTTGACGCCGTTGATCATCTCGGTGCCGCCGTTCGCGCGGAGCGCGGATACGTAGTTTCGCGCTGCTGTCAGGTTCCGTTCCGTGGCGAGTACCGGTTCCGTGCCGAACTGGCTCGCCGTGTCCGAGAAACGGATGATCTGGAAGGTGTCATTGGGATCGAGCCGGTCCAACGCCACCATCACCGCATCCTTGGCCTGCTCCAACGGCCTGCCCTGCATCGAGCCCGAGCAATCGAGAACGAAGACCATCTCCATGGCCTGGCGCGGTACCCACGTCGAGTCCTTCGGGGGAATGACCATCAGCGTGAAGTAGCCCTCGCCCGTGTCGGGATCGCGGTGGGTCAACAGGTTCGACTTGAGACGCTCACCCGCGACGCGGAAGTCGAGTACGAAGTCGCGGTTGGGGAGCGTCGATTGGTTCTTGAGTTTGACCACGGCGGACTGTTCGCCGTCGCGGGACACGTCCACCCCGTGCGAGGCTTTCACTTCCTCGATCTCGACACCCGCATCGAGCCTTACGTTGATGCTGATGTCGTGTCCGGAACGCTCGTCGGGACGCAGGTACTCAACGGTGGTGCCGACCCCGTTCGAGCCCTGGCCGCGCGGCACCGCGGCGACGGGGTCCGGGTATCCCGGCGGGTTGTAGCGGGGGCCAACCACGGTCGGGAAGACGAACGAATACCAGCCGTCCTTGTAGGCCAGGGTGTGGAAATAGGTGATGTCGATGTCGATCGCCTTGCCGGGCTCGATGTTGGCGACCTTCTGCTCGAAGATGTTGGGCCGGCGCTGCACCAAGAGGCTTGCCTGGTAGCCCTGCCTGCGGGCTTCCCTGTAGATGGCTACCGCCTCTTCCTTCTCCCGCAGGATGCCCCGAATGGTACGGTCGCCGATCACCATCAGGAACTCGCTGACGGCGGCCTTTTCGGGGAGCGGGAACACGTACACGGCCTCGATCTTGGTGTCGTAGGGGTTCTCGTAGGCCTGCTTGACGTTGACGGTGCCGATGTAGCCGTTGATGGCCGCATCGACCGCAGTGTGCTTCAGCGGGAGCGGTATGAAGCGGGTGCGTTCCGGTACGGTGGGCGACGGGAACCCGGCCAGCATCGTGCCGGAACCTGGCACATGGCCAATCTCCGAAGTCACCTGGCGCCGCGCGCGGTCAGCCAACGATTGTCCCGGCGCGGCGCTCGCGTAGGTGTCCCTGCCGATCTGGCCCACGCCCGGGTGTGCCTGACTCGCCTCAGTAGGGAAGGGGGCGGCATCGGTATTGACACCTACTTGGTACGTTCGGTCGAAAATGACATCGCCTACGTCTGGCGTCCCGCCAAATTCGAGGTCGAGTTCGTCAATGACATCCACAGGTGACGGTAGATCGAACGTCTCCCGACGAATATGAGAACCGGTGACTAGGACTTTCTCAACCGGGGCCGCCTCCGGCCCCGCTGCCTGTTCCGGTTTCGCGATGATCCACAGTTCCGGCTCTCCACTCTCGGGCACAGGCGCTGGCTCGGGCGCAGGCGCAGGACTCATCGGGGCTGGCGGGGCGGCCGGTGGAGGCAGGACAACGGGCACCGCAGGTTCCGCCGCAGGGGCCGGGGGAACGCGAGCCGCGTCGGTCGCGCTGCACGAAACGACCACGACGGGTATCGCGAGCACCGCGCCTGCAGCCAGTAGGCTGCGGGAGGTCTTGAGAAGGAGATGTTTCATCATGGTTCTCTCGTTTGCGTTTCCTGCAGGCTGACCGTTGCCGTTTCGATCGCCCGTCCGTCGGCCGTGGTCGCCGTTACCAGGTTGAGTTCGAAGTCCGCATCGCCGGCGAGCATCAGGTGCAACGTGGCCACGCGAACCCGGCCGGACGGCAACTCGTCCTCCTCGGCCAGGGAATAGTCGGCAACCACGATGCGATGGGCATCGCCCCGCGTCACGGCCTCGCGGTCGTAGTACGGCGCACGTTGGAACACGTCGCTGCCGCCGTTCTCGACGCCGACGACCTTCATCGACGCGTTGCGGTCCTTCAACTCGAACTGCCAGGCCGCCACCGGTTCGGGGCTGTTCAGGATCACCTCGACCGGCACGAACCGCGCTTTGGCCTCACCTAGCCCGGCAACCGCGAACAGCGCGGCGGCGACCAGGGGAAGCAGCCACCGAGACGTCGTCTTCATCGCACACCTCCCGCGTCCAGCGAGACCACGCGCATCGCAAAGGCATCGAGATCGGCCTGGGTGACGCCGGGTTGTTCCGAGCGCGCGAGAGCAAATACGTCGGCGATGTCGATTGCCCCGGAGCCGTTCACGTCGGCGTATGGCATGTCCCCGTTTTCCGATGCCGGATCGATCATCTGCACGGTGAGCACTGCAACGAGGGCGACCGAGGCGGCCAATGCCCAACCGCCGTGCCGCTTCCATGCGGGCCGGTGCGAAGCGAAGTGTCGCCTCGACATGTCCGCCAAAGCATGATCAACGCCCGAGGTGATGACCGCAGGCGCTTCGTCCGCAGCCCTCAAGGCACGGATCAGACCCTCGTCGAGTCGCTCGCTGTCTGCGTTTTGGTCGTACACGTCTTGATTCTCCTTGGCCGTTTAGCGCGCGAAGGGTGCAAAAGGTTCATTCGTCGTCGAAGTCTTTCGCGAAATCCGAGGACTTGAGCTTCGCGATGCCGAGATGCAAACGTGACTTGACGGTGCCGAGCGGGATCAAAAGTACGTCGGCGATCTCCTGCAACGACAGACCGTCCACGAACCGGAGTTCGAGCACCTCGCGCTGTCCGCCGGGAAGGTTCGCAAGCACCTTCCGGATGTCCGTGGTGTCGCCGCCGTCGGGCCCCGGTAGATCGTCCGGCGCGATATCCTCCGACGCCGGAAAACGACCCGACTTCCGTAACGCGGTGATCGCGGTGTTCTTGGCGATTGGGTACAGGAACGTGGTCAGCTTGGCGGTAAGCACGATGCCCTCACCGGTAGGCGGGAACCGGCGCAGCAAGTACGTGAACGTGTCTTGAAGGACGTCGAGCGCGGAATCCGTGTCCGGCACGAAACGCAGCGCCACGCGCAGTACGTAGTCCTTGTGTCGCCGGTATAGCACCTCGAACGCCTGCGCCGCCTCACGGGAGTCACCCTCGTTGCACGCCGCCACCAACGCTTCGTCGCTGCGAGGGTCCTGGCGGCGAAGGCGGGCCATGGTCAGGACCGGGAGGTCATCCCATGGAGGCGGGATGTGATCCCGTGGATGCGCGAGACTCCATCTCCCCCTCGAAGGAGATGGCTTCGCCGTACTCCCGTTCGCCCCGGGTGGCGCGCTCTCCCGTCAGGTGGACGTGTTGCCAGCGATCGCCAGCCCGCATCGCTTCGCTGGCGTGATCCAGATTCACAAAGTGAATACCCACTCCGGCCCGACCCATCGACGATGGGTTCGGTCCGGTCGCGTGGGGCGTGCCGAAGCAGAAGAACACCACCCCGCCCGCCTCCAGTTCACAGTGAACGGCGGTGGATTCGTCCACGTAAGTGCGGATGTGGTGGTCGCTGTCCGGGTCGCGGTCGTGGAGGAACTCCTGTTCGTACGCACCGGGAACCACCTTGAGTGCCCCGTTCTCCTTTGTCGCGTCGTCGATGGCGATCCACATGGCGCAGCCCCGCAACGGGTCGGGGATGCGGAAGTAGGCGTTGTCGGTGTGCCAGTTCGTCCCCATGCCGTCGCCCGGCGGCTTGTAGAACATCTGGTCGAGGATCTTCACCACCGGGTCGCCGAGCAGCGCAGACACCGTTTCGATCACCTTGGGATGGAACGGCACGGCCCGGAACAGGCGACTGTGCGGCCAAAGCGGAATGAGTTGAAGATTGCGCTTGGTCTCCGGGATCGACACGTCACGGGGCAGCCCGGCCGTCACCCAGCCATCCACTTCCCGCTTTAGAGCCCGGGTTTCCGCCGGTGCGAAGAAACCGGGAACGATGGTATAACCGGCATCCTTGTAGTGACTGACGTGGTCGGGGGTCATCCTTCGATTCGCTTACCCGGTGCGCGTCAAGCATAGAACGAACATCCACGAGGGGACACATGAGCGACTTCGAGAACAGCGAGTTTCAGGGCAAGGTCGCGGCCGTCACCGGTGCCGGCGGCGGCATCGGGCGCTGCCACGCCATCGAGTTCGCCAAGCGCGGTGCGAGGGTCGTCGTCAACGACTTGGGCGGATCGGTCGACGGTACCGGGGCCGGCAACGCCGCGGACGCTGTCGTGGCGGAAATCGAAGCCTTCGGCGGCACGGCCGTCGCCAACAAGGCGTCCGTTTCCGACCGGGATGGCGCGAAGAGCATCATCGACGATGCCATCGGCAACTTCGGACGCATCGACATCCTGGTGAACAATGCCGGCATCCTGCGCGACCGCACCTTCAAGAACATGACCCTCGACGAGTTCGACCTCGTCATGCAGGTGCACCTGACCGGTACCGCCTATGTCACTCACGCCGCCTGGCCCCACATGTACGAGCAGAACTACGGGCGGATCGTGTTCACCAGTTCCGGGTCCGGAATCTTCGGCAATTTCGGCCAGTCCAACTACGGCGCCGCCAAGATGGGCATGCTGGGGCTTGCCAACGTACTGGCCCTGGAGGGTGCCAACCACAACGTCCGGGTCAACGTCCTCGGGCCCGGTGCCGCGACACGAATGACGAATACCGTGCCGGGGCGGGACGAGGACATCGGCCACCCCGACCCCATGCGGCACCCGGCCCTGGTGAGTCCGGCGGTGCTCTTCATGTGCAGCGAGGACGCGCCGAACGGCGTGGTCATCCACGCCTCGGGCGGCAACTACAACCGCAGCGAGATCTGGGTCAACGATCCGGTGCAGCTCGGTGCGGGCGCAACCTACGAGGATCTGCTGTCGCATATCGACAAGCTGATGGACATGTCGAACGCGCACCCGCGCGCACCCCGCGCACCGCGGCGACGACGCTAGAGGCCTTGGGCACTACCTTGCCCTTCGCCGCCCGCCGACTTCATCCGGTTGAGTAGCGTGTCCCACTCTTCCTCGATGGGCAGACCCTGCTCTTCGGCCAGCCGGATGGCCGCCTCGAGACTCGCGATGCCGCTTTGCAGGTCGTTGAGTTCAACCTGGACTCGGGAAAGGAAGAGATAGTCCTCGGGACCCCTTTCCGGCGACTTGCCCATCCAGGTCTTCATCGAGGCAAGCGCCTTGCGGAACCACGGTTCCGCGTCTTCGTCCCATATCTGCTCCCGGCCCTGCTCGTAGTAGAGCTGCGCGAGCTGGCGTTCGGCCGGTAGTCCGATCGACTCCGGTAGGGCCGGTATCCTAAGCAGCCGCTCGTAATACCCTATCGCCTTCTCGGGCTGGTCGGATTGGCTGTAGGCAAACGCCAGCGTGTTCTGCACGTGGGCGAATTCCCGGGCGCTTCTGCCCACGCGCAGGCTCTCGAGCAGCGCAGCGCCTTCCCCGTACTTCCCCTTCTCCATGAGCTCATCGACCCGCCGTAGTTTCCGACGCATCGTTCGCTCGCGCCGCTCTTCAGGCGTCAACGATTTGTACTTCCGAGCGTCCGGTTCCTCATCGGTGCGCGGTCGCCGGGGATCCTGGTGCCGTTCTCGCAGCTCGTCCACATCGCTCGACGATCGCACCTGGCCAAGACACGGCTCGGCCAGCATGCTGCCGAACAGAACGGTCGCGACCACGGTCGAGGTCAGTCGGACCCTCATGCTCAATGCACCGTTTCGTGATCCTGTTAGACGACGTTATCACACTGGCCCGTGTCCGCATCGCCAGCCCACCGCAGGTAGTTCAGCAACCGGATCCCAGTTGTCCTCGACCGAACGTCCCTTTCCTCCGCGACGCGCCGGCGGCGATGAAGCGCAATGGCAGAGAGCGCCCGACCGCCGCTAGCTAGCCCTCCATCTCAAAGACGAAGCGGTTGCGAACCCCGAACACCGCGATGGGTTTGCCGCCAACGACCTTCGGCTTGTACTTGAACTTCACCACGGCACTTAGGGCGGCGCGTTCGAAAAACCCCGGCGGGTCGGCGACCAGGACCACGGGGTCGCGTACCGTTCCGGTCTCCGTCACGACGAACTCCACCAATACCCAGCCTTCGATGCCCCTGGTGAGGGCTCTCCTTGGATAGGTCGGCTGAACCCGAACGATCGGTAGGTAGGTGCCGTCGTCCATATAGTTGCCGATGAGCTCCCCGTCCGGCAGCGTTGGTATCACCGGCGCCGGTGGGAGAATCTCGCGCCCCTGTCCACTGGGGTCTGGCCGAGGCGGCCGGTCCGGCGGTTCCACGGGCGGCGGCGGGGGTTCGGGCTTCTTTCTCTTCTTCTCGGGTTGGTGTTCCTCTACGACCCGCACGAACACGAGATCCTCCCCGGTTATCCCGTCGTCCTCGACCGGCATCGGGTCGGCAATAACCGAACGCATTAGGACCAACAAGCCGAGGGTGGCAACGGTGCCGAGAACTGCGGCGGATGTGTATCGAAGCAGCATCATGAACGTCTCCTATCAGGTTCTTGCTAGCGGCAACGCCATTCGCGCTGCCTTTCAGATGCGGCCTTCGTGGTTTGTATTGAGGCGACCTTCGTTGTTGGAAAAAAATGCTGGCACCCCGGCGTCCGAAGACCACCGGAGCGCCAGCCAGGCCGCTCGGTTGTCCGCATGCAACGGCACACGGCATGGGAATGCATGTTGTATGGGAGGCACGACCCCCACACCCTCGGCAGCTCGCCAGCGACTACTCATCCGAGATCTCGAAGATGACGCGATTGCGCACGCCGGCGATCTCAGCCGGCTCGCCGTCGACCACCTTGGGCTTGTACTTGAACTTGCCGACGGCATCGAGTGCGGCCTGGTCGAATACGCCGGGCGGCTCCGACTCGAGCACCACGGGATCGCGCACCGTGCCCGACTCGGTCACCACGAACTCGAGCAGGACGTGGCCCTCGATCCCCTCCCGAACTGCGTCGTCGGGATAGGTCGGCGCCACCTTGACGATCGGCAGCGTTTCGTCGGGGACAACCGTCTGCGAGGTGCTGTCTGTCGCTGATTCGTCCTCGAATTCGAAGCTGAAGCGGTTGCGCACGCCGGTTTTCGCCGCCGGCTTGCCGTCGACGATCCTGGGCTTGTACTTGAACTTCGCGACGGCATCGAGCGCCGCCTGGTCGAATACGCCAGGCGGCTCCGACTCCACAACCACGGCATCGCGCACGCCGCCGGTCTCGGTAACGACGAACTCGAGCAGGACGTGTCCCTCGATCTTCTCCCGAACGGCGCGGTCGGGATAGATCGGCGCCACCTTGACGATGGGCAGGGCTTCGTTCGGGTTCTCTTTGGCTGGTGAGGGCGCCGCAATGACGGAAAACGCCAGCATCAGCACGGAAAGTACCGCGACCATGCGAACCGACTGAGACTCTTGGTGTTGGATCATTCCTACAATCTCCTTGGACTTGCCTCGAACAACGGCAGCGGTTACTCGTCTGTAATCTCGAAGATGAAGCGATTGCGCACGCCTGTGGTTTCAACCGGCTCGCCGTCGACCACCTTGGGTCTGTACTTGAACTTGCTGAGGGCATCGAGAGCGGCCTGGTCGAATACGCCGGGCGGCTCCGCCTCGACAACCACGGGATCTAGCACGGCGCCCAATGCGGTTACGGAGAACTCGAGCAATACGCTACCCGCGATATCCGCTTCGAGCGCATCCGGCGGATAGATCGGCGCAACCTTGACGACGGGAAGCAAGGTTTCCTCGACGACGGGAACCGTCAACTCGGCGTTGACTACCTTAACGACGTTCCCCGGTGATGCAGATTCGACGTCGGCTGTCGCACCTCCGGTGTCCCACTCCGCTTGCGGCAGCGGAAGGTTCGGCGGTGGCTTAGCCGACGGGTAGCGCGTCATCTCGGGAGTATCTCGGTCCGGGAGTTCGAAGTCGAAGCGGCGAACGATCCGGCCGGGTGGGTTCGCTGACCCGCCATCGGCGAGTTCGTGGTTGGACACGTACTCGCGGCGGGTGAGGGCACGCAGCACCGCGTCGTCGAACATCCCCGGCGGACTGCTATCGACCACGGCAGGACGAACGACGCTACCGTCGTCCGACACCGTGTACTCGACGACGACGTGGCCCTCGACACCGTCGTTGATCGCCCGGCCAGGGTAGATGACCCGTGGCGCACGCCGGACCTCGCGGTCGCCGCCCAGGGCCTGTTCGCGGATGTTCGGCGCATCGACCTCCGGTTCGAGCGTCAAGGTCCGGAGCCCAGTGGAGTAGCCGCGCAACGACTGGACGGGCGGCGCTTCCTGCGCTTCGAACTCGACGCTGGTGAACAGCAGCGCCACGCCCAGGCCGACGACAAGACCCCAGTACACGCCGCCGACATCAAGCTGACGTTCGCGGTTTCCGAGGAACCGCTGGAAACGCATGACGACGCTGTTGCCAGCCAAGGCGGCGACGAGGGTGGGCTCCAGCTCCGCCCGCGCGGCACAGAGAACACCGTCCAGATAGTCCGCGCAGCTAGGCAGGATCTCCGCCGCCCGGTCGTCGCAACTCTGCTCCATGGCACTCGCATACTGCTGCCGCAGGACCGAGACCCAGGGCACGAACCAATACCAGCTCAACACAAGCCCCAGGCCGAACAGACAAAGATCGTCGCGTCGCGCAAGATGGACAAATTCGTGGGCCAGCACGGCACGCACGGCGCGGGGTTCCCAGTCCTTGGCATCGGCCTGGAGGACGATCCGGTTGCCTGCCAAGGCCGACGAGCAGGAGTTGGGGCCGAAGTGCAACTGGTAAGGTCGCCGGAAAGCAAGTCGGCGCGCGACGACCTCCGCCTCCGCCGCGATGCGTGGATCGTCCACCTTCGGCAGGGCGGCAAGCTCGCGCCGGGTGTCCGCAAGGCGGAACACCGCACGCAGGGTAAGGACGACGGTACCGGTGGCCCACACCGCCACCAGCCACACGGGGATCGGCACGCTTCCCGCCAGCGACATGAGCGTCAGCACCTCGAAGGGCGCGGTCCAGTGCCAGCCGCTGGTCAAGGCAAGCACGAACGGCAGTGCGGTCAGCACCAAGCCCGCGACCAGCGTGTAGGCGCGCCGGGTTACCGGGTTGCTTCGGAACGCCACGAACGCGAACGCGCTCAACAGCGCGGAGCACAGGACGAGCTGAACGATCCAGCGGGCGTCGATGTGCACGACATCGGTCATGACTAGGGGGCTTTGAGCTTCTCGAGGGTGGCCCGAATCCTGGCCAACTCTTCCTCGGTAAGGTTGCGCTCGTTACCGAGGAGTCCCACCACCGCGTCGGCCGCGGAGCCGTCGAAGAACGTGTTGACTACCCGTTGCAGGGCGCTACGCCGCGCCCGGTTGCGCGCCAGCACCGGCCTGTAGACATAGCGGGTACCGTCTTCGCGATAGGAAGCGTGACCCTTGTCCAGCAGTTTGCGCATGAGTGCGCGGACGGCCGAGTAGCTCGGCGCATTGGGGAGGGCGCGACGCACCTCGCCGACGGATGCTTCTCCCTGTTCGTAGAGGACATCCATGATCTGGCGCTCGCGGCGCGTTAGGTGCACGTGATCATCCATGGATAGTTGCTAATTTTGCAGCAGTAACATGCTGCTTATTTAGCACTCGATGAAACCGGAACGAAAGCCCCTTGTTAGACGGATTTGCTCTAAGGGGGCGTTTGTTTAGATGGAAAAATAGAGGTGTCCCTCAATCCGGTATCGCCTTGTCGCGATCCAGACCGGTCGAGGCGGCGTAGTCCATCGCGTCCTTGACCGTCCCCTTGTTGGCCTGCGCGAGCGTCGACAAGGCCGAGAACACGATCCATTCCTTCGAGACCTCGAAGTAGCCCCGTAGCGCCTCCCGGGACTCCGACAGGCCGTAGCCGTCGGTGCCGAGTACGGTGTAGGCGCCCGGAAACCAGCGGGCGATCAGGAGCGGTAGCGCCTTCATGTAGTCCGATGCGGCCACGAACACCCCGTTCTCGCCTTCGAGCAGGGTTTGCACGTAGGGACTTTCATCCGAACCGCCGGCGGCGAGCATCTGCGCCCGTTCCGCCGCCACGCCCTGTCGCGCGAGTTCCGTATAGCTCGTCACGCTCCAGACGTTCACGCGCTTGCCCATGGCCCGCAACGTCGCAGCCGCCGCGAGGACCTCGGTCATGATGGCGCCGCTGCCGAGCAGGTTCACCGACGCCCGCACCGAATGCTCGAGCGCATACATGCCGCGCACGATGCCGTCTTCCGCGCCGTCCGGCATGGGCGGCATGACGTAGTTCTGGTTGGTCAGCGTCAGGTAGTAGAAGACGTCCTCCCCGGCTTCGTACATGCGGCGGATGCCGTCCCGGACGATGACGGCGAGTTCGAACGCGAACGCCGGATCGTAGCTCACCAGGTTCGGCACGGTGGACGCCATCAGGTGCGAATGCCCGTCCTGATGCTGCACGCCTTCCCCGTTCAGCGTGGTGCGCCCCGACGTGCCACCTAGGAGAAAGCCCTTGCACATCATGTCGCCGCAGGACCAGATCATGTCGCCGACGCGCTGGAAGCCGAAGATCGAATAGAAGATGTAGAAAGGCACCATCGGCAGGCCGTAGTTCGCGTACGCAGTCCCGGCGGCCAGGAACGACGCGATGGCGCCGGTTTCGCAGATGCCCTCCTGGAGAATCTGGCCGTCCTCCGCCTCCCGGTACGGCGCAATGGTCCCGGCATCCACGGGCTTGTAGTGCTGGCCCGCAGGGGAATAGATACCGGCTTGGGGAAACAGCCCGTCCATGCCGAATGTGCGCGCCTCGTCGGGCACGATGGGCACGATGTACTTGCCGATACTCTTCTCGCGCAGGAGCTTCTGCAACATCCGCACCATGGCCATGGTGGTCGAGACCGCACGACCGCGAGACCCGTTGAGCATCTCCTGGAAAAATTCCAGCGGCGGCGGCGACATGGTCGGGCAGCTCACTTCACGCTTCGGAATCGGCCCGCCCAATGCGTCCCGGCGGGCCTTCATATAGCGCACCTCCTCGCTCTCGTCCGGCGGGCGGTAGAACTCGGCGCGCTCGATCGCGTCGCCTTCGAGCGGGATTCGCAGGCGCTCGGCGAGCGCCAGTCGTTCCGACGGATTGAGGTGCTTCTTCTGGTGCACCGTGTTGCGGCCCTCGATCTCCGGCCCCAGGCCGTAGCCCTTCACGGTCTTGAGAAGCAGCACGACGGGTTTGCCGGTGACCTCCTCCGCCTCCTTGAAGGCCGCGAAGATCTTCTTGTGGTCGTGCCCGCCGCGCTTGATGGAGCGGATCTCCTCGTCCGTGAGCGCGCTCATCAGATCCTTCAACGGCTGGTTGTTCTCGACCCAGTGCTCGCGCACGACGTCGCCGGGCGAGACCGTGTACATCTGGTAGTCGCCGTCCACGGCCTGCTCCATGCGGGTCTGGAGGATGCCTTCGACGTCCCGCTGCAGAAGGACGTCCCAGCCGCTGCCCCAGATCACCTTGATGACGTGCCAGTCGGCGCCGCGGAACGCCCGTTCCAACTCCTGGATGATCTTGCCGTTGCCGCGCACCGGGCCATCCAGGCGCTGCAGGTTGCAGTTCACCGCGAGGACGATGTTGTCGAGTTGCTCCCGGGCGGCGATGGCGATGGTGCCGAGCACCTCCGGTTCGTCCGACTCGCCATCGCCGATGAAAGCCCAGATCTTGCCGCCGTTGTCCGCCTTCAGACCCCGGTGTTCCAGGTACTTGGCAAAGCGCGCCTGGTAGATCGCGCTCGGCGTCGACAAGCCCATGCTGGCGCACGGCATCTGCCAGAAGTGCGGCAGCCGGCGCGGATGCGGGTAGGACGGCAGTCCCCCGCCCTTGGCCAACTCCCGGCGGAAGTTCTTGAGTTCCGTCTCCGTCAACCGGCCTTCAAGGAATGCGCGGGCATAGATGCCGGGGGCCGTGTGCGCCTGGAAGTGGACCTGGTCGCCGCCATAGTGCTCGCTTCGGGCTCGGAAGACGTGGTTGAGGCCCACCTCCATCATCGTCGACGCCGAGAGATAGGTGGCGATGTGGCCCCCGACGCCGGAGCCGCTGTCGTAGGCCTGCAGAACCATCGCGGCGGCGTTCCAGCGCAGGATGTCCTCGATGCGGCTCTCCAGCTCGATATCCCCGGGGTAGGGGGGCTGGTCGGTCAAGGGGATGGTGTTCTTGTAGGGCGTGTTGAGCGCCGCGTCGGTGAGCACGATGCCCTTCTGGGAGAGTTCGTGCTGCAGGCGCGCAAGCAGGGCCTTGGCATCGTCGCTGCCGCGCTCGTCGAGAACGCCGGCCAAGGCCTCGATCCATTCCTGCTGCTCGAGTTCCCAGTCGGCGGAGGACTCCATCAACTGCGGTTCCGCCAAAGTCCTGATTCCCATACCTGTCCGACGTCACGAGAATACCGGCATTGGCGGGTAGGTTGTATGCTTCGGCGGTCTTCTGGCTTGGGGTGGGCAAGTGCGGGTAGAAAAACAAATGATCGGGCGGTTGGCCGTCCTGGCGGTGATCGCGGGCCTCGCGGGTTGTGGGCCGACGCCCGCCGAGAAGGCGGCGGCGCGGGTCGAAGCCATCCGAACCGCGACCGCGTCCGTTGCGTCGGACCGCATCGAGGCGGCCGACGCGGAACCGGGCAACTGGCTCGCCCACGGTCGCACCTACGACGAGCAACGACACAGTCCGCTCGCAGGCATCAACGCCGAGAACGTAGCCGATTTACGGCTGGCCTGGCATTGGGACACCGGGGACACCCGCGGTCTGGAGGCAACGCCCATCGTGGTAGACGGCGTCCTCTTCACCACCGGCACCTGGAGCCGCGTCTACGCCAACGACGGCCGCACCGGTGAACTCATCTGGCAATACGACCCCGAGGTGCCCAAGGCCTGGGGAAAATACGCCTGCTGCGACGTCGTCAACCGCGGTGTGGCGGTTTGGAAAGGCCGGGTGTTCGTCGGCACCCTCGACGGCCGCCTCGTCGCCCTCGACGCCGGAACCGGCGAGGTGGTCTGGGAAACGCTGACCATCGATCCCGATCGCCCCTACACCATCACCGGCGCCCCGCGGGTCGTGAACGATCTTGTCGTCATTGGCAACGGCGGCGGCGAATACGGCGTGCGCGGCTACGTCACCGCCTACGACTGGGAGACGGGCGAGGAGCGCTGGCGGTTCTGGACCGTCCCGGGAGACCCGTCGGAACCTTTCGAAAACCCCGCCATGGAACTCGCAGCCGAGACCTGGAGCGGCGGCAACTGGTGGGAGATCGGCGGCGGCGGCACCGTCTGGGACTCGATGGCGTTCGACCCCGAACTCAACCTGCTCTACGTCGGCGTCGGCAACGGCACGCCCTGGAACCGGGACCTGCGCAGTCCCGGCGGCGGCGACAACCTGTTCCTCGCTTCCATCGTCGCCCTCAATGCCGACGACGGAACACTAGCTTGGTATTACCAAACGACACCCGGCGAGACTTGGGATTACACCGCGACCCAGCAAATGATACTTGCCGACATCGAAGTCGCCGGTAGCACGCGCAAGGTCATTATGCAGGCACCCAAGAACGGGTTCTTCTACGTGCTGGACCGGACCAACGGCGAGTTCATCTCCGCCGAGCCCTACGTGCCCGTCAACTGGGCTACCCACATCGACTACGAGACCGGCCGGCCGGTCGAGATTCCCGAAGCGCGCCATCCCGAGGGTACGGCCTTGGTCTTTCCGTCCGCCCACGGCGGCCACAACTGGCATCCGATGGCCTACAACCCCGCCACGGGCTACGTCTACATCCCCGCCATCGAGATGGCCTTCCCCTACGCCAAGAAGCCCGACTTCGAATACCTGCCCGGCGCCTTCAACTCCGGCATCGACCTGACTCCCCTGTTGCCCCCCAGGACCGTCGAGGCGCGCGCCGCCATGTTCGAGTCGATGAAGGGCCACCTCGCGGCGTGGGATCCCATCGCGCAGAAGGAAGCCTGGCGCGTGCAGCATCCGAGCACGTGGAACGGCGGCGTGCTGACCACCGCCGGGAACCTCGTCTTCCAGGGCCGATCCGATGGCTATTTCGCGGCCTATGCCGCCGACACCGGGGAACTCAAGTGGGAAACGCCCGTGCACACGGGAATCATCGCCGCCCCGGTCAGCTACGCCATCGACGGCGAGCAGTACGTCGCAGTCATTGCGGGTTGGGGAGGATCGTTCACGCTATTCACCGGCGCACCGCGGCACCGGGGCAACGTCCTCTCCGAGGGACGCCTGCTGGCATTCAAGCTTGGCGGCGAAGCCCAGTTGCCGGAACCCGACGTCACGTACGTGAACATCCCCCAACCGCCTGAGATGGAACTCAGCGAAGCCGAACTCGCCCAAGGCGAGATGCTCTACCACACCTGGTGTTCGTCCTGCCACGGCTCCGACGTCCACTCCGGAAGCTCCGTGCCCGACCTGAAGTACCTGCCCGCCGCCGCCCACTCGCGCTGGAACGTCATCGTCCGCGAGGGCGCCTACGAAACCGTCGGCATGCCGGGCTTCAAGGAAATACTCAGCGAAGAGCAGTCACGCCTCGTCCACGGCTACGTCGTAAACCGCGCCAAGGCCGCGATCGCCGAATGTCAGAGCGACTACCCGGAACAGTACCCGGAGGTGTTTGGCACAGCTTGTACGAAGCGGGTGGTTGCCGCCACCGTCCCGTAGCCCACCCACAGTCGGCCCACGACCATGGGAACACAAGCGGACTAGCACCGATACTCGTCCACTTGTGTACGATTGCCCTCGATGGCGGGACGAGACTGGAGCCGAGCGGAGGTGGAAGCCGCTGTTCAGGACTACCTGGACATGCTTGCGCTCGAACGATCCGGCAAGACGTACACGAAGAAAGACCACAATCGGGTGCTGCGCCTGCAGCTGCAAGGCCGGTCCCACGGCTCGGTCGAATTCAAACACCAGAACATCAGCGCTGTTCTCGCCGGCATGGGGCTCCCCTACATCGACGGCTACAAACCGCGGGGCAACGTGCAAGCCTTGCTGCGCGAGGTGGTTGGCGAACGCGTCTCGCCACTAATCGACAATTGACTCGCGAGGTCTCGGCTCCGCAGGAGACGTTGACCGTGACCGATATCCTATCCATTCAGGTCGAGCCGCCTAGGAACAGATTGGCCGTGGCAGAGGAGCCCGCCGAGTACGTCATCTCGAGCCGCAGCCCGAAGCCGTTCGACTACGTCCAACAAGAAGCCGCGAACAAATCCCTCGGTGATGCCGGCGAGAGTCTCATCATGGTCTACGGAGAAGACCCGGCTTCAACGGGCCGGCAAGGATCATCTGGCGCGTAACGTCGAGCAGGTGTCCAAGACGATCGGGGACCACCTCGGTTACGACATCCACTCATACGAAGCGACCGGTCGGGACCGCTTCGTCGAAGTGAAGACCACCCGCTACGGGAAACGCACGCCGTTCTACATCAGCGCCGGCGAGATTCGGTTCTCCAAGGCCAATAGCGACGCCTACCAGCTCTACCGGGTCTTCGAGTTCCGCGAACGCCCAAAGCTGTTTACCCTACCGGGCGATGTCGAAGGGCATGTGACGTTGCGAGCCACCAACTACCGGGCGCATTTTTGACTCACAAGCCAGTGGCACCTCATCAGGACCTGAGCCCAGCAAGAATCGCCTGTGCAGTGCTGTTCGGTGTTGCGAAGGGATTGACCACTCGCACATCTCCAAGTGCTTGACCGTGTTGGAGGTCTTCCGTTAGGAGCGCGATACAGCCGCTAGACTGCGCGGCCGCGACGATCAAGGCATCCCACCACGACAGCAGGTACCGTTGCTGGTTGACCCACGCGCGTTCCATGATGGCCAGATCAATCGCAATCGGTTGCCACGATGCAAGGTCGCGCACAATCTCCCGCGCTTCCCGATCAGCCGTCGGCGGTTGCACCTTTCGAGTGAGCGTGACAAAGAGCTCCTGAAGCACCTGATAGCTGACGCGGGCCGCCCGCTCGTGCACCAACGTACTCAGCCACTCGTCCGCCCGCGATTGTTTGGCCGGATCAGTACTGTCGTGCCGGTAGACCAGGACGTTCGTGTCAACGAAGACCGGGGCGGTCATGCAATTCGTCCCGGGTGGGCTTACGGTCTTCGACCCAGGTCAGTTCCCGGGGGGCTCTCGAGAAGAAGCGTTCCATCGCCGCGTCGTAGGCATCCTCTCGCCGGCGCATGCCTTCAAGCACGTCGGCAAGCCATTTGGACACGCTATGATCCTGTTCGGCCGCCCGGACTCTCACCCAGCGCGCGACGTCGTCAGGCAACGCTACGGTTATGTTTCTCATATCACGAAAATAGTGATTCACGAACTTCGTGTCAATCTCAAGCCATCTCGCGCATTGAGGACACACACGCGTGGCGCATTGAGGATGGCGCATTGAGGACACACACGCGAACCGTTCTGACAGGGCCGCTGTCAGTCCCCGACCAACCTGTTGACCGCAACGCGCGTATCGGGATTCAGATCCTGGTTGGGATCGACCAGGTGACCGGCCGGGAAGCGGACAGAGACCGGCGGGGCGGACGTATCGAGGCACAGATGGTGGTTGTTGTCCCGGTCCCCCAGGTCCGCAAGCGCCGCCGGAACGATCTCGTGACGCGAGCCATCCGAGCGCTCCACGGTCACGCGATAGAGTGTGCGTTCGGCGTCGCCGGCTTCGTCGCCATCAGGCCGTCGCACGCCGCCGGCCCAAGTTGCCCGCACCACCTGTCGAGTACCTCCCGGACAGGCGGACCCCCGGTCCCCTGTTGACCGCCCGCCCTCGGGCACTACCTCCGCCAGCACGAGAGAGGGACCGGCGCCGAGCGGGGTGACATGCGTCTGCGTTCCGCGAAAATTCACTGAACCGCCAGACGTTCCATCCGAGAACAGGTCGTCGACAACGAGCACTTTCACCGGCGGGTCGTCGGCCGCGTCGCCGAACTCGCCGATGAGGAGTACGGTCCTGAGTTCGCCTGCATCGGTCGCCGGCCTGAAGGTGGAGCAGATGGGGGTGCGTTCAGTACCGGACCGCGTGACGATCCGGAAGTCCTCGGGCTGCAGCGTCTCGGTGTCCAGCGTATGGGACAGCACAACCGGCATGCCATCCTTGCCGGCTGCGCCCAAGCAGATGCGATTTGCCCCGAAGGGCAGGTTGTTGTCCAGCCCGAAAAAGGCGGACAGCGGACGCGCTTCCCGGTTGTTCGCAGCGTGCGCGACCGGTGCCGGGGCCACGCAAATCGCCGCGAAGCCGGCCGCGACGACGTAGAGCGTCGCCTTAACCCCGAACTGCATCCAACGTCGTCGGTTCATCACCACGGTCGCCATAAGGGTGTCCCCTACAAGAAGATTCTCAGGTATTCGAGGAATCCGACCCCGTATCGTTCCCGGTATGTGAGCCAAGTGATCACGGCGACGCCGAAGCAGGCAACGAACGATACCGCGAGTACGGCAACGGCGGCGATGAGCGCGTCGTTCTTCAGCAGCCGAAGGATGCGCCGGGCAATGGTGGGTTGCTTCCGAGTGCTAGCGGTTTGCACGCGTTTGCTATCTCACGAACCGCGACACGACGTTCTCTAGAAGCTCCTGGCGACCGCTGGCGGGGGCGAGATCCGGGTTCGTCGAGTGGACATGGCCCGACAGGCTTGTGAAGTCCATCTCGCCGTTCAGGATGCCTTGTCCAAACGCGTCGTCCCACCCCGAATAGCGGTTCGCGACGTGCCCGGCCAGTTCGCCGGATTCGATCAACGCGGCAGCGTTCAACAAACCGCGCGCCAGGGTGTCCATGCCGCCGATGTGGCCATAGAAGAGATCCTCCCGGGCGACGCTCTGGCGGCGCAGCTTGGCGTCGAAGTTGAATCCGCCGCTCTGCAGGCCGCCGGCGCGCAGTATCTCGTACAGCACCAGGGTCGCTTCCTCGACGCTGTTCGGGTACTGGTCCGTGTCCCAACCATTCTGAGGATCGCCGCGATTGGCGTCGATGCTGCCGAAGATGCCGTGCGCGATGGCGTACGCGACCTCGTGCTGGAAGGTGTGCCCGGCAAGCGTGGCGTGATTGCACTCGATGTTGAGCTTGAACTCGTCGGTCAGACCGTATTTCTGCAGGAAGGCGTAGCAGGCGGCGCTGTCGTAGTCGTATTGGTGCTTGGTTGGCTCGCAGGGCTTCGGTTCGATGAGCAGCGTGCCACGAAAGCCGATCTTGTGCTTGTGTTCGACGACCATTTGCATGAAACGGCCAAGCTGGTCGGATTCGCGCTTGAGGTCGGTGTTCAATAGCGTGTCGTAGCCTTCGCGTCCGCCCCAGAGTACGTAGTTCTCGCCACCCAACTGGTGAGTGAGTTCGAGGGCCGTCTTCACCTGGGCGGCGGCATGGGCGAACACTTCCGGGTTGGGATTGGTCGCCGCGCCCGCTGCATATCGGGGATGTCCAAACAGGTTTGCTGTTCCCCACAGGAGCTTGATCCCGGTATCCTGCATCTCGCGCGCCATGTCCTCGCCGATGGCAAGCAGGTTCCGCTCCGTCTCCGCCAGGGTGGACCCCTCCGGCGCGACGTCGCGGTCGTGGAAGCAGAAGTAGGGTGCCGTCAGCTTCGCGACGAACTCGAAGCCCGCCGCGAGCTTCTCTCTCGCCGCAGCCATGGCGTCCGCACTGCCGTTGGCCCAGGGGCGGTCCCAGGTGCCGGTGCCGAACACATCGGACCCGGGGGCGTCGAAGGAATGCCAATAGCAGACCGCGAAGCGCAGGTGCTCCCCCATCGTCTTGCCAAGGACTTCGGCTTCGGCATCGTAGTAGCGGAAGGCGAGCGGGTCGGTGGACTCGGGACCCCGATAGCGAATCGTGTCCACGTCCGGAAAGAAGCTCATAGCGGCCATCTCCAAGGTACCCCCGTCGGAATTATGGCCTTTTTGCCAGCGTCTTGCGGTCAGGCTTCGTGAAGCGCCGGGAAGCGGTCCTTGAGGTCGTCGTAGAGGCCGCGATAGGTCGAAAAACGCTCTTCTGACCGCTCGATCTCCTCGGACGAGGCTGCCACCGTTTCGACCAACGGTGCCTGCGGGCAGACCTCGACCGGATCACCAGCCAGGTGGCCCAGATTCGCCAGACGCGCTGCACCCAAGGCGGGCCCAACCGCCGCGTCTTCGCGGTAGGTCAGCGGTCGACCCAAGGCGGCGGACAAAATGCGGCCCCAATAGACGCTTCGCGCGCCGCCGCCGATCACGCTGACCTCGCCGATCTTCGCGCCGGCCTCCTCGAGCACCCTCTGACCGTCGGCCAGCGCGAAGGCGACGCCTTCGAGTACGGCATAGGCGAGTCGGGCGCGGTCGACATCGTGGTCGAGCCCCACGAACGCACCGAGCGCATTGGCGTCGTTGTGCGGGGTGCGCTCGCCAGAGAGATAGGGCAGGAAATAGACGCTGCCGGGACCCGCGTCCGACGACTCGGCCTCATCGATGAGGGCTGCTTCCGACGCCGCACCGGTGAGGCGGGTCACCCAGGTGAGGGCGCTAGCGGCGGATAGGATCACCGACATCTGGTGCCACATGCCCGGGAGCGCGTGGCAGAAAGCATGGACGCCCCCTGCCGGGTTCGGTCGGTAGGTCGAATCCGGCACGAAATAGACCCCGGAGGTGCCGAGCGACAGGAAACTCACCCCCTCCACCACGGCGCCGGCGCCGACCGCGCCCGCAGCCTGGTCCCCGGCCCCGCCAACGACCGGCACGGTGCTCATTCCCCACGCCGCGGCGACACCCGTGCGCAGTTCGCCGGCCACTTCCGAGCCTTCCGCCAGTCGCGGCATATGCGAGATCGAGAGACCCGTCGCGTCGAGCATGCGCTCCGAATAGCGCCGTCCACCCACATCGAGCCATAGCGTCCCCGAAGCATCGGACATGTCGCTCGCGAATTCGCCCGTCATGCGGTAGCGCAGGTAGTCTTTGGGCAGGAGGACCATCCGCGTCCGCGAAAATGCCTCCGGTTCGTACCGACGCACCCAGAGAAGTTTCGGGGCCGTGAAGCCCGGCATGGCTCGGTTGCCGGTCAACGCCCGCACGTCGACCGCGGCTTCGAGTACCTGGCACTCCGACTCCGAACGTCCGTCGTTCCAGAGAATCGCGTTGCGCAGAACCCGCCCGCCAGCGTCCAGGAGAACGGCACCGTGCATCTGCCCGGAGAGGCCGATGGCGTCGATCCCCGGCGCGTAGTCTTTCAGCCGCCGAACGGCGGCGTCGGTCGCCTGCCACCAGTCTTCCGGCGACTGTTCGCTCATCCGGGGTCCGGGGCGCGAGACGGTGAGACTCTCGCTGGCTTCGGCGACCACCTCGCCGGCGTCGGTGACCACCGCCTTGACGGCGGACGTGCCGAGATCAATACCAAGGTACATGGTTCGCGTCGAGTTGATATCGACGCGGCGTTCTAGCCCGTCGGCGATGCCGAAGCCGGCTTTTCTCCGACGCCCTCGGCCTCGCTTTCCCGCTCCGCGCGCTCCTTCGCGAGCAGGTGGTTGACAACCAACAGCATGCCCTCGGCGCTTCCGGCCGAGACGGTGTCCACCAGATAGCGACCGTCGACGATGATCGTGGGCGTTCCCTGGACCCGGTACAGGCGCGTTTGCGCGTCGGCCTGGCGAACCCGGGTGGCGATTGCGAACGAGTCGAACGTGCGCGTGAATTCTTCCTCGTCGACGCCCGCTTGGGTCTCGAACATCCGACGGATCAACTGCGGACGACTCATGTCGATGCCGTAGTCGTGGATATTCTCGAACATCGGCATATGCACCTTCGGAAGGACGTCCAATTCCTTGGCCGTGTAGAAAGCCTGGGCCAACGTTCGCAAGTTCCGTGTGGCCATCGGCACCCGATGGAAGTCGACGTCGTCGTTTTGGGCCAGGACCCATGCGTTCAAGATCGGTTCAAGCTGATAGCAATGGATGCAGCCGTAGGAGAAAACCTCCACGACTTCGATCTTCTCACTATCCCGGGTCTGAACGGGAACCGGGAGTCTGAAGTAGTCCTTGCGCTCCCTGAATTCCTGGGCGGGAGCGGCCACCGTCACCGCCAGGGCGACGACAGCAAGAGATCGGGCGACGAGGTTCATCGGTTTGCCTTCGCGGACGACGATCCGCATTAGACCGCGCAGCAATCCGTCAGTGCAATCCCAACACGTAGTTGGCAACGGCGGCAATCTCGGCGTCGGTCATGTTGGCGGCCGTTTGGCGCATCATGCCCTCGTAGTCGCCCGCGTCCGTTCTGCGCTGGCCCTCGCGATAGGCTTTCAATTGCTCCACGACGTAGGCGGCAGTCTGTCCGGACAAGCTCGGAAAGCCAGCCAGCGCGTTGCCGCTACCGTCTGGCGCGTGGCACGCCGTGCACGCCGCCACCTGCTTGGCGAGGATGCCGCCCCGGTAGATCGCCTCGCCGGTTTCGATGTCCTCCGGCGAGGCCTGCCCAATCCTGCCCGCCTGGCCGGCGTAAAACGCCGCCATATCCCGGAGATCCTGGTCGGTCATGTTGTCCAATTGGCCCGCCATCAGCTTGGGATCCCGGTCGCCGTCCCGCATGAGCTGCATCTGCCGGAACAGGTACCGTGCGTTCTGGCCGGCGATATGGGGGTAACCGGCGATTAGGGAATTGCCATCGTCCCCGTGGCAGGCGATGCAGGTCTTCGAGGCAAGCACGCGGCCGGCCTCCGCGTCGGCCGGGCGCGACTCACCTTCTGCCCACGCAACCGCACCCACCGCGCACAGCGCGCCAATCCCAATGATCCTTCGCGATCTCACCATGACCCCATGAAAACGTCGTTCGAAAACCAACGCCGCCCACGGCGAAATTCGCCACGAGGGCCGCTAGACTCCGCCTTCCCGAGCGGCGGGATTATATAGCAAGTGTCCAATGACGGACCGCCCACGGCACCGGTGCAACGCCCACTGGCGAGCGAGTTCCTGTTGAGCGCCGACCGGCTGGAGACCTGTCCCCGGGACGACGTTCCGGAAGTGGCGTTCGCCGGGCGCTCGAACGCCGGCAAGTCGAGTACCTTGAACCGCCTGACCGGTCGCCGGCAACTTGCCCGAGTGAGCAAGACACCGGGCCGCACTCAGCTCATCAACTTCTTCAACGTGGACGAGGGGGGGCGGTTGGTGGATCTTCCCGGGTACGGCTATGCCCGCGCGGCGAAGTCGCGCCAAGAGGCCTGGGGCCTCGCCGTCGACGAGTATCTCGACCGTCGGTCCAACCTGGTCTGCGTTGTCCTCGTGATAGACGCCCGCCATCCACTCAAGCCCTTCGACCGGGACATGATCGACTGGTGCGCCAACCGGTCGATGCCGCTCCTCGTGCTGCTCAACAAGGCCGACAAGCTGAAACGCGGCGAACAAGCGATGGTGCGCCGCTTCGTCGATGCCGAAGTGCCGCCAGGCACCTGGACATTGCTGTTCTCGGCGGTAACCGGAATGGGTGCCGCCCAAGCCATCGCGGCGGTTCGGGAGCATCTGAGTCGGGATCATTCTGGTGTCCGCTAACGTTACCGGAGTGCTTTGAGCACCATCCGCGCGTCAACGATATCGGCGCTGTCCGGCGACGGATCCGGCGTGAACAGGAACGACCAGACCGGTGTATCTACATCGCCGACGAGGGCTCCGAGGCGCGGCACACCCCGTCGTCCCCCCGCCGCACTCCACTTCGCTTCGCCGACGAGTATGCCCGGCCGGGTGACCGAGCGTGCCACGATGTCCAGTTCCGGATCGTTGCCGCGCCAGTAGCGTTGCCCCTCTCCGAGAGGCCCGAACGCCGCGATCGCCGGCACCACTCGGTGCAGATTCGGCACGGCCATGCGGCACAGTTCCTCCCAAGCGAGGGCCTCCAGTCGCACCCGGTGCCGTTGCCAAACGGCGAGCCGCGTTTCTCGCGGCGCGGCGGCGAGCAGGGACCGGTTGGGTGCTACGACCCGAAACCAGAACCGGAGGAAGGGATCGGCGATCTGGTAGAGACTGCGTTTCCCGGACTTCGGATCGCTCCCGAAAGGAGTTTCTCGGCGGATCAAGCCCATTTCGCCGAGCGTTGCCAACGGTCCGGCCAAGCTCGATGCCTGGCGTCCCAATCGACCGGCGATCTCGCTCACCCGATGTGCGCCGCTGCCTATCACGTCCAAAAGCGGTCGTAACGCGGTGGCGGACGGCGTTTCAGCCTGCAGCAGGCGATCGGGCTCTCGATGCAGAGGGCCGCTTGGGTCGAGCACCAGAGTGTCCGCTGCTTCACTCGACGCCGCACCAAAGGACTCCGCGAGTTCCCAGTACCTAGGCATTCCGCCCCACACGGCGTACGCCGACACGAGCTCGCGAGCGCTAGCGTGCGGGAACACTTCCGCGAGGAATCCTGGCCGCAACGGATGCACCCCAAACGCCTCGGTGGCACGCCCGTAGAGTGGCGCACCGCTATCGAGTACGGCACCGTGCATCATGCGCATGCTGGAGCCGCACACCACAAGGCCGACTTGACGAGTCGGCGAGTCCAGCCAGTTCTGCAACACCGCGAGGATCTCCGCCTCGGCCGAGATTAGGTAGGGCAATTCGTCCACGATCAGAGGACCCCGCCATCCGTGGCTGGCGGCATCGCGGTCGAGCCTGCGCAGAAGGGCTCGCCAATCGGGATACTCCACTTCGTCGAATCCCGGCAAGCGCAACGCCAATGCCGAGGCAAGGTAGCGCCGCTGCAAAACGGGCCCGGATTGATCGGCCACGGCATAGACGCCATCGTTGTGCTGGCACCACTCCGTGAGAAGCCGCGTCTTACCGACGCGACGCCGCCCCCAAAGCACGCCGAAACCGCGAGGTCGTGACATCGCGTCATCGAGTCGTCGAATCTCGTCGTGGCGGTCAATGAAGTCCATGGACAAGATTATGCCAATTTAGATTATCTCAATCGACATAATAATTGAGCAGCCAGCGCAACCCGAATCGCCGAGCGGCATCATATTGGTGATGCCTCCGAACGAAGACCTGCCTTCTCTGATTGCCGTCGCTCGCGAGGGATGCCCGCAAGCACGCAGTCGGCTCGTTGAGCGAGCCTCGGCGGTGGCCCGCCGCGTGGCCTTGTCCCGCAGAGGCGCCGATGTCGACGACGCGGTGCAGAACGCGGTGGTTCGGGTCATGGAGTCTCTGGTGTCATTGGCCGATGCGCAGGCCTTCGAACCCGTGGGTCGCCGCTGTTGCGCGAAACGAGGCCCGGATGCTTGCCCGCGGCGAAATCCGATGGCGACAAACGATCGCGCCGCGTACGTTCGTCTTTCGCTGCTGCCCGGCGGAACGCTTGTCGCAGGACTCCTCGCCTACGAAGCCGGAGGGGAACGGGTCCGACACATGGCGACGAATCCCGTCGAAACTCTCGAGGTGGAAGTGGCCGAGGAAACCGCCGACGACTTCTTTCACTTGCGCGTGCTGCGCCAAGCGATCTTGGCGCTCGACGGCCCCGAGGTCTCGTTTAGCGTGACGCGCTCCCGATTCGGGCACGGCATGATCGACCTGTCGGACGGGAAGCACAGGGCGCTGACCCTTTGTTCGAGGATCGCTGACGAACTCGCTGCCAACTGACCGCCCCGGGGTTTGGCTGGGTCTAGTGGGCCTCGTCCCAGTTGACGCCGACACCAACGTCGACGACCAGCTCCACGTCGAGATCGGCGGCACCGCGCATCCGGGCGCTGACCTCGGCAACGGTTTCGGACACGTCCTCGTCGGCCACCTCGAGGACCAGCTCGTCGTGGACCTGCATGATCATCGCCGCATCGAGGTCGGAGTCTCCACAGAACGCGTCCACGGCGACCATGGCTCGCTTGATGATGTCCGCGGCCGTGCCTTGCATGGGCGCGTTGATGGCGGCCCGCTCGGCGGCCTGTCGGCGCACGCGGTTGCGGTCGTTGATCTCGGGCAGGTAGAGCCGCCGACCGAAATGGGTCTCCACGAAGCCGTCGTCGCCAGCTTGGGCGCGGGTCCGTTCCATGAACACGTGAACTTGGGGATACCGTTGGAAGTAGCGGGTGATGTATTCATCGGCGACGTGACGCGTCACGCCAAGCTGCTGGCCCAGGCCAAACGCCGACATGCCGTAGATCAGGCCGAAGTTGATGGCCTTGGCGCTGCGCCGCTGATCGTCGGAGACCGCTTCCAAAGCGCAACCGAAAACCTCCGCGGCAGTCGCCCGGTGGATGTCGTCGCCGCCTTCGAAAGCCCGGAGCAGGCCGGCGTCCCCCGACAAGTGCGCCATGATGCGTAGCTCGATCTGCGAGTAGTCCGCCGCAAGGAGCTTCTTGCCCGGCGACGCCACGAAGGCCTGGCGGATTCTGCGGCCTTCGGCGGTACGGATCGGGATGTTCTGGAGGTTGGGATCCGCCGACGACAGCCGGCCGGTGGCAGCCACGGCCTGGTTGTAGGATGTGTGGATGCGCCCGGTGCGCTGGTTGATCTCGTGGGGAAGCGAGTCCGTGTAGGTGGACTTCAGCTTGGAGAGCGATCGGTGCGCCAAGATGATCGCCGGCAGTTCGTAGCCCCGCGAGGCGAGTTCCTGCAGCACCGGCTCCGCCGTGGAGCGCTGGCCCTTCTGGGTCTTGCGCAGGGCCGGCATCTCGAGCTTGTCGTAGAGGATCTCCTGGAGTTGTTTCGGGGAACCGAGATTGAACGCCTCACCGGCCGCCTCGAACGCCCGTTCCGCTAGCCCCTCCATGCCCTCGGCCAATTCGCGGCCCTGTTCGGCGAGCAGCCCGGCATCGACCAACGCGCCCCGGCGTTCCATCCGCGACAACACCGTGAGCAGCGGGCGGTCGATCTCGTCGTAGACCTCGGCCAGGCGTCCCGTCGAGTCGAGGCCCCGCCGCAGGGTCTCGTGCAGCCGGGTAGCGAGGTCGACCCGGGTCGCCGCGTAGTCGGCCGCTTCCTGGACGTCGACCTGGTTCATCGGGCGCTGTTTGGCCCCCTTGCCCGCCAGCGCTTCGAAAGTCGGCGCTTCCCGTCCGAGGTACTTCTTCGCGACGTCTTCCAGGGCATGTCGTCGGGCACCGACGCTATCGAGCACATAGGACTCCAGCATCGTGTCGTTGCCGACGCCGGCGAGTCCGATTCCGAAACGCGCCAGGATGTTGCTCGCATGCTTCAAGTCTTGGCCGGTCTTGGCCACCGCCGCGTCTTCGAGAACTGGACCAGCGGCTTCCAGGAACTCGCTCCAACCGAGTTGGGCGGGTGCCCCGAGGTGGTCGTGCCCGACCGGGACGTAGGCCGCATCCCCCGGCGCGACACCGAGCGCCACGCCCACGGGCTCGCTTTCCATGAAGCGCCCCGGCGTCGTCTCCACCGACAGCGTCAGCCGTCCCGCCTCGCGAGCCCGCCCCAGCAGCGCGTCGAGGTCCGCCCGATTCAGCACCACCGTCACCTCCAACGCTTCCGTTGGCACTGGTTCGGAAGTACCGCCGCCGAGTTCCTCCAGCCAGGGCTTGAACTCGTAGCGTTCGAAATGCTCGCGCAACGCGTCCTCGTCCGGTGAACCGGGTGTCAGGTCGGCGATGCCCGTGCCGAAGTGGACATCGCAGCGGATCCTCGCCAACTCCCGGGACAGCGGCAGCGCGTCAACGCTGTCGCGCAGGTTCTGGCCGATCTTGCCCTTTACCGCGTCGGAGTGAGCGATCACTTCGTCTAGGGAACCATAGGTAGCGAGCCACTTCGCCGCCGTTTTCGGCCCCACCTTGGGTACGCCCGGGATGTTGTCGACGCTGTCGCCCATCAGCGCGAGGTAGTCCACGATGAGTTCCGGAGGAACGCCGTACTTCTCGATCACGCCGTCGTGGTCGAGCGTCGTGTCGGACATGGTGTTGACCAACGTGACGTACCCCGAGACGAGCTGGGCCATGTCCTTGTCGCCGGTGGAGATGATCGTACGCCGACCCGTTCGGGTGGCTTCCGCGGCGAGGGTGCCGATGACGTCGTCGGCTTCCACGTCCGGAACCCGCAGGAGCGGCATGCCCATCGCCTCGATGATGTCGAAGATCGGCTGGATTTGAAGGCGGAGGTCGTCGGCCATCTTTGGACGGTTTGCCTTGTACTCCGGATAGAGCTCGTTGCGGAAGGTCTTGCCCCCGACATCGAAGACCACCGCGACCGGACTGCCCTCGTAGTCGTTGGCGAGCTTCCTGAGCATGCCGATCACCCCGCGGATGGCGCCGGTCGGGAATCCATCCAGCGTGCGCAGGTCGGGCAGCGCATAGAAGGCGCGGAACAGGTAGGAGGAGCCGTCGACGAGCAGTAACGGTTTGTCGGCAGCCATGCTAGATTCCCTCCCCATCGACCGTAGCACAACCGCCACTCCCGCCGTGCCGAACCCGGAACGTCACCCATCGTATCGAGGCGCCCTGGCACATGCGACCGCAATCGTGCTGGCCGTGCTAGCCGCTAGCGGAGGCTCCGCCGAAGAGCACGCCGAGGTACCGGTGGCCTCGACCCCGCCGACCGAGGAATCCCGGGAGAAGCCGGCACCCCGCGACACAGAAACGAAACCAACGAAAAACGCCGGATCCGGTATTCGTCCCACGGAACCGCCGCCGGCACCATCGCTCGAAGAGGCCCGCGGCCCGGATGTGACCCTGATCGCCGGGGAGGAACGCACCGTCTACGAGTACCGGCAGAACGGCAAACTGCGCATGATCAAGGTAGTCCCCAAGGTGGGCAAACCGTACTACCTGGCCCCGAGAGACCCCACGACCGGCTTCGGCGACCTAGAGCAGGCCGAAACCCTGGTTCCCCGCTGGGTCTTGATCGAGTTCTAGGACTGTGTAGGCAACACCGCGGCTTCGACGATCGAGGGACTCGAAGCTGCTGGTTCCGACCTACGTGTTGACCGAACAGGCGGTGAGCAATTCAACGAACCCGCAGTAGAAACACCATGAAGTAGGCCCTGTCATCGAGCAGGACGTCGACGCATTCGAAGCCGCTCTGCTCTGCGATGGCACCGAACTCTTCCGGCGCGTACTTGTAGGAGTTCTCGGTGTGCAGTCGTTCGCCCTTGGCAAAGGCAACCTCGGTTCCGGCCACGCTCACTCGTTGCTCGCACGCCGAGACCAGGTACATCTCGATGCGGCCGGCTCCTTCGTTGTAGACGGCCAGATGGCGGAACCCGGTGAGGTCGAAGTCAGCGCCGAGGGCGTTGTTGATGTTCGCCAGCAGGTTCTTGTTGAACTGTTCGGTGATGCCGCCCATGTCGGTGTAGGCGCGATCGAGGACATCGCGATCCTTCTTGGCGTCTACGCCGACCACCAGCCAGCCGCCAGCGTCCACGACTTGAGCCACGCCACGCAAGAAATCGCCAGCGGCATTCGGTTCGAAGTTGCCGATGCTTGAACCCGGAAAGAACGCCAGCCGCGGCAACCCAGCCACCGGGAGCGGTAGTTCGAAGGGCGACGTGTAGTCCGCACAGGTGGGATAGACCGCGAGTCCCGGGTAGCGGTCGAATATCGCCCTTGCCGAGTGCTCGAGGTGCTCCCGGGAGATGTCTACCGGAACATAGGCCGCCGGCAGGCAGGCGTCGATCAGGAGGCGTGACTTGACGCTGCTGCCGCTGCCGTACTCGACAAGGCAGGTGCCGGCGCCCACGCGCCGGGCGATCAGTTCCTGGTTGTCCCGCAGGATTTCAGTCTCGACACGCGTCAGGTAGTAGCCCGGCAGTTTGGTGATGACGTCGAAGAGTCGCGACCCTTGCGCGTCGTAGAAATACTTGGGCGGAATCGACTTGGCCGGAAGCGACAAGCCGCGCAGGACCTCGGCAGCCATGTCGGGAAGGGCGGGTTTCAGGTCGAAGAACTCGTAGCGGGGCGTCGCCTCCCCGTTTTGGGCGTGCGTGTCGATCAGTCAGCTCCGGTTTCTGGCAAGGCGTATGCCGGTGAACTGCCAACGGTCCGGCGGGTAGAAGAAATTCCGATAGCTGGCGCGTACATGATCCAGCGGCGTTGCGCAGGAACCCCCGCGCAGCACCATTTGCCCGGACATGAACTTGCCGTTGTATTCGCCGAGCGTGCCGTCCAGGGGCTCGAACCCGGGATACGGGACATAGGCGCTCGATGTCCATTCCCAGCAGTCCCCGAACAGTTGCCCCATACCGTCGGTGCCAACCGGCTCCGGATGCGGCGCTCGCGGGCCGCGGGCGAAGTTGCCGTCAATGGCGTGTGAGGCGGCGGCGACCTCCCACTCCGCCTCCGTCGGTAGTCGTGCGCCGGCCCAACGCGCGTAGGCGTCCGCCTCGTAGTGACTCACGTGGGTAACGGGCGCGTTGGGCATCAGCGGTCGCTCACCGTCGAGGCGGTACTCCAGCCAGCAGCCGTCAACGCTGCGCCAATACATGGGCGCGGCGACCGCCCGTTCCTGCCGCCAGCGCCAGCCATCCGACAGCCACACGGTTGGCTCGTCGTAGCCGCCGTCGGCAATGAACTCGGCGAACTCGGCGTTCGTGACCAAGCGGTTGCCCAGCTCGAAGTCGTCGATCCACACCCGGTGCCTCGGGCACTCGTTGTCAAACACGAAACCGTCGCCAACATGCGCGCCGATCTGGACGATTCCCCCCGCATACTCCGCGAATGCGAGTGTCCCGCACGACGCCGCGCGATCATCGACTGGTTTTTTTCGAGGCGGCGGGGCGTAGGCGGGCTTGAGCGGGTTGAGGCCCAGATTGGCCTTGATGTCGGTGACCATCAGCTCCTGGTGTTGCTCTTCGTGGTGGAGCCCCAAGGTGATCCGGTTCGAGACATCGGCATCATCGCGTCCGAGCAGGCCATGCATCGCCGTGTCCACATGGTCGCGGTAGGCGCGGACCTCCGACACCGTGGGCCGCGACAGCCGACCTCGCTCCGGGCGCGGGAACTGCTGCCCGATGCCGTCGTAGTACGAGTTGAACAGGTACTCGAAATCCGGGTGGAACGGGCGGTAGCCGGGCACGCAGGCCTTGAGCAGGAACGTCTCGAAGAACCAGGTCGTGTGCGCCAGGTGCCACTTCGGCGGGCTGGCTTCGACGACGGGTTGCACGCCATAGTCCTCCACGGCGAGCGGCTCGCAGATGGTCAGCGAACGTTGCCGAACCTCGTCGTAGCGTAAGGCGGCTTCCTGGCGCGGACCGGCCTCGGCGCCCCCTGCCACATTAGCGTTCAAGCGACCGCCGCGACCCGGCCCGAGTTCGAACAAGAACGCCCGTCAACGGCGCAACCCGCGTGTCGTGTCGGTGGATTGGCCACCCAACGCCCCCTCGCCAAACATGCCAGCATAGGAAAGCCGTCCGCGCAATGTCAAAAAAGAGGCGGCTTGCCGTCAATTGGTCGTGTGTTGAACTCGACTGCTCAAGGCACGGTGGAGCGTCGCCAGGCGGGTGGCATCGAAAGGCGAGGAGACATTGCCGTAGTGCCTGCCCGAAGGGTCCACCACCGCGATACGACCGGAGTGGTTCATGGTGTAGCCAAGCTCCGAGTCCTCCACCAGAACCTTGGAGAATCCCGCATGGAAGCTACGCGCGAAGGCGAAGATGTCCGGTACCGA
This sequence comes from Gammaproteobacteria bacterium, assembly GCA_026705345.1. Classification (GTDB taxonomy): domain Bacteria; phylum Pseudomonadota; class Gammaproteobacteria; order Pseudomonadales; family Azotimanducaceae; genus VXYL01. Next base: position 64,533 of record JAPPAV010000035.1, read on the forward strand.
TCCGGTCACACCGACGAAATCGTCCGAGAAGGTCCGCACGTACTCCAACAGCAAGGGAGCCGTATCCCGCTCCGGATCAACCGTGACCAGGATGCCCTGGAACGGCTCGTCGCCAGCCTCGACAAGGACCTGCTCCGCTTCGCCGAGCACGGCCATGGTGATGGGGCAGATGTCTGGACAGTTGGCGAAACCGAAGAACATGAACGACCACCGGCCGCGCAAACGTTCCGGACCGAAGTCGCCGCCGGCGGCATCGTCCAGCGAAAAGCCGCCGACCTGCCGTGGCTCCGGGTACGGCGTGAAGTTAAACGCCTTGAGCTCTTCGTCCGAGAACTGCGTACCGGGTCGGAAGTAAACCACCGCCACACCCGCCCCGACCAGGACGGCCAGCAGGAGCGCGAGGACGGCAACCTTCATCATTCGATTATGCGCTCAAGCGGCGGATCGCGTAGTAGATGGTGACGACGACCAGCAGCAACGCAGCTGCCCCGGCATTGTGCAACACGGCAACGACGAGGGGCAGGGCGAAGACCACGTTGGCGATGCCCAGCGCCAGTTGGAGTGCAAGCACCCCGCCGAGCACCCAGGCCAACGGTCGCGATCCCAAGCGAACCGCCAGCCACCCGGCGACGAGCAGTACCGCCACGGCGCCGATGCGGTGCGCAACGTGGATCGCCACCCGGGCATCGCTCGACATCAAGCCGCCGAGGTAGTTCGGCCCCACGCCCTGGAAGATGTCGAAACCCGCAGCGAAGTCCATGTCCGGGATCCAAACACCGTGGCAGGTGGGAAAATCCGGGCAGGCGAGGGCGGCGTAGTTGGCCGTCAGCCAACCGCCCAGGGCAACCTGGGCCACCACGACCACCAAGGTCGCCATCGACAGTCCCCGAAGCGACGGGCTCACCCGCCACGGCGGACCCCGGAGCGCCAGCCACCACACCCAAAGCAACGCGAGCGTGGCGAAACCACCCAGGAGGTGGGTGGTCACCACCTGTGGCCAGAGTTTCAGGGTGACCGTCCAAGCACCGAACGCGCCTTGCGCGATCACCAGCAGGACGATCGCCACCGGCAGCTTCCAGGGAAGCCCTCCTTTGACCGCCAGGACGGCCAATACCAGGACCACGAGCCCGAGCGATGCCGCGGCATAGCGATGGATCATCTCCGGCCATGCCTTGTCGGCTTCGACGGGCGATTCGGGGAACGCCGCTTCGGCGCGGGCGATCTCTTCAGCCGACTCCGGCACCAGGATCATGCCGTAGCATCCCGGCCAATCGGGACAACCGAGCCCGGCATCGACCAGGCGCGTGTACGCGCCCAGCACGACCACCACCGCGGCAAGCGCCACGGCAACGGCGACAAGATTCGTGGTACGACGAGACGCCTCACGCATCGTTCGCGCCATGGCTGCCTTTTCGACGACCAATCAGAACGTAGCCCATGCCAACAACGAGGCCAATCAGCAGCCACTGCACGGCGTAGCTCCAGTGTTGGCCGGCATCGAAGTCCCAAGCGAGGGAGGCAGCTCGGAAAACCCCCGACCCGCCCGCCTCGAGCCGGATTTCCCGGGCATGTGCGCCGGTCGCTTCCGCCATTCGTCCCGGGTTCATGGCGCGTACCCTCTTCGGCCAGGCTTCTGGCCAGGCTTCTTCGCCCAATGCGGCCGCCAAGGGCGTCGTCGGCCAGACCACCCCGACGACCGAGACCGGGCCGTCAGGCGTTTCGGGCGCCGAGCCCCTTCGCAACGTCCAGCCCCGGTTGACGAGGAAACCGCCGGCGTCGGTCGTCAGCACGGTCACCACGTCGAACCCCCGTGCACGCGGCTGTTCCGCCACGAGAAACGTGTGTGCAGCGTCGTAGCGACCCGTCAATGCAAGCCTGGTGAAATCCGGCATCTCGGCGGAGTAGCGGGACCCATCGACGGGATCGCCTTCGAGCCGTGCCTCGTGGGTGTGGGCGAGGGAGGTCTTCTCGAGCGCGCGGGTGATCTGCCACGTCGCCAGTCCGACGGTGGTGACCAACGCCGCCGCCACCTGCAGGGTCAATGCTCGTCCGGGTCGAAACGGTCGTCGGCCGGCCATCACGCGCCCGAGCGCAACATCTTCGCCACGCCGCCCGTATCCGGGCGGACGTCCCGCCACAGCAGGAACGCCTCCGCGGCCTGCTCGATCAACATGCCAAGACCATCGCTGACCTCTCTCGCGCCCTGGTCGGCAGCCCATCGGCAAAACGGTGTCGCGCCGTCGAGCGCGTAGAGCATGTCGTAGCAACGACTGCCCGAGACGACCGACGGGGCGACCAATCCGCCGATTCCGGAGAGGCCCGCAGCTGTCGCGTTCAAGACGACGTCCCAGCCGCCGCCCACATCGTCGAGTCCCGCACCGGCCACACCAAAGCGCGCCGCGAGCGTCTCCGCCTTGGTCCGAGTGCGGTTGGCGATGGTCAAGTCGACGACACCGGCGCGTTTGAGCGACTCGACGATACCCTGCGCCGCGCCGCCGGCACCCAGAACGAGGGTCCGGGCACCGTCGAGATCCCAACCCAGGTTGTCCAGAAGATCGCGGAGCAGGCCGATACCGTCGGTATTGCAGCCCCGTTTCACGCTGCCTTCGACAACGATGGTGTTTACGGCACCGGATTCCGTTGCCGCATCGTCGTGGCTGTCAACCCATCGCCACGCATCCAACTTGAACGGCAGGGTGACGTTGAGACCCCTGCCTCCGTGAGCAAAGAAATGCCGGGCAACCCCGGTGAAGTCACCCCTCGGCGCCTCAAGCCTTCCGTACTCAATGTCCTCGCGTGTGCGCGTCGCGAAAACCGTATGGATTCGGGGCGACAGGCTATGGTCAACCGGATTGCCGATCACCGCGTATCGATCGGTCATCGCAACGTCCTCCCGCTCAACGCGTCGACTATGCGGCTAGGACCCCCGCTCGCACCGGTCTCGCCCGGCAGGATGAAATCCACCACCTCCCCAAGCGCGTCCGCGACTGCCGCTGCGGTTCGTGCCGGTTCGACCCCGCTCCGGTTCGCCGACGTCGATACGATGGCACCGCCGAAACCATCGGCCAGGGCCCGTGCCTGTTCATGCCCCGGAACCCGGATCGCCACGGTGTCGCGCCCACCCGTGATCCATTGCGGAAAACGACGGTTCGGCACCACCCAAGTGACGGCGCCGGGCCAGCTTGCCCGGATCCGCCCCGCCTTTTCGTCGTCGAGGCACTCCAACTCCGTCGCGAACGCCCCCACCCGGCCGGCGGCGACGATGAGTCCCTTGTCGGCGTCTCGGCCCTTGATTTCGAGTACCCGATCGACCGCCGCGGCGTCGAATGGATCGCAGGCGAGACCCCAGACGCCTTCCGTCGCATGGGCGACGACGCCACCGCTGTGCAATACGTCGACGGCGCGGAGCAGAAGGCCGTCGGACACCTCGTCCGCTGACACCGGTTGGTCCGTTGAAGGTGTCCGCGCTTAGGCGGACTGAGTCAGCGATCGCTGCACCGACTCGTTCTGGACCGCCACCTTGGCCGCATTGGCCTCCCGGTCCGCCGCGATCCGAAGCGCCAAGTCGTCGTCGGCAACCGCGAGCATCTGCGCAGCGAGATAGCCGGCGTTCTTGGCACCGGCCTTGCCCACCGCCACGGTGGCGACGGGTACGCCGCCCGGCATCATCACCGTCGACAAGAGCGCGTCCGCGCCATTGAACGGTCCGCCGTCGATCGGGACACCGATCACCGGACGGGTCGTGTGCGCCGCCACCGCGCCAGCGAGGTGTGCGGCAAGACCCGCAGCGCAAACAAAGACCCGACAGTCCCGGGCCGCCGCATCGTCAACGTATTCGGCAGTCGCCGCAGGAGTCCGGTGCGCCGACGTGACCCGGACTTCGAAGCCGACGCCCAGAGAATCGAGCGTCTCGGTACAACTCTGCATGATCGGCCAATCGGACTCGGAACCCATCAACACGGCAACCCAAGGCATTTTTTTCGCTCCTGATCTCGGTTCACCGGGACCGGAGGGGTCGACCGGCGAGTGGGAAACAGCCGAATATACTCGCCGTCCGGTGCACCGACAATCGAATCAGGATCCGGCAGGCCCCACGAGGCCCGGAACGGACACTCGCAGGCAGGAAGGACCCATTACCCCATCGGCGGTTCCTTTCAAACGTTCAACTCCCACAGGCGTGCCACAAAGAGCTTCTTGCCCGCGTGTCGTTCGCACAGCCCGTTCAGGCGTTCCACGAACCCAAGGGTCTCGCCGTCTTCCTCCGCAACGGTCTTGAGATCGAGCAGCATGTCCACCGCCCAGTCGTAGGCTGCGGCATTGCACCGGTTGATCTCCCTCTCGGCTTCCCGCCACGCCAGCACGCCACGGCGCCGCGCGACGTCAAGACGGGTTTTGCGTTCCCGCTGCGCCTCGCGCAGGCGGCGGCAGCGTTCGGCGACCAAGCGCTTCGCATCGGCTGACTCCCGCTCAACACGAAGGGTCTCGGCCCGTTCCCGGATCTGCCCCGCAGACCGGCACCGGTTGAGCGAATCCCCCATGGCCGACGACACCGCGGCGGCGAGCCGATTGCGCACCTCCGCCGCCACATGGGGCTCATCGTCCAGCAAACGGCACAGCAGTGCCGCCTGCTCCTCATGGGGAATCGCCGCCACCACCCGCCGCCCGGCCGCAGCCACGCGCTCGGTCGACCCTTCGGGTCTCTCCAGCGCCGCCCGGACGAAGTCCGCATCGATGCCGAACAGGCGTGTCATGGTTTCGAGCGGACCGTTCAAGGGCCCGATTCCCGGCAACGGCTCGACTGCCTCGTCACCCAGCCAGCCTCGCTCGACCGCGACTAGCCACAGCAGGTAGAACGCCCGCCAATCGCCTGCGGCCAGGTCCCCTCGCAACGGTGCCAGGGCCGGGAGGATGGTCGAACAATTCTCGAAGGGCAGAGAAGACCCTTCCTCACCGTCGTCTCGAATGTCGACGACGAGATTGTCCCGTGCCGTCCAGACATCCACGATCCGCACCTCGCGAAGAAAGCGGTCGAGCCGGGCACGGTCCACGAGGCGCCGCGGCAGGCGGACCATCAAGGTGCGGGTGCCCCGGCTGGAAACGTGAAGATGGAGGTCGAACCAATGCGCCACGAGACTGCGCGGATTTCCCTTGAAGGCTTCCCATTGATAGTCGGCGGCGAAGCTCGAAGGGGTGATGCGCGCCGTCGACGAGAGTGCCCGCAAGTGTTCGCGTTCGGATTCTCCGAGCGGGTTGTCCATTGCTTGGAACTCGAGGTACTGGTAGTCGTTCACGAGCGTCGCCTGCTCGGCGACCCAGAACGGCGCCGACAACGAGTGCGGGCCGCTCATCGCGGGTCTGCTGCCGGCCCGGGGAGGCGGACGTACCCACCGCCGTGGGCGCCGACGAGCCCGTCGATCTCGAGTTCCATCAATCGCTCGAGAACGGCTTCAACGGACACGCCCGTGGCTGCGATGATCTCGTCGACGCTCGTGACCGTCGCGCCAACGGCCCCGAACACCACATCGGTCGATTCGGCGGTCCGCTCGTCACATTCCGACCATTCGAGACCCAAGGCCTCCAAGACATGCTCGGTCCGTTCGACGAGCGCGGCACCCTGTCGAATCAGCCGGTGACAGCCTGCCGACAGTGGGCTCGACACGAGCGAGGGTACGGCCATGACGTCGCGCCCTTGTTCCAACGCCAGGCGCGCGGTGATGAGCGAGCCGCTCTTGTCGGAGGCTTCGACGATCACGACACCGAGACACAGTCCGCTGACGATTCGGTTGCGTGCCGGGAAATGGTGCTTGCGTGGGCCTTCGTCGTGGTCGTGTTCCGACAACAGCGCGCCCCCAGCCGCCACGATCTCCGCTGCCAGCCCGGCATGGGCCCGGGGGTAGATGTTGTCCAGTCCGCTGCCGAGCACGGCGATCGTCGCGGGCCGATTCGGCGCTGGCGGAACGGATCCATCGCCACAGGCCGCCAATGCGCCCCGGTGCGCGGCGGCGTCGATGCCATAGGCCAGACCGCTAACCACGCTCAATCCCTGGGCCATGAGGTCGCGGCCCAACGCGAATGCCATTTCACGCCCCTGCCGGGTGCAGCGCCGACTTCCGACAATGGCGACGGCCGGCGCCTCGAGCGCGGCGGGGTTGCCCCGGCAGTGGAGCCGCAGGGGCGGATCGGGAATAGAGCGCAATGCCAACGGCAGGTCACCTCGTGACAAGCTGATGTCCGGTTTGCCCTGTTGCCGCTGCACGATGCCGCCCCGTAACGCGAAGTCCGACGAGTCATCGTAGACGGATTCCCCGGCCGAATATGTAGTCCTGCGACGCCAGTTGCCGTAGGAAATACTCCCGGCTAGAACTCGTCGCGGCGGATGCAGTGGCGGCCGGGATAGGGCAGTCGCGTATGATGTCCAGCGGGGCAGCCCCCATTAGGACGCGTGACGGCGCCAACACGGCATCGAGACCTGATTCGGTGAGTACCTTTTGCCGCAGTCACCAAGAACAGTGAAGTCGCTTGGCGGCAGCGCTCGTCGCCCCTGACAAGGCGCACCATGGCTACCGGCAACGATCTTCCAACTTCGGTCCGCTACGAAGCCGACGAACGACCGCCATTTCCCCTCTCCGTGGGTCTCGGGGTGCAACTGATGGTGCTCATCGTCGCCGGGATCGTGCTGACGCCGGCGATCGTAATCCGCGCCGCCGGGGGAAGCGAAGCCTACCTGGCCTGGGCGGTGTTCGCCGCCGTCGCCATCAGCGGCACGACCACCGTGATGCAGGCCGTTCGGTTCGGACGCATCGGCGCCGGCTACGTCCTGGCCATGGGGACGTCCGGCGCATTCATCGCCATTTGCGTGACGGCGTTGGTCGAGGGCGGGCCAGCGCTGCTCGCCACCTTGGTGGTCATCTCCGCGCTCTTCCAGTTTACGTTCTCGGCACGGCTCTCCCTGTTCCGGCGCGTGCTGACGCCGACGGTGGCGGGGACGGTGATCATGCTGATCGCGGTTACCGTGATGCCGATCATCTTCGGCATGCTGACGGAGGTCCCAGAGGACGCGCCCCCTCTCGGTGCGCCGATCTGCGCGGTTGCGACGCTGATCACCGTCTGCGCAATCGCCCTCAAGGCCAGCGGCGCATTGCGCCTGTGGGCGCCGGTCATCGGCGTCGCGGTCGGTTCCATGGTAGCCGCCTACTTCGGCCTCTACGACACGAATCGGGTGGCCGAGGCGTCCTGGATCGGATTCCCCACCGTGGGCTGGCCCGGTTTCGATCTCGAATTCGGTGCCGCCTTCTGGTCGCTGCTTCCCGCCTTCATCTTCGTCACCCTGGTCGGTGCCATCGAGACGATCGGCGACTCGGTGGCCATCCAGCGTGTGTCCTGGAAGACACGCAAAGCCGTGGACTTCCGGGCCGTGCAGGGTGCCGTAGCCGCCGACGGCATGGGCAACCTGCTGTCGGGGCTCGCCGGCACGGTGCCGAACACGACCTATTCGACCAGCGTCTCCGTCACGGAACTCACCGGCGTTGGCGCCCGGGTCGTCGGCCTGGTCCTCGGCATCGTCATGGTCGCGTTCGCGTTCTTTCCCAAGGCGTTGGCCGTGGTCCTGGCCATTCCTGGGCCTGTCGCCGCCGCATACGTCACCGTCCTGTTGGCGATGTTGTTCGTGGTCGGCATGAAGATCATCGTGCAAGACGGCGTCGACTACCGAAAAGGACTGATCGTGGGTGTGTCGTTCTGGCTGGGGGTCGGTTTCCAGAACGGCGTGATCTTCCCGGAGTTCGTTGCCGATTTCGCCGGCGGCCTGCTCCAGAACGGCATGACCGCCGGCGGCCTCGCGGCGATACTGCTTACGCTGTTCGTGGAGTTGACCGCGCCCCGACGGCACCGAATCGAACTGGCGTTCGAACTCTCCGCACTGCCAAGCATCCGGCAATTCCTGGCCGAGTGCGCATCGCGCTACCGCTGGGACGAGGCAATGACGCAACGCCTCGATGCCGCCAGCGAAGAGACCTTGTTGACTCTCCTGCCGGACGACGAGGCTCAAGAGGAACCCGCCGACTGCAACTGACCGTCCACAAGGAAGACGGCGGAGCGACCCTCGAGTTCATCGCGGCGCCGGGCGAGGCCAACCTGGAAGACCGCATCGCGCTCCTCAACGAACGGCTCGACGAAACCTCTGGGGAGCGCGAGGTCTCCCTGCGTCTCCTGCGCCATCTCGCCTCGTCGGTGCGTCACCAGCAGTATCACGACACGGACATCGTGACGGTCTCGGTGGATGGTCCCAAGGTGGAGCCTGCCATCGAGGCGTGAGTCCCCCGCCGGACACGCGGGTTCTAACCCCATCGGCTTTGTGCCACCATTGCCGACCCTCGTTTTTGGCTGATTCGACCCATGGCCTTGCGGCGCGTCCTGCACTACCCGGACTCCCGGCTTCGCACCCAGGCGAAGCCCGTGGAGACCGTGGACGACGACATACGCCAGTTGATCGATGACCTCCTAGAGACGATGTACGAGGCCCCCGGCATCGGCTTGGCGGCCACCCAGGTCAACGTTCACAAGCGCGTCCTCGTGGTCGACGTCTCGGAGAACCACGACCAACCCCATGCGTTCGTTAATCCGGTCATCGAGTTCGCGGAAGGCACTCAGCAGCGGGAGGAAGGCTGCCTGTCGGTACCGGGCTTCTACGAACCCGTCGAGCGGGCCGAGCACATCCGGGTCGCCGCGCTCGACCGGGCAGGCAAGGCGTTCACGCTGGAAGCCCAGGGGCTGCTCGCGGTGTGCATCCAGCACGAATGCGACCACTTGGACGGCAAGCTATTCGTGGACTACCTGTCGAGCCTCAAGCGGCAGCGCATCAAAAAAAGACTCCTGAAACAGTCGCCCGATTCCCCTCGCCGGTCAGCCCTAGCGCGCGCCGGCCCAGGCTGAGACGCTTCAACGCAAACATGACTTGGCGATTGGCGTTCGCGGGCGCGCCCTCGTTCGCTTCCACGATCCTCGCGCGGCTGATGGCGTCGAGGCATGAGGTCGGCCTTGTCTATACGCAGCCGCCCAGACCCACCGGACGAGGCCGCAAGGTCTTGAAGAGTCCCGTCCATGAATCGGCGGAGATCGCCGGCGTCGACGTGCGGACCCCGGCCAGACTCTCGGGCGAGGAGTCAATTCTCGCCGAGTTCGACTGGCTGGTGGTCGCCGCCTATGGGCTCCTGCTCCCCCAATCCATACTCGACGCGCCCAAGCACCACTGCCTGAACGTTCACGCCTCCCTGCTGCCGCGCTGGCGGGGTGCCGCACCGGTGGAGCGGGCGATCATGGCAGGCGACGACGAGACCGGCATCAGCGTCATGAAGATCGAAGCCAAGCTCGACTCGGGCCCCGTATACCGCCAGCGACGCATGCCCCTTGGCGACCGTGCCGCGGGAGCGAGGGTCGGCGACGAACTTGCTGACCTTGGCGCCGCCGCACTGCTTGAAGTTCTCGACGACCTGCCGGACCTCGAACCCGAACCCCAGGACGACGCCTTGGCGACGTACGCCGAAAAATTGACGAGTTCGGACTCCATCATCGACTGGAGCCGGGACGCGGACGTGATCGACCGCCAGGTCAGGGCGCTGTCAGGCCGCGCGGCTGCCTACACGACGGCACGGGCGGGCATTAGGCTGCGCCTCCTCGAAGCGCAACCGGCGGGTCAGTGCGACGATTCGCCGCCCGGAACGTTGCGTCGGATCGACAATCGGTGGCAGATTGCATGCGGAGCAGGTGCTCTCGCGCCGGTCACCGTACAACTCAATCGCGGCAAGGGCACGGCTATGCCAATTGAAAGCGCCGCCAACGGTTTTCCGAAGTTGCTGTTTGATGGAGCCCGTTTCGGATACATAGGCGACGAATGATGCGCCGTTCGAATCGCGCCGGACGAACGGCCTCGCGCATGAACGCCGTCGCCTTCCGTCTACCCAGCCTCACCAAACGGTGGCTCGCGACGACCGCGGTTTGCGCCGTCACGATCGCATGGGGCGAGACCGACCAATCCGGCACCATCGAGGAAGTCGTGGTCACGGCCAAGACCGGCAGCCGGATCGCCCGCCAAGCCGACTCACCGTCCCCGCTGTCGAGCTACGAGGGCGACGATCTTCTCGACGCCGGGCTCAAGGACATCCGCGATCTCGTCGGCGTACTGTCGATCAACGCCGGGTCGGAGAACAACTCCGACAACCTGACCCAGAACTTCACCGTCGGAACCGCCAACATCAATCTGCGCGGACTGGGCGTCGCTTCCACCTTGGTACTGCTCAACGGTCGACGGCAGGTTCTGTCCTCGGTTCAGACCGACGACGGTTCCAGTTTCGTGGACCTCGCCGCACTCGTCCCGATGCTGGCCATCGAGCGAGTCGAAATCTTGAAGGACGGCGCCACGGCCATCTACGGGTCTGAAGCCGTCGCCGGGGTCGCCAACTTCATCACCCGATCTCGCTTCGAGGGCATCGAAGTCCAGGCCGAATACCGAAGCCGCCTCAGCGACGGTTCGCAGGACGACCTCGTTCTGGACGCGGTGATCGGCGGCAACGCGGGCACCGCGGAATTCCTGCTGGCCGGCAGCTATCTCGACCGTTCGAGCCTGGTGTTGATCGAGGTCGACTGGCTGCGCCCCGCCACCAGCGGTTTCGGCAACCCCGGCAGCTTCAACGTGCCGTCCCTCGGTCGTACCGTGGCGGACCCGCAGTGCGAACGCTACGCGGGGTTGCTCCAGGAACTCGCGGGCGGCGGCACGATCTGCCGGTTCGACTACGGCCCCCAGATCACCGCGATCCCCAACGAGCAACGAACCCAGGCCTGGGGCCGGGTCGACCTGGAACTGAACGAGACCGGGAACCTCTGGGCGGAGTTCGGCTACGCCCGGAACGACATCAGCCGGGATGTCTCGCCGAGTTTCCCGGTGCTCAATACACCTCTCGTACCCGCCAACAATCCCGGCAACACATTCGGCGAAGCGGTCTTCTTCCAAGGCCGTCCGTTCGGATTCGGACATCCGCCGGAGATCAACTACTACCAGCACGACACCGCTCGCCTGGCGCTTGGCATCGACGGTCGTGTATCGGACCGGACAGACTGGAACGTCTCGCTCGTCCACGCGGTTAACGACTCCCTCCTGAACCCCCGGGACGTGATCGCGGCCAATTTCCAGGCCGCTCTGCAAGGATTTGGCGGCCGCGGCTGCGACACCAGTCCAACCGCGCCCGAACCCGCCGTCGCCGGGGAGGGCGGTTGCCTGTTCTTCAATCCGTTCAGTTCGAACTTCGCCGCCTCGCCCGGGGACACCCTGCACAACTCGCCCGAACTGCGCGAGTTCATCATCGGCGACTACTTCGGCGACGGCGAGTCGACCCTCACCGCGCTGGAAGCGAACCTCACGGGGTTCCTGCCCGGCTACCGGGCGGGGTTCGCGGCCGGCGTCCAGTATCGCGATCAGTCGTTGACGTTCGCCTACGACACCGTCACCCGACACGACGGCTTCGCGTTTCTGATCGGCAACGCCAACTTCGAGGCCGAGGACGACGTCTTCGCGGCCTACGGCGAAGTCTGGGTGCCCCTGTCGACGCGACTCGAAGCCACTGGCGCGCTACGCTACGAGAACTACGGGGAGGGCGTCGGCGACACCCTGGATCCGAAACTCACGGTCCTCGTCCGCGCCACGGACACCCTTGCGCTGCGCGGCTCGTTCAGTACGTCGTTCCGGGCACCGTCACCGTTCCAGACCCGGGGCGTGCAGACCAACTTCACCAACATCGTCGACCATGACGGGTCCAGGACTTTCGCCGGGCGGCGCACCCTGGGCGACCCGCAATTGCAGCCGGAGACTTCCCGCGCCTACAACGGGGGTTTGAGTTGGCGGACGGGGAACTGGGCATTGAATGCAGACCTATGGCGCTATTCCTTCGAAGACGTCCTGCGCAAGGAGAACGCCCAGGCAATCGTCAACGCGAACCCGTTCGACTCACGCGTGGAACGCACGTCCGCCGGAACGATCACCATCGTCAACGTCGCCTTCATCAACGCGGACCGGATCGAAACGACCGGCCTGGACCTTTCCGCCCGCGCCGACTTCGTCACCGCCCGCGGAACCCTGTCGACGTGGGTTGAGGCGACCTGGCTCCTTACCTACGACGTCACCAACGCCGACGTCGAAATCGACGGGCTCGGCAAGCTCAACCGCTCCAACGTGGGGGCGCCGAATCAGCGGTTGCGCTTCGCCGGAGGCTTGGGTTGGACGCGTGACCGGATTCGCCTCAACGCCACGGCCCGGCACGTCGGCGCCTACGAAGACGATGGCGGCGGCAGGATCGACGGTTTCTCGACCCTGGACGCCAACGCAACGTGGTCGGTGGGAACATGGCAGGGATCGGAAACGTCCTTCACCGTGGGAGCGGCGAACCTGCTCGATGCTGACCCGCCCCACGTCGACATTGCCGGAAGCTACGATCCACGTTCCGCCGATCCCCGCGGGCGACGCGTATTCGTTAGGGTTCATGCGACGCGCTAGCCCGGATAATCAGTGACCGCGATGATCGCCGTGCGGGCTAGAGTCCCGCTGCTCCTCGCATGCCTCGCCGCACCGCTGGGCGCATCGGTGCCGGCGCTTGCACAGGACACCGATAGCAAAGCAAACAACGGCCCGGCGATCGAGGAGGTCGTGGTGGTGGGTTCGCTGATCCGTCGCCGGGAGGTCTACGAGGGGCGGGCGCCGGTGCAGACGCTTGCCGCGGCGCTGTTCGAATCGGTCGGTGCCGCCCAAGGCGTCGACATCCTGCCAAGCCTCACCGCCAACACCGGCTCCTATCTCGCAACGCAGCAGAACTACCTGCAGGGCGTCGCGCAGTTCAGCCTGCGCGGTGTGGGCCTGTCTTCCACGCTGACGCTCATCAACGGTCGTCGCGCCGGGTTCGCGCCGGTCTCGAACGACGTGGGACAGAGTTTCTTCGACATCAACACGCTGCCCGTTCTCATGATCGAGCGCGTCGAGATTCTCCGCGACGGGGCTTCCGCAACGTACGGGTCCCAAGCCGTGGCCGGGGTCGCCAACATCGTCACGCGCAAGGGCTTCACGGGGCTCGAGCTCGCCGGCGGCTACCGGGACGCGACGAACCGCGCCTACGACCTCGGCTTCGCGTCAGGATTCGAGACGGCGAGAGGCCACATCGGGCTCTATGGCGCTTGGTACGAACAGGACGAGAATTTCCGCACCGAGTTCGACTGGATGATCCCCCGCGCCATCGACCTGGACGGCGACGGAGACATCGTGGAAGGCTCGTTCGACTCGGGGCGCGGCTCGCCCGGTAGTTTCCGGCGCGCCGTCGCCAAGGCGGACGGAACCTACTCGCCGTACCAGGTCGGCGGCCTGGACACCCCCCGCTTCCCGGATGCGGACTGCCGGGCCGGCGGCGGCTACCCCAGCGGCCCGCTGTGCCGCATGGACTTCTCGGACCAGCGCACAATGATCGCCGCCGAGCGGCGGGCCCAGCTCTTCGCCGACGCCGAGTTTCATTTCGACGGCGCTCGGACGCTATTCGGGGAAATCGGGTACTCGGTCAACAAGGTGACCGACCGGGTGGGCAACATGCTGCTATTCCGGGGCAACGTCGAGCGGACCAACGAGTTCTTCGTACCCGCCAACCACCCCTTCAATTTCTGGACCGATCCCGACGGAGACGGACTGCTCACCTACGTCGCGCCGACCGACTGGAATCCGGAACTCCACGAGGCGGTTCCGCTCGGCTACTTCGGCCGACCGCTCGGCGCAGAGGCCGCAGGCGAGAACTCGGGCGACGAGCTGCGACGGTTCGACGGCCTTCGCGTGATGGTCGGATTTGAAACCGACCTTCCCGGCGGCTGGACCGGCGAAGGCTACCTGATGCGGGCGCGGACGAGCCTGGATGTGAGCTCCGAGCGCCATTGGATTGCCACCGAGTTCGCCCGGGCGGTGGTGGAGGGTCGATGGAACCCGTTCGGCACACGGCTCGTGATGCCGGATCTGGCAACGCCCAAGACGGTAGCGGATGACGCACTCGATCCGGCGCTCGCGGGTCGGCGCGCAGCCAACGATGGGGCGACACAGGCCACGTTCGAGAGCCTCAGGACGGAAAACGCCCGCAGCCTCCAGGACGTCGCGGAGTTCGTCGCGACCGGCGAGGTCTTCAGTGGGCTCGCCCGTCCGGTGACGTTGGCGACCGGTGCGCAGTACCGGGAGCTTGAGTATCGCTACCGACCGGACCCGTTGAACGCCGCCGGGGAGGGCCCGCAGCAGATCCGCGAGTTTCCCAGGGACGCCGGCCAGCGGGTGTGGGCAGTGTTCGCGGAGAGCCTGGTGTACCTCGGCGACCGTGCCGAGTTGCAGCTCGCCGCACGCCACGAACGCTACGACCAGGCCGGTGGCTCGACGGACCCGAAGATCGCCGGACAGTTCGCCGTCAACGACCGGCTCTCATTGCGCGCCTCCTGGGGCACGTCGTTCCAGGCGCCGAGCGTTTTCCAAGCCGCAGGCAACACCAGTTCGCGCACGCTCACCGATCCGTTCCGCTTCGACGGCCAAGGTGTCGGGCGGTGCACGGTCGACGCCTCGGGCTCAATCATCAACCGCGGCGACAACTTCGCCGTCGCCACGGTGCTGCGGGGCGGCGGGCTCAGCCCCCAAAGCGCGCGCTCGACCAACGCGGGACTGCTGTTCACGCCCTTCGACAACTCCGCGGTGAGCGTCGACTACTGGACGCTCGACTACCGCGACGTGATCGCCCAGGGGCAGAGCTTCCAGTCGATCGTGGACGACGACTGCCGCGACGACGGGCGACCCGACGACGCCCGGATCGAGCGCGACTCCTCGGGACAGCTGTCCGTGGTGTCCACCGAATACGAGAACGTCGGGGCGGTTCGAACCGCAGGCCTCGACGTCAACGCCCGCTACGATCTGGACACGCCGGCCGGCGCTTTCCGTATCAGCGGAGACGCCACCTTGCTGACCCGCTTTGATGTGAACGCCGACGGCCAAGGGTTCGTCGACCGGCTCGGCAGCCGCAACGACACCAACGGCTTCGCGCCCAACCCCGAACTGCGCCTCAACGTCATCCTCGGATGGCGCCGGGGACGGCACGAAGCCAGCGTCGCGGTCCGCTACGTGGATGCGTACAGCAACGACGAGGTCGCGTCGCTACCGGAGATCGCATCGTGGACCACGGTGGACGTGAACTACGCGCATTTCGTCGACCTGTTCGGCGGCGAGGCCACGTTCTACGTCGGTGCACGCAACCTCACCGACAGGGATCCGCCGCCACTGCCGAGCGGACGCGACGGCGTACACCGCCACAACCTGCGACCCGGCTTCGACGGGTTCGTGCACGACATCAAGGGACGTACGGTCTACGTGCGCTTCCGGCTTCGCGCATGGAATTGGGTCGGTTAGCAACGCGCGACTTGCCTGACTTGCCCGTGTATGGTCCCGCGCTATTCCGCCAATCGTGGGCCGGGAGCAGTGTGGAGAAAGCAATGAAAAGGACAACAGCCGCAATGGCTCTCGCCGGCATCCTGCTGGGAGGCTGTACAAGCCTACAGCCCGTGGACCTTACCCGAGAGGCCGTGCGAGAGCAGGTGCGCAACGGAAAGATTGGCAAGCCGGGTCAACGTATCTCGGTAAAGGCGGAAGACGGTAGGACGCACGAGTTCGTGGTCGTGGATGTCACGGATGGGGCCATCCGCGGCGCTTACGCCGAAGTGCCCATCGACAGCATCGTCGGCATACGCACGGAACAGACCAACGTCGCCAGGACCACGCTGGCTATCGCAGGCACGGTGGTCATTGTCCTTATCGCCGCCGCAGCCGATGCGATAGCCGCTGACGAGTAGACCGGAAGGCATGAACACAATCGTCGACGACGTCCTCGGTGACTAGGCGTGCGGGCACCGGGACCGAAGCTGAGGGCGGCGATACGCACTATGAATGCCTTTCCCGGCAACGCGGGTGGGCGATGATGCCAAGAGCATCAACAATCGTCGCGGTGCTGCTGTGGTCCGCATTCGCGTTCGCGCAACAGACCGGCCACCTCGAAGGGACGGTGACGGTGATCGATGGCCCCGCGGCCGCCGGAATCCACGTCGTGGCGGAAAGCGACACCATGCCGAGACCCCGGTCGACGATCACCGATGCCGACGGTCGCTATTCGCTTCCGCATTTGCTCCCCGGTTCCTATCGCGTGACGTTCGAAACCGCCAGCGGCGCGAGACACACGTTGACGGCTGCGGTTCTGCTCGACCAAGCAACGGTGCTCGGTCTCGAACTGGATACCTCGACAACCGACGCCATCGAGGAGCTGGTTGTCGTCGGCAAACGCGTTGCTCGGCGCGGCCAAGCGTCGATTACCAACGCGATCGGCGGCGCGGTGGTGGGTTCGGTGCCGCTTGGGCCCGACTACCGCGACCTCGTGCGGCTCGCGCCCGGCGTCCAGGTGACCCAGGACCGGGTGCGCGGACCCTCTGCGGGCGGCAGCGGGCAGGACAACGTCTACCGTTTCGATGGCGTCGACGTATCACTGCCGATGTTCGGTACGCTGTCGGCGGAACCGTCGAGCCACGACATCGACCAGCTCACCTTCGCACGAGGCGGTGCCAAGGCGGTGGGTTTCAATAGAAGCGGCGGGTTCTCCATGGACTCCACCGCGAAGTCCGGCAGCGATGCGTTCAGCGCCGGCATCGAGTACGCCGTCGAGCCTCGGCGCCTAGTGGCTGACCGGCGCGGCGTACCGAGCTCGTTCGTTCGGCAGGACACCGACCGTCAGCGAATCGTCTTGAACGCCGCAGGGCCGATCCTGCCTTCGCGGCTGTTCTTCTACGCCTCGTACTTCGAGCCCCGTGAAGACCGGACCAACCAGGACACGGCGTACGGGCCGGTCAAGGACTACGTCAACGAACGTCGCGAGTACTACGCCCGGCTGACCTACGCACCCACGGACACCCTATTGCTGAACGCCGGCTACCGGACATCCAACCGCGACGAGAACGGTGTCTCGGTGGGGCCGCTCGACGCCGACTCGACGTCGCTCGGCGGCAGAGCGGAGCAGACCGTGGCTAGCTTCGACGGCGTCTGGCAACTCGGCCGGACCGAACTGTCGTTCCGGTACAACGGCTACGACCTCAGCGGCTCGTCCAAACCCGACGTCGTGCTGCCGGTCCAGCAGAGCCTTTCCGGAACCCTCGACGCCGACAACCTGGATCGCATGGGGCAGCTCTTGGTGCCGGCACGCCTGGACGGCAATGATGCCTTCAACGCGGCGGTGGCCCCACTCATCGAACGCTACGGCTACACCGACGCGGGCATGCGACGTGGCGGCGGGGCCGTGGGTGCCAATCCCCGGATCAACGACCAGTCGTTCCGCCGCCGCAGCGTCGAGGTCAGCGTCGACCGCGAGTTCCAATGGGGAGCGATCACCCACGAGGTGCACGTCGGGGCGCAACGCGCCCAGGGCCGCGAGCGCCTACGCCGCCTGTCCAACGGCTGGGGATCCATCCAAGTTCCCGGAGGTGTCGACGTCGCGGGAGACGGCACGCCCATCTTTTATGTCGCAACCGTGGAGCAGATGAGCCTCCGCCGCCCGGACGGCACCCCAGTCGCACCCATCGATTCGCATACCAAGTCGACCTCCATCGAGATCAACGACACCATCACGTGGAACGCCGTCACGCTGGATGTCGGACTCCTCTTCAGTCAGGACGTGCTCTACGGCCAGGGACTGCGCGCCTCCGCCGGCACAGTGTCCGGGTTCGCACCGGCGCCGGGGCATCGGTATCGGATGGTCACCATCCGTTGGCAGGACATGGTGCAGCCGCGCCTCGGCGTTACGTGGAGCTACAACGGCACGGACACCGTGTTCGCGAACTACGCCCGCTACAACCCCGAGGCGAATTCGCTTGCCCGGGCGGCGTCCTGGGACCGGAACACCCGCGCGTCGCTGCGGGTGTTGTTCGACAAGGCCGGGCGGGTCATTTCCAGCGAGCCCCATCCCGGATCGTCCGGCAAGGTGTTCCAGGATGGGTTGAAGCCGAGGCGCATCGATGAATGGACGCTCGGCATGACGCGTGAGCTACGCGACGGGCTCGCGCTCCGTGCCCACCTGCGTCGACGCGAGGGATCTCGCTTCTGGGAGGACACCTGGAACGGATCCCGGGGCTACGACAACGCTCCCCCGCACATCGCCGCCCAAGGTCTGTACGTGCCCGGCCTGAGCGCGATCCGCGCGGAGATCGGGGGATCGAGCTATGTCATCGCGGCGCTGGACGACGCCTATACCAGATACTGGGAAGCAGCGGTCGAGCTGGAGTGGCGGGCCGCGCGGGGCTATCTCAACGCCTCCTACGTGCATAGCCGCTACACCGGCAACTTCGACCAGGACAACACCAGCACCAACAACGACGCGAACCTGTTCATCGGCTCGTCGAACCTAGCCGACGGCTACGGTCGGCAACTCTGGGATCGGAAGGACGGCGTCCTTCGCGGCGACCGGCCGCACCTCCTGAAGGCGTTTGGCAACATCGACGCGCCGTGGTCGGGCGGCAGCCTCGGCGCGTTCCTCGTCTACCAGTCCGGGCAACCCTGGGAAGCCTGGGATGCGACGGCCTATGGGCTGCCCACGTACTTCTCGTCGACGATCCGCTATGCCGAGGACGCGGGGAGTCGACGAAGTCCAAGCCATTGGCAGCTGGATCTCCGCTACACCCATCGACTCCCCCTGCCACTGGCCACCGAAGCCGAAGTGCGGATCGATCTATTCAACGTGTTCGACCGGCAGACCGGCTACAACACCAACCCGGTTGTGCGGGACGCGACCTTCGGGCAGCCGCGCAGCTACTTCGACCCCCGGCGCGTGCAGGTGTCCATCGGTTTGGACATCTGACCCACCCACGCTGGAGTCGTAGGGGACGGGCTTGTCCCGTCCCGTTATCCGGTCAACGGATGCGTCCGGCGCGGGCGGCCGCGCGCCCCGACGGGCGCGTTAGGCTCGCCCCTACGAGACAACCAGCCCGGTGCCGCCTCGGCGCGGATCGCCAACGGCGAGGAAGTGGCCGTCGCGTTCGCCCGCGATGTGGACGCCGCCAAAGAACAGGTTCGTTCGGCCCCAATGTTCGACCTCGTCGAACGCGTCCTCGAGTACGGATTCGGTCCCCGTTGAGAATCCGCTCTCCAGGTTGAGCAGACCACCTTCCACGTGCAGTCGCGGCGCCGTGACCGCGGCTTCCGGCGACAAACCCGCCCGCACGAGATGGTCGATGGTCTGAACGATGGCGCTGCGGATCCGCTTCGACCCTCCGCTGCCCAACACCAACCGCTGATCGTCGCCCTCGACGAACGTCGGTGCCATCATCGATGCTAGGCGCGTTCCCGGTGTCCAGCTGTGGAAACCACCGGGATTGATGTCCTCCTCGCCCAGCATGTTGTTCAACGCAATCCCCGTGCCGGGAATGAAGCGACCGCAACCCTCCCCGTTGGAGACCGTCATGGCCGCCAAGTTGCCCTCGCGGTCCGCGACGCTGATGTGGGTCGTGCCGCGCCGGGCCTGGGCGCGCCGGCGCATGGCGTCCCGGTAGCGGGCGACAAGCTCAGGGTCGAGCTCGGCCGCGGTGTCCGACTCGAGGCGCGCCTGGTTCGTCAAACGCATGGCCTCGGCGAGGTTCGCAATGCGCTGGGTTTCGGTAGCGGGCTCGGTGTCCTCAAGCATGCCGAGAGTCAAGGCGACGAGCACGCCGCCCGTGGATGGCAGGGGGTTCGTCGCGATCTCCGCGCCGCGATAGCGAAGGACAAGCGGTCTGCGCCGAATCGTGCGATAGCTCGCCAGATCTTCCCGACGAATTTGGCCCCCCGCGCGGCATAGCTCGACGAGCCTAGCGGCTATCTCGCCCGCATAGAAGACGTCGGCACCTTCGTCGCGCAGGGCCTCGAAAGAGTCAGCCAACTCGGGTTGCCGCAGGAGATCTCCTTCGCCCAAGGGGTGCTTGCCACCTCCCGCGTACACGCTGCGGACATCCTCGTTGGCGCAGCAAATCGGGGCAACAGTGTCCATCATGTACGCCTGCAAAGGCGTCACGCGAATCCCGGTGCGAGCAGCGGCGATCGCGGGTTGCATGAGGCGGGCCAGGGGCAGGCGGCAGAGATCGGCGTGGATATCGAACAACCCGCGCACGTAGCCCGGCGTCGCCGCAGCGCCGACACCGATATGGAACTCCTGCCTGACCCCGCCGAAGTCCACTTCGACGTCGTAGAAGTCGAGGGCGTCGGGCGCATGCCTCGCCAGGGGCGTCTGCACGAAGAAGTCATAGACCACCGGATCGCCGCTTGCCGGGCGCGCGAGCAGGAAACCGCCACCAGCAAGGGAGGCGAGGATGGGTTCGCAAACGCAAGCGGCGAACTGCGCGGCGACAACGGCATCGAAGGCGTTGCCGCCGTCCTTGAGAACGTCGGCGGCAGCGTCCGCGGTCACCGGGTGGCCGCAGGCGACGGCACCGAACCTACCCCCGGCATTTGCGGCGGCCATCACCGGTCGACCGGCGTAGGTTTCGTCTCCGCCGGTGCGACAGGTTCAACACCCAGCACAGGCCATGTTTCGACCTGCTTGAGAAGCGCGTACTGAAGTGCCTGCAATCCCTCGTCGAGCCTTGAGTCCGCTTTGTCGTCGGCGTAGACCGCGTCAAGCCTCTCCGTGACTGTATCCGCTCCCACGTTTGTCAGCCTATCGCGCACTGGAGTCGATCGACAAAGACACTGCTGTCAGAGAAATAGCTCGGGTACACGGCTCGCCAATTGTTGACGACCGAGCGCGCGCAGGTCATCCAGCGAACTCGACGGCGCAATCAACGCATCGCCCGCTGCGTTTACCTGCGTGCGGGAATAGAACGGTTTGGGAGACGACGCTTCAGACGTTGCCTCGATGGGCATCTTTGACATGGTGCCGGGCCCGGCAGTCCTCGACCGCGATTCGGGAGTATCGCATGTTGAAGGGTTTTGGCTCCCTCCCGCTCGTGTCGGTGTGGTCGACGGTCGACACGGCTCGACGCCTTCGCGTAGACTCCAAGTCGTTGTCGGGGAGCCTTCGGGCTGAGACGCCAGTCTTCGACGAAGACTCAAGCGGACCCGCTGAACCTGATCCGGCTAGTACCGGCGTAGGGAACAATGCCCCCGACGCAAGCGTTAACTAGTGGTAGGCGCCCATTGGCGCCGCCGTACTGCCACCAAAATAGGGGGGCTTCGATGGCTTACGTTACCGACGATCTTTCCGCCACGGCGCAGCTTGACCCACTGATGCGCCGGCCGCTGACCAGTTCGCACAAGGTCAGCGTGACTGGGACCCAGCCCGGTGTCGACGTGAAGATGCGCGAGATCACCCTGTCGCCGACGCCGGTGCTCGGCAACGGCGGGCAATCCCGCCTAGAGCCGAACGCGCCGGTACGCGTGTACGACACGTCGGGCCCATACACGGATACCGAGGCCGAGATCGACATTCGACGCGGTGTGCCGAGACTGCGCGAGGCCTGGATCGAAACCCGGGGGGACACCGAGAAGCTCGACGCGTTCTCGTCCCGTTATACCCGGGAACGCAACGGCGACGAGAGCCTCGAGAAGCTGCGATTCCGGGACATTCCCCTGCCGAGGCGCGCCAAGGCCGGCAGGAATGTCAGCCAGATGCACTACGCCCGCCAAGGCATCGTCACGCCGGAGATGGAGTACATCGCCATCCGCGAGAACCTCGCGAGGGCGAACCCGGACGCTGACTTCAGCCAGCACAACGGCGAGCACTTCGGCGCCCGGTTGCCGAAGGAGATCACGCCGGAGTTCGTGCGCGACGAAGTGGCGGCCGGTCGCGCGATCATCCCGTGCAACATCAACCACCCGGAATCCGAGCCGATGATCATCGGCCGCAACTTCCTGGTGAAGGTGAACGCCAACATCGGCAACTCCGCCGTGACGTCCAGCATCTCCGAAGAGGTCGAGAAGATGGTCTGGGGCACGCGCTGGGGCGCCGACACGGTGATGGACCTGTCCACCGGCAAGCACATCCACGAGACCCGCGAGTGGATCCTGCGCAACTCGCCGGTGCCCATCGGCACGGTACCGATCTACCAGGCATTGGAGAAGACCAAGGGCGTCGCCGAGGATCTCACCTGGGAGATCTTCCGGGACACGCTGATCGAGCAGGCGGAGCAGGGCGTCGACTACTTCACGATCCACGCCGGCGTGCTGCTGCGCTACGTGCCGCTCACCGCCGAGCGGGTCACCGGCATCGTCAGCCGCGGCGGCTCGATCATGGCCAAGTGGTGTCTCGCGCACCACGAGGAGAGCTTCCTCTACACGCACTTCGAGGAAATCTGCGAAATCATGAAGGCCTACGACGTGTCGTTCTCCTTAGGCGACGGGCTGCGCCCCGGTTCGATCGCCGATGCCAACGATGCCGCGCAGTTCGGCGAGCTGGAAACGCTCGGCGAGCTCACCGAGATCGCGTGGAAGCACGATGTCCAGGCCATGATCGAGGGACCCGGCCATGTGCCGATGCAGTTGATCAAGGAGAACATGGACAAGCAGCTCGAGGTCTGCAAGGAAGCGCCGTTCTACACGTTGGGGCCGCTCACCACCGACATCGCACCCGGCTACGACCACATCACGTCCGCCATCGGCGCCGCGCAGATCGGCTGGTACGGCTGCGCCATGCTCTGCTACGTGACGCCGAAGGAACACCTAGGGCTCCCCAACAAGGAGGATGTCCGGGAGGGCATCATGGCCTACAAGGTCGCCGCCCACGCCGCCGACCTCGCCAAGGGTCATCCGGGCGCGCAGATCCGGGACAACGCCGTCTCCAAGGCGCGCTTCGAGTTCCGCTGGGAGGATCAGTTCAACCTCGGGCTCGACCCCGACAAAGCCCGCGAGTTCCACGACGAAACGCTGCCCAAGGACTCCGCCAAGGTCGCTCATTTCTGCTCCATGTGCGGTCCCAAGTTCTGCTCGATGAAGATCTCCCAGGAGGTTCGCGAGGCGGCCGGCGTCAACTCGGACCGGATCCGCATGGTCGATGTCGAGGCCGAGATGGCCCACAAGGCGGAGGAGTTCCGCGAGCAGGGGAGCGAGATATACCGGCGCGTATAGGGTTAGTAAGGATTTACTGACATGGACATCGCCATTGTCGGCGCCGGCCTGATGGGACGGCTGCTTGGCTGGCGTCTGACCGAAGCGGGTCACCGCGTGACGCTTTTCGAGCAGAGCGAGCCGGGCGAGCCCGGCAGTGCCGCCCATGTCGCCGCCGCGATGCTCGCGCCGATGAGCGAACTGCCCGACAGCGATCGCGCGGTCTTCGAAATGGGCATGGCGAGCCTCAAGGTCTGGCCGGAATGGCTCGCCGCGCTCGACGTACGCCATGGTTTCAATGGGGCGATCGCCGTCGCGCACCGTCCCGACGACGCCCTTCTCGAGACCTTCGAACGGATCTTACGCGCCCGCAGCGACGAACCACCCAAGCGGCTCGACCGCGCCGGTCTGAGCGATCTCGAGCCCGGCTTGGCACCCGCGTTCAGTCGCGGGCTGTTCCTGTCCCGCGAAGGTTGGATCGACAACCGCGCCTTGCTGAATGCGCTGGAGGATCGGTGCGGCGAAATCCGCTATGCCCAGTGCGTCGACCTCGACGGCGATCCCCTATGGAGCCGACGCCGGACGAGCTTCGACGCTTGGGTGGACTGTCGCGGCGCCGACGGCGACGAACCGGGTCTGCGCGGCGTCCGGGGCGAAGTCGTTCGTCTGCACGCACCCGAAGTCACCTTGAGGCGGCCCATCCGGCTGATGCATCCCCGCTACCAGTTGTATGTTGCGCCACGTGGCGACCACGAATACGTGGTCGGTGCGACCCAGATCGAGAGCGACAGCCGCAGCCGCGTCTCCGTGCGTAGCGCGCTCGAATTGCTCTCTGCCGCGTTCAGCCTCCACACCGGCTTCGCGGAGGCGGAGATCCTCGCCCTCGACGTGGGGCTGCGCGCTGCCTTCGACGACAACGTGCCACGGGTCTACTGGCGGGATGGCGTGCTTCGCGTCAACGGTCTCTACCGTCACGGATTCCTCGCCGCGCCCGCCGTGGTCGAACTTGCCGTTCGGGCCGTCGAACACCCGGAGTTGAGTGGATGTACATCTCAGTCAATGGCCAGTTGACCGAACTCAACGGCTTCGCCGAGCGAATGCCGCGGCTCGACTGTGTGCTCGTCGATCTCGGCTACCGGGATCGCAAGGTCGCCGTGGCGGTCAACGAGACGTTTGTTCCGCGCACTGCGTGGGCCGACCAGGTCATCGAATCCGGCGACCGGCTGGACGTCGTGGCACCCATCCAGGGAGGCTGAATATGCCCACGGATCCCTGGATCGTCTACGGCGAGAGGCTGGGCAGCCGGTTGTTCCTCGGCACGGCGCGGTACCCGTCGCCAAGGGTCATGGCCGATGCCGTGGAAGCGAGCGGCGCCGAAGTGCTCACCGTCGGGATGCGTCGCCAAGCACCCAGCGAGGTCGGTGGCGGATCCATCTGGGACCGGATTGCCGGACTGGGACGCAGGATCCTTCCCAACACCGCCGGCTGCCACACGGCGACCGAAGCCGTCACCCTTGCGGAAATGGCCCGGGAGATCTTCGGCACCGACTGGATCAAGCTCGAGGTCACCGGCGACGACTACAACCTGCAGCCCGATCCCTACGGGCTGATCGACGCCACCCGGCAACTCGTCGAACGCGGCTTCAAGGTCTTCCCCTACAGCACGGACGATCTCGTCGTCTGCACACGTCTGCGCGACCTCGGCTGCGAAGTCGTCATGCCCTGGGGATCCCCCATCGGCACGGGCAAAGGGTTGCTCAATCCCTACGCACTCGAGACGTTGCGAGCACGGTTGCCCGACATCTCGCTGGTCGTCGACGCCGGCATCGGCCTCCCGTCCCACGCCGCAAGGGCGATGGAACTCGGCTTCGACGGCGTGCTGTTGAATACCGCGGTGGCCCGGGCCGACAACCCCGTGGAAATGGCGAGCGCCTTTGCGCACGCCGTGCAGGCCGGTCGAACCGCCTACCGCGCCGGGGCCATGGCCGAGTCGGAAACAGCCAAGCCTTCGACGCCGGTGGTTGGCACACCGTTCTGGCACGATCAGCGCGCCTGACCCGTCATGGCCAAGATAGCGTGGACCATCGCGGGGTCCGATAGCGGTGGCGGTGCCGGCATCCAGGCGGACATCCGTACCTTCCACGACTTCGGCCTACATGGCGCGAGCGTCGTAACCTGTGTTACGGCTCAGAACACTGCGGCGCTCACCGACAACCACATCGTTCCGACGGCCACGGTTGGCACCCAGCTTCGCGCGCTCCGGGACGATCTCCCGCCCGGCGCCATCAAGATCGGTGCCTTGGGCAGCAACGACAACGCCGCGGCCGTTCTGGACTTCCTCGGTGCTCTGCCGGACGACGACCGACCGTTCGTGATATGGGACCCGATTCGCCATGCATCCGTTGGTGGAGCGCTTGGAGTTCTGTCTGACGATACTATCGACTCGTTGCTAAAGTGCGTCGATGCGGTCACGCCCAACGCGGAGGAACTTGCCGACACTTGGAACATCGACCCGAGTGACCCTGCGCATGCGGCTGGGCGGCTGTGCAAAAGGGGTGCCAAACGGGTCTACCTGACCGGTGGCCACGGCGACTCGCCGGGTCTCGACCACTGGGCATCCCCAACGCGGAGTTTCTCCATCCGCGGAGACGCGCTGACCGGTCGCGGCGCCCATGGCGGCGGGTGTAGCTTGTCCAGCGCACTGGCGGCGGCCATGGTGTGCGAAGACGAAGACTCGGCACCCGTGCTCGCGCACATGTACGTCCACCAAGGCCTGCGCGCCATTGCCGCCGGCGTCGACCATCCCGGCGCGGGGCGTCCGCCGCTTCCGCACCTTGGCTGGCCGGGGGACGCCGCAGACCTGCCGAGAGTGGTGGATGCCGGTCGCGCCATTGGTCCCGTCTTTCCCGCGTTGTCGCAGCCGATCGGGCTCTACGCCGTCGTCGGCAGCGCGGATTGGGTGCAACGGTGCGTCGAGATGGGCCTCGACACGGTGCAGCTTCGGGTCAAGGACCTGCCGGCGCCGGCGCTGCGCGATGCCGTCGCACAAAGCGTCGCCGCCACCGAGGGCTCGAACACCCGCCTCTTCGTGAACGACTTCTGGCGCGAGGCGATTGACGCGGGCGCCTACGGCGTACACCTCGGACAAGAAGATCTCACCAACGCCGACCTGCCGGCCATTGCCGGCGCCGGCATTCGATTGGGCGTCAGCACCCACAGCTACTACGAAATCGCCCGGGCACATGCCGTTGCGCCGAGCTACGTCGCCATCGGCCCGATCTACGCCACAACGACGAAGCCCATGAAATTCGCGCCCCAAGGCATCGACCGGCTAGGCCGTTGGGTCGACCTTCTCAAACCCCGCTATCCGCTCACGGCCATCGGCGGCATCGACACCGCACGGACCCCCGGCGTGATGGCCACCGGCATCGACAGCATCGCGGTCGTCCGCGCAATTACCGAAGCCGCCGACCCCTTGCAAGCCGTCGCCGACCTCCGCGCCGCCATGCGCATTGCCGGCCCCTGATGCGCGACCCTCCTCTGGACATGCAATAACGACTATGGCGATCCGCCGCGCCGAGAGTTACCCTGCGCGCGGCTTAGACGGATCGAGCCATGAAGATCCTCATCCTCGGTGCCGGCCAGACCGGTGGCACCCTTGCCGAACACCTCGCCAACGAGGCCTTCGACATCACCCTGGTGGACCTGGACGGGGCGCGCCTCAAGGACCTGAAGGACCGCCTGGACATCCAGACCATCCACGGCCATGCCTCGCGTCCCGACACCTTGCGGGCCGCGGGGGCCGACGATGCCGACCTGCTGATCGCGGTGACCAACAGCGACGAGGTCAACATGGTCGCCTGCCAAGTGTGCTACTCCCTGTTCCAGACGCCCACCAAGATCGCCCGCATCCGATCCAACGAGTACATAACCGGTTCCAACGGCGACGACGCGGACATTCGCTTCTTCAGCCGCGACCACATGCCCATCGATGTCCTGATCAATCCCGAGCGCGTCGTCATGGAACAGATCAAAGAGCTGCTCGAGCATCCCGGGGCGCTCCAGGTGGTCGACTTCGCCGAGCGGCGCGTCCAGCTCGTCGCCATGCGGGCCTACCACGGCGGCCCGCTGGTGCGCCAGCAACTGCGCTCGCTCCGGGAACACATCCCGAAGGTCGACACCAAGGTCGTGGCGATCTTCCGCGACGGCCGGCCCATCAACCCCACCGCGAAGACCATCATCGAGGTGGACGACGAGGTGTTCTTCATCGCGCCCGCCCAGGACATCAACGCCGTGATGTCGGAATTCAAGCACGAGGAACGGCCGAATAAGCGGGTCATCATCGCCGGTGGCGGCAATATCGGCCTGCAGCTGGCTCGGGCCATCCAAGACGACTTCAGCGTCAAGGTCGTCGAGTTCAGCGAAGCCCGGGCCGAATTGGTGGCCGAGCGGGTGACCAGCGGCGTGGTGATACACGGCAACGCCACCGACCGCGACCTCCTGATCCAGGAGAACGTCCAAGACACCGATGCGTTCTGCGCCGTCACCAACGACGACGAAGTGAACGTGATGTCGTCCCTCCTGGCCAAGCGCCTGGGCGCACGACGGGTAATCTGCCTGATCGCGAAACCCGCCTATGTCGACCTGATGCAGGAGACCGACATCGACATCGCGCTGTCACCCCAGTTGACGACGATCAGCTCGATCCTGTCCCATGTCCGGCGCGGCGACGTGGCCCGCGTACACAGCCTGCGCCGCGGCGCGGTGGAGGCGATGGAAGCAGTCGTTCACGGCGATGCGCGGCACAGCCGGGTCGTGGACCGCCGCATCGATCAGATCACGTTCCCCACCGGGGTAACCGTCGGTGCCATCCTGCGCGACGACGAGGTCATCGTGGCCCGCGACGACGCCGTCATCCGCAGCGAAGATCACGTCATCCTGTTCCTGGCCGACAAGACCCGGATCCGCGCGGTCGAGCGACTGTTCCAAGTGGGCTTGAGCTTCTTCTAGGCAGCGAAGCCGCACCATGCGCATCGCTCCCATTCTGCGCGTCACCGGCGGCCTGCTGATGCTCTTCAGCGTGGCCCAACTCGTGCCCGTGGGGGTCGCGCTGATCTACAACGAGTCCACGATCACCCCGTTCCTTGCTGCGTTCGCCATCAGCTTCCTAACCGGCGGCGTGTTGTGGGTTGCCGGGCGAGGAGAGATCGAGCTGCGCAGCCGGGATGGGTTCCTGATCACGGTGCTGTTCTATTTGGGATTGGGTTTCACCGGCGCGGTGCCGTTTCTGCTCGCGCCGTCGGTGGGCATAACGTTCACCGACGGCGTTTTCGAGTCGCTTTCGGGTCTGACCACCACCGGCGCGACGGTGCTTGCCGGGCTCGACGATCTACCGCGCTCGGTGCTGCTATATCGTCAGCTGCTGCAGTGGCTCGGTGGCATGGGAATCATCGTGTTGGCGGTCGCGGTACTGCCGATGCTTGGCGTCGGCGGCATGCAGCTCTACCGCGCCGAGTCGCCGGGCCCGGTCAAGGACACCAAGCTCACGCCGCGTATCGCTCAGACGGCCAAGGCGCTTTGGTACCTGTACCTCGGGTTCACGGTAGCGTGCGCCCTCGCCTACTACTTGGGCGGGATGAGCGTCTTCGATGCGATCTGCTACTCGTTCTCGACCGTCGCCATCGGCGGTTTCGCCCCCCACGATGCCAGCGTCGGGTATTTCGACAGCGTCGCCATCGAGTCCGTGGCCATCCTGTTCATGGTGCTCTCGGGAATGAGCTTCGCGCTTCACTTCACCGTCCTGGCCAGGCGCAGCTTCGCTCCCTACAGCCGGGATAGCGAACTGCGCCTCTACCTCTGCGCCCTCGGTACCGTCGCCGCGATCGTCATCGTCGTCCTCTTGCTCGATGGCATGGCCCCGTCCCAATCCATCCGGGAAGGCCTGTTCCAC
Source organism: Gammaproteobacteria bacterium (assembly GCA_026705345.1). GTDB lineage: Bacteria > Pseudomonadota > Gammaproteobacteria > Pseudomonadales > Azotimanducaceae > VXYL01. The sequence goes on from JAPPAV010000035.1 coordinate 93,629, forward strand.
GCGGTATCCATCGCCACGACCACCGGATTCACGACAACGGATCACAGCGCCTGGCCAATGCTCGCGCCCGTCCTGATGATCTTTGCCGCGTTCGCCGGCGGCTGCGCGGGCTCCACGGCCGGGGGGCTGAAGATGTACCGGGTGCTGCTCATCTATCGACAGGGAATGCGGGAGATCCGGCGCCTGATTCACCCCAACGGCATCTTCCACATCAAGCTCGGCGAGCAGCTCGTTCCCGACCGGGTCGTCGACGCCGTCTGGGGGTTCTTCGCCGTCTACCTGATCGTGTTCCTGACCATGGTCTGCATCCTGCTCGCCGTATCGGACCTCGACTTCCTAACGGCGTTCTCCGCCGTCGCGGCAAACCTCAACAATCTGGGCCCAGGGCTCGGCGATGTGGCCTCGAACTACCAAGCCCTGCCGCCGGCGACGAAGTGGGTGCTCATGCTCGCTATGGTGCTGGGACGGCTGGAGATCTTCACGTTGCTCGTGGTGCTGACACCCGAGTACTGGCGAAGCTAAGGAGTATCACGTCGCGTGTTGGCCCTGCGGTCTTTCGTCTTCTACCTGGGCTACGTGGTCTGGTCGGCGACTTGGTCTTCCTTGGCGGTGCTGGTCGGCTGGACATTGCCGCTGAAGAGGCGCTACGAATTCATCATCGGCGGGTGGACGCGGCCCGCCCTGTTCTGGCTCGCCGCCACGTGCGGAATTCGCTGGCGGGTGTCCGGCCGGGAGCACATACCGACGGTTCCCTGCATCTTTCTCGTCAAGCACCAAAGCAATTGGGAGACACTCTGGACGCAGACACTCGTTGCTCCACAGACCACACTCATCAAGCGCGAGCTCCTGCGGATACCGCTATGGGGGTGGGCGTTCGCCATGGTTAAACCCATCGCCATCGACCGCTCGAATCCGCGTACCGCCCTGCGCCAGCTCATCGAGCAAGGCAAGGACCGACTGGCGCGCGGCATGTACGTGACACTTTTCCCCGAAGGCACCCGCCTTGCGCCCGGCACGCCCGGCAAGTTCTATCGCGGCGGTGCGGCGCTGGCTGCGGCGACGGGCCTGCCGGTCGTGGTCATCGCGCACAACGCCGGCCATTTCTGGCCTGCGCGGCAGTTCATCAAGCACCCCGGCACGATCCACGTCGAAATCTCCAAGCCGTTCCCCACGGATGGGAAAACATCTAAAGAAATCAATATGTTATGCGAGGAGTGGCTACGCCAGACGATGGCTCGGCTCGAGTCGGTATGACCTGGCGACCATGCGCACGATCGCGCATGGGCATCACCCTAGACGTCGAGATTCGCGACCGCCAAGGCGTTGCTCTGGATGAACTCGCGACGGGGTTCCACCTGTTCACCCATTAGCGTGGTGAACATCTGGTCTGCCGCGATCGCATCATCCACCGTGACGCGCCACATCTGTCGCACCTGAGGATCCATGGTCGTCTCCCACAGCTCCTCCGCATCCATCTCACCGAGTCCCTTGTAGCGCTGGATGCCGATCCCGCGATGGGCCTCGTCAAGCATCCAGGTCAGCGCTTCCACGAAGGTTGACACGCGTCGCTCACGCTCGCCGCGTGCTACGTACGCTCCATCCTGGATAAGGTCCCGGAAGACTGCGGCCATCTCCTTGACGGCGTCGTACTCGCCGGACGTGAAGAAGTCGTAGTCGAGCGTCGCGGACTCGGCCACACCGTGATTCTGCCAGCTGATCTTCGGACAGAAGACATGATGCTCCCGGTCTTCTCGAAGTTCGACCGCGAAAGCGGTCTCCGCGGGCAATACGCCTGCATACTGCTCGATCCACTCGGCCATGCGGTCACGGTTCACCAAGTCGTCCACCGTCAGCGACGGCGCGTCGATCAACGCCTTGGTCAACTCCGCGGGATACACCCGGTGCAGCGCATCCAAGCGCGCAACCACGTCCAGGTACGACCGGGCGATGCGCTCCAGCACGGCGTCGTCGATGGGTGGGGTGTCCGACGCGACGTGGAGCCTCGACCCTTCGAGCCCCGCCTGCAGGAAGTACGCGTCCAACTCGTCATCGTCCTTGAGATAGCGCTCCTGGCGTGACTTGCTGACCTTGTAGAGCGGCGGGAGCGCAATGAACACGTGCCCTGCATCGATCAGGTCCCGCATGTGCCGGAAAAAGAACGTTAGCAACAGCGTGCGGATATGGGAACCATCCACGTCCGCGTCCGTCATGATGATGACGCGGTGATAACGGAGCTTCTCGATCTCGAAATCGCCGCGGCCGATGCCGCATCCGAGGGCCGTCACGAGCGTGCCCACCTCCGCGGAAGAGAGCATCTTGTCGAAGCGGGCCTTCTCGACATTCAGGATCTTGCCCTTCAGCGGCAAGATGGCCTGCGTGCGCCGGTCGCGGCCTTGTTTGGCCGAGCCGCCTGCGGAGTCGCCCTCCACCAGGAAGACTTCCGAAAGCGCCGGGTCCTTTTCCTGGCAGTCCGCGAGCTTCCCTGGCAGGCCAGCCATGTCCAACGCCCCCGAACGCCGACTCATCTCCCGGGCCTTGCGCGCCGCCTCTCTCGCTCGTGCTGCATCGATGATCTTGCTGACCACCTGCTTCGCATCCTGTGGGTGTTCATCGAGATACGCCGTCAAATAGCGCCCGAGGTCCTGCTCCACGGCAGGTTTTACCTCGCTGGATACCAGCTTGTCCTTGGTTTGCGACGAGAACTTCGGATCCGGCACCTTGACCGACACGACGCCGGTGAGGCCTTCCCGGGCATCGTCGCCGGTGGTGGCAATCTGTGCCTTCTTGGCGAACCCCTCCCGCTCCATGTAGGCGTTGAGGGTCCGGGTCATCGCGGCGCGGAATCCCGCGACGTGGGTACCGCCATCCGATTGCGGAATGTTGTTGGTGTAGGCGAAGACCTGCTCCTGGTAGCCGTCGTTCCACTGCAGAGCGACTTCCACGGCAATGCCGTCCTCACGCATGTTGGAAAAGTGGAATATTTCGTTCAGAGTGGTCTTGTTGCGATTGAGATAGCCGACGAACGCCTTCAAGCCCCCCTCGTAGAAGAATCGTTCCTTCTTGCCTGTTCGCTCGTCGCTCAACCGGATGGACACGCCCGCGTTCAGGAAGGCCAGTTCGCGCAGCTTCTTTGCCAGAACCTCGTATTGGAACTCGATGTTGGAAAAGGTCTCCCGGGATGGCTTGAAATAGCACTCCGTGCCACGGGAATCGGTCTCCCCAACGACGGAAAGCGGCCCCCGTGGCTCACCGTGGCCGTACATCTGCTGATATACCAAGCCCTCGCGACGCACAACCAACCGAAATGTCTCGGACAGGGCGTTGACCACAGAAGCGCCGACGCCGTGCAGGCCGCCGGATACCTTGTAGGAACTGCTGTCGAACTTACCCCCGGCATGTAGCTGGGTCAGGATGACCTCGGCTGCGGATTTCCCTTCCTCTTCGTGCAGGTCGACCGGCATCCCGCGTCCGTTGTCCCTCACCGTAACGGACTCGCCGGGATGAATGACGACGTCGATTTCGTCGCAATGGCCGGCGAGTGCCTCGTCGATCGCATTGTCGACAAGCTCCTGGACCATGTGGTGCAGCCCGGTACCGTCGTCCGTGTCGCCGATATACATCCCCGGGCGTTTGCGAACAGCTTCCAGGCCCTTCAGGACCTTGATGCTCCTCGAGTCGTAGGCGTCTTCGCCCAATTGCGACGGATCATCGCTAGCCCCGTCGCCGATGTTGTTCTGCTCGTCTGTCATCTACGACCTCGCCCGATCCGTTCCAAACCGGCGGTTGTCATTCCTGTTCGAAGTGCCCCTGTTTCACGTGAAACATGCGGCCTCCGCGGGATCCCATCAGGATCTCGCCGATCGCTCCTTCGGTGGAAGTTGCGACGATCTGACAATCCATGTCCTCCAGCTGGCGGAAATACCGTTCGTTGTGCTCCTCGTCGAGTTCGGCCCCTAGGTCGTCGATGAGAAACAGCGACCGTCTGCCCGCCATTGCCAGTTCCTTCGCTTGGCCCATACGCAACGCACTCGCGACGGCCTTTCCCTGGCCCCGGGAGAGCACTTGGGCAGCGCTTTCAGACCCGCTGGTGATGCGAACATCCGCTCGATGCGGCCCCGTAAGCGTGGTACCTGATTTTACATCGCGATCCACCTGATGGCCTAGCACTTCCGCGAAACTATCTGCGTTCCAGCCGGGGAAATACTCCCATTCCACCTCGAGATCTGGGTCCAGCGTGGCCAGGGAAGCGGCGACATGAGCGATGGCCTGCTCGAAGTAGCGCCGACGCGCCTGTGCCACGGCTTCGCCAAGTTCGGCAACCTGATCCGTCCACACGGGAAGCGTCTTCAGATCCCCGGCACGCAACAGCGTGTTCCGGTGCCTCAGGGCGCGCAAATACGCAGCAAGAGTCTGTGCATAGTCCTGTTTCACGTGAAACACGCCCCAATCCAGCCATTGCCGACGGGTGGCGGGGCCGCCGAACACCAATTCCGGCAAATCCGGCAGCAACAATTGGATAGAAAGGAGCGAGGCAACCCGGGAAGTCTGTCGAACGACCTGGCCGTCCCGCCGGAGTTCCACCCGCCCACGCAACTCCCGTGAATACCCCAGGCGCACGCTGCCTGCCGATTCATCCTCCAGCAAAGCGCCAACCGACATCCGCGCCTCACCGTGGCGGATCACGAGGTCAGGGCGGGACGTTCTGAAGGAACGCCCCCGAACGACGAGATGGACAGCCTCCAAGGCGGATGTCTTTCCTGCACCGTTTGGCCCGACAAGCAGGTTCACCCGCGGATCGAACTCGAGCCTCGCGGAGGCGATATTGCGGACGTTGCCGATGTCGATCCGTTCAACGATCATCGGCCGGATTGCCCCGGAGCCCAGGCGGGGCGATTGGTGGGCTTACTTCCCTCTCGGGGTCGTCTTACCCGCCTACTGGCGCCTTGGCATCACGAGGTACAGGGAGTCCTCATCGCCAGCGGCCTCGATCTTGGCGATCTTGTTGTCCTCCGGAAAAGACATCTCGACCGCTTCCGTATCCACGGCATTGAGTACGTCCTGGACATAGCTGGCGTTGAAGTTGATCTCCATCGCGTCGCCGTCGTAGTCGACCGCGACGACCTCCTCGGCTTCTTCCTGTTCGTTGTTCGCCGCTCGGATGGTCAGCTGTTCGCCCTCAACTTCGAACCCGACGATGCTTGACACGATGGACGCCCTCTGCAAAGCCCGGCGCAACGTCTCCCGGTCGCTCGTGATGGACCGGCTTGTATTGCGCGGAATCAGTCCTTCGTAGGGCGGAAACTGGCCTTCAACCAATCGGGTGGTTAGTGTGTACTCACCTTGTGTAACGCGTAAATGCGTGCGTCCCAAGGAGAATTCCACGTCCAGATCACTGTCGGCGATGAGGCGTTCTAGGTCTTGGATGCGCTTGCGCGGAACGATGGCCCGTAGCCGTTCGACACCTTCGGCACCCCGATCAAGCGTGTGCATCGCCATCCGCGCCCCGTCGGTCGCCACGGCGCGCAGGTTGTTGCCGGTGATCTCCAGCAGCAACCCCCGCAGAAAGTAGCGAATGTCCTGGTTGGCCATCGCGAAGCTCGTCCGCGCCAAGAGTTTCTGCACTTCCGAGCGTTGCAGCGTGATGGTCACGTCGCTGTCGGCGGATTCGAAGGGTATGTACTCCTCCGCGGAGACGGTGGACAACTGGAACCGGCTCCTGCCGGACCGGACCGAAACACGTTCGCCTTCTAGGGAGAACATCACATCCGCGCCGTCGGGCAGCGACCGCCAGATCTCGGCCAGCTTTTGCGCCGGTACAGTCGTGGCAACGGATTCACTCCCCTCGATCTCGACGCCTTCGGTCAACTCGACCACGAGCTCCACTTCGCGGTCCGTCCCGCGCAAGGTTAGGCCGTTCGCATCAGTCTGCACGAGGATGTTCGAAAGAACCGGGAGGGTATGACGCCGTTCAATCACCCCGTTGAGAATCTGGAGCGGTCGCAGCAGGGTGTCTCGATTCGTCCGGAATTTCATTCATCGCTCCTCAGTTGGCGCCCCATCGCGCCCTGATCGAGACGGTCAATTGGTCAGCAGGCGCGAAAGGATCTTATAGTCTTCCGCGATGTCGGTACTGCTCTCCCGAAGCGCGTTGATTCTACGATAGGCGTGGAGCACGGTTGTATGGTCACGACCACCGAATTTCTCTCCGATGTCCGGAAGCGAGTTCTTCGTGAATTCCTTCGCCAGGCACATGGCGATCTGCCGGGGCCGAGCAACCGTCCTGTTGCGTCTCTTCGACAGCAGGTCCGACACTTTCATGTTGAAGTAGTCCGCCACCACCTTTTGGATGTTCTCGACGGTAACTTGGCGGCCATGGATGGCGAGAAGATCGTGCAACGCGCGCTTCACAAGGTCGATGGACACCTCCGCGCGACGGAATTGCGCGTGGGCAATGACGCGCTGGAGCGCGCCTTCTAGCTCCCGTACGTTGGAGCGGATGTTCTCCGCGATGTGGAAGGCAACGTCGTCGGGAACCTCGATGCCTTCGGCCTCGCCCTTCTTCTTCAGGATCGCGACCCGGGTCTCGAGTTCCGGCGGTTCCACCTCGGCCGTCAAACCGCCGACGAACCGCGACTTCAGTCGTTCCTCCAGGCCATCGATCTCGGTGGGATACTTGTCGCAGCTGAGCACCATCTGGTGGTTCTGCTCCACCACCGCGTTGAATACGTGGAAGAACTCTTCCTGGGAGCGCAGCTTGTTGGCGAAAAACTGGATGTCGTCGATCAGAAGGACATCCATGGATCTGTAGTACTGCATGGTTTGGCGGATGGTGCCGGTGCCGATTCCCCGGACCATGTCATTGACGAATGCCTGCGAGTGCAGATACACGACGTTCGCACCAGGCGTGTGTTTCAGCACTTCGTTGCCCACCGCGTGCATGAGGTGCGTCTTGCCGAGACCCACGCCGCCGTAGAGGCAAAGTGGGTTGTATGAACGGCCGACGTTGGTCGCCACCTGTTGGGCCGCCGCCTTGGCAACCTCGTTGGACTTTCCCTCCACGTAGTTCGCGAACATGTGGGACCGGTCGAGATTCGGCTCCCGGCCGTCCGCCGACGGCTTCTTCTTCCGTTCAACCCGCAGGGGCGCTCCCACAGACCTCTCCCGGGTACCGACCGTCAGCTCAAGCTCTTGGATATCCGCGTACTCGTCCAAGTCGAACAGATCCCATACCAAGGGGAGGTACTCGTCGCGAACTTCCTTCTTGACATGGTCGTTCGGCGCTAGGACGACCAGTTTCGTGCCTTCCAAGCGTACCTGCAGGGGTCGAATGAAGGTATTGAATTGCTGAGAGGTGAGTTCCTCTTCGAGTCTGACCAAGCATTTGCGCCACACCAGAGGACCTCCATCGGGATCCTCCGGCTCGTCCACCCAACTTGGCATGCGCCCCCCTGGATTATCGTTATTCTGGTCGCCACCGCGAGCCGAACGAACTCGGCGAACCGAGCGCTCATTCTAATGACACATTGGCGCTATTGGCTACGCGTTTCGCGACGAAAACCCAATGTTTTTGGCGTTTTCTTGACAATTCAAAAGCTTAACGTCCGAGGCTCAGGCCGGGGGTAATCAGACCGCCTGTGCGTAAGCTGTGGACATCATGTAGGACGTCCTCAAGAACCTTCTCGCACGTCCCAGGGAGCTCCCAAACACCCCAGCTTTCGCGCGTGCTGCCAAGGCGATACTCACAACATAGCGTGTAGGAAATCTGCCATTGTTTCCGTAGGTTGATGCCCACTTCCACAGTAAGCCCATGACTCAACAACAACGACAAGACTATCTATCTGATTAGGAATAGTTGATCTTGGGCCAGTGGATGATGCTCCCAAGCCTTTGCCAGTCGGCGGGCGGTCCCCGGTTCCCTGGAGCTCCCGCTTTCGTTGACACCCCTCTCGCGACGCCCCTACAATCGCGCCCCCTTCTAGCAACCCGTGCCCTTGGCGCCGACAAGGTTCTCCTAAGCTCATGAAACGGACCTACCAGCCGAGTGTGATCAAGCGTAAGCGGACCCACGGGTTTCGCGCCCGCATGTCGACGAAGAACGGCCGCAAGGTGCTGAACGCGCGGCGGGCCAAGGGTCGCAAGAGATTGTCGGTCTGATCCGCCGTATAGCCGGTGGATTCAAGGCGTGACTTCGGCCGCGCGAGGCACCTGCTCCGCAAGAAACAGTTCGACGAAGTACTCCGCGGCGCGACGGTACGCGCGGGTCGGGGGCCGTTGCGCCTCGCGGCGCGCGGCAACGAGCTTGAAATGGCGCGGCTGGGCCTCATAGTTGGTAAACGGATGCTGCCGCGGGCGGTGGATCGCAATCGGGCGAAGCGAGTGATCAGAGAGTCATTCCGTCAAGCGAGTGGGCTACCCGCGATGGACATCGTTGTCCGGGTCGCGGTCCCCGCCGCCAAAGTCACGCTTGCGGACGCCGATCGACTGTTCGGCGCATTGGTCGAGATCGTCGATCGCCGACCAGTACGAGATGCTCGTGTCGGGTGAGGTGCCGCAGTGGTCGCGTGTGCCGAGACGCTTCCTCATCGGCGCCGTCGACGTCTACCGCCGCTACGTCAGTCCGTGTCTGGGCAGACATTGCCGATTCCACCCAACCTGCTCGAGCTATGCCATCGAAGCGCTGGCCCGACACGGCATCTTGAGAGGCGGCGCGTTGGCCCTCCGGCGGCTCGCTCGTTGTCATCCGTTTCATCCTGGCGGAATCGATCCGGTCCCGCCGGCGAAGCGCCTTGCCGGCCTAGAGCATGAGAGGCACCATGCCGTCGAGTGAGGTCCAGCGCATCGTCCTGTTGGTGGGATTGGCCATATTCGGGTATTTGCTGGTCTACACCTGGACCCAAGACTTCGGGCCGGGCGTGCAGGACACTCCGCCTCGACAGGAAGCGCCGCTGACCCAAGGTGGCGACACAACGCCAATTCCGGAGTTTCCCGAAGCAGAACTTCGAGATGGCGTCCCGGATGTCCCCGGAGAAGGTATCTCGGTACCGACCGGGGACGATGATGTTCCCGTTGATCTGGCTACGCCGCAGAAGGCGGAGCCGGAGCGAACGGCGTTGGAGGATCCCGTCCGTTTGGTGCATGTACGCACGCCCGTGCACGAGGTGTGGATAGACCGCCACGGCGGCGACATCGTGAAACTGGCTCTGCCGAGGTTCCCCAAGGCGGTGGGGAGCGGGGAGACCGTGACACTCTTCGACCGACGGCAGGATCACGTCTACATCGCCCAGAGCGGGCTGATCGGCGCGGACGGCACGGACAGGAACGGCCGACCGCTCTTTACGACCCGGGCCGACGAATACGACCTCGAAGAAGGGGAGCTCGAACTGGAATTGCGCCACGAGTCGAATGGCGTCGCCTTGACCAAGCGCTACACGTTCGACGCGGACGACTACCTCATTGGCGTTGACCTGGATGTCAACAACGGATCGACGGACGCCTTCGAGGCCCAGGTGTTTGTGCAAATGAAGCGCGATGCCTCCAGACCGGAAGACTCGGGCGTGCCGTTCGGTCCACGCCCCTACGTGGGCGCCGCGTTCACGACGCCGGAGGACCGCTACGACAAGATCGACTTCGAGGATCTCGACGACGGTACCTACCGGGTTGAGGTGGATGGTGGCTGGGCCGCGGTGCTGCAACACTACTTCGTTAGCGCATGGGTCGGCACACCGGGCGAAGTGAACGCTTACTACGGCCGAAGACTAAGCGACGGCAACTATGCGGTGGGGTTCGTGGGTCCTCAGTTCGTGGTTGGGCCGAACCAACGGGCGAGTGTCGGCGCCCAGCTCTATGCCGGGCCCAAGGATCAACGACGCCTTGAGGAGATCGCGCCCCATTTGAACTTGACCGTGGACTACGGATTTCTCTGGTGGATGTCCGTCCCGTTGTTCCACGTGCTCGATGCCATCCATTCGGTGGTGGGCAATTGGGGGGTTGCGATCATCCTGCTGACCTTCTGCGTGAAGTTGCTGCTCTACCCCTTGGCATCCGCCAGCTACCGTTCCATGGCCAAGATGAAGAAGGTCATGCCGCAGGTGAAACGGCTCCAGGAGCGCTATTCCGACAACCGCCAGAAACTCTCCCAGGAAATGATGGCGCTCTACAAGAAGGAAGGCGCTAATCCCCTAGGAGGCTGTCTGCCCCTCTTGGTCCAGATGCCGGTCTTCCTGGCGCTCTACTGGGTGCTGATCGAGAGCGTCGAACTCCGTCAGGCGCCTTTTGTGTTGTGGATCAAGGACTTGGCGGCGATGGACCCCTACTTCGTCTTGCCGCTGCTCTACGGCGTGTCGTTCTACGCGATGCAGCTTCTGAACCCGCCGCCACCGGATCCGATGCAGGCAAAGGTCATGAAAGCCATGCCCATCGTGTTCACTGCCCTGTTCATCTTCTTCCCGGCGGGGCTGGTACTCTACTGGCTGGTCAACAACCTGCTGTCGCTTCTGCAGCAGTGGTACATCACCCGCAAGATCGAAAAGGCGTCCGCTTAGGGTCGTCCGTCGCCCGCGAAACGATCGCCGCCATCGCGACGCCGCCGGGGCGTGGCGGCATCGGCATCGTGAGGGTGTCCGGGATCGGCCTCGAGGAGTTGTTGCGCGGCATCGTCGGCCACGTTCCGGCACCGAGGCAGGCGGAATTGGCGGATTTCTCGGACGCTGACGGTACCGCCATCGACCGGGGCATCGTCATCTACTTTCCCGCACCTCGGTCGATGACGGGCGAAGACGTCGTCGAATTGCAGGGACACGGTGGCCCGGTGGTGATGGATGCCCTGCTGGAGCGCGCCTGCGAGCTGGGGGCGAAGATTGCGCGACCCGGGGAGTTCACCGAGCGGGCATTCCTGAACGACAAGATCGACCTTGCCCAGGCGGAAGCCGTCGCCGACTTGATCGACAGCGCCTCGAAGCGGGCGGCCCGGGCCGCGATGCGCTCGTTCGATGGCGAGTTCTCGGCCCGGGTGACCGAGATCGATCGGGCGGTGCTCGATCTGCGCGTCTATCTCGAAGCGGCCATTGACTTCGCGGAGGAGGAGATCGACTTCTTGGCCGAGTCGGACGCCGTCCTGAAACTGCGTGCGATCGAGGGGCGCATCGCGCGCCTGGCCGTCGAGTCGCGTCGCGGCGAAGCGTTGCGCGAGGGCCTCGATGTGGTGATCGCCGGCCCACCGAACGCGGGCAAATCGAGCCTGTTGAACCGGTTGCTTGCCGAGAATCGCGCCATCGTCACGGATGTGCCGGGAACGACCCGGGATCTGTTGCGGGCCGACATCGAGATCGAGGGCGTGCCGATACGCCTGACCGACACGGCCGGACTGCGCGCCGGTGGCGACCGCGTTGAGACGATCGGCGTCGCAAGGGCTCGAATGGCAATCGCTCAAGCCGATCTGGTCCTTGCGCTCGAGGACGCCACGGCCGTGACCCCCGGGGATGGGGCGCGGACGCCAGACACGGAATCCGCGATCGATAGCGCGTCGCACCGGATTCGGGTGCGCAACAAGGTCGACCTCACGGGCGAAATGCCTGGCAGTGTTGGAGAGATGGTGCGCATCTCGGCACTCAACGGGGACGGCATCGATGCCCTGCGGGCGGCGATCGCCAGGATTGCGGGGGTTGCGCCCGGCGAGGGCGCCTACCTGGCGCGCAAGCGTCACCTCGACGCGCTTCATGCGGCCTCGGATCGTTGTGAGGCAGCCAGCGAACGTTTGAGCGAAGGCTTCGGCGACCTGGCCGCCGAGGAACTGCGCCAAGTCCAGGCCCATCTTGGCGACATCGTCGGTCTCACAACCGTCGACGACCTCCTGGGCGAGATTTTCAGCAATTTCTGCATCGGGAAATAGGGTTCCGCTGTTACCGCCGAGCCGCGACGCCCGGACCCCGGGGCGAACGGCGGGCGTATAATCCGCGCCCGCACTTCAACGTGTTCCAACCATGGATCACCCACAACAGTTCGACGTAATCGTGATCGGTGGCGGCCACGCCGGCACCGAGGCCGCGCTTGCCTCGGCTCGGGTGGGCGCGAGTACGCTCTTGTTGACCCAAAGCATCGAGACCATCGGCCAGATGTCCTGCAACCCGGCCATCGGCGGCATCGGCAAATCGCACCTGGTGCGGGAGATCGACGCCTTGGGCGGCGCGATGGCCTTGGCGACCGATCAGGCCGGCATCCAGTTCCGTACCCTGAATTCGCGCAAGGGGCCGGCTGTGCGGGCGACCCGGGCCCAAGCCGACCGGGTGCTCTACCGAAACGCGATCCGCTCGGCGGTAGAAAGCTGCGACAACCTCGCGGTGTTCCAGCAGTCCGTCGTCGACCTCGATATCGAGAGCCATCGGATTTGCGGCGTCGTTACCCAGATGGGGCTGCGTTTCAAGGCCTGCCGCGTTGTCCTCACCACGGGGACCTTTCTCGGCGGCCGGATTCACGTCGGGCTTCAGCATCAACCCGGCGGCCGTGCCGGCGATGCACCGTCCAACGCGCTGGCGGAGCGCCTGCGTGCGCTGCCGCTGCGCGTCGACCGCCTGAAGACGGGCACGCCGCCGCGCATCGACGGGCGCACCGTGGAGTTCGGCGCCATGGAGGTCCAGCCGAGCGAGGAACCGCGTCCGACCATGTCGATGTTGTCGACACCGGACGTCCATCCGCGGCAGGTGCCGTGCCACATCACCCATACCAATGCGCGCACGCACGAGATCATTCGCTCGGCGCTCGATCGTTCGCCCATGTTCACTGGGGCGATCGAAGGCGTGGGCCCGCGCTACTGTCCCTCCATCGAGGACAAGGTGGTTCGCTTCGCCGAGCGCTCTGCGCACCAGGTTTTCGTAGAACCGGAGGGGTTGGAGACCCACGAGCTTTATCCGAACGGCATCTCGACAAGCCTGCCCTTCGATGTGCAGTTGGCCGCGGTGCGCAGCATTGCCGGCTTCGAGGATGCCCACGTCACGCGTCCCGGCTATGCCATCGAGTACGACTTCTTCGATCCCCGCGACCTGGATCCGTCGCTTCAGACCCGCTGCATCGAAGGCCTCTATTTCGCGGGACAGATCAACGGAACCACCGGCTACGAGGAAGCGGCCGCCCAAGGCTTGTTGGCCGGGCTCAACGCGGCCCGGGCGGCGGCGGGGGAGAGCGCGTGGTGTCCCGAACGCTACGAGGCCTATATCGGCGTGCTGGTCGATGACCTGGTCACGCTCGGCGTAACCGAACCGTACCGAATGTTCACCAGCCGCGCCGAGTACCGTCTGCGGCTGCGCCAGGACAACGCGGACCAGCGCCTGACCGAGCAGGGCCGTGCTCTCGGTCTCGTCGACAATGCACGGTGGTCCGCCTACGCTGCGAAGAAGCGCGGGCTGGATCGGGGTCGCGAGGTGCTTGCCGGTGTCGTCGCGGTGCCCGGCAATGATCTCGCCGCCGCCATTGCCGAGGCCGCGGGCGAGTCGATCGAGAAGCCGGTCTCGCTGTTCGAAATCCTCAAGCGGCCCGGCATCGACGTCGCTGCGTTGGTGGGGGTGCTCGAGGCCCATGGGATCGCCGTGGACGAACCGGTGGTATCGCAACTCGAGATCGATGCCAAGTACCAGGGCTACCTGCAGCGCCAGGACGAGGAGATCGCGAGAGTCAGGGCCAACGAAGCGGTGGTGCTGCGACCCGACTTCGACTACCGGGGCATATCGGGCCTGTCGAACGAGCTCAAGGACAAGCTTGCTGCCCGGCGGCCCGCCACGATCGCTCAAGCGGCCCGGGTACCGGGAGTGACGCCGGCGGCGCTATCGCTGCTCCTGGTTCATGCCAAGCGCGATGCCGGCGAACGACGCCGCGCGTGATGCGCTTGCACGATTCCTCGAACAACGAGGTGTCGAATCGGGTCGGGCGGTTGACGCGCTCGAACACTACGAACGACTGATCGGGCGCTGGAACGCCCGCGCCAACTTGGTGTCGCGCCGGGACCTCGGTCGGCTGCGTGATCGGCACGTTCTCGATAGCCTGAGCCTTCTACCCTGGTGGCACGGTAGCTTGGCGGATGTGGGTTCGGGGGCCGGGTTCCCGGGCGTGCCGTTGGCGATCGCGCGGCCGGAGTCCCCGGTGACCCTCGTGGAACGCAGCGAACGCAAGGCTCGCTTCCTCCAGCATGTGATCATCGAACTCACGCTTCGCAACGTGGAATTGGTCGAGGCGGACGTCAGGCAGCCGCTGCCCCGTTCCATTGCGCGGGGGTTTGGTACCGTAACGGCTCGGGCCGTGGCGCCTCCGGCGGCTACGTGGAGGTTGCTGCGAGGTTTGCTCGGGCGGACAGGGGTGGTCTTGCTTCAGTCGGGAGAACCATTGGACGCGTCCATGTTTGGTGGCGGCGAGATTCGCGCCTGCGAACGCACGGGGGAGACCTGGGTGACGGTGGTCGGAGACGCCCCCGGCGCACGCAACCGGCGGGCAGCGCTAGCGGCGGCACACGGGTGCGACGAGTGAAGGTGACAATACGGCAGCGAGACTCGACTCGGGTAAGAGCCTCTTGCCGCGGTCAAGAGAACGGATCATGGCGAGGCGGATAGCGGTAGCGAACCAGAAAGGCGGCGTGGGGAAGACCACCACGAGCGTCAATCTGGCGGCCTCGTTGGCGGCGGATGGGGCCCGCACGTTGTTGATCGACCTCGACCCCCAGGGCAACGCCACGATGGGATCGGGAGTCGACAAGAACGACTTATCGGCAAGTGCCTACGAATGGCTCGTTGATGACGAACCTTTCGATCGAGTCGTGCGGCGATCCACCGGCGAGTTCTCGCTGGTGCCAGCCAACGCGGACTTGACCGCCGCCGAAGTCGAGCTGCTCGCGGCAGAGGACCGGACCCTGCGGTTGCGCCGTCGGCTCGATGTCGCGCCGGCGCTCGACTTCGTGCTCATCGACTGCCCGCCGTCGCTCAACGTGCTGACGCTCAATGCGCTGATGGCCTCGGACGGGGTGCTGATCCCGATGCAATGCGAGTACTACGCGCTCGAAGGTCTCACCGCGCTGCTGTTGACCATCCGGGGCGTTCGCCAACGCGGCAATCCCGGACTCGCGATCGAGGGGATCCTCAGGACCATGTACGACCCCCGCAATACCTTGAGCAGGGACGTCTCGCGCCAGCTCATGGCGTATTTCGGCCAGGACGTGTTCCGCACCGTGGTGCCCCGCAACGTTCGCCTGGCGGAGGCCCCGAGCCACGGACTGCCGGCGACGGTATACGATCCACGCTGCCGCGGCGCGTTGGCGTACCGGGCCCTCGCAGGGGAGCTGCGTTCGCGCACTGCCGCTCGCGGCGAGCAACAGGACTCTGCCTAGGTGCCGACCCTTACGAAAAACCTGCGGCAAATGCCGCCGGGGAGTGCTAATTTCCGGTTCCGCAACCGAGCGTTCGGCGGGGAGCAAAGAGGGCATCGGTGATCGGCAAGCGAAAGAGTCTCGGCAAGGGTCTGGACGCGCTGTTGCCAGAGCCGGCGGAGGAAGCGGCGACGCCCTCGCAGGGTCTGTCGGAACTGCCCGTGGAGACCCTATACCGCGGCGCCCATCAACCGCGTCGGCGAATCAACGAAGAAGGACTCGAAGAACTGGCCGCTTCGATCCAGGCCCAGGGGTTGCTCGAGCCGGTTATCGTCCGCCCGCGTGCCCATGGGGGCTACGAGATCGTCGCGGGGGAGCGCCGCTGGCGAGCGGCGCAGCGGGCCGGCCTGGACACGGTTCCGGCGTTGATTCGGGATTTGGATGACCGCCAAGCCATCGCAATCGCCCTGATCGAGAACATCCAGCGGGAGGATCTCAATCCGTTGGAGGAAGCCGCGGCGCTGAAGCGGCTGCTCGCCGAATACGACATGACCCACGAGCAGATCGCCGCCGCCGTGGGGCGGTCGCGGACTGCGGTTTCGAACCTGCTCCGCTTGCTGAACCTGGCACCCGGGGTCCGGGAGATGATCGACAGTGGCGAATTGGAGATGGGACACGCCCGCGCCCTCCTGGCATTGCCCATCGATGAGCAGGCAGCTGCGGGCCGGGCAGTGGCGAAACGATCGCTGTCGGTTCGCCAGACCGAGGCACTGGTTAAGCGGCTGTTGAGCGGTGCACCGCCCGAATCCGCGCCAAATCCGGACACGCGCCGGCTCGAACGATCGGCGAGTGAGCACTTGGGAGCGCCGGTCTCCATTACCGCCAACCGCAAGGGCAAGGGACGTGTCGTGATCCGCTATTCGAGCCTCGACGAGCTGGATGGAATTCTTGCCCGGATGGGAGCGAAGTTGGATTCCTGATCGTCGTTTCGCCGGTCGAGGTTGCGTTTGAAGACACCCCAAGCCGCCCGTATAATGCGCGCCCTTTGCGAACCCCGGATCGTTTCTGGACTCTACCGGCGCGTTAGCGTCGCGCGAGGCGAGTGCGGTCGGTGAACGCGGCCAAGCCTTCCGGCAGCGGTCGACGTTGGGGAACGCCGGTCCGGGTAGTGGCCCTGCAGGCTGCCGTCACCGTGGTCGTGGCGGCGCTGGCGCTAGCTTGGAGCGTGGACGAGGCGAAGTCCGCGTTCCTCGGTGGCCTCGTGGCTTTTCTCCCGAACGCGTATTTCGCGTGGGCGGCGAGTCGTGCCGGACGCGGCGGGCAGGATGCGGCGCAAGAGGCGGTCATCGAAGGGGGCAAGTTCCTCGGTCGGTGGCTGGTGAAGATGGGGCTCATGGTGGTGCTCCTGGTTGTCGCCTTGGCCGTGTTCAAGGTGGGCAGCTTGGGTTTTCTGATCGGGCTCATTGGAGCATTGATGGCTCCGTTGGCGGTTCCGTTCGTGTGGCTGAGCGGGTCGGCCGGAGGCGGTAGGCAACCGCAGGATTGAAGAGAGACAGGGTTCAATGGCCGAGGATGCAGGCGGCTACATCACACACCACCTCACGAACCTCACGTACGGGAAACACCCGGAGGACGGTTGGGGGTTCGCTGACACCGCCGAGAAAGCGGCCGAGATGGGGTTTTGGTCCATCCACGTCGACTCGATCGCCTGGTCGGTCGGGTTGGGCGTCGTGTTCTGCCTGGTTTTCAGATCCGCAGCCAAGCGTGCCACGGCGGGCGTTCCGGGCGGGCTGCAGAACGCCGTAGAGATAATCGTCGACTTCATTGACGACACCGTCTCGAGCATCTTCCAGCACCGCAACGACATCATTGCGCCAATGGCCCTGACGATCTTCGTCTGGGTGTTCCTCATGAACCTCATGGATCTGGTGCCGGTGGACTGGATTCCCAAGCTGGCGTCCGTTCTTGGCGTCGAATACATGAAGATCGTCCCTTCGACCGATCCCAACGTTACGTTGGGAATGTCCTTCACCGTGTTCTTCCTCATCATCTACTACAGCATCAAGGTGAAAGGCGTGGGCGGCTTTTTCAAGGAACTCCTGTGCCATCCGTTTCCGTGGTACCTGTTCCCCGTCAACTTTCTTCTCGAAACTGTCACCTTGCTCGCCAAACCGATCTCGCTGGGTCTGCGGCTCTACGGCAATCTGTTCGCCGGCGAGATGATCTTTATTCTCATCGCCCTCCTCTATGGGGGCATCGTCCTTAGCTTTGCCGGGGGCGTCCTGCAGTGGGGGTGGGCGGTATTCCATGTTCTGGTTATCACGCTTCAGGCTTTTGTCTTCGCGGTCCTCACGGTCATCTACCTTGCGCAGGCCCACGACACGTCGGAAGAGCACTAACCAAGAGAGCAGTCCTCGAACTCAAGGAGTTGAATAGCAAATGGAGAACCTAATAGCGGCTGGCCTGATGATTGGCCTTGGTGCCGTCGGTGCCGGGGTTGGCGTCGGCCTGCTTGGCGGCAAGTTCTTGGAAGGCGTTGCCCGGCAACCGGAACTGCTACCGGTGTTGCGGACGCAGATGTTCATCATTCTCGGCTTGGTCGATGCCGTGCCGATGATCGGAATCGCGATCGCGCTGCTGGTTATCTTCGCGCCACCCGGTGTTTGACGTCGGACGCAAGGCAGGGAGGTGATGGCATGAGCTGGGTGACGATGATCGGCCAGTCGATCGCGTTCTTCATCTTCGTTTGGTTCTGCTGGAAGTTCATCTGGCCGTTCCTGATCGGTGCCATGCGCGAACGTCAGCAGACCATCGCCGATGGATTGGAAGCCGCGTCGAAGGCGCAGCGCGACCTCGAGCACGCGGAAGCCCGGGCGGAGGAGATCCTCAACGAAGCCCGGGCCGAGGCCCGAGGTATCGTCGACGACGCCCGGGGCCAGGCCGCGCAGATGGTCGACAATGCTCGGGCAGACGCGGAGTCAGAGCGCGAGCGGATCCTGAAGGCCGCGCAAGCGGACGTGGCCCAGGAGGTCAACCGCGCCAAGGAATCCCTGCGGGGGGAAGTGGCAGACCTCGCCGTCTTGGGCGCGGAGCGCATTCTCGAAGCATCCATCGATCGCGAACGTCACGACGCCCTGCTCGACAGGGTCGCGGCGGAACTCTAAGAGGCCCCGGACGTGGCCGAGATCGCCACACTCGCACGCCCGTACGCGAACGCGGTATTCAACCTCGCCCGGTCGACGGGTCGGTTGACCCAATGGGCGCCGATGCTCGGATTGCTCGCCCGTGCTGTCGAGACGGACCAGGTCAAGGGGTTGATCGCCGCGCCGTCGTTCGCGCCGGCGGTGAAGGCGCACCGGTTGATCGACGTCGTTAGCGACGAGGTCGACGACCGATGCCGACGGTTCGTTCACGTTCTCGCGGACAACCACCGCCTCGACCTGTTGCCGGAGATCGCCGCCCAATACGACGCCTTGAAGGCCGAAGCGGAAAAGACCCTCGACGTACAGATCACGGCGGCGGTCGAACTGACCGACGCACAGGTGGATGACTACACCGAAGCGCTCCGCCGGCGTTTCGACCAGGCGGTGAACGTCAACGTCGAGGTCGATGCCGGGCTTGTCGGCGGCGCCGTTGTCCGCGCCGGCGACACGGTGATCGACGGGTCCGTACGCGGCCGGCTCACCCGGTTGGTCGAGTCGCTCCAGCGCAACTGAGAAAACTCAAGAGGTCTTAACCAATGCAGCAACTGAATCCGGCCGAGATCACGGACATCATCCGCGGCCGTATCGAGAACCTCGACGTTTCCGCCCAGGCGGCGAACGAGGGCACCATCGTCAGCGTGTCCGACGGCATTGTCCGCGTACATGGACTGGCCGAAGCGCAATACGGCGAGATGATCGAATTCACCGGGGGCCTGTTCGGCATGGCGCTCAACCTCGAGCGCGACTCCGTCGGATGCGTCGTACTCGGCGACTACGAGAGCCTCTCGGAAGGGATGACCGCCCGATGCACCAAGCGGATCCTCGAGGTTCCCACCGGACCCGAACTGCTCGGTCGCGTGGTCGACGCACTCGGCAACCCCATCGACGGCAAAGGCCCGATCAACGCGTCCTCGTCGTCACCGGTGGAGAAGGTCGCGCCCGGCGTCATCGCCCGGCAGACGGTCGACCAGCCCGTGCAACTCGGCATCAAATGCATCGACGCCATGGTCCCCATCGGCCGCGGCCAGCGGGAACTCATCATCGGCGACAGGCAAATCGGCAAGACCGCCATCGCCGTGGACGCGGTGATCAACCAGAAGGGCAGCGGCGTCAAGTGCGTCTACGTGGCCATCGGCCAGAAGATGTCGACGATCGCCAACATCGTGCGCACCTTCGAGGAGAACGGCGCCATGGACCACACCATCGTGGTCGCGGCCAGCGCCTCCGACCCGTCGCCGATGCTCTACATCTCGCCCTACTCGGGCTGCGCGATGGGGGAGTACTTCCGCGATCGCGGCGAGGACGCGCTCATCATCTACGATGACCTCACCAAACAGGCCTGGGCGTATCGCGAGATCTCGCTGCTGCTGCGCCGCCCGCCGGGCCGCGAGGCGTACCCGGGGGATGTCTTCTACCTCCACTCGCGGCTCCTCGAGAGGGCCGCACGTGTGAACGCCGACTATGTCGAGGAATTCACCAACGGCGAAGTGAAGGGTCAGACCGGTTCGTTAACGGCGCTGCCGATCATCGAGACCCAGGCCGGCGAAGTGTCGTCCTTCGTGCCGGCCAACGTGATCTCCATCACGGACGGTCAGATCTACCTGGAGCTGGACCGCTTCAACTCCGGCATTCGTCCGGCCATGAGCCCCGGCATCTCGGTTTCCCGGGTCGGCGGTGCGGCGCAGGTGCCGTTCATCAAGAAGATCTCCGGCGGCGTCAAGTTAGCACTTGCCCAGTACCGGGAGCTGGCTGCGTTTTCGCAGTTCGCCTCCGATCTCGATGAGGTGACCCGTCGCCAACTCGACCACGGCGCCCGGGTGGAGGAGCTGATGAAGCAGAAGCAGTACGCGCCGATGACCGTCGCGGAGATGGGCGTCGTGCTGTACGCAGCCAGCGAAGGCTACCTGGTGGAAGTCCCGGTGGACCGGGTGCTCGACTTCGAGCGCGACCTGTTGGCCTACATGAACGCGGAACATGCCGAGTGGATGGCGGAAGTCACCGCCTTCGGCGATCACAACGACGAGATCGTCGAGTACATGAAGACCGCGCTCGACAAGTTCGCCGCGAGCCACAGCTACGCGTAAACACCGATGTCCGCCAGCCTAAAGACCAGGACGCGTAGGGGCGACCCTTGTGGTCGTCCGCGTTTGTTCGCCGTGACTCTTGGTTGCGAGATGTAACCGATGGCCGCCGGCAAGGAAATCAAGAAGAAAATCGCGAGCGTCCAAACCACGCAGAAGAGTACGCGGGCCATGCAGATGGTGGCCGCGAGCCGGATGCGCCGGACCCAGGACCGCATGCAGGAAGGTCGCCCCTACAGCCAGCGCATCGAGCAGGTGATCGGCCACCTCGCGAACGCCGCGCCCGAGTACCGTCACGTCTACATGACGACCCGCGACGTCAGCCGTATCGGCTACATCGTGGTGTCCACGGACCGGGGTCTTTGCGGCGGTTTGAACGTTAACTTGTTCCGCGAACTCATCCGCAACCTGTCAGGGCGGCAGAACGACGGCATGGAGTCGGAGCTGGCCCTAATCGGCAACAAGTCCGCGCAGTTCTTCCGGTCCGTCGGCGGCAACGTCGTCGCCACCATGGGCAATATCGGCGAGACGCCTGAACTCGCCGACCTGATCGGCGGCATCAAGGTGATGCTCGACGGATTCGCAGAAGGGCGCATCCAGCAGTTGGACATCATCTCCAACGAGTTCGTGAACACGATGACCCACCGACCGGTTCTGCGTCAGCTTCTGCCGCTGCCACCGATGGAGGCGGACGAGTTCCGGCACCGCTGGGACTACATCTACGAACCCGACGCCCGGGAACTGATCGAAGGACTGGTGCAGCGCTACATCGAGTCCCTGGTCTACCAGGCGGTCATAGAAAACACGGCGTGCGAACAGGCGGCCCGGATGATCGCCATGAAGAACGCCACGGACAACGCGGAGGAGATCGTCAAGGAACTGACGCTGCTCTACAACAACGCCCGCCAGGCGTCGATCACCCAGGAGATCTCGGAGATCGTCGGCGGGGCAGCAGCGGTGTAGGGGCGACCTAACGCGCCGGCGGGGCGCGCGGTCGCCCATCGGATTGAGAAGGTTGAGGAAATAGAAGCATGGCAAACGGACGCATCGTCCAGATCATCGGCGCGGTCATCGACGTCGAGTTCGACCGGGAGGAAGTTCCCAGCGTCTACGACGCGCTGATCGTCTCGGAAACGGGCTTGACGCTGGAGACCCAGCAGCAGTTGGGCGACGGCATCGTCCGTTGCATCGCCATGGGCTCGTCGGAAGGCCTGTCCCGGGGCCTCTCGGTCACCAACACGGGCGAGCCGATCTCGATTCCGGTCGGTGAGGAAACCTTGGGACGGATCATGGACGTGCTCGGCCATCCCGTGGACGAGAAGGGTCCGATCAACTCCCGGGAGAATCTTCCCATCCACCGCAAGCCGCCGACCTACGAGGATCAGAAAGGCGGCAACGAACTCCTGGAAACCGGGGTCAAGGTGATCGACCTCATGTGTCCCTTCGCCCGCGGCGGCAAGGTCGGGTTGTTCGGCGGTGCCGGCGTCGGCAAGACGGTGACGATGCTGGAACTGATCCGGAACATCGCCATCGAACACTCGGGACTGTCCGTTTTCGCCGGCGTCGGCGAACGCACCCGGGAGGGCAACGATTTCTACTACGAGATGCAGGACGCCGGCGTCCTCGACAAGATCTCGCTGGTGTTCGGGCAGATGAACGAGCCGCCCGGCAACCGCCTGCGGGTCGGCCTATCGGGTCTCACCCTTGCGGAGCAGTTCCGCGACGAGGGTCGCGACGTGCTACTTTTCATCGACAATATCTACCGATACACCCTCGCTGGTACTGAATGCTCGGCCCTTTTGGGTCGGATGCCCTCGGCGGTGGGGTATCAACCGACCCTCGCGGCGGAGATGGGCGCCCTGCAGGAGCGTATTACCACGACCAAGACCGGCTCGATCACCTCCGTACAGGCCATCTTCGTCCCGGCCGACGACTACACGGACCCGTCGCCGGCCACGACCTTCGCCCACCTCGACTCGTCGGTGACATTGAGCCGCGCCATCACGGACCTCGGCATCTACCCGGCGGTGGACCCGTTGGCGTCGTCGAGCCGGCAGCTCGATCCGAATGTCGTCGGCCAGGAGCACTACGATGTCGCCCGCGGCGCTCAGGAGGTCCTGCAGCGCTACCAGGAACTCAAGGACATCATCGCCATCCTCGGCATGGACGAACTCTCGGAAGAGGACAAGGCGCTGGTCTACCGGGCCCGGAAGATGCAGCAGTTCTTCTCCCAGGCGATGTTCGTCGCCGAGCAGTTCACCGGCCAGCCCGGCGACTACGTGACCCGGGAGGACACGGTGCGCAGCTTCAAGGCGATTCTCGACGGCGAGTGCGACGACATGCCCGAACAGGCGTTCTACATGGTGGGTACCATCGAAGACGCGCGGAAGAAAGCCGAGACCCTGGCTGAGGCGGCGTAGGCAGGAGGCTAGCCATGGCCGCGACCATGCAATGCGACATCGTTAGCGCCGAGGAGGAGATCTTCTCCGGCCGCATCGCCTCGCTGTCGGTCACCGGCACCATCGGCGAACTGGGGATCCTGCCCGGCCATGCCCCCTTGTTGACCGGCATCCGACCCGGACCGGTCAAGCTCCGCGACGAGGACGGCGAAGAGCAGGTGTTCTACGCCTCCGGCGGCTTCCTGGAGATCCAGCCCGGCGTCGTCACCGTGCTGGCCGACACCGCGCTTCGTGCCGGCGATATCGACGAAGCCGCCGCGCTCGAAGCCCAGCAGCAAGCGGAACGGGCGCTGTCCGAATCGGCGGCGGAGATGGACTACGGTATGGCCCAGGCCGCGTTGGCGGCGGCGACCGCCCAGCAACGGACGCTGGAGGAGCTGCGCAAGATTCGGCGTTGACCCAGCGCCCGGCGCACGACGGGACAAGCCCGTCCCCTACAGGTCGATACGGATGCCGAGCCGGACCCGGTACACGGACTGCGATGCCGAGGGATACGCAGAGGCGACGCTGCGGAAGCTGTTGAACCGGTAGAGGCAGTCGCTCTGTTGCCGACAGGTCGTCCGGGGCGCATCGCCGGTCAGTGCCGCCGCGCCATCGACGCCCAATGAGGCGACATCGTCGGCGTCGATGAGATCCGCTCGGACTATGGCCGCTTGGTTGAAGCGGGGCCCTGCCTCGTAGGTACCCCACTCGTCGTTCAGCAGGTTGAGTACGTTCTCGATGTCCAGCACGAGGCTTAAGTGGTTCTCGCCCACCCATCGGTCGAGGAGGCCCAGGCTCGGCAACTCGAGACGAAAGCGGACGTCCCAGACCTGGTTCATCCCGGGATCCTCGGAATAGGGCGCGTGAATGCCTGCGCCGACGTCGTTGTCGGCGACGTAGGCGAAGAAGGCGTCTTGGTCGAACGAGGAGGCGTACACGACGGCGGGGTCGTCGCGGTCGCGCGGGACGTAGAGGGGGTTGTTGTCGTATGGGCTTTCCCCGGCCCCGGCACGGCCGAAGAGGGCGTTGCTGCGGTCGATGTCGAACGTGTAGGTGAAACGGTCACCGGACCAGCTGCGGGCGAATAGGTCGGCGCGGGCGCGGAACCCGGGGCCGAAGGCGTGCTCGTAGCCCAGGTTGAGCTTCACGGAGTGGGTGACCTGGTGCGGCGACGTCCGTGGTGACGGGCGGTTGCGGTCGGCGTCTTGGATATTCCGCCAGTTGGAGATGCCGCGCGAGGATAAGCCTTCGGTGACCGCCTCGACGTCCTGCCACGCATAGCTCACCTGGAAGTCGACGCCGTTCTCAAAGCGCTTGCCCAGCGCCGCCGTGAGTATCCGACTGCTGGCGTCGCCGTGGTTGCCAAGGGCGACCAGGTTGAGGATCCGCAGGTCGTCGAGGTCTGCGTAGATCGTGCGACCGTCCGGTGCGACGCCGGTGGGCTGTGCCGCGGCGAGCCGGGTCTGGGCGTAGTTGGTCCACAGGAAACCGTCCACCGTCCACGTCGTCAGGGCTTGCGCGGTGAGCGTATAGCCTTTGCCCAGGTTGAGGCTGCCCAGGACGAGATCGAGGTCCCGTTCGAGGCGCAGCGACGCCTTCCAATCAGAGGGCACGTCGAAACCGGGCGCGATGGCGTCGATCGCGACCGGATTCCCCGCCGCGACGGCGGCACGGAGTTCAGCGGGCACCGACGTCGGCGAGACGCCGCTCGTTGTGATGCGCGAGAAGACCGTCGGCACTTGAAACGTGTTGGACGTCCAGACCTTGGGATCGCCGCCCGAGAACTGGCCGATGCCGCCGCTCACCACGGTGCGGTCGAGGCCCGTCCAGCGGAAACTGAAGCGAGGCATGAGCAAGGCCAGACCGTCGAGACCCGTGTCCGTGCGGATTCCGTAGGTGTTCTGGATCGGCTGGCTGAACGCGGGCCGATCGTCCTGTGCGTAGCGCTCGTAGCGCAGCCCCGCCGTCAGCTCGAGATGCGGTCGCGCCTGCCAGGTGTCCTGCACGAAGAACGTCGTCCTGCTGTAGCCCCAGGCGGCAGCTGCGTCGTCCGCGTCGTTCGACGGCGCGTTGACGTAGTCGACCCGCGCCGTGCGGTCGGCGATGGCCGCGAAGTCGCGGAACACGAACCGGCCGTTCGAACTCGGCACGAACAGGTTGAACAGATCGAAGGTCTCGTGCTCCATGCCGACGCGCACGATGTGGTCGCCGACGAGGTAGTCGAAGCCGCCGTATACCTGCAAGCGTTCGTCGTCGTAGGCGTTGGCGTGCCGAAAGCGGTCGCATCCGGCGATGAGATCGACGGTGCCGGTGAGCAGCCCCTCGAGCGGTGAGCCGGCGACGCCGTCTGCGTCGAGGTTGTCGAACTCCAGGGCACCCACACCTTGGGCACGACAGTTCTGGCCGCGGACGAATTCCTTGCGGTTCACCCGCAGTGTCGTGGAGGCGCGGTCGGTCCAGTCGGAGAATAGCTGGACGGTGACGGCGGTGAGGTCCACGGGGACGTCGATCCACGCCGAGGCGAGACGGCTGGCGCTGGCCGAGGTCCCGTATTCCTGGCTGCTCTGGTAGGTGAACGACGCTCGGTGCGCGTCGCTTAAATTCCAGTCCAGCTTGACGAGCGTGCGCTCGGAACCTTCCGGCAGGGACGCGGACGCCGGGCGTCCGCCGGGGTCGTAGCCGTAGACGTCCATGACTACCCCGCGCAACGCCTCGAAGAACCCCGGCTGGATGCCGTTATTCGCGTCGAAAGCGGCGAAATCCACCGGCTCCACGGCTTCGAACTCGTCGTAGGAAACGAACACGAAGAGCCGGTCGGCGAGAAGCGGCCCGCCGACCGACAAGCCGTATTCTTTCTCCTCGAACGTGGCCGGCATGAACGTCCGGTCGCCATCGTAGGTGTCGCCGACCTGGTCGTTGCCATGGAAGTAGTAGAACGCCGCCCCGTCCCACTCGTTGGTGCCCGATTTCGTGGTGATGTTCACGAGTCCCCCGGTGAAGCCGGAAGCGGTGACGGCATAGTCGGATGCAACGAGGGTGGCGGACTCCACGGCATCGAGGTTGATGGGGGAGCGGCGGGTCGCGTAGGTGCTGGTGCCGAGGCCGAAATCGTCCTGTTGCAGCGAGCCGTCGATGGCGAGGCCGTTGAAGCGCGGGTTGACGCCGGCGACCGAGAGATTGCCCTCGCCCCTGGACTGGGCGAGAGGGTCGCGCAGCAGCGTGCGGATGACGTCGCGGGTCACGCTTGGCTGGTTGGCGATGTCGTCGGCGGAATAGGCGGACCCGACGCCGTTGTTGAGGTCGCGTTCCGAGACCAAGGGGCTCGCGGTCACCACAACCTCCTCGACATCGAGGGAAGTCAACGTGACTGCGAGAGGCGGCTGCGCGCCTGGCTTCAGCGTGACCGCGTCCAGCCTGCCGTCGCGATAGCCGCTGGCGGAGATACGAATCTCGTAGGGGCCGCCGACCCGCAGTCCGGACTGGTAGAAAGCGCCGTTCTCGGCGGCCGTGGCCGCGGCGGCGGTGCCCGATGGCTGGTGCACGATCGCGATGCGGGCCGCGGCGATGGGTTCGCCGTCCGTCGTGCGGACGTAGCCGCTGACGGTGGCGGATGTTGTGGCGGCGAAAACCGCCGATGTCCCGAGGATCGCAATGGTCCAAAGGAGGGCGCGGAAAGCGGTGGCTGTGCGAGCGTTCATAGTGGTGCCCCGAGGTTGTGGTGCGCCGGAACCGTAGCGTAGCCGATTGACGCGGCGACGAACGGCATTCGGGAGAGGGTTGTGGTATTTACGCCCCGGTCGCAGGAGGAAGTACCGATGAAGGTTGGCTTGTGTGGGCTGGGCGACCGGCTGGGTTACTTGGCCGAGGTCTTTCGCCGCGCCATCCCCGAGTTCGAGCCGGTTGCGTACGCGGATCCGGCACCCGCGGGCGTCAGGCGCATGGACGACGATTGCTTTCGACGATTGCGCGGCTACGACGACCTCGAACGGATGCTGGATGCCGAAACCCTCGATCTGGTCATGATCGGTTCTCCGAATGCCTTCCATTGCGACCAGCTGTGCACGGTGTTGGATGCGGGGATCAGGACCTTCTGCGAAAAGCCGGTGGTCGTTTCGGAGGAGCAGACGTTCCGCCTGCTGCGCGAGCTCAAGAAACACGGCAGCGAGAGGGTCATGGTGGGATTGGTGCTGCGTTATGCGCCGCTTTATAAGGATCTCGCGCGACTGGTCGACGACGGGGCGTTGGGCAGCCTGGTCAGCATCGAGGCGTCGGAGCACATTCCCCCGGCCCACGGCGCGTTCTTCTTCCGCGACTGGCGGCGCAAGACCGACTTGAGCGGCGGGTTCATGCTGGAGAAGTGCTGCCACGACATCGACCTCTATGCAGGCCTCGTGCGGTCACGTCCCCATCGTGTGGTCAGCTTCGGCGGCTGCTCGTTCTTCACGGAACAGCATCGGGATCTGGATGGCGAACGGGTTTATCACCGCTGGCCGTCGTATTGGCGGAGCGCCGACAGTTCGTTCTCCGGGGACGCCGACATCGTCGACCACCAGGTGGCCCTCGTGGAATACGCAAACGGGACCCGGCTTTGTTTCCATACCAACGTGCACACGCCGGATGCGTTTCGGCGGTTCTGCGTGATCGGCACGGAGGGCATGGCCGAGGGCGACTTCGTGCGCGCCTATCTCAAGGCTCACCGCGCGGTCTCCGGCGAATGCGTCTTCGACACCACGTACAAGGGCGACGACGTCTCGCAACACTACGGGGCAGAGGGAAAGATGGCGGCTGACATCACACGCCACTTGGAGCATGGTGCCGCGCTCCCGGTGTCCGTGATCGATGCGCTGGAAGCCGGCCTCACGGCCATGAAGATCGATGAATCGAGGAGATCAGGGCAAGTTGTCGACCTGACCGGCCTTTGGGCGCGTTTCGACGAACTGACAGCCGTGCCTAGCCGACGAGGAGATCAAGCCCTTTGATCAACGCCACAACCAACGCCAGACCGCCACCCATGTACCTCAGCATCTTGCCTGTGAGCGCTTCCATCTTCACGGTCATGCGAAGCTCGAGTTGTGCAAGCTCCTCTTTCGTGGCGTAGTTGCGCAGATCCTCCTTGGAGGCGCAGGCGTCGATCCTCGCGGCCAGTTCCCGTTCTGTCTCGGCCAGGTCTTGCTTGGTGGCGTCGATCCTCGCGGCCAGTTTCCGTTCTGTCTCGGCCAGGTCCTCCTTGGAGGTGCAGGCGTCGATCCTCGCGGCCAGTTTCCGTTCTGTCTCGGCCAGGTCTTGCTTGGTGGCGTCGATCCCCGCGGCCAGTTGCCGTTCTGTCTCGGCCAGATCCTCCTTGGAGGCGCAGGCGTCGATCCTCGCGGCCAAGTTCCGTTCTGTCACGGCGAGATCCGCCTTGAAGACGAGGTTCTCTGTGACTGCGCCGTTGATCTGGTCGACGACGGCTTCCGCTTGCACGTCGTCGAAACCGGCTTGTCGGAGGGCCTTGACGGCCTTGTGGGTGTCGAAGGCGGGCATCGTACTGCTTGTACTCGCCATCCGGGTGTCCTCGTGTCGCCAATTCTATTGAGCGGCGGGCTCGGGGTCTATGGCATCCCGCGCGCGGCCAGGAACGTCACGCTAGCGCTTCTCCAAGCGCGTGTCTGTGGCAAATCTCCTACACCTTGGCCCTAGTCCGAGCGCTTCTGCAAGGCCCTATACTTGGCGCGCCCTTCGCCCTCGGTGACCATTGGCTGTGAAACCGCCGACCGCCCTCGTTCTCGCCGCAATGGCGCTCAATGCCGTGCCGACAGCCGCAGTCGATGCCGAGGCGCAACTCCTCAGCAATACGCGGCAACTCACCTTCGAGGGCCGTCGAGCTGGCGAAGGGTACTTCGCGCCGGACGGCAATGCGCTCATCTTCCAGAGCGAGCGCGAACCCGGTAATCCGTTCTTCCAGATCTACCACCTGGATCTCACCACCGGGGACACCCACCGGGTCTCGCCGGGCATCGGCAAAACCACCTGCGCGTTCTTCCGCCCCGGAACGAACCGCGTGCTTTTCTCGTCCACGCACCTCGATCCCAAAGCCGAATCCCGTCAACGCGAGGAGATCGAGTTCCGTGCATCGGGTGAGCAGCGCCGCTACGACTGGGACTACGACGTGCACATGGACGTCTTTTCGGCCGACCGGGACGGATCCGGCCTCACGCGATTGACCGATGCCCACGGCTACGACGCCGAGGCTTCCTATTCGCCCGACGGCGACAAGATCGTCTTCACGTCGCTGCGCAACGCCTATCCCCCGGAGGATCTCACTGCGGAGGACAGCAAGCGGCTCGAAAACGATCCCGCGTACTTCGGCGAGATCTACATCATGGATGCCGACGGCGGCACTCAGACCCGTCTAACCGAAACCCCGGGATACGACGGCGGCCCGTTCTTCTCAGCCGACGGCGAACGTATCATCTGGCGGCGGTTCGGCGAGGACGGGATGAACGCCGATGTCTACACCATGCGTGTGGACGGCGCCGATGTGCGCCGGCTGACCGACTTCGACTCCATGTCCTGGGCGCCGTATTTCCATCCCTCCGGCGAGTACGCGGTCTTCGCCTCCAACAAGCACGGATTCTCGAACTTCGAACTGTTCTTGGTCGACGCGGCGGGGAAGCGCGAACCGGTTCGCGTTACCCACACCGACGGATTCGATGGCCTGCCCGTGTTCTCGCCGGATGGCGAGTCGCTAAGCTGGACATCGAACCGCACCGGCAGCGGCGGATCGCAGTTGTTCCTAGCGGAATGGGACCACGCCGCCGCGGTGACGGCGTTGGCGTCTTCGCCGACCCGCGGCGCGGCAAGCCCGCTGCCCGACGATGCGGAATCCAGGCTCCGTGCCTCGGTGGAATACCTGGCTTCGGACGAACTCGAGGGCCGGATGACCGGTTCGGAAGGCGCTCGATTGGCGGCTGAATACATCGCGGAAGCGTTGCAATCGGCCGGCCTAGAGCCGTTTGGCGACGATGGAACCTATTTCCAGACGTTCGAGTTCACCGCCGACCGCCGCATCCTTCCCGAAGCCAATGCGCTTCGTGTCGAGACAGGCGACGGATTCCAAACCTACCAGGTCGACACGGATTTCCGACCGCTCTCGTTCACCGCCAACGCCGACGTGCAGGGCGAGGTCGTGTTCGCCGGCTACGGTCTCGCGGTACCGGGTGCCACCGGCTACGACTCCTACGCCGGCCTGGATGTGACGGACAAGATCGTTCTCGTGCTGCGCTACGTACCCGAAGGAGTCGCGGCGGAACGTCGTGCGGAACTCAACCGCTATGCGGGCCTGCGCTACAAGGCGATGATTGCCCGCGACCGCGGCGCGAAGGCCATTCTCGTGGTCGCCGGCCCCAACTCCCCGAACGCCGGCAACCTGATCCCGATGATGTTCGACAACAGCCTCGCCGGCTCCGGCATCGTCGCGGCTTCCGTCAGCGGCGCCTTGGCAGATGCCCTGTTGGCAGGGGCGGGCAAGAGCTTGGAGGAGACCCAGACACAGCTGGACATCGAGAACCCCCACTTCCTCGGGCAGTTCCCGCTTGAGGGAGTCGCCGTCGCGATTCGCACGGGCGTCGAGCGGATCAGGGCAACGGACCGCAACGTGCTCGCCTGGTTGCCCGCGACCGACGGGAGCGCGGCGGAGACGGTCGTGGTCGGCGCGCACTACGACCACATCGGCCGCGGCGACGCGAGTTCGCTGGCCGGCAAGGACGAGGAGGGCGAGATCCACAACGGGGCGGACGACAACGCCTCCGGAGTCGCCGTGGCTTTGGAGTTGACACGCAGCTTGGCACACCAGGAAGAGCGCCGGCGGAACGTCCTGTTCGCGTTCTGGTCCGGAGAGGAACTGGGGCTGATCGGTTCGTCGCACTTCGCCGAGGTGCCGCTGCTGCCGATCGAGAACATCGTCGCGTACTTGAACTTCGACATGGTGGGGCGTCTACGCGACAACAAGCTGAGCCTGCAGGGCGTCGGGTCGTCGAGCGTTTGGCGCGGCATCATCGAACGACGCAATGTACCCGCCGGTTTCAACCTGTCGCTGCTCGACGATCCCTACCTGCCCACCGACAGCACGGCGTTCTATCCAAAGGGCATCCCAATCCTAAGCTTCTTCACCGGCAGCCACGAGGACTACAACCGCCCAACCGACGACCCCGACACCCTCGACTACGCCGGCATGCGGCGAATCGCGGCGTTCGGTGCGGCCATCGTCAACGACATCGTGTCGAACGATCAGCGCCCGGACTACGCCGAAGTGCAGGTCACGACCAGTGCCGGCGGGAACCGGGACAGCCTGCGAGCGTACCTCGGCACGATCCCGGACTACACCACGGATCTGGCAGGTGTGAAGATTTCCGGCGTCCGGGGCGGCGGTCCGGCCGACAAGGCGGGCATGCAGGGGGGCGACGTGATCGTCGAGTTCGCCGGGGCGACCGTCACGAACATCTACGACTACACCTACGCACTCGACGCGATCAAGATCGGCGAGCCCGTGGACGTCGTGGTCTTGCGGGACGGGGAACAGGTCACTCTGCGGATCGTCCCGGAAGCTCGTCCGTAGGGGACGGGCTTGTCCCGTCCCGATCGAGCCTGTGCGGGAGCCGTGGGTAACGCGCGTTAGCCCCGTCCTTACCGATCACTCGTCCAGCCACCACCAAGGGCCTGGTAGATGGCGACGACCGCATTGAGGTAGGCGCGCTTGTTGCTCAGCACCGAGTTGCGGGCGCTGTAGAGGAACTCCTGGGCCGACAGCACGCGCTGGTAGTCGATCACGCCTTCGCGGTAGCGGACTTCCGCAATCCGCAGCGATTCCTCGGCTCTCGACAGCTCCTCGAGCAGGATCACGTCGAGGGATTCGAGGAGTTCGATGTTGCCGAGCGCGACGTCGGTGTCGTTGAAAGCGCGGATCACGGTCTCCCGATAGCTCGCCAGCGCCGACTCCATGGAAAGCCGGGCAGACTCCCTGGACCGCCCGCGCCGTCCGAAGTCGAACACGCTCTGGGCAAGGGACGGGCTCAACGACACGAACAGGCTCCTGTTCGACGCGAGGTCGCGCAGCGATGCGCTGACGGTATTCGCGGCCGCGGTCAGCGAGATGCTCGGCAGCAGCGCGTTCCGGGCGATGCCCACGTTGGCCCGGGCGCGGCGCAGGTTCAGTTCGGCTTGGACGATGTCTGGACGGCGCACGAGCAGTTCGGAAGGTAGACCCGGGGCGACCTTGGGCGTCGCCAACTCCGCCAAGGTGGTGGCGCGAACGTCGAAGTTCCGCACCGGTTCGGCGAGAAGCAAGGCCAGCGCGGCGCGCGCCGAGTACTCCTGCTGGCGGAGCTGTGCCAAGGCGTTGCGCTGGCGTTGCACCTGGATCTGCTGCTGCAACGCGTCCAGGGGCGTGAGCACCCCGGCGTCCACCCGGGCCTGGGTGATGCGCCCGATCGTCTCGGCGTTTTCGAGGTTGAGCTTGGCGGCCTCGATCTGGTCGCGGATGAAGAGGATGCTGAAGTAGGTGGAGGCCGTGGTGCCGAGAAGGTTCAGGCGGGTGCTGGCCAACTGCGCGACGGCCGAGTCGAAGGTGGCTTCGGCGGACTCGAAGCGGTACGGCTTGGTCAGGATGTCGGCGTAGCCGATGCCGACGGACAGGCTGGCCGACTCGGAGCGCGTATCGGTGAAATCCCCGTCCGGCGGCTTCGACCCGGAGTAGGTGGTGCTGGTCGCGAAGTCTGCGATCGGCGTTGGGTAGAGGTCGAAGCCCGCGTCGATGAGCGCCAGCTGGGCCTGCCGCAGGGCGCGCTCGGCGTTCTTGAGCCCGGGGTTGCGTGCCTGGACTTGGCCCACGAGCTCGCTGAGTTCGTCGCTGCCGAATCCGTGCCACCAGTCCTGTGCCGGCCAGTCGCCAACCGACCTCCCTGCCCAGTCGGGCGGCACTTCCTCGTCGAGTGCCGGAAGCGGCGCCACGGAACAGGCATGCAGGGCGGCAGCGCCGACGAGCACCGTGAGCCGATGGCCGCTCGCCCTCGTCATTGCGCCGCCAGCGCGACGACCGGATCCATTCCTGCGGCGCGCCGTGCCGGCGCCAGGCCGAAAAAAAGACCGGTCAAGGTCGCGCAGGACAGGCCGATCAGCAGGATCGGCGCCGTGAACGCCATCACGGTCGCGCCGATCATGTTGATGGCCTCGCCGACGACGAGCGTGAGACCGAGACCTACCACTCCGCCCAAGCCGGCAACGACGACGGCTTCGCAGATGAACTGGAACAGGATGTCGCGTCGCCGAGCGCCGATGGCCATGCGCAGGCCAATCTCGCGAGTGCGTTCCGCCACCGTGGCAAGCATGATGTTCATGACGCCGATGCCGGCCACCACCAGCGAGATGCCGCCGATGGCCCCGAACAACATCCGGAGGATGTTGGAGACGTTGTTCTGGGCCTCCAAGGCGGCTTCCTGGTTCTGGATCTCGAAGTCGCGTTGCCCATGCCGGCGGACGAGCAGCGCGTCGATGGCGCGTTGCGCCGCCTCGACCTGGTGGGTCTCGGCGACCAGCACACCCACCGTGTCCAAGCTTTCCTTGTTGAGCAGCCGGATCGAGCCGGTCCGCAAGGGAACGAAGAGCCCGTGGGCGTTGGTTCGGAAACCGGCGAGGATGTCCTCGGGCCGCTTCAGAACCCCGATCACCTGAAAAGGCGAGCCGTCGAGGAGGATATGTTCGCCGACCGCGCTGCCTTCCTCCCCGAACAGTGCACCTGCGAGGATTCCACCGAGGACTACCACGGGCTCGTGGTTGCGGTCCTGGGACGCGGAGAAATAGACCCCTTCTGCGAGTGTCCATGGACCGCTGTCCATCGACTCCGCCGTGGTAGCTGTGAACCTCGCAAACTGCGTCGTACCCCCGGCGAGGATCCTCGCGCTGCCCGACATCTGCGGCGTGACCGAGATGACATTGGCCACCTCGTCGCGTATGGCGTCCGCGTCGGCGATCGTGAGCGTCGTACCGGGGCCGTTCTGGTCGAAACTCGGCTGGATCTGCAGACTCGCGCCGCCAAGCAGCCGGAAACTGTCCATGATCCCGCGTTGCACGCCTTCCGCCAGTCCGAGCATGGCGGTGACGGAAAGGACCCCGATGATGATCCCCAGCAGGGTGAGCGAGGTCCTGAGCCTATTCGTCCGCAACGCCCGCATGGCCGTGCGGACGCTGTCCCGAAATGACGAGACCGGTGCGCGGGTGACGGTGTTGTGCGAGTCGGCCTGGGTCGGCACGCTGGCGGCGTCGTTCGAGGGGCGGCCCTGGCCGTCATCGGCGACCACGTGGCCGTCGAGCAGTTCGATGCGTCGGTGCGCGTACGCGGCGACATTGGGGTCGTGGGTCACGAGGATGATCGTGTGGCCTTGATTGGCTAGCGCCTCGAGTTGCGCGATGATCTCCCGACCGCTGGCGGAATCCAGCGAACCGGTCGGTTCGTCCGCGAGAACGACCCGGCCACCGTTCATCAACGCGCGCGCGATCGCCACCCGTTGCTGCTCGCCACCGGAGAGTTCGCCCGGCTGGTGGCCGAGACGATGCGACAAGCCGACGCCGTTCAGCAGGTTTGTCGCCCGCGAGGCCCGGGCCTTTCTCGGGGTGCCGGCGTAGATCGCGGGAATCTCGACGTTCTCCCGCGCCGTCGCCATGCCGAGCAGGTTGTAGCTTTGGAAAACGAAGCCGAATACCTCGCGGCGCAGGCGGGCCAGTTCATCGGCATCCGCGCGATGCACGGCTTCGCCCCGGAAGTAGTACTCGCCATCGCTGGGCCGGTCCAGGCAACCGATGATGTTCATCAGCGTTGACTTGCCCGACCCGGACGGACCCATCACCGCGACGAACTCCCCGGGTTGAATGACGAGGTCGACGTCCTCCAGAGCCGCCACCGATACGCTGCCCGTGGCGTATCGGCGGCAGACGTTCCGCAGTTCGATGAGCGGGACGGTCACGCTAGAACCCAAAGAAAACACTGCGTCCGAATTGCTCGTCCGGCATCGGCGGCTGCTCGATCCCGCCGACCACGAGTTCGCCTTCGGCGAGGCCGGACACCACGGCGGCCTCGATGCCGTTGTCGAAGCCGACGCGCACCGCCCGCGCCTCGATTTCGGCGCCGTTGCCCACCACATGCACCATCGCATCGCGAAGGTCCCCTCCCGCATCCGGGCGTTTCGGTGGGCCGTGCCTCGGGGCTTGGGGGGCGCTCGTCGAACGACTCGGCGGGACGCCCGGGACTTCGGCGGTACGCTGGGCGAATTGCGCGGCTGCGCTCGTCGCGCCCGCACCGGCCGTGAAGGACAACGCACCCAACGGGACTTTCAGGACGTCGCGAGCCGCGTTGCTCAGGAAGAAGACCTTGACGGTCATGCCAGGCAGCAGCGCCCCGTCGCTGTTGTCGACTAGGAGCAGCGCGTCGAACTCGGCCATGCCGCCTTGGGTGCTGTTGCGTGTCGGCAGCGGGGAGATCTCCTGCAAGTGGGTTTCCCACTGCCTCTCGTGACTGCTTAGCGAGGTGAAGTACGCCGCCATCCCGGGTTGCAAGCGCCCGACATCCGCCTCCGGGATCTTGGCGACGACCCGTATCTTGCTGAGGTCGCCGATCCTTAAGATTACCGGCGTGGTCTGAGTCGCATTCAAGGTCTGGCCTTCCTGGACCAGAATCTCGACGATCGTACCGTTCGCGGGAGCGGTGATCCGGGTGAAGTTGAGCAGGGCCTCGGCTTCTTCGAGGTTTGCGCGCGCCTGTTGGATGCCGAGAAGGTGCTGCTCAAGATTGGCCTCGGCCTGGGTCAGACGGACAACCGCGCTGTCGTAGTCCACTTCGGTGGTGGCCTGGGCCTCCATCATCCGCTCTTGGCGCGCCAGATCGCCGCGAGCAAGCCCGAGACTGGCTTTCACCGACGCGGTGTTCGCCTCCAGCGACTGGAGATTCGCGACGGCCGAGGCGACCCGGGTCTTCTGGATGAAGTCGTCGATCTCCGCGAGCAGGTCGCCCTCGGCAACCACGTCGCCAAGCTTGACATGCAGCGTCTTCAATTGACCGGAAACCTGGGCACCCACGTCCACCCGGCTTGCCGCTTCCAACGCCCCGGAGGCGGCGACGGTGCTTTCGATGTCGCCTCGGGTCACCGCTACGGTGGTGGGGGTGGGTGGCGGCGCCGGGGGCTCTGGCCACGCAAGCCACGTGATCGCGAGCACGACCACCGTGGCGACGGTCACCTTTCCCCAGTGCCGCGCGATCCACGACCGAGGGTTTGTCCGCCGCCCCGAGGGCTGCTCGGGTGCTTGGTCAGCCACGGCATCTCCCGCATTGGATGGCGTTCCGATCCAGCATACGCGTATTGCTTACGGTTCCCTTACGGGCCACGGTATTCGTTGCTCGTGTATGCGCTGGACCTTGGCAGCGCTCGCGGGGCGACGTTGCCAACCCCGCGGCAGTTCCGACACACTTCTGGCCTCGGGCTTGGTGGGATGGATCTATGGACAGCTTGGAACGGCAGATGATTCGCGCGGAACTGGTGCAGCGTCGCGAGGAGGGGTGCGATGTTGCGGCGCTGGAACCACGCGTCGAACAGGCGTTTGCGGACGAGGAGACGGACCCAGCGGTGTTCACCGCCCTATATGACGAACTGGATGCCCTCGAGCCCGATCCGTCGTTCCCGTACGAAGAACCCTCCGACCTTGAAACCATTCGCGCGCTGCGTCCGGACGGTCCGCGGCGCATGGACCTGGACCTCGCCGATGAAGCGGTGCGGGATCGCATCTACGGCGGCTGGCTCGGCCGGGCGGCGGGATGCTCGCTCGGCAAGCCGGTGGAAGGCTGGCCGCGCAAACGAATTGACGCGTACCTCGAGTCGACCCACGCGCTTCCGCTCGACGACTACATCCCGTTCACGGAGGGATCGATATCGCCGTTCTTGAAGACCAGCACCCGGGACAACATCGAGTTCATGGCTCGTGACGACGACATGGACTACCCGATTCTCGGCTTGCTGGCCTTGGAGCGGCACGGCGGCGAATTGACGTCGCGAAACATGGCGAACACGTGGCTAAGTCGCATGCCTTTCCACATGCTTTACACGGCCGAGAACGTGGCCTATCGGAATTTCGTCAATCGACGCTGGCCACCGGAGTCGGCATTTTGGAGAAATCCGTTTCGCGAATGGATCGGTGCACAAATCCGCGCGGACATTTTCGGCTACGTCACACCGGGATGGCCAGAAAAAGCGGCGGAATTGGCGTATCGGGACGCGAGTATTTCCCACGTGAAGAACGGGATTTATGGCGAAATGTTCGTGGCTGCCATGTTGGCGGCATCATTCGTCACAAGCGATATCAAGCAAATCATCGACATTGGGCTGTCCGAAATCCCGGCAAAATGCCGCCTTTCGGAGGCAGTACACGACACGGTTTCGTGGTGCGAAGAGTTGTCGGACTGGGAAAAGGTCTGGGATCGGATTTTTGAAAAGTACGGACACTATTCCGGCGTCCACACGATAAACAACGCGGCGCTCGTCGTCATGGGTTTGATTTTCGGTTCCAACGACTACGAAAACGGTATCGTGGTGACCGTGCGGGGCGGTTGGGACACCGACTGCAACGGGGCAACGGTTGGCTCGATCCTAGGTGCGAAATTCGGCGCGGGTTCCCTGCCCGACAAATGGATAGGCGTACTCAGCGATCGGTTGATGTCGGTCGTACGGGATTGCAACGAAAACCGCATTTCGGAATTGGCGGAACGTACGCATCGTGTGGCCACACAGATGATGTTGCCGTCCGCTGAGGAGGAAGACGCAGAAGCGGTCGTGGAGGGCGCCGCAGGCGAGCTAAGGGGCAAATGGGCGCTCGACGTGACCTTTGGCAAGCAAGTCTTGACGGTGAACGACGACTGGTCCGGGCAGATAGAAATGACCGCATTCGGGGAAATAGCCAAGGTCCGTAACCTTCGCGTGAAGGGGAACAGGGTCTCCTTCGTCTACGGCGCGAACAAGGGCGAGATGGTGATCGACATCGAATTCCATGGGACGATCAAAGGCGACCGGCTAGCGGGCCTATGCAGCAGCAACGGCCACGAGTTCGAGATGAGCGGAGTGCGAATCTGAACTGGGAACAAGCGAATCCTCAGAGCAGGCGACCGTCTAACCGGAGCTGATGCGATGTCGTCCTATGAGCGTGTACGAGGTCTGCTCTTGTGGCAAGGCACTAGAGAAGGCAAGCTTGGCCGCTGTCACGCTGTAAGTAGGAACCCTTATGGACATGTCGAACGTGAGGCTGGCGCTACGCAATCCATGTCGTAGGGAAGTTCCGACGGTACATGTTGACGCCTTTGCGGACGCGGACGCGGTTCACCTATGCATCCCGCAGGCACTACAGGAAGCGCTGGAACTCGAAGCCGTGGAGGAAAGATCAGTGGTACTGGCGGATGGGGTTCGGCGATCAGTCGCCTACGTGGGTCCGATCGAACTCCGCTTCGCCGGCAGGGTTGGGTTCACGGGGGCCCTGGTGACGGGCGATCAGGCGGTGCTCGGTGTGGTTCCCATGGAGGATATGGACCTAGTCGTCGCACCGAGGCGTGTGACATTGCGCCCGCGCGGCAAGGACTGGACGGGGTACTTCGCCTCTGAGACGCGGGCTTCCCTTCCTGAGCGCGTACAACCGCCGTTGGAAGAAAGGGAGTCTCTCGGTTGACGCGATTCATGCTAGATACCGACACCTGCATCTACGCGATGAATCGGCGGGGTCCATCGATACAGGCGGCTTCTCACAGCACGCTGCTCAAGAGAGCGTCAGAACAAAGCCAACCCCGGCACCTTCACCCGTCCCCGATAGAGACATGTGGACGACGTCAGGAAGAACGTCTGGAAGTCGTCGTCGCCCCAAGTGAAGTTGGCGCAGAAGGCGGGTGTCTTGATGACACCAAGGCAGGTGCCGTCGTCCGGATTGTAGACGTGCACACCGCCGGGGCCGGCGCAGAAGACGTTCCCAAGGCTGTCGATCTTCAACCCGTCGGGTGCGCCCGCGCCTTCGCCGGTTGATTCGGCGAACACCGCGCCGCCCGACAGGGAACCGTCCTCAGCGACATCGAACCGCCGGATGTGCATCCGCGGCGTGTCGGCGACGTATAGACCGTTGTGATCCAGCGTAAACGCGAGTCCGTTGGGTTGGTTGAAGTCGCTCGACAGCAGCGTCAGGTCCCGCGACTCGGGGTCGAGGCGGTAGACGCCGGTGAAATCGAGTTCCGTCTCCCGGGCCACTGCCACGGCACCGCCGCCGCGACCGAAGGTGGGATCGGTGAAATACACCATGCCGTCCCGGCGCACGACGATGTCGTTGGGACTGTTCAGTTCCTTGCCATCGTAGTGGCTCGCCACCACGACCACGCTGCCGTCGTGCTCAGTCCTCGAAACCCGGCTCGTGGCGTGTTCGCAGGACAGGATGCGGCCGTGGTGGTCGTAGGTATTGCCGTTGGTCATGTTGCTCGGCTCCCGGAACACCGAGACGCCGTCCGCCTCGGACCATCGGTGCATTCGGTTGCCGGGGATGTCGCTGAACGTCAGGTGCTTCTCCACGGGGTGCCAGATCGGCCCTTCGGTGAAGCCGAACCCCTCGCCGAGGGTCTCGAGCGCGAAATCGCGCGGGACGATGGAAAGGAACCGTTCGTCTCGTATCTCGATGTTCAAGCGACTCTCCAGCGAAGTTTGGCAAGCGGTCTGCTATGGTACTCGACCTGCTCGGCTGCGCCTCGCCTAGAAAGCGGCGCTGTCCGATGCGGTCTGCGCCCGTAGCTCAGTTGGATAGAGCGTTGGCCTCCGGAGCCAAAGGCCGTGCGTTCGAGTCGCACCGGGCGCGCCATTTTCGAACGAACGTACAACGGGTTTGTCGCGGATGAGCGAACAAGGGGCGGAGGCCGAAAGCGCGGCAACCGGGCCCGGCGTCATTGCCACCGACGACGTGGGTCTCTACACGATCGCCAACACCGTTGTCCTAGATAGCCGATTCACAATGGCGTACGCCGCCGGGATCAACGACGGCAATCCCGCCTATTTCGACGACTTGAAACCGGGCGGGCTTCAGATCCACCCAGGCATCTGCTTTTCCCTGCAATGGGCCAGTCGCTTCCGGCCCGATCAGAAGCCAAACCTGAGGGCCGCGCCCTACGGCGTCCATGCCTCGACGGACCTCGTGGTGCATCGTCCGTTCCGGGCTGGTGAGGCCATCACGACACAGGGCCGGGTGATGCAGAAGCGCCAGATCCAGCCCGGCGTCTACAACGTCGAGCGCTACCGGATGACTGCGAGTGACGGCGAGCTGGTCGCGGAGCTCCACTACAACGGCATCATCCGGGGTGCGACCCTCGATGGGCCCGACGTCGTACTCGAGGACGAACCCGCTTGGCCGGTGTTCGGCAAAGCAGGCGGCGAACCCCTGTGGCGAACGGAGATTCCGGTGCCGCTGCACGCGGGTCAGCAGTACACCGAATGCGCGCGGATCTACAACCCGATCCATACCGAGCCCAGCGTGGCCAAGGCTGCCGGCCTGCCGGGCGTCATCCTGCATGGCAGCGCGACCAAGGCCATGTCGCTCACGGCTGTCGTCAACCAATGCTTCGAGGGCGACGCGAACCGGATCACGCGACTCTGCGGCCAGCTCCGCGGCATGGTGTTGATGGATTCGGGTGTCACGGTCGAAGGTCTCGCGGAGGATGAGTTCGACGGCGAGAAGCGCATCCTGTTCAGAACCCTGAACGCCGAGGGCGAACCGGCGATCCGCAATGGCGTGGTGTGCGGGCGAGTCTGAAGCGCCTCCGATTCGGGGAATGCGTTAAGCTCCGATTGATCTCGTTGCCTGCGGGAGGACGCATGGGCATTACCGTCGAGCATGGCTACTTCACCGAGGGCATCGAAGCCCGTTCCGAGGTCGAGGCGGCGGGACTGCATCTGCACGAAGTCGACGCGCCGCCCAGTGGTGGCACGCCGATTCACTGGCACGACGTGGGCATCCATTTCTACGTCGAAGGCGGCATCTTCCGTTTCCAGGATCCGGCAACCGGCGCAGTCCACGAATGCGGTCCGGGTACGAAGTTCGTGATTCCGGAACGGACGCTGCACATC
The DNA here is from genome assembly GCA_026705345.1 of Gammaproteobacteria bacterium. Classification (GTDB taxonomy): domain Bacteria; phylum Pseudomonadota; class Gammaproteobacteria; order Pseudomonadales; family Azotimanducaceae; genus VXYL01. Next base: position 134,849 of record JAPPAV010000035.1, read on the forward strand.
GAGGAGGAGCACAGCGGCTACAAGGGCGTGGTCGGGATGACCAAGGATCCCGTGCCACAACCGTTCGTGCGACCACCGGAGGAACTCTAGGCGAAGTACGCAACCGTGGTGCTGAGGCGGTGGCTTTGGGGACGTTGGGATCATTGGGGGATCGCGAGTTGCCGATGAACACCCTTTATCTCAACGGCCGAGTCTTCGACGGCGACCGGATCATCGACGGCCACGGCGTGCTCGTGGACGGTGACCGAATCGCCCGCGTAGCGCCTGCCGGCGACTTCGAGGGATTCGCCGGCGAAGTCGTGGATTGCACCGCCGGCACGGTCATGCCCGGCCTCATCGACTGCCATGTGCACCTCATGTTCCGGGGCGAGCCCGACCCGTGGGCGGTCCTCGAGAAGCTCGACGCGGCCCATGCCGTCGTTCGGGCCCTTGAGCACGCCCGGGACACGCTCCTCGGTGGCGTCACATCCGTCCGCGACTGCGGCGGTCGCGATTTCCAGGAGTTCGCGGTTCGCGATGCCTGCAACGAGGGCCGGTTCCAGGGGCCCACGATTCTCGCCGCCGGGAAGGTGATCTGCATGACCGGCGGACACGGCAGCCGCATCGGACGCGTGGCGGATGGCGTCGACGAGGTCGTAAAGGCGGTGCGCGAGCAGGTCCACGCGGGTTCCGACCTCGTCAAGATCATGGCGACGGGCGGCGTGATGACCCCCGGCGTCGATCCGGAGGACGCCCATTACTCTGCGGAGGAGATGGCGGCCGGCATCACCGAGGCGAAGCGGTTTCGCCGTCGGACCGCGAGCCACGCCCAGGGCTCGGAAGGCATTCTGAACGCCACCCGTGGCGGGGTGACGTCCATCGAGCACGGCATCTTCATGAACGAGGAGTGCTGCCGGGAGATGCTCGATCGGGGTACGTACCTCGTGCCGACCTTGGCGGCGCTGAGGAACATCCTCGACAACGAGGACGCGGGGATTCCGGATTACGTGATGGAGAAAGCGCAGCGTTGCGCCGCCGCCCACGAACGATCGATCCGGATGTTCGACGAAGCGGGCGGACGCATTGCCCTTGGCACCGACGCGGGGACGCCGTTCAACCTGCATGGCGACAACGCCGCCGAGCTCAAGTTCATGGTCGATGTGGGGATGTCGAACCTCGACGCACTCCGGGCCGGTACCCGGAACGGAGCGGAACTCATGGGTTTCGATGACCGGGGACGTATCGCCGAAGGCGCGGTTGCGGATCTGTTGGTCGTGGATGGCGATCCCTCGACCGAGATTGAGGCGGCAGCTGACCGGAGTCGTCACCTCAGGGTGATCAAAGGGGGTATGGTAGTCGTCGACCGCGTCGGCGAATGTGAAAACGTGAGGAGGAAAGCATGAAGGAACTCAAGCGCATCGGCCCCATGTCGGCGGGGAAGATCTCAGGAGTCATTAGCGCCGTCTTCGGCGTCATTGCCGGTCTGATATTGGCGTTGTTCGCCGGTGCTCTCGGCGAACCCTTTTTGGGCGGCAACTGGTTTGTCCAGCTCATTGGATTGACGCTCATCTACGCGATCGGGGGTTTCGTCGGCGGCGTGATCTACGCAGCGCTGTACAACCTCGTCGCCGGTTGGGTCGGCGGGGTCCAGATCGAGTTGGACGACGCCTAACGAGGCCCAAACGCAACGAATCTCGTGCGTCGACCCGCTCGGGTCACCCGTCCGGGATGCACGGATCCGCTCGACAGGACGGGACAAGCCGGTCCCCTACTGAGGTGGCGCGCCGTGCCTCAGTCGGGGCATGATTCGCGCACAAGCGCATAGGGAGAACACTAATGGCCCACGATCTCGTCATCCGGGGCGGCAACGTTGTCGACGGCACCGGTTCGGAACCCTTCGCCGGCGATGTCGCGGTCGACGGCAGCACCATCACCCAAGTCGGCAAGGTCGATGACCCGGGGCACCGCGAGATCGACGCACAAGGCCACGTGGTCACGCCGGGGTTCGTCGATCTTCACACCCACTTCGATGCCCAGGCGGGTTGGGACCCGCTGCTGACGCCGGTCTCCTGGCACGGTGTCACGACGGCACTGTTCGGCAACTGCGGCGTGACGTTTGCGCCGTGCAAGCCGGCGGACCGGGAGTTTCTCGCGGGCATGATGGAGACCGTCGAGGACATTCCGCGGAATGCAATCCTCACTGGGTTGCCGTGGGACTGGGAGTCGTACGGGGAGTATCTCGATTCCATCGAAAAACTCGGGCCGGCCATCAACATCACTGGCCTCGTCGGTCACTGCGCCTCGCGCTTCTACGTGATGGGCGAGCGTGCCGTCGAGGAGGATCCCTCCGAGAACGAGATCAAGCAGATCGCGGAGTTGGTGGGCCGCTCCGTTGCCGAAGGCGCCATCGGCTTCTCAACCAACCGGCTTCCCGGCCATGTCCTGCCGGACGGCCGCTCGATTCCGGGCACCTTCGCCAAGGAAGACGAGCTCGTCGCCATCTCGGAAGCCGTGGGCAAGGCGGGGGGCATCCTGCAGAGCGTATTGAACTACGGCAGGCTCGACGACGAGATGACCATGCTGACCAAGCAGGGCCGCGCTGCGGGCACCCGACTCCTGTTCAGCGCACCCTACCATCCCGGCACCGATGGCGACGGGACCGGCTACGACGACGCCATCGCCTCGATGCGCGACGAAGGGCTGGACGTCAGCGGACTGACGCTTCCCCGCAGCGGCGGCTTCCTGTCCGGGCTGACCACCGACATGCTCTTTCCGACGCCTGCCTGGGCGGAAGTCCGCAAACTCGATTTCCGGGGCCGGCTGGCGGCGCTCCGGGACGAAACCACGCGGGACAAGCTCATCGAGGAGGCAAAGCAGGTACCTCGGCTCGAACAGGGCGCGCGGGCGTATTTCTGGCTCGGCGACGACGACAGACCGCAATACACGCGCCGCGCCGAAGAAAGCCTCTACAGCATGGCGCAGGCCGCCGGCGTGCACCCGGTCGAGGTGTGGATCGACAAGATGCTGGAGACCAACGGCGAGGCGATGTTCCACGTCCGGTTCTTCAACACGGACCTCGAGCGGTTGAGATCGTTCCTCACGGCGGACTGGATCCTGCCGGGCATCGGCGATGCCGGCGCCCACGTCAGCCAGATCATGGACTCCGGCTGGACCTCGTTCCTGCTCTCGCACTGGGTCCGTGAGCAGGGCCTGTTCACCATCCAGGAAGCCGTTCGCCGCATGACGAGCGGATCGGCGAGGGTGCTCGGATTCAACGACCGCGGCACTATCGCCGAGGGCATGAAGGCCGACATCAACGTGATCGACTTGGACCGCGTCGCCGAACGCCAGCCGAAGCTGGTGCACGACTTTCCGGGCGGTGCGCCGCGGCTGATCCAGAAGGCTGTCGGCTACAAGGCGACGGTGTGCAACGGGGCCGTGATCCTCGTCGACGACGAACACACGGGACAGCGTTCGGGACAGGTTCTGCGCAACCCGTCGAGCGTTTAGCCACGCCAACGCCTTCGTAGGGGCGACCCCAACGGGCCCGAAGGGCACGCGGTCGCCCGTTTCTTCGGCACCGGATGGTTATGGGGGTAAGCAAGGTGGACATCCACGGCTTCTGCGATGAACGCTTCGTCCGGGTGCGCGAGGCGTTCGAGCGAAACTTCACCGAGTACGGCGATGTCGGTGCCAGCTTCGCCGCGACCGTGGAGGGCGAGTTCGTGGTTGACCTCTGGGGTGGCCACGCCGACAAGGCACGCACTCGGTCCTGGGAAGAGGACACCATCGTCAATGTCTATTCGACGACAAAGACCATGTCGTTCCTTTGCGCCTTCGTGCTGGCCGACCGCGGCCTGCTGGACTTTCACGCCAAGGTCACGGACTACTGGCCCGAGTACGGACAGAACGGCAAGCATGACACCGAGGTCCGCCATTTCATGAGCCACTCGGCGGGTGTACCGGGCTTCGGTCCGAAGCTTGGCGACGCCAGCGGGCTTTACGACTGGGATGCCTGCGTCCAAAACCTGGCGAGACAGTCGCCTTGGTGGGAACCCGGCACGCAGAGCGGCTATCACGCCGTCACACAGGGCTACCTGATCGGCGAGGTCGTGCGGCGGATCACAGGCCAGAGCATCGGCGCGTTCTTCAGGAATGAGATCGCCGAACCCCTCGGTTCGGACTTCCACATCGGCATGCCCGCCACGGAATTCGGTCGCGTCGCCGAGATGATCCCCGACGAGCCCGCTGAAGGGGGCGCAGGATTCGCGCCCGAACCGGGCTCGATCCCTGCACGTGTATTCGCGAGCGCCCCGGCGGGCACCGACGCCGTCAATACGCCGGCGTGGCGCCAGGCCGAGATTCCCGCAGCCGGCGGCCACGGCAACGCCCGCGCCGTAGTCCGCGCCCAGACGCCCCTAGCCAACGACGGCAGTGCGTTCGGCGTCGAATTGCTGTCGCCCGATAGCTGCCGGCTGATGCTGGAAGAACAGACCGACGGACCGGATGCCGTGCTCACCCTGCCAGTTCGATTCGGCCTGGGCTATGCCTTCCCCAACCAGTTCATGCCCATGTCGCCCAACGAAGACGCGATGTTCTGGGGCGGCGCCGGCGGCTCGACCATCGTCGTGGATCAGAAGGCCCGCGTGTGCCTCTCATACGTCATGAACCAGATGAAGGCGGCGATCGTCGGCGACCGGCGCGGCGGCGGCTTGGGCAAGGCCTTCTACGACAGCCTCTGATGGCCAACTACGACTACATCGTCGTTGGGGCCGGGTCGGCGGGGTGCGTGGTGGCCAACCGTCTGAGCGCCGATCCGGCGAATTCCGTGCTGCTGCTCGAAGCCGGCGGTCGTGACTGGAGCCCCCTGATCCACGTGCCGGTGGGGTTCTGGAAGATGATCAACCGGCCGAGCGTCAACTGGTGCTTCGAGACCATGCCGGAACCGGGTACCGGCAACCGCAAGATCCCGATCCCGCGCGGCAAGGTGCTCGGCGGGTCCAGTTCCATCAACGGCATGCTCTACGTGCGCGGCCAGGCCTTCGACTACGACACCTGGGCGCAACTCGGCAACCGTGGCTGGTCATACGACGAGGTACTGCCGTTCTTCAAGCGCTCGGAGAACTTCGAACGGGGCGGTGACGAGGTGCGCGGCGTCGGCGGCGAGTTGAACGTGGCAGATATGATCGAGCGCCATCCCATCCTGGATGCCTGGATCGCGGCCGGGGAGGAGGCGGGGTACCCGCGCAATCCCGACTACAACGGCACGAGCCAGGAAGGCTTCGGCATCTACCAGGTGACCCAACGCAACGGGCGTCGGTTCAGCACCGCTCGGGCGTTTCTCGACCCCATCCGCTCACGCAGCAACCTGACCATCGCCACGCGCGCGATGGCGCAGCGGGTGTTGACCGAAGACGGTCGCGCCACGGGAATTCGCTACGCGGTCGGCGATCGCGTGGTGGATGCGCTCGCGAACAAGGAGGTCGTGTTGGCTGCGGGCGCGGTGCAGTCGCCGCAACTGCTGGAACTCTCCGGTATCGGTCAAGCCGAGTTGCTGCAGGCACAAGGCATCGACGTCGTCCACGATCTTCCCGGCGTTGGCGAAAACTACCGCGACCACTACGCCGGTTCCGTGGCGTGGCGGGTGAAGGGCGCGACAACGCTCAACGAGGACACCCGCGGTGCCCGGTTCGTCGTTGAGGCGTTGAAGTACGGCCTCGCGCGGCGGGGAGCGTTTACGTACACGGCCGGCATCGCCCACGGTTTCGTACGCACGCGACCGGAACTCGAAACGCCCGACGTGCAGTTCCACTTCGCCCACGCGAGCTATGCCCGAGGCAAGCGGCACGGCGCGCTCGAAAACGAACCGGGCATGACCTGCTCGGTCTGCCAGCTTCGCCCCGAGAGCACGGGCTCCATTCACATCCAAAGCGCCGATCCAACGACGCCGCCGGCGATCCGGCCGAACTTCCTGTCCGAGGGGGTCGACCGCGCGGCCCTGGTCGAGGGCATGCGGATCGCGCGGCGGGTTGTGGCGGCGCCGTCATTGGACCATTACGCGGCACACGAACTCTATCCCGGAGACGGGGTGCAATCCGACGACGAGATCCTCGAGTTCTGCCGCCGCACCGGCGGGACGGTCTACCACCCGGTGGGCACCTGCAAGATGGGCCGCGATGCGAACGCCGTGGTCGACGACCGGCTGCGCGTCCACGGCGTGCAGGGGCTGCGCGTTGCCGACGCGTCGATCATGCCGACGTTGGTGTCGGGCAATACCAATGCACCGACGATTATGATCGGCGAGAAAGCCGCCGACATGATTCTGGAGGACGCCCGCTGACATGGGGTAGGCCCACATCTTGAACACGCTGAACGAGAACATTCGGAACGAACCCGAGGAACCTTGTTCCCCGCAAGCCACGGCGAGCGTGACCATTCAGGGAGCCATGATCGCCGTGATCAACACCATTGTGATGGTGACCATCGTGGTGAGGGCTTCCGATGAGGGTCAAGCGTACCTCGCATGGGCGATCTGTGCGGCATTGGTCATTGGCGGGGCCATAACGGCTCTGCAGGCGTCTCGAATCGGGCGTTTCGGTGCCGGGCATCTTCTCTTGTGCGGTGCCGGTCCCCATTGGGTTGCCATTTCGGTGGTAGCCATCAACGTTGGAGGATGGACCACTCTGGCCAGCCTCATCGTAGTCTCTTCCTTGGTTCAATTTGCGTTTGCGGCATGGCTGCCGGTCTTGAGGCGGATCATTACGCCAGTCGTTTGCGGCACTTCACTCATGCTGATTTCCATTTCGGTGATTGCGGTTGCAGTCGACAAACTCGCGAAGGTGCCGGAGGGCACTCCCTTGATTGCGAGTCCACTTGTCGTTGCAGCAACGTTGGGTGCTGCTGTGGTGATTTCTCTGAAAGGCTCGGGAGTCCTGCGCCTGTGGGCGCCGCTCATGGGCATCTTGTCCGGCTGTATTGTCGCGGCGGTGTTCAATCTCTACGACCTGGAGTTCCTGAAACGGGCATCCTGGTTTCAATTACCGAGTTTCGGCGCATGGCCCGGGCTCGATCTCTCTTTGGGAACGGAGTTTTGGACGCTTCTGCCGACCTTCGTAATCGTGACGCTGGTCGTTGCCGTGAAGACCGGAGGCGACGGCGTCGTCATGCAGCAAGTGTCGCTTCGCAGGTCGCGAGCCATCGACTTTAGGGTCGTACAAGGCACCGTAAACGCAAGCGGGCTAGGAGGACTCTTGTCCGGGCTGGCTGGAACGCCACCCACGGTCGTCTACTCGCCGTCCAGCATATCCCTGATTAATTTGACAGGCATTGCGTTTCGGGGCATCGGCTATTGGATCGGCGCGGTGATGATCCTGCTGGCGTTTTTTCCCAAGATCACGGCATTGTTGCTCGCTGCGCCCAGTGCCGTTGTGGGGTCGCTATTGCTGATGGTGATGGGCATGTTGCTTGTCGAAGGCATGCGCATGCTCTTCAGGGAAGGACTCGACCAGCGGAACACGCTAATCGTCGCAATCACACTTGCCGTTGGGCTGGGCGTAGAGAGTCTCAACGTATTCGGAATGCGCTCGGACAACCTGTGGATTTCGATTCTCGGAAACGGTACGACGGTTGGCATTCTGGTAATGATCGCGCTGACCACGCTCCTGGAACTCACTAGCCCGCGCGGCAAGAAACTCGAGGTGGAGCTAAGGACGTCATCTCTCACGCGAATCGACGAATTCTTGCAGGACTTTGCCGGGAACATTGGATGGAACGAAGCGTCGGCGAACCGGCTGCGCGCGGCTGGCGAGGAGTCGTTGTTGTGTCTGTTGTCGTCGGGGACGAACGAGGATGAAACAGGGGCGCGGCTGATTATTTCGATTCGCTCACAGGACAATGTCGTGGAAATGGATTGGTTGTCCGTCTTTGAAGAGCAGAACATCGAAGATCGGCTCGCATACATGAGCGAGGAGGCGGAAGTTCACGACGATCGGGAATTGTCTTTCCGACTATTGCGACATCACGCCTCGTCTGTTCATCACAGAAAGTACCACGGCGTAGACATCGTTACAGTGCAAGTCGAACGGACTGGATCGTAGGGGCGACCCTAACGCGCCCTTCAGGGCGCGCGGTCGCCCGGTCATACGCACCCCGTGGTGCTGGCGGGACGGGACAAGCCCGTCCCCTACGGGCGGTTGAGGGACTCAGGCTGAGATCACACGCCTTCGACGACGATCACATTGGCGTTCGCAGAGCGCTCGCGGATTTTCTTGAGATCCGTGTACTCGGGTGAGTTCAGCCACCCGTGAGCTGCGCCGGCATCGTCGAACTCGACTACCACGACACGATCAGCGGACCAGCTACCCTCGACCACTTCCACACTGCCGCCACGCACCAGGTATCGCCCGCCGTGGGCCGCAACGGTTGCGCCGATACGTTCACGAAAGTCCGAGAAAGTACCTTCATCCAATACTTCGTCATTCACGATCACGTAGGCCGCCATGGTGTTCCTCTCTAGTTGCTGGGCTTGATCGGTGTGTTCAGACAGAACGATGAGAAGCCGTATCGTCCTGACGCTCGGATTGTACAGTACCGTGCCTCAAACAATCGACGCTCGCTCGCCTGGTCAGGCTACCGACGCCAGGTTCATGCCGGAGTTGTTGGCGCGGGTGCATAGGACTTGTCCTGGCGCGGCGTCACTGTTGCGTAACTCGCGTCGTAGGCTCCCGGCCACCTCGTCGTCCGAGGATTTGGTCGCGTCGAAGAAGCCGAAGATCGTGGCACCGGTGGACGAGAGTCCGCCGCCGTGAATCTCGGCCGTGGCGTTGAACGCAGACCTCGCAGATTGAAGCGGCTCAATGTCCGACCTGATCCAGTGTCGTCGTTTCCAGCCCACGTCTTGAATGGCGTTGACGCAAGCACCGAAAGTCTCAAGATCGAGTTCCCGCAAAGCCGGTAACAAGCGCATCAGAATGATGTGCGAGGTGGCCTGGACTTCATCAAGTGGGATCGGTGTGTTGGCAATCATGAAGTCCAGCTCGTCTTGACCCGACAGGCCCTGATGACGGCTCGGAATGAAGAGCACTATCCCCCAGGTCCTGGGGAAGTCAGCGCGCATGAGCAAGGGCGGTTGACCCGCCTTGGTCGCGAAGCGAGACGGTGCGAACGACTTTTTCTGGCCACTCACAGAGTGGCCTCCGTCGAGCAAAAGCCCCCCATTAAGGAACGCATTGATTCCGATTCCAGATGTGCCACCTCGCCTGGACATGGCTCCCAGCTTTGACAGCGGGTATCCCAAGGCGAATCGCTGGTTCAATGCACATAAGACAGCGAGCCGGGTTTGCGTTCCCGATCCCAATCCTTGGTGCGGGGGGATCATTTGGTGGATTGCGACTTCGATGCACGGTTCCACCTGCAGTATCTTGCTGCTTTCGGCTACTTCCTCCAGCACTAGCTCTTGCTCGGCTGGAACGCCTCCCCGAACGACCGTTTGATCATGGGGGCCGAACTCGAAGGAAACACCCGGGTATTGGATGGAGAGACCGAGACTGCCATCAACGCGGCCGAGCTCGCCGTTCATGTCGATTAGCGTGAAATGCAGTCGTGAGGGCGTGCTAATTCGATGTGTCAAGGTCGAGCACATCGGAGTAGCCCTTCAAATCCAGGTATCCATGACCCGACAAGCAAAATACGATAACGGGCGTCTTCTCGGTGTTCGAAGCTTCTCTTGCTGCATCGATGGCCCCCAAGACAGCATGAGCGCTCTCGGGGGCAGCAAGAACACCCTCCGTCTTCAAGAACACGCGTCCCGCGTCAAACACCTCCTGCTGGCTATAGGTCCTAGTGTTAACCACATTGTTCTTGACGAGTGCCGAGAGGACAGGCGTCTTGCCGTGATAGCGCAATCCACCCGAGTGCACGGGTGGCGGTACGAATCGATGGCCGAGCGTGTACATGAGTATTCGAGGTGTTAGTTCGGAGAAGTCGGCCCAATCGTATCGGTACTCGCCCTGACTCAACGTGGGGATCGAATCGGGCTCTATGGCGCGGAACTCGATGGGCTTTCCTCCGATCCTGTCGCGAACGAACGGTGCGACAAAGCCTGTGAAATTGCTTCCTCCGCCGACGCAGCCGATCATCAGGCTGGGCGTTCGATCGATCTGCTCGAGTTGCTGTCTCGTCTCTAGACCGATGACTGACTGATGGAGCACGGCATAGTAGGACATGCACCCCAATGCCAGTCGTCTGCCGGGATCCTCCTTGACGAACTCGATGGCCTCGCTCATGCCGATGCCGAGACTGCCGGAGTTGTCCGGGTCGTCTTTCAGGACACTACGCCCCGTGTCCGTCAGTTCACTAGGCGAGGGATACACCTCCGCGCCTGCCATGCGCATTAGGTAGCGGCGGTACGGCTTTTCTTCGAAGCTCTTTCGGATCATGAACACACAGCAGTTCAGTCCGACGGTTTCGCACGCCATGGCCAGAGCCGCTCCCCATTGACCGGCTCCCGTATCGGTTGCCATGGTATGGATGCGGGAGTGTTCTTCCTGCGCAGCATAGTACGCCTGAACCAATGCCGTGTTGAACTTGTGGCTTCCGGCAGGATTCAGATCTTCACGTTTGTAGTAGATCTCGGCAGGGGTCCCTAGGTATTTCTCGAGGGCGCGGGCTCTAACCAAGGGAGATGGTCGGTAGCGACGGTAGACATCTGCGATGAACGGCGGAATCTCGATCCACGGGTCGGTTCCGTATTTGCCCTCCTGCAGCTCGATTCGGAGACACTCGAGGGGCCACAACCAGTCGAAATCGTCGATTTCGACGCCGCGGTCTTCGATCGGATGCAATGGCCTCGGAACATCGAAGGGCAGTTCGGCCACGATGTTGTACCAGCTCCGTGGAAGCTGCGACTCCGAGAGGAAGATCTTGTTGTCGTTCTTTGTCACGCCGTCAGGTCTCCGCTCTGGCATCAGACGCGTTTGGCACTGCGGTTGAAGAGCGACGCCGCGAACGGTTGGGCCGATCAAGGGCGGGCTCGGGTAAGCCTCCGGCGAGCGTAGCACAGTCTGAGAACGGACCGGCTCGTCACGCGCTGCCGCGAATCTCCCTGGCCAATTCGCTGAGCCCGATCCCTTCGATCGTCGCGGAAACCGGATAGCGGTCGTCCCCTGCATGTACGACGAATCGACGTGCGGGCCGGATGTCCTCGCATGCTACGTGGAACCCGCGTCCGGGCTTGGCGGAGAGCGAGCGCTTGATCTCGATGGCCCATAGCTCGCGGCTGGGGTACTCGATGACGAGGTCGATCTCGGCACCAGCCTGCGTTCTGTAGAAGGAGGCGAACGCCGGCCACGGCAAAGCCGAGACGAGTGTCTCGATCGCGGATCCTTCCCAGCTTCTTCCGACGACCGGATGTCCGGCAAGGGCGGTCAGGGACGGAATACCCAGCAGCGCATGCACGATGCCGCTATCGCGGATGTAGACCTTGGGAGACTTGACGAGACGTTTGCCGACGTTGGCGTGCATGGGCGGCAGCCGGCGAACTAGCAGGAGGTCGACCAGCAAATCCACGTAGCGCGTGACCGACTGCGGGCTCACCTCCAGCGCGTGAGCGAGCGCCGAAGCGTTGAGAAGCGTGCCCTGCCGGTGCGCCAACATCGTCCACAATCGCTCGAGCGTTGCCGCAGGAACGCGTGGGCCGAAGGCCGGAACGTCCCGTTCCAGATAGGTCCTGATGAAATCCTTGCGCCACGACAGGCTCGCCTCGTCGTCAGGGGCCAGGTAGCTCATCGGAAAGCCGCCGCGCAGCCAGAGCCGCTCTCGGTTTGCCAGAGTCGCCTCGACTTCGCCGACGGAGAATGGCCCGAGGTCGAGGTAGGTGATTCGTCCGGCCAGCGACTCGCCCGATTGACGGAGCAGGTCGATGGATGCGGATCCAAGGATCAGGAACCGCCCGACGCCTTTGCCCTGCTCGCGCCCGCGATCGATGACGCCCCTCAGGGTCTGAAACAACTCCGGTGCGCGATGAATCTCGTCGAGTATCACCAGACGGTCGGCAACGCTGTCGAGGAAGAGCACGGGCTCGTCTAGGCGGTTGCGGTCGTCGCGGTCTTCGAGATCGAGGTAGATTGCCCGTCTGTCCTTGCCGATCTGGCGGGCCAGCGTGGTCTTTCCGGACTGCCGGGGACCGACGATGGCGACCGCCGCTTGACGCTCCAGAGCGTCCAGAACAGCGCCGCGTAGGATTCTTGGGACCATGACATTGTATTTTGTCCACAGCGTGGACAATTTTCAATAATTATTCATCGATCAAGTTGTAGCGGCGATCCTTTGCGGTCGCCGGGGTGGGCGACTCACGCCGGGAACAACTGCGCCCCACCGTCGATCCGCAACACCTGTCCGCTGATGTAGGACGAGTCCTCGGTCACGAGGAACTCCACCGTCTTGGCCACTTCCTCCGGCCACCCGTAGCGGGTCAACGGCCCTTCGTGGACCTTGCGCTCGTCACGCGTCGGCCTGCTGGCCTCGAAACGCGCGGTGATGATCTCGCCCGGCGCGATGACGTTCGCGTAGACACCGTGGGGCCGCAGTTGGGCTGCCAGGCAGCGGGTGTACTCGTGCACCGCCGCCTTGGCGGTACCGTAGATGACTTCGGAACGGTGACCGCCGAGGCCCGCGATGCTGCCGATCGTGACGATCCAGCCGCTGTTGCGCTCCATCATCTCAGGGCAGACCTCGCGGCAGACCAGGATGCAGGTCATGAGGTTGCGGTCGAGGACCGTGTGCACATCCTCGATGGACACGTTCACGGCATCGTTGACGACGGGTTTGCCGGCGCGTTCGCCGCTGGTGCCCTGCGAGCCGATGTCGCCTCCCGCATTGTTGATCAGGATGTCGATCTGCCCGAAACGTTCGCGGATTCGGGCGACGATTTCCTTGACCACGGTCTCCGAGGTCAGGTCGCCGGGAACCGCGAGCACGTCGGTGCCGTGGGCTTCGGCGATGGCTGCGGCGACCGCGTCTAAGGATTCCGCCTCGTTGAATGCCCGGGTGGATGTCGGCGTCGTGCCGTGGACGGCGACCTTGGCGCCGAGGCTTGCCAAGTGGTCGGCAACGACACGGCCAATGCCACGGGATGAACCCGTGACCCAGGCGACTTTGCCGGTAAGGCGGCCGGCGGTGTGATCACTCATGTGTTCCCCTCCTGCGTGCTGGACGTCAGCCGAATGCCGACAGCACCTCCTCCGCCACGAGTTCGTATTGCTCGACATCGTCGGTCGGAATGCCGCCGATCATGATCTCGTGGGCACCGGCGTCGACGATCTCGCCGATGCGGTCGATGACATAGTTCTTCGGCCCCGCCGCCGTGCCCTCGCCGAGCCGGCGGTTGGCTATGAACTGCGCGGCGGCGGCTTGGTCGTCGGTGACCATGGTCGGCATCAGCACGGTGTGGCTGATCTCGCCGGGATCCCGCCCTGCGTCTTCGCAGTGCTTGTTCAAGACGCCGACCTTGTGATGGAAGTACTCTTTGCTCATCGGCCCGCCGGACCAACCGTCAAGGTTCATGACATCGCCGTGGCGGGCGAGTGTGCGCAGCGTGCGCCGCTCGCCGGTGCCACCGACCAGGATGGGAATGGGCTTGTCGTAGCTACCCGGGGACAACGGCGCGTCGTCAAGCGTGTAGTAGTTGCCTTGGTAGGTGACGGGCGACTGGTCGTGGAACAACCGACGAAGCAGTTCGACCGACTCCTCGAAACGGTCCTGGCGCTCCTTCATCGTCGGGAACGTCCAGCCGTAGGCGACATGTTCGCGGTGGAACCAGGCGGCCCCGATGCCGAGCACGAACCGGCCGTGGGAGATGTGATCCACGGTGCCGGCCATTTTGGCGGCGAGACCGGGATTGCGGTAGGTGTTGCCGAGGACGAGGTGGCCGATCTGCAAGGTCTCCGTGAACCCGGCGACGGCCGCCGCGACCGTGAACCCCTCGTGGGCGGTGAGGTGCTCCTCCTCCTTCCGCCCTGGCGGCGGCAGGTAGTGGTCCGCGAAGTAGATGCTGTCCCACGGCCCCGCGTCCAGGGTCTCGGCGACCTTGCGGATGCTGTCCCAGGTGTTTCGATAGCACGTGACCTGCGCGCCGAACTTCATCGGATCCTTCCCCTCGCCTTCGCCAGCTTGCGCCGGCCAAAAACACGACAGTATAGCGACGGTTCCTCGGCGCGGCGCCTCGCGCGGCGGAAGCGAGCTGGAGAACGTCGACTGTCGCTAAGGCCGAGAGCCGCTGTGCTACGATCACTTCGCGCGTCCGGCGGAACGCGCCTGATCCGCGGGAAGGGCCAAGCCCGTCCGCCACGTCAACGGCGACCTTCTTGTCGCGGTCGGTTCGCGGATGCCGGCCGCCAGGGAGGTTGACCATGACTTCATTCCACGGCCCCAACACCGACAACCTGCGCAAGCAGGCCAAGGCCTTGCTGCGAGCTTGGCAGCGAGGCGACTCAGAAGCACGGGATCGGGTAGCCGCGTTCTTCCCCGATGCAACTCGCCTCGGTCTTCAGGCCGCGCAACTCGTCCTTGCGCGCGAATACGGCTTTCGCAGCTGGTCCGCGCTGACGCGCTTCGTTCCCCGCTTGGGGCACTTCGACGACATCGCCACCTTTCGCGTCGCCCGGGAGTTCGATGTGACGCCGGAACGCCTTTGGGACACCCTTTCGAAGCCCGAGGAGATCGGCGCTTGGCTGCTGCCGGTCAGCTTCGAGCCAAGAACGGGCGCCCCCTATGCGTTCCGCTCCCAGCCGGCGATGACCGGTACGGTGGGCGAGTACAGTCCCCAACGAGCGATCCGTTTCGACAGCGCCGACGGCGCGTTCTGGCGCTTCGCCATCGAGCCCCTCGATGTCGACAACGCCACGTGCCTGCGCCTGATCGTCGAGGACCGGATGACGCGGGCATCCGTGGAAGGATATCCCGGTGGCGTCGCCAAGGCGTGGAACCCCGGCGTGACGGCCGGCTGGCACGAGATCCTCGATGCGCTCGAACACCATCTCACGGGCCGGCAGCCGCCCGACATCGACTATCCGCGCCTGTGCAGGTTCTACGACCGGGTGCTCGCGCAACTCATCGGGCAGGGCTCACCGCGAGTGGACCAGCGTTGACCTTGACGGTGGTTCATAGCAAACGACCGCCTTTCTTATTGTTAAACTCTTGTTGTATTAAATAAAAGTGTAGTTCACAATACCTCAACATGAGTTTTGCTTTATTAAAGACGCCGGTCCCACGAGCGACCATCTGATCACCCGTTGATGGGCCTCCCGCGGGAGGATCTAGACCTGATCACGGAACTGGTTCTTCAGTCTGGATCTCTCAAGGGATTGGGCGAGAGCTACGGCGTCAGCTACCCGACAATCCGCGGTCGCGTGGACAGATTGATCGAGCGGTTGCGTCAGCTAATCGCGGGAACGCCGCAGGACCCGCTGGTTGAGTTGCTGGCGGATCTGGTGGAACGGGGCGAGTTGACGATCTCTGGTGCGCGGGCATTGCGCGATCTCGCACGTGCCGAGCGGGAGCGAACTAGGGAGAACTAGGCGTGGAGACTTGGTGGCCGGTGGAACAAACAGGCCTATGGTTCGGGCTCGCAGGGAGATGTCGCCATCGATGATGGACTTATTACTTCTGTTTGAGAAGTCACCGACAAGGCCGAACCTCTCCTATCTGTTCATCAGTCACGATCTGAAAGTCGTGCGCGCTTGACTCACGAACTGATCGTGATGAAAGACGGGGTGATAGTAGAACAGGAGGGGGGCCGCTGACATTATTCGATGCACCGCAGCAGGACTATACGTGCGCCTTGCTTGCGGCAGCTTTTGATCTGGAAGTGATTGCCGATGCGTCCTGATCTTCTCCTGTGCGTGAACCTGTTGATCGCTGCGCTGACAACGTATGCAGATGATCCGCCAAAACATCAACCCGGCGCAGCGACCTACGCGTTCATTGACCGACCTGCTGACGAGCTGCAGTGGCAGCACGGCATGTCGTTTTTCGGTGACTTCAAGTACCCCCCAGGATTTACCCACTTCGACTACGTTAATCCTGACGCCCCCAAGGGCGGCAAACTGATCCGCGGTTACACCGTCAGCTGGAACAGCTTTACGCCACACATCATCAAAGGCCTGAGTGCCCCAGTCAACATTCTCGGTGAAATGAGCCTTTACGACTCGCTGATGTGGCCATCCGGGGACGAGGTCGGGGTTTACTATGGCAACCTTGCAGAGAGCATTGCCATATCTGACGATTCAACTGAGGTGCGCATTCGGCTGCGGCCGGAAGCACGCTGGCATGATGGCGTTCCGGTGACTGGACGGGATATCAAGTTTTCGTTTGAGCATCTTAAGGCCAACGGTGGCGCCGGTGTTCGTGCGGCCTTTCACGTGCTGGAAGCAGTGATCATCCTCGGGGAAAGGGAAATACTCGTTCGTTTTCGCCATCCGGTCAACCTCAACAGTATGGCGACGCTGCTGGGCAAGCCCGCCATGTTGCCGGAGCACTACTGGCGGGAGCGCGATATCATTGAGACTACGTTGGAGCCACCGCTGGGCAGCGGGCCTTACCGTATCCGTGACTTCAAGGCTGGCAAATACGTTGAACTCGTTCGGGTCCCGGATTACTGGGGCCAAGACCTGGGTATTCACCGCGGCCGCCATAACCTGGACGTCCTGCGTTTTGAGACCTATCGCGACGACACCGTAACAACGCGAGGCCCTGAAAAAGGGGTTGCTTGATATCTTCACTGAAAGCAATACCGCGCAGTGGGTAAGCGGCTACGATCAGGACAAAATAGAGCGCGGTGTGCTACGCCAGTACAAACAACACTGGCTACAATACGTCGGCGCAATCCGCGCGTTGGGGTTCAATCAGGAAAAGGAGCGTTTCACCGATGTTCGGGTTCGTGAAGCATTGACCCTAGCCTTTGATCTCAAGTGGATGAACGATGTACTGTTTTACGGCGTATATGAAATGCCGGGAAGCTACTTCCATGGCACGTATCTGGCGGCCACGGGCTTGCCTTCCGCGGCTGAAATTGGTTTGCTGGAACCGTATCGGCAACAACTGCCTGAGCGGGTATTTACCACGACGCCTTTTGCTGCCAGTAATCACGCTGCACTTAAAGGACGCGACGCCCTCATCGAGGCCCGACGGTTACTGGTGCGGTCCGGTTGGAACATCAGCGATGGTGCCTTGCGCAATGCCGCCGGCGCACCGTTCAAGGTCAAGTTCCTGGTATCTGATGCAGAGGCACAAGCTATGTTGTTGCCCTATCAGAAGCGGTTGCGCCGACTGGGTATCAGCAGCGAGATTCGCTTGCTGGAAGTAGCTCAGTATGTCAACCTGTTACGCAAGGGTGACTATGACGCCGTATTCGGCAGTCTTGCCTTTTCCCTTCCGCCGGCAGCAGAAGTGCGCGCCTATCTGCACTCAAGCAGTCAAGGCATCTATAACTTTGCGCGTCTCGAGTCGCCAGTTGTGGATGCCCTTTCAGACCGCGTGATGAACGCAGGTAGTCGCGAGTCGCTGACCGCAGCAACCCGAGCGCTGGACCGTGTTCTGTTCTGGCAGTTCTATTTTGTGCCGGCGCGGGTGGTCGAACCGGCACGGAGGATGATGTGGAACAAATTCGGACAGCCGTCCACGGTGGCGCCCTATGTATCCGGATTCCCGGCCACTTGGTGGTGGGATGAAGAGAAAGCGCAGCGGGTTGAGCAGGTTCTGCGGCGCTCGACCAGCAGTCTGTCGGATTTAGATGATCGTAGCGAGCAAGGTGGGAAGTCCTCGTCTAACCGCAGCGACACTACAGGTCTTGATTTCTATGCTGGCGAAGATAGTCTCGAAACCCGATAGCTGGACATCGTTTTATAGAACGCCGCTAAAGCGTAATATCCCGCTGCCAGTACTCATCGCCTTTCCCTGGTGATTTCATCTCGGAGCAGTAGCGGAATTACCTCTGCGATTGACTTCGTGCATCGAGTCTGGGAGAGTCGACGGCATCTTCAGCCCCAGAGACTCCCAGGAGACCCCGATGACGTCCAATACGGGATCCGCCCTGGATCGCCGTTCCTTCCTCCAGTATCTCGCCATGCTCGGAGTCGGCAGCCGGGCGCTGCTCAGCCCCGGGGCTCTGCACGCGGCTTCTGGAGACTTGTTGAGTTCCGTTCCCGAGATCAAGGGCGCGTGGGATTCAAAATTCGACTTGGTGATCGAAACGTTCACCAAGAACTTCACCGACCACGGTTACCACGGTGACGTCGGGGCATCCTTCGCGGCGTTCATCGAGGGAGAGCCGGTGATCGACGTGTGGGCTGGACACAAGGATCTCGGTCGTTCGGTGCCGTGGGAGCGGGACACGATCGTCAACGTCTACTCGAGCACCAAGACCATGACCTTCCTGGTCATCCTGGTGCTTTACTATCGGGGCGAACTCATGGTCGACGCCCCGGTCGCCAAGTACTGGCCCGAGTTCGCTGCCAACGGAAAAGAAGGCATCACCGTCGCCCACGTCATGAGCCACACAGCGGGCCTACCTGGATTCGATCATCCCGTTGCCCCCGAGGTGCTCCTCGATTGGAACGCCGTAACCACCCTGCTCGCTGCTCAGAAACCATGGTGGGAAGACAGAACCCAGAGTGGCTATCACCCGTTGACCCAAGGTTACCTTCTAGGAGAAGTGGTTCGGAGAGTCACGGGCAAGTCGATCGGCACCTTCTTCCGTGAGGAGGTGGCCGGTCCGGTCGGAGCCGATTTCCACATCGGCACACCGCCTGAAGCCCAGGCTCGGACCTCCGACCTCTATTCCGACAAAGATCTCTATTCCGACAAAGACGTCATCGTATCGGCGACACCAACGGCCGATGCGCCGCAACTACCACACGAGATTTTCCAAAAGAGGGTGTTCGACAGTCATCGCTGGCCGAAGGATTTCGTCAACACGGTCGGGTGGCGAGAAGCGGAGATTCCGGCCGCTAACGGGCACGGTAACGCCCGTTCCATAGCGAAGATCCAATCGGTAGTCGCCTGCGGCGGTGAAGCCCATGGAGTGCGGCTCCTCGATGATAAGACAGTGAAGGAGGCCTTCAGCGAAAGGGTCGCTGGCGTGGATCTATTGTACGGGAGGAACATGCGATTCGGTTTGGGGTACGGTCTCCCCAGCGACGCGGCGCCCCTATCGCCTAGCGAGAGCGTCGGTATGTGGGGTGGCGCGGGAGGTTCGCTGGTCATCGTCGACCGCAGCCAGAAGCTGGCGTTCAGCCGCGTGATGAACCAGATGCGGCCTGAACCCGACATGATTCCCTTTCACATGGCCGCTGCCATGTACACAAGCCTCGGGCTCTCCCAGGCTAAGTTGTAGTGCTGGCGCGCGTAGCTGATGCCTGTTACCACGGCCGTGCAGACCCTGGAAAATGGCTCGCTAAACGACTCGAAATACATCGCCGGTGAGGCCTTCACCATCGCCTCACTTGAAGTCACCCGGCGTCGGAATTACGACGTTGTGAATTCCGGCCTCCTCGTAGGCCTCATGCAATACGCGGTTGGCGCTGGAAAAGTCCGGACCGTTGCTGTTCTGAAAGCCCCAGGGATGGCCTAACCCGAGCAGTACTGCCAGACGCTTTGGGTTGTCCGCCAGAATCTCTGGCGTCACGGTATGGCGATAGTCCTCTTGGACCTGCAGATAACTGCGGTTGAAATAGTAGGTCACCACCAGGCGCAGACCATCGTTCTTGCGCGGAAAGGCGCCATGCCACAGGTTGCCGTGCCAAACCAGCAGAGAACCCGCCGGGGCTTCGACCGGGATGGCGTCGGCTACGCCTTCACCGGGCTTCGGATGACGTGAGTGCTGATGGCTGCCCGGAACAAAGGCGATGGCGCCATTGTCTTCGGTGTAGTCAGTCAACACCCAGGCACTGTTAGCGGTATGCGTCTCGTGTCCGATAGCGATCGGATGCTTGACAGTGGTGTCTGCATGCAGACCCAGCGTCTCGCCATAGCCGGTCTCGTCGCGCCATTTGACGAACGCAGTCACGCTCGACAAGACACAGTCCATTCCCAGCATGTATGTTTGCAGGGCCAACAGGTACGGGTTGGTCGCTGCTTGCTGAAAGACCTTGTCTTCAAGTAACAGGTAGTAAAGGATGTACTGGTGATTGAAGTGGGGCTGGGTATTGACCTGCCCGTGTTCACCACTTTCAACATCATGCTTGACGCCCGTACGGTGCTCGGCAACCTCGAGCAGACGTCCACGCATGCGGTCGGTAAATTCGACCGGAGCAGCCTTGCCCGGCGGCAGGATGGTAAAGCCGAAGGCATCGAGTTCGGCGACATTCTGTTCCAACCCGAGCTCGCGGATTCTCTTGTAGACCGGACCCACGACCGGTGTCGCGCGCCAATCACCTATTTCCATGAAGTTCTCCTGACTTCAGTATGAGTCGACCTTAATGATCTGCGCCTGGATAAGCCGGTGGCGTTTGTTGGGGCCGCTCACGGCCGCTCCCGATCTCTAGCGTTGCAGTGTGACTTAAGACCGATCACCCTTGGCTGCTGAAAGCCCAGGCAAATCGGAAAGCCAGGGCTGCCGCAGTCAAAGGTAATTTCGTCCTGGTTGGTCACGTTGGTTGCAAACAGTGACGCGCTCCAGTTCTCGTCGGAGCCACTCAGCAGGATGCGCATGTCCGTTTGGCGACGTGAGGGTACTACACTTGGCGCGATGGCAAGCGAACTCAGCGTACCGGCGAGCGTGGTGTGGTTCACCATAAAGTTAAGCGCCATATCGCCAGCGAACAGCCAGGTGTAATCAAGCGTGATATGGGCGCTCCACTCGGGGGCGTTTGGCAGTTTGGTCCCGGACGGAATAGCACCCACCGCCTCATCCAGTTCGGCGCGATTGATATCACCACCGAGCGTCATTCGCAGGTTTTCCATCAGGTTACCCACCAGGTCGACTTCGATGCCGACTGAGTGCGCAGCACCGGCATTGTCGTTGTAGGTACGACTGATGGCAGGCAAGTCGTTCTGTGAGAATCGAAGGATCGTGTCTTTCCAATCGAAGTAGTAGACCGCCGCGGTCAGGTTCCAACGATCGTCAAATAACCGAGTTTTGATACCGACTTCATAGTTGACCACCTCGTCACCTTGATAGGACACCAGTGAGGCCGCAAGATCTGCTGCCTGATTTCCCGTCAAGTTGTTGGGATTTGGCGCAAACGGTGTGCCCGGTATGACAGTGTCACCCGCCTGTCTAAAAGTGTGCTCGTTGGATTCCTGGCCGACGTTGAGGTTACCCGGCCTGAACCCGGTCGTGATGTTGAAGTAGGTGAGCGTTCCATCGACGGGATACCAGGCGACCCCCAACTTGGGAGAGAAGACCTTATCGGTGGTTGCTGCCGTACTGCCTTGGAGCGACTGCTCAAGATCCGTATAGCGCCCACCCAGTGTCACCGAAAACGTATCAGAGAAGGCGAGAGTGGCTTCACCAAATACGCTGATTTGGTTCACCTCATCAAAATGCGAATTTGCGGGATTGGCGAAAGCCTCTGTATAAAGAGCGGTGATGGCTGGTTGACCGATGAGAGATGGGATCAAGCTAAGCGGCTGGATACTGACCCGATCGTCGTTACTGTCCTTCCAAAACAATCCCGCCGTCCAGGCCATGGCGCTCTCGGTGGTAGAGACGAGCCGCGCTTCGACCGTGTTGCGATCAGAAGACATGATATCGTTCAGGTTAAATCCGGCCAGGTTCTTGATGGGCAGAGAGAATGTGGGGGAAAGGATCCAACCCTCGGCCAACAGTGTCGGAATTTCGGTGGGATTGGCGGGCGCCCTGATCAATGTCCTTAACTGGACAAAGGAGTCTATGAACGCAGCGATAGTTGTGGTCGACTCGAGCTCGCTAGCGCGTTTCCGATCCAGGTTTGAGAACGCGAGTTCCAGGTTGGCAACGTCGAACGCGTAGTCCACCCCCAGGCTAAAGATATTCACTTCGTCCTTGGAGAAGGGTCGCCGCCCAGGCAATCGTACGTTTAGTCCTTCAGTGAAACGCGATTGCGCCGCCATGCTCCCTTCGGTTTCCAGTTCGGTTTTGTAATAGTTGGCTTCCACGGATAAGTCACGGTTGACTGCCCACAGCGCGGCGAGTCGACCGCCGGAACTTGCCTCCGAATTGGCGTCTTTCTCGCCCGTGTCGGTCTTGTCGATCCAGCCCTGGCGTTTGGTGGAGAACCCCATCAAACGAATGGCGAAGTCCTCAGTCACTGGCAAGTTGACGACACCATCAAGGCGACGGCCAAGATCGTCCGATGAACTCATGCTGCTCGTGTTACCCTTGATCTTCCAGGTGGTTTCCCCCAACTGGGGCTTTTTCTGGATGAACCGAATGGTCCCGCCAACCGAACCTTCGCCATACAGTGTGCCCTGCGGACCCTTGAGTACTTCTACACGCTCCATATCGAACATGTTGCCGCCGAACTGCTGGACAGGACTTTGCGCTGACGTCATGGGCACGTCGTCCAGATAGACAGAGACCGCCGCGGACGTTTGCGCAGAAGGCTCATGGCCCGTTGGCGATGAAACCCCGCGAATCGTGTACCGGTTGCCGCCAGCAAGTTCTCGCTCGGACATGTTGAGACCGGTGATGTTCTGAAACAGCCCCCGCATATCCGTTGCACCCAGCGCCTCGATCGTGTCTGAACTGAGTGTACCGATCGACTGTGGCGTGTCCATCAGATCAGTCTCGCGGTAGGTGGCGGTAACGATGACCTCTTCGATTTCCATCTCATTCGTATCACCGGGCGCCGCGATGGCACCTGCGCCGGAAGTGGCGAATATGGCCGTAGCGATGGCCGTGCCTAGGCGTTTGAGCAGTGGTGCTTCTTTTGTTTCTGACATATGCGTGTTCTCCTCACTAGATGCAACATTGCGTTGATCCGGAACGGGATCGATGCGAACGCCAATCACACCGCGTTCGATGGTGCCGACAAGCCCTGTTCCGGCTAACAGCCGGTGCAATCCATCTGCGACGGTGAATTCGCCAATCAGCGCATTCGCCTCAATGGATGTCACCAACTCAAAGGAGACTAGGAGGGGTGTCGACGTCTGCTGTGCGAAGCGCATCAGCGCATCTTTCGCGGTCATCTTCGGTATGTCGAAGACCACCGTCGATTTCCCGTCACCGCCGTTTGACGGTGCCGCATTGACTGTGCCGACACCCGCTGCGGTTGTGGCCCAGAGCCCCATGCACAGGCAGGCGCTGACACAACGGCTCCTCATCTCCAAACCCACGAACGGTAAAAACCTGACAGCGGTGCACTGATTATCATCCGCCCGTTGTAGACAAAGGCAATCAAGCACAGTGTTTCCACTACTCGGGCTAACAATAATATTCGAAATCCCCGGCAACCCGCCGTCTGACCCCCAGATCAAGGCTGTCAGCCCGGCGGCGATTTACGATAGAGGTAGATGCTACCGTCCGCCTCTGTTCTGGCCGCAATATCGACGTAGTCCTCCAGGGCCCGGATGAACTGCGGCGTGTCGCCAACCGGGAACCAGCCCAGGACCTTGAGTTCGCGTATGTCATTGCTCAGCATGATTCGCCTGTCGCTGTATCGTGCGAATTCTTGGACGACGGATTCCAGCGGTTCGCCGCTAAAGATCAGCCCGCCCGTCTGCCAGGAGAGGCGCTTATCGATTTCGGCCTTCTCAATGGCTTCGACCAGGATTCTGTCGGCATCGAACACCGCATTGCGTCCCGCCTGCACGATCGCATCGGTCTTCGGCACAGGGATTACGTGCGGATCGGTTTGCGCTTCCAGAACCGCCAGCCTGACCTGCCCCTCTGTCACGGTAACCTCCGTCGCTTCGCCGACAAAGACTCTAAAGGCGGTTCCGATCGCTTCGATCATGTGATTACCGGTGTACACTCGGAACGGCCGAGAACGATCCTTCGCGACCACGAAATGGGCTTCGCCCTTTTGCAGTTTGATTGCGCGCTCGGTGCGCGAGTAGTCCGTGGTAATGCCGCTATTGGTGTTGAGCTGCACGGTCGAGCCGTCCGCAAGCGTGACCTGTTTGCTCTGACCGATCTCGGTGTGCACTGCGAGCCGCTCAGTCTGTGGCTGCAAACGCAGGTCAACGAGAAAACCGAACGCCAACACGATCAGACACGCTGCGGCGAGACCGCCCCAGGCGCGACCGGGATGGATCTTCGCCCAGGCGGTAACCACGCCACCCAAAGTAAAGGGCTCGGTGTCACCGGTACGTTCGGTCACAGCGCCCGCATGTAGCCAGACCCGGGCGTGTGCGTTAAATTCTCGGCGGTGGTGATCGCTGGCATGCAGCCAGTGTTCAAAAGCATAGGCGTCATCGCCCGACAATGGGCCAGCATTGAGCTTGACCACCCATGCGGCGGCCTCGTCTTTGATCTGCGCTTGTTTCGCGTCCGTATCGTTCATTGTCCTCTTCCGCCATCATGGCGTTGTCTGTAGTCGTCAAGGTGTGAGACTTTCCTACCGGTTGTCTCACTCGTTGTATCAAAACCCTTACTGACCAGGTAATCCGTACACCGGCGCAGTGCCTTCGCGAGATGCTTTTCGACGGTGCTGGTTGATATATCCAGCCTACTTGCGATCTCCTTGTAGGTCAGACCATCGTATCGTTGCATCATAAACACTCGCCGGCATTGCGGCGGCAGTGTAGCTACCGCTTCACCGAAGGCGCCGAGTTTGTCACGACTGTATTGCTGATCACCCAGGTCACCCGACGTCTCCTGCCATTTACCGGTAATCGAGTCGTCGACAATCCCCACATTCTCGATGAAAACAATCCGCTGGCGCTTTTTCTTGTTGAGCGCGATGTTTCGCGCCACACGGAACAGGTACGCCTTCGGCGATTCGATCGCTACACCCTTTTCAATCTCGGAGGTGAGCGCGTCCGCAAAGGCCTGTTGCAGGGTATCCTCAATGTCCTCGCGCTGTACGAAGAACGTCGCGATATAACGGGTAAGTGCCGCTTTGTTGGCAACGAACGCGTCGATCAGTGTTGTGCGATTGCGATCTGTCAAACCCCTGAGCCCTGGGCCTGCATGAGTGAAACGTATACCTATCCGAAAGGGTAGGCAATTGGCGGAGGCAAAACCCCCACTCTCACGTGAGAAAAGTGCAAGCGAATTGTTAAACGACCTCATTTGATCGCTAGGGCGAAGACATCTCTACCAGCACATCAAGAACCTGTTCATGGCAGGCGTCGCCTCGATGATCGCCGGCGGATTTGCGATAGCCGACGACCAGCCGTACGAGATCTACTACCTGTTGCTCCTGTCGGAAGTGTCCTCTACCTAATCACCGCAGGCATGTTGCGGACGGTGGACACCATGTTTCGGGCAGTGACCGCAGTGTCGGACGGGGGATCAACCAATGCGGGGAGGCGGCGTTGGGGATTCGGCGGCGGAGCAAACGCTGGTTTTCAACTTAATACGGCTTTTGTGAGAGCGTGGTGTGAGCAAAGACGCTCGCGTGCCTTTCGTGCATGGACGGTGGGCTTGCTGTGGGGCGACCTAGGGTTGGGCGTCGTCCTCGTTTGCTGGTGGGCTTGGCAACCAGCGTATTTGTTCCCTCCCGGCGCGTCGCCGTAGTGGTCGAAATCGCCGAAGCGCCTTAGCTCAAGTCCAAATGGAAGCGACCTCACGCAGCTCGAAGTCCTCGATGATCTGCTCGCCCTCGTAGGACTGGAAAACTAGGGGATGTACGTACCCGCTCGGTAAGAAACAGTACGAGGCGGAAATCCTTCCTTGGTTGATGAATAACTCAACCGACGTCTTGTCGACTAATAGGCGAACGGACAGTTGCGCCTCGTCTGGCAGGGAGACCGGGTCGTTCGTCCAGTTCTCCCGGGGCGAGAAGTGGAACTGCGGTCGGTGCAGTTCTTGGTAGAGCTCCATAGTTGGACACCTGATCGTGGTCAGCCCATATGGTAGATCGCGGACACCTCCGTGTGGGACGGCCTTGCCCTCTACCACTGCCGGCGATTGCGTGCGTCGCCTCCGTTAACGTATGGTCAGCCGTCGGGCTGGTGGCGGATCACCGGCCCAAACAGGGAGGACGAAAATGATTCTGGCCAACACGTTCCGGGAGAAGCTCGACCGGGGCGAACCCACTGTCGGCACCCATTTTCTGTTCGCGGACACCGATGTGCCCGAGATCATCGGCGACACCGGCATGTTCGACTACGCCGAATACGTCGCCGAGTACTCGGCGTTCGACATGCGGCTGCTCTACGAGCTGGCGCGGTCGGCGCAGTGCGGGAGCAACCTGCCGCTGATGATCAAGTTGGATCAGGAGGCGCAGAGTTTCTGGGCGCAGGTGGCGCTCGGTGCGGGCTTCAAGTCCGTGCTGTTCACCGATGTGCGCACGCCCGAGGATGTGGACGACTGCCACCGCGCCATCGCGCCGGACACGCCCAATACCGGCGGCCTGATGGGCGTCAAGCTGCGACGCCCGGCGCTCGGCAGCTACAGCATGGACGGCTACCTCGAGGATCTCGAGTCGATCGTCTTCGCCATCATGATCGAGAAGAACATCACGGTCGAAGGCATCGACGAAGTGCTCGAACGCGCCAAGGAACGGGGTGTTGCGATGACGCAATGGGGTCCGGCGGACTTCAGCTTCTCGCGCGGCCAGATGCGGCTCATGGGTTCACCGGAGATTCGGCAATTCGAGGAACGCGTCATCGCCAAGTCGCTGGAGTACGGCATCCGGCCCCGCATCGAGATCGGCGCCGTCGAGCAGGCCAAGCGCTACATCGACCTGGGCGTGCGTGATTTTTGCATCGGCTGGGACCGGATGATTGTCCGGGCCGCCTGGATGAATCTCGGCGAGGGGATGAAGAAGGCGCTCGAGGGGTTGTAGACCCCGGTTCTCTCGCACCTAACAACCGAGTCGTCAACTTGACGGCCGACATGGCCGTTGGGATCGTATTGGTTCGGCGAATCGAAAAACCAAGCAAGAAGGAAGAAATCTTGAAAGACGAAACCATTGCCATTCACGGCGGCTACGAATCGGAACCCACCACCAAGGCCGTGGCGGTTCCCATCTACCAAACCGTTTCCTACGAGTTCGACGACGCCCAGCACGGCGCCGACCTGTTCAATCTGGCCGTGCCGGGGAACATCTACACGCGGATCATGAACCCGACGCAAGCCGTGCTCGAAG
The DNA here is from genome assembly GCA_026705345.1 of Gammaproteobacteria bacterium. GTDB lineage: Bacteria > Pseudomonadota > Gammaproteobacteria > Pseudomonadales > Azotimanducaceae > VXYL01. The sequence goes on from JAPPAV010000035.1 coordinate 162,061, forward strand.
AACGTATCACCGGGCTCGAGAAGGGGGTCGGTTCGCTGGTGTTGTCGGCAGGCAGCGCCGCGATCAACTACTCGATCCTGAATTTGGCCGAGGCAGGCGACAATATCGTCACCGTGCCGCAGCTCTATGGCGGCACGTACACGCTCTTCGCGCACATGCTGCCGAAGCAGGGGATCGAGGTCCGGTTCGCCGAAGGCGACAGCGCGGCGGATTTGGAGAAGCACGTCGATGACCGGACGAAGGCGGTGTTCTGCGAGAGCATCGGCAACCCGGCGGGCAATATCGTCGACCTGCAACCCATCGCCGACATGGCGCACTCACATGGCGTGGCCACCATCGTCGACAACACGGTGCCGACGCCGGTGCTCTTGAAGCCCGTCGAGCACGGTTGGGACATCGTCGTCCACTCCATGACCAAGTACATGGGTGGCCACGGCAACTCGCTCGGTGGAGCGATTGTCGACGGGGGCAAGTTCGACTGGTCCGAACAAGCCAAACGCTACCCGATGTTCACGACGCCGGAGGCGAGCTACCACGGCGTGGTGTACACGGACGCCTTGGGGCCGGCCGCCTACATCGGTCGGGCGCGGACCGTGCCGCTGCGCAACACCGGCTCGGCAATTTCCCCGTTCAACGCGTTCCTGGTGATGCAGGGCGTCGAAACGCTGTCGCTACGCATGGAGCAGCACTGTGCAAATACCTTGGCGGCAGCGAAACACCTGCAAGGCCATTCGAAGGTGTCGTGGGTGAACTATGCCGGATTGCCGGGCGACCGCTACCACGACCTGGCCGTCAGGTACATGGACGGCAAGGCCTCGGGCATTCTCACCTTCGGAGTGAAGGGCGGTTTTGACGCCGGCGTGAAGTTCTACGATGCGCTCAAGCTCTTCAAGCGGCTGGTGAACATCGGCGATGCCAAGTCGCTGTCCTGCCATCCGGCCTCGACGACCCACCGGCAGTTGACCGAGGAGGAGCAGGAGAGCGTTGGCGTCACCCCGGAGATGATCCGGCTCTCGGTCGGCATCGAGCACATCGACGACATCCTCGAGGATCTCGACCAGGCGTTGCACCAGGTCTCCTGAGCGGATCGTATGGGACGGGCTTGTTCCCCGCCCAGACGTGCAGGGAAACAGGTCGTAGGGGACGGGCTTGTCCCGTCCCGTTGTTCAGGAAGCGGACGGGTCCGGCGCGGGCGACCACGGGTCATGGCAGCCTTCGTCACCTTACAAGGCCGCGATCCCGCTTGGGTCAAAGACGATAGTTCAGCCTCAGCCCGACATGCGACCGGTTCGTGTCCTCTGTGCCCACATGCCAGCGAACGGGCTCGCTGCCGTCGCGACGCAGTCCGGACGGGTGGCCGCGTAGGGTGATGTAGGAGCCCCCGTCGCCGAACTCCGAGGATCGAACGTGCCGCGCCCGAATCTCCAGCGACATCCGTTCGGTCAGCGCATAGCCGATTCCGACGGTTACGTGGGCTGCGGCTAGGCGGTCGCGCAAACTTTTCCGGGCACGCGTGTCGCCGCCGACCAGGTTGCGCCGGATCTCGTCCTCGTTGGGCAGGCCGGCGCCCGCGTATATGACGTCGTCGAGGTTGTCCGTTCGCTCCCAGAGTACGTCGTAGTCCATGCTGGCGAAGCCGACGCCGGCGCCGATGCCGACAAACGGCGTGAAACGGCTCCGGTTGGGCATGTCGACGTACGCGGTGACGAACAGGCCGAGGAACTCGGCGCGACCGATTCGTTCGTAGGCATCGGCAAGTTCGGGTGCCGCGACGCTGTCGTAGGGGACGCCGGAAGGCGCAATGATGGGAGACGAAGTGTCCCGGCCGACGCTGCCGTAATCGGCTTCCAGTTCGACGCGAAACCGCTCCCCGAAACGCTCCCCGAAACGATAGCCCAGGGCGACGCCGGCTTGCGCACCCCACGCACTGGCGAATCCGCTTGACCACGCATCCGCCGCGCCGACGGACCGGTCGGGAGCGGTGCAAGCCGGGAGTTCGGCATAGCGCGGGTTGATGTACTCATCGCAACGGCTCGCGCGGTCGTCATCCCCGGAGACTAGGCGCATCGCCGCCAACCGGTCGCCGCCAACCGAGGTGCCGAGGTAGAAGTCGGCGTTCATCTTGGTCCCGAGCAGGGCGCCAACGCAGGCTAGCGCGACCGCAAGATGGCGTCTGCGGCCCTCGCGGGCGCATTTCGTGCTGCCTGTGATCCTCAACCCCCTCGACTGGACCGACGCCGTACCATAACGCACCGTCGCAAGGGCACAAGCCCGCAATGCTCTCGATGGAGTTCGGATGTTTGCCTTTCCCGCGCTAGCGTATCGGCTGGGAGGCGGCACGCTGGCGGTCTGCTTCGCCGAGATTCGCTCGTCGGTCCGTCGGGTTCGGACGCCAATCTGCATCGCCGTCGCAACAGCCGGCATCCTCGGAACCCTCCTGCTCACGTCGGAGGCGACCAGCCAGATGGCCCCCCTGGCCGGTGCCTACGCGCCGCGGTTCGTACTCTCGGTCGTGGGGAACTACTGGCTGTGGCTCTTCCTGCTGGCCGTCGTGTTCCTTGCCTTCGACGCGCGGCAACAGGACGAACGCGCCCGCATCGCCGAGGTTCTCGACGTACGGCCGATCTCGAACCTGGCTCTGCTAGGGGGGCGCCTCGCCGGAACGGTGCTCGTGGCTTGGCTGGCCTTCGTCGCTATCGCGGTCTTGATTCAGGCGGGCGGCGCCATCAGCCGCATGGTCTACGAGGCGTCGGGCAGCGAGACCACTTCGCTGTCGTCGGCGTTGGCGGTCGTCGTGGAACCGGTGTCCCTCGTCACTTTGTTGACGATCGACGCGTTGCCCGCGCTGACCTTCACAGCAGCGCTGGTGGTGTTCCTCACCAGCGTACTCCGGGCCCGTGTGTCGACGATTCTCATCGCGCTGATGCTAATCGGAGTCCACGTCTACGCGGTTGCCAGTGCGCCCATGTTTTTGTTGCCGACCGTGTCGTTGGTCACGAGCTACGCCGATTTTGCCTCGGATCTCGTGCCGACGCTGCCCGACACGAGCGTCCTTCTTCAACGTGCGGCACTCCTGTTGTTCGCAACGGCGTTCTTGATCGGCGGGGCGGCGTGCTACCCCCGCGACGACGGTCGTTCTCGGCTGCGACAGGGGATCGCCGCGGCGGTGCTAGCCACCCTGGGCGCGGCGGGAATCGCCGGTGGGGTCGCTCATGCCGCCGGCGATCTCGCTGTCCGCGAACAATGGCTGGTCGCGCAGGATGTGGCAGTACAGTACCCCGATCTTCGCCAGGTCCGGGGCGAAGTGCGCATCGATCCCGGCCGCGAACTGACTCTGGACCTCGAGTTGCGAGTGGCGGCGCTGCCCGGCGAAACGCTAGAGCGCTTGCGCTTCACCCTGAATCCCGGCCTCGCAGTCAGCGCAGTGCAGATCGGTGGCGCGTCGGTAGCCGCCACCCACGCAAACGGCATCCTCGCGATCAACCTCGCCGAAGCGCTTGGGCCAGACGCCGAACTGACGGTGTCCCTGCAAGGCGCCGGCATGCCGGACGAGCGCTTCGCCTACCTCGACAGCGCCATAGACTGGCGGCGCTTGCCCGCATCCAACCGGCTTCTTCTGCTCGGAACCGAAGGGTTGCTGTTCGACCGGCACTACGTCGCGCTGCCCCCCGGCGCCGTGTGGCTGCCGACTACCGGACCGAACCTTGCGGATCGCCCTCTGGACGTATTCACCGTGGATCTCTCCGTCCACGTACCCGAGGCTTGGATCGTGGCCGGACCGGGCCGCCGGGAGAGGGTGGCACCGGGTCACTACCGCTTCAGCCCCGCCGCACCTGTCCCCGAGGTGGGGCTCTTCGCGTCCGGCTTCGAACGACGTGCGGTCGAAACCGAGGACGTCACGCTCGAATTGCTAGTCGCGCCGAAACACGCCGGCCAACTCGACGGCTTCGCCGAGGTGATGGACGGCGACGACGGCCTGGTCGCGCGAATCGGTGCCATGTTGAAATCCGCCGCCGAGCGCGGACTCGCGTACCCCTTCGGGGCCTTTACCATGGTGGAGGTTCCGTCGCCGCTGCGCGGCTACGGCGGTGGATGGCGAATGGATACCGCCATGTTTCCGCCCGGACTGGCATTGCTGCCCGAACACGGCTTCCCGACACGATTCGCGCGGGTCTACCGGGACCGGCGCTACAGCTTCGGCGTCGGCCCGAGCCTGCCGACCGAAGCGGCGGACCGCAAGCAGGGCATGCTGTGGCGGTTGTTCGCACTCGAAAGCGGGGCCGAAGCGCCGCACCATGCCGTGAACAACGCGTTCCCGGCCGATGCCCGCGGCCCCGGCGCCGTGGCGGTCGATGCCCTATGTCGCATCCTCGCCGTGCGGACTCTTTGGCGGTTGTACGGTGCCGAGCCGAACGCCCTGTTCGCAGCGCATCGATTTGCGCGACCGGCCACCGATGACAATCCGCTTCGGCAGTTCGTCTGGGGCGGCGGGCCGGAACGAATGCCGGTCGTTTCGAACGAACCCCACGTTTGGGAAGCCGCGGAGCGCACTGCGCTAACGGACGTCGCCGGCCTGGAAGATGGGGGGCTCGCCATGGACGTACTGGCGCTGCGCGTGGCCCAGACGGCGAAGATCATTGTCGACCGGTATGGCTCCGATCAGGTTGCCGACTTTCTGGTCGCACTTCGCCGACAGAATCCGGGCGCAGGCATCTTGGCGCAGGACCTGTCGCGCGCAGGCGCGGAGGTCGGCATGGACCTGGACGGCTTGCTCGGCGATTGGCTGAACGCGACCGACATGCCGGCCTTTCGCGCATCGCCGGTCGAAGCCTTCAGGGTCGGCGACGACGATGACGGTACGCCGCGCTACCAAGCCCTCGTCAAGGTGCGAAACGACAGGTCGGTCCCCGGCCTCGTGCGGTTCACCACCATTAGCGGAAACGCAGCGGGCGGCAACCGGGTTTGGTCGAGCTCGGACCCGTTTCCGGTTCCTGGCGAGTCGGCGATCGAGGTCGGTCTGATATCCCGGGATCCGCCCGAGGCAATCTGGCTGCGGCCGTACCTGTCGCTGAACCGTGCCGATCAGCAGCTGGCCGCAGGGCAGTTGGACGAAACGGTGCTATATGACCGGGAGCCTTTCACCGGGGCACGCCCCAGTGACTGGCGGCCGACCAGTCCGGGCATAGTCGTCGACGATCTCGACGACGGTTTCTCCGTCGATGCGACGACAGAGGCCACGCGCTTCGGCTGGGCACGGGAGCAGGAGTCTGTTCAGACCGACCGGGGCATGCCGGTATATCGCGGGTTTCCCGGGCGGTGGTGGATGCGCCAAGCCTTACCGACTGCGTGGGGACGCTACCGGCGAACGGTGGCGCGCGTCGCTTCCGGACAGGGAGATAGTCGTGCCGTGTTCGAGGCCGAACTCCCGGAAAGTGGCCGATGGGTTCTTCAGTACCATGTGCCGAGCCTGAGTGCAGTGGGTCTCGGCTCGACAACCCGGGGTCCGCACGACGAGCAGGGGATGTACCACCTCCAGGTAGTCGCCGGCGAAACCGGGGAGACGGTTGACTTCAACGCAGGCGAGGCAGAGACCGGCTGGAACGAGGTCGACGTCTTCGATCTCCCCGCAGGCACCGTCGCGGTCTCCGTTTCGAACAACACGACGGGCGCAACGGTCGTTGCCGATGCCATCCGCTGGAACCAACGACCCTGAGGTAATCGCGCAATTCTTGTTGCGTAAATGAGGAAATGTGGGCTGTCAGGCAATGAGATATATTGCGCGATTACATTGAATCGTGCAATGATCGCGCATATTGCGCAACCGTGCTGAATCGATGCTCGAGAACGAGTTTAGGGAGATCGAAGCCGTCGTCCGTCGTCATCCGAATGGCATTGGCGTGCAAGGCATCGCCCGTGAACTGAACGCCGAGTTACCACGGCGTACGCTCCAATACCGGCTCGGGCGGCTGGTCGACAACAGACGGCTCGTCCGGGAAGGGCATGGTCGGGCTACCCGCTATCGCGTACGCCACATAGACCTCGAAGTCCATGCACAGGCCGGACCGCCGAAGGTAAACGTGAGACTGGAGGTCGTCCCGGGCGACCTGCATCGCCTTCGCGACGAGCTACGGCAGCGATACCTGACACGTCCCGCCAATCGTCGTACGCCGGTCGGCTATCGGCGGGAGTTTCTGGACAACTACGAACCGAACGTCAGCGCCTACCTTTCGGCTGAAGAGCGGACGAGACTGCGTGACATGGGGCGGTTGGCGCAGACCTCGGAACCTGCGGGAACCCATGCTCGACGGATCCTCGACCGGATGCT
>JAPPAV010000084.1 GCA_026705345.1 Gammaproteobacteria bacterium
GCGAGGACGGGTCGGGCGTGAGGAGTTCTATCCGGGCCGACCGATCATCGTCACCCGCAATGACCCCGCCACGCGACTCTCCAACGGCGATACCGGTGTCGTCGTGGACGACGGTGCGGGCGGGCGGCGGGTGTGGTTCCCGGAACTCGACGACGGTCCCGATGGCGAGAGACTCGAAGTGTCCCCGGCCCGTTTGCCCGAGCACGACAGTTTCTTCGCCCTGACGGTGCATCGTGCGCAGGGCTCGGAATACGAGGAGGTTGCCTTCATTCCCGGACCCCCGGACTCGCGCGTCGTCACCCGCGAGTTGTTCTACACGGCGGTGACGCGAGCTCGCGCCAAGGTGGTCGTCTACAGCGGCGAAGAGGGGGTTGCCGCGGCGGTGGCCCGTTCCACCCTACGAGTTGGAGGCTTGGAATCCCGGCTGGTGTCCGGCGCCGGCGGCGGATAGGCGGTCGGGCTCCGCGTGCCCCTTGGCGCACTTGCCCGTGGACAGCCCGCTGTGTAGTGTGCCTCATCCGTAGCGCTTCCCAGTGTGGACCGTGCGCCCACGACTCGCCCATGTCGCCGTGCTGGGTCTGTTTTCCGCAGGCCTTGGGCTGCAGTCGCTTCACTTGGGCCACGACCTCGTCGCCGACGAGCACGCCGAATGCGAGTGCGTTGCCATCGACCGACAGGAAAGCGCCATCCAACTGCTTTCCTCAGCCGCCGCGGCACGGGGCATGGAAGTCTCGGCCTTTGCGCCGGTCGTTCGTGGCCTCACCCGGGGCCCCGACGTCCACTACGGAGCCCGTGCCCCGCCGAGCGTTTGAACGCAGCGTCGACCCTTTCGAGCGACGTCTGCGCCTTTCTTTGCGCCTGGGCCCACCAACCGGCTTCGCAGTGGATGTGCGCCCTTGGCGATGTTCCTTCGTGCGTCGACCGGATTTTGTCGACGCGCATGTGTCATGTGTAAAGGCATGAGGAGAGTTAGATGATCTACCCAACTCAGCGGGTTGGCACGCGAGCAGTGGCTCGTGTTGCCTGCTCAGCCCTGTTCGTTGTGCTGGCGCTGGCGTCGGCGCCGACGGCGTTGTCGGACGAGTCCGATGAAGCGCCGACCGACAACGAACAGGATCAGCACATCGACGAGGTGGTGGTTCATGGCCACCCGCTCGGCGGTGCGGTCTCCCAATCGACGGACATTCTCGACGGCGAGGAACTCGATCGTGCTGCGCGCCAATCCGTCGGTGGAACCCTCGCCCAGACCCCGGGCGTGCATTCGTCATCCTTCGGCCCCGCGGTTGGCCATCCGGTCATTCACGGACTGACCGGCACACGCGTGCTGGTGCTCGAGAACCACGCGTCGTCGATGGATGTTTCGACCAGCGGTTCCGACCACAGCATCACGGTCGAGCCGTTCCTCGCCGACCGCATCGAAGTCGTCAAGGGCTCGGGCACCCTACTGTACGGGTCGGGCGCCATGGGCGGTGCGGTGGACGTGCACACCCAACGCATACCCACCGAGGTGCCGGAAGACGCGCTGTCGGGACGCGTGCTCATTCGCGGCGACACCGGCTCCGACGCCCGTTACGCCGGCTTTCGCCTGGACGGCGGCGGCGGCGGTTGGGCTTGGCACCTGGACGGTTACTCCGGGGAGAACAGCGATCTGGCTATTCCCGGCTATGCGGCCCTTGATCCTCACCATGACGAGGACGAGCATCACCCCGACGAAGACGAGCATCACCACGACGAGGAAGAGGAACACCACGACGAGGAAGAGCATGAGGAGCCGGTGAAGGGCGTCTTGGAGAACAGTTTCGGCGACTACTCCGGCGGGGCCTTCGGCACCGCGTTCCATGGCGAACGCGGCCACTTCGGTGTTGCGGTTGCCGTTCGCGACTGGACCTACGGCATTGTCGGTGCCCACGCGCACGGTGAAGAAGAACACCATGAGGAAGAAGACCACGAAGGACACGATCACGAGGAACACGAACACGACGACGAACACGACGACGAACACCACGAGGCAAACCCTTGGATCGCTCTCGAGCAAACGAAGTTCATGTCCGAGTTCGGCCTGCGCGAACCGCTTCCCGGTTTCACCTCGTTGGAAGGCAGCCTCGTGATCAGCGACTACGAGCACAACGAACTCGAGAGCGAAGGCGAAGTCGGCAGCCATTTCGGTAACGATGCATGGCAAGCGCGGGCCGTGCTGGAGGCGGAACCACGAGGTGATTGGCAGTCGGCCCTTGGCATCCAGTTTGGCGGGAGCGATTTCGTGTTCGGGAGCGGAGGCGAGTTCGAACCCGTCGAATCCAGCCACTGGGCGATCTTCGGGGTGGCCCATGCCGAAATGGACCCATTCAAGCTGGAAACGGGTGCCCGGCTCGAGTCCGTCGAGCATGTCGACCACAGCGGCCAAAGCCTGGACTTCCTGGCGACGAGCGTATCCGTCGGGGTGGCGGTTCCCGCCGACGAATGGGAGTTCACGGCACGCGTGGACCGGTCGATGCGGGCACCGGAAGGCGAGGAACTGTTTGCCGCCGGAGTCCATCTCGCCATCGGCGGATTCCAGATGGGCAGCGCGGACCTCGACGAGGAGCAGTCGTTGAACCTCTCGGTGGGGGCCGTGTACCGCGGCGATGGAATGGAACTGAAGCTCACGGGCTACCGGTACGGCTTCGACAACTTCATCTACCAGCGCGAGGTCGACGACCACGACGACCACGCGGAGCCCGGCCCCCCCGCCGCGCACGCCCCCCCCCCCCCGGCCCCCCCCCCCGCCCACCGCGCACCCGACCCCCCCCCGC
>JAPPAV010000072.1 GCA_026705345.1 Gammaproteobacteria bacterium
AGCAGGCGGGATTTTTGTCGGATGAACTGGTACACCCTTGCGCTGAACGTCAGCCGGGACAACTTGGACCTACTCGCCAAGACGGCAATGCTGCGCGAAGCCCGGGGCCAGGTCGATGTGGCCAACCCGCTGTACTTCCGCGCCATCGGCAACGTGCTGCGGACGCTCGACACGAAGCGCCGGCAGGAGCGTCCTGGCGCGAACGCCTCGCCATTGGCGCAGCTCGGCTTGGGTCCCGATACCAGCGTGACGCGGGACTACCGCACCTACTTCGAGTTCCTCGCCCAAGGCTTCCTGACGACGTGGCCCGACGATCCGGCGACGTCCGCCGAGCGTATCGATGCCGTCCGGACGATGTTCGATACGGAGCTTTCGGTCGTACTCGAGGACCCATCGTGGCCGCTCGGCGAGGCCGACCTGACGGCCAAGGCCCTGGATATCGACGAGTTCACCCGGCTTGACCGCGTTGCACGCCTTGCGCGTCGCGTGGCTGCACGCACCGACGACTTTGGCCTAAGCAGGCACTTGGATGCTTCGCTGGAAGAGCATTTCCCCGACCCGACCGCCACCGCCACGGCAATGGCCGACCTGCCGCTGCTGCGTCGCCATATGGAAATCGCGAAGCGCAACGACGATTACGAGGCCGCTGTCCGTCTCGCGCGGCTTGCCGGCGACGACGACGACCTCGTCGCGCTGTTCCGGGACCGAATCGACAAGGGGAACTACCGGGAGGGTCTCGCCTACGCTCGATCCCTGCTCGACCCGAGCACGTTCAAACGGCTTGTTGCAGCCATCGCGACAACGCTCAAGGACAACACGAAGGCGTTTATCGAGCTAATAAAGGCCGATGCCGACCTAGTACTCGAAATCGAGTCCGACCTAGGCCGCGACATCGTCACCGTTGCCGAGCTGTTTGACATCTTCGCGGACCCCGCGAATCAGACGGATCCCGCCATCTACTACGGCTCCTCGGACGGCATGTGGGAATACCTGAAGGCAAAGGCGACCGTAGACGATCAACTGCGCCACCTCGCTGAGACGGCGGCCCGCCTGCGACGCGGCGACTTCCGCTCCTTTGCGTTCATCAACATCTTCCACGACCTGCTGGCCGTCGAGTTGACCGCGCCGCAGCGTGAGGCGTTTCTCGCGGCGGGCAGCGAATACCTTGGCAAGCTGGATCTCAAGGACGAGTTCGCCCAATCCACGGTGTTCGAGCTTCTGCTCGTGCCCCAAGCGCGTCCCTCCAACCGAGACGCCCTCTACGAACTCGCCGCCGAAGCCCAGCGTCTCGCGCAGATGCCGGTCGATGTCGGCGCGACACTCCCGCGCATCCTCGAGGGCACCGACGAGGAAGCCTTCCTGGTATTGGTCGAACTGGAACGCGCTGGCGTACGGTATTTCGGGGAGGTGTCAGGGAGGGATGACCGGTACGAACCGGTTCGGGCACGGATTCTCGAGTCCGCACGGCGCGACGATACGGAGTACGACGCCGAGACCGTGCGTATCGTCTACGAGCTCGAGTTCTCGAACCGGTACTACGGTATCCAGCCGCCCCGCGAAAAGATGGAGCACCGCGCAGACCTGCTGCCCGTCCTGGTCGAACGCTATCCGGACGATACGCGCTACCTACGAGAACTCGTGGCGGCGCGCTTGGATCTCGCGCGATGGGACCAGGCGGAAGAGGCGCTCGCAGCCTGTTACGAGCACGACCCGACGGACGAGATCCTGCGCGCGGCCCTGTACTACCTGCTGACCTACCGGGGCCGCTACGAGGCGGCGCTCGCCGTCGTAACGGACGGCGGCCCAGATCTCAGAGAGCAGACCACCCTCGACGATCTTCTCGAGGAGGCGCGAAACGCGCGGAGCTTCGAGCCCTCGTCGAGCGCCAGCCTATTCCGGGCCATCTACCGTGGCCCGCTGGAGCCGTCCTACAGCCGCTTCTCGCCCCAGGTCGAACGCGGCATCGACGCCCTGCGGGACTTGGCAACCACCGACGCCGTACCCCGGGGCGACGAGACAACACAGGCGTTGCGGACGGTTTGGCGCGGTGCCGCGGCACCGGATCCCGAACGTAGCTTTTACCGCCCGGATGGCTACATGGTCCACTCGATCCTGACGCTGCCATTGACGCCGGACTCGTCCGACCCGTACTACTACCCCGGAACGAACGTGGACTACCGACTCGACGCCTTGCTCGGCGATGCCGAGACGGACTCGAAGACCTTGTTCGAGGCGATCGCGAACACGCCCGGGAGCGCCGCCGAGTTCGACGTCTACCTGCGCGCTCTTCCGGACAGCCAACGCCGCAACCAGCACCGTTTCTACCGTCTCCTGACCCGGGCGATCACGGCCACCGGTGCACTGGATCAACGCCTCGAGGCCCTGACCGGCCGACTCCCGGATCTCGGCGACCACGACTTCACCGTGTGGATGCTGCTGCGCCACGAGCAAGCCACGGACATGCTCGACTCCGAACACGAGGCCTTCGTCGAACGCCTCGGCAAGGTCGAGGATCCAACGACCCTTCAGATCCTGGCCATCGCCAGGCTCCATGCCAAAGCGGAGGCGTTTGAAGAGGCGTCGCAACACTATCGGTTGCTGACCGCCAAGGTGGCGAGACACGGCGAATTCATCGACCGGCGCCGGGTGGTCGTCGTGGGCTCCCCCGACGAGCCGTTGCTGGACCTGTCGGAGCTTGCCCGGGAAGTTGCCACCACCTTGCCAGGCGACCTGGCCAGCGACACCGCCATGAGCATCGTGGCGTCCGCACGCCGCGCCGACCGCCACGATGCCTACGAGGCATACTTCGACGCCTTCCTGCTCCGGACCCTGGCCTCCCTCTACGAGCCCGAAGAGGCTCTTTCCCAAGCGGCGGGGATCGCTCGAAGCGCCACAAGCCTCGAGCTGCCACTCGGCGAGTGGGACACACCCAAAGCCGTCGAACTCATGCGACTCCATGCCATGGCCGGGGACGAAGCGCGGGCAATCGGAATGCTGCGAACCCTTCTCGGCACGACAGGGCATGGCTCCGACTCGGGTCCGGCCCTAGCAGGGCCCCTACAACAGGAGCGGTACGAACTCGTCAGGGCTCTGGACACACTCGCCCAGCTCTATGGACTTCGGCGATTCGACCTATACGACGGCACTCCCGCGCCGCTGCACGAACTCATCCTGCGGCGCGAGAGGCCGTTTCCCGCGGATTCCGCGCACCACTTCCCAGGCGATGTGGCCTGGATGACCACTGCCGCAGACGCCATGGTTTCCTGGCTCGACGACGCCGATCTCGATCGGGCGGGCGTGCTGGAGGCCGCATTCGTGGTGGCGTGGCAATTGCATTCCCGGGGCGAGGACGACCGCGCCAAGGCCGTGGTGGCAGCGCTCGCCGACAAGATCACCGCCGACCCGAAACGACTCGGGTTGGACCACCTCGTGTTGATGGCTCTGCGGGTCGGCAACGCCCTGCCGCCGGGCCTTGCGGCCGAGGCCCTTGCTCAAGGCAACCTCAGGGTGGAACAGGAGGTCGAGTTGATCGAGGGACTCCAGCGTGCCAACGACGCGGCCACGGCACTACGAGTCGGCCGGGGGGCAGACAAAGGCAACAAGCTCGCGCTGATGCGCGTGCTGGCCGCGTTGGCGGATGCCGCCGGCGATGCCGACTACGTCGCAAGTCTTGAGAACCGCATCGATGCCGCAGAGCAAGCCCGTCGTGGCTTGGGACTGGACGAGTCGGCCTGATCCCCGCAGCTGCGCAGGTCCCGCCTGGTAACCACGTTCATGGGCAGGTGTAGTTCATGAACATCCAAACGAGGTCAGGCTTGGCGGGCCTGATCCTCGTCAGTGTCTGTGCCGCACATGGCGCTGAACCCCGGCAACGTCTTGATCTGGCAGCGGCCGACGAGCTGTTCCAACGCGCCATTCTCGACCACGGCGGCATCGACAAGGCCGTCGGGCACCTCCAAGTGACTGCCCTCGACACGGCCAAGATCGACCGGGACCGATCCAACGCATGGCTCGCCATCGCCCACCTCCATTGGCGCTACGGCCAGCTCGCCCCTGCAGCCGACGCCACGAAGAACGCGCTCGAGATCCACCAGGACGTTGACGGCATGCTGCTGTACGCACGCCTCCTAGATGCAAGGGGCGACCCCGAAGGCGCCTCGCCCTGGTACGAGCGGGCAGCCGAGCGAACGAGCTCGGCTGCGGAGAGGGACTTCATCCGCCTTCGTCTCACCCTATCCGAGGCCAGCAACCGCAACGTCGACACGCTGATCGAGCTCGCCAAGGAGCGTGACCGGGCGTTCCGGAACCGTGCCGCCATCACCCTGGCACTACTCGGACACGCCGACTCGGCCACACGTCTCTACGAGGTATCAGCCGAGTTGGGGAGTCCCTTTCGCCAGCGCGCACGCATCGCCCATTGGGCCATCGAGTCCGGCGACTTCGAGCGTGCCCAGATCGAGTCCTGGCAAGCCGTTCGGGCGGCCGCTACGCGTGCCGATCGCCTGTACGCCCTCGCCCTGCTGGTGGAGGCCCACCGCAACGACGACGCCCTGGCCGAATTGTTGGTCCGCCTAGCGCCGGAGACATCGGGAGACGAATTCGACGCTGACATCTTGGAGACCCGCATCGACGTGCTGATCGAGACGGAGAACTACGACGAAGCCATCGACTTCTACCACACGATGGACGACAAGCGCGTGGACCCCGCCTCGCGACGGCGCCTGATCAACCTGTACCAAGCCGCGGGACGAACCGACGAGATGATCGCCGAGTACGAGCAGTTGATGGCGGCCGAGCCCGATGTCGTGCCCTGGTTCGCGGGGCTCGCCTCGCACTACCTGAACGTCGCACAGCCCGACGCCGCGCTAGCGGTCTGGCACCAGCTCGTGAGCCGCAACCCGGGTCGCGTCGAGGTGCTCACCGAAGCCGCCGGGGCGATGGTTCAGATGGGCTTCGCGGACGAGGCCCTCGCCATGATCGAGGATCACATGGCCGCGGCCGGCGAGAGCCTCGACGCCCTGCTGTTCCTGTTCGAGCTGCGACACGGGCGGGGCGAAGAGGAAGCGGCCTTGGGCGCTCTCGAACGACTTCAAGCCGTGCTGGCCGGGGGCACCCATGGCATCCGGGACCTCGCCGATGCGTACGAGCGCCTGAACAAGCCGGACGAGTCGATTCGAATCCTTGAATCGTTGCGCACGAGCGAAGGCGAACTCGGCTACAACGAACGGATGCGCCTTGCCTGGCTTTACAGCTTCGCCGGCCGCAAGGAGGATGCCATGGGCGCATGGCAGGACCTCTGGGTGAGCGTCGACAGTCCCGCGCGACGCAATCTCGCCGAGACCCAGTTCCTTCTTCTGGCGACGGAACTCAACCAGCTTGGCGACATCGTCGTCGATTTGGAAGAGAAGCTCATCCTCAAACGAGCCGACCGCAACGAGATCGGCCTCCTGGTGAGGATCTACACCGAGGTCGGCGACAGTCTGTCGGCAACCGAGGTCATCGAGGAGTTCGCCCGGTACAGCGGTGACGGAGAAATCGACCGCCTGCGCCGCCTCGGTCGGGTTCACATGATGCTCTCGGACTATGCGGCCTACGACAAGGTGTTGCGCGAACTCGTCATCGCCGACCCGGACAACCGGCTTGAACACACCCAGAACATCGTCCTGAACATGCTCGCCTACGACATCGCGGAGGAATCCCAGGGCGCCTTCGGCGAGATACAACGATGGCTTGGCCAACTGCGCCAGCTTGACAACGAGGGCGTGAGCGGCGAATTCGAAGCCGGCATCTATTCCCTGGGGGGATTCGCCGAAGAAGCGATCGCCAGCTACCGAAGGGCCCTGGTTACAGACCCCGAGAATTCCGACAACCTGCTCCTGCTGGCCGACATGTTGAAGAATGCCGGACGCCGGGACGAAGCCGTGGAAATGCTGCAGTACGCCGCGGAACATGCGGCGGACAACAGCGCGTTCGTCGTCGCCGTCGACGGCATCATCAACATGATCGGTGCACGTTCGTTCAACGAGACCTTGACGGCCCGGATGCGGGACACGTTCGGCTGGACCCGACGCATCATCCTGGAGCGCATTGCCGGCCACGACGACAAGTTCTATCTGTACCAGCTTCTCGCCGACATCGCCCAGGAGGTCGGCGACATGCAAGCGGCGTTTGTCGCCTTGGAGAACTCCCTCTCCGTGGCCGGCGTCCGGCGACCGGCAGTCCTGCGGGAATTGGTGACCCTCGCCACGCCGAACGCGGGCTTTGCCGGTTTCACGACCGGCACCGGCGACGCCGAGCGGCAGATCACCCACGGTCGGCGGCTCGTCGGCCTCAAGCAGGAACTTCCGCCGGAGGTGTACATCAACCTCGGCAGGGTGCTCCTCGAGAAAGGCGCCGTGCAGGATGCCGAGCGCGCCTTCGACCGGATCGACGACATCACCGGGATGATCGACGTCGAGCGCACCAAGGCCGACCTGTTCTACGAGGCCGGAATTACCGACAGAGCCCGGGACGCGTACACGCGCGCACTGAACGTCAGGCGCGACGACCTCTCCCTGTTGACACGCACGGCGCTCTTGCGCGAGGCCCTAGGCCAAGACGCCGTCGCGCATACCCTCTACTTTCGAGGCTTGAGCAATTTGCTGCGCGCGCAACCGTCGACAAGACCGACGCAACGCCCGGGCGCATCCCAACGACCGGCCTTGGTCGCACTCGGACTCGATGCTGACACTAGCGTCACCCGGGACTACCGACAGTATTTCGAGGCGTTGATGCAAGGTCTCCTGATCACCTGGCCGGACGACGAAGCCGTTGGCCATGAGACCGTCGAAGCCGTCAAGGCGTTGTTCGATACCGAATTCGAAGCCATCGCGAAGGGCCTTGCGACACAGGGGGCGCAGCCGGCCCCCGACGACGAGCGAGACGACCTCGATCAGTACCCGAGGCTCGAGCGCATGAGTTGGTTCGCGAACCGCGTGGCCGATCAAGCCTCGGACCCATCGATCAGTACGCATGTCGACGGCAAGTTGCAGAGGTACTTTCCCATCGAAGCGACTGAACCCGCAGCGGATACGCCGTTGTTGCGTCGCCAACTCGAGGCGGCCATGCGCGACGATGACTTCGAAACCGCCGTGCGTCTCGCTCGCGTCGCAGACGACGAGGACGGTCTCGTGTCCCTGCTCCGGGAACGAATCGACGCTGGCGAGTACCGCGACGGTCTCGGCTATGCCCGATCCCTGCTCGACCCCATGGCGCTTAGGCGACTTCTGACCGCGGTTGCACCGACGCTGAAGGACAACAAGCGCGCGTTCGCCGAGGCGATCTCGACCGCGCCGGCTGCCGTACTCGGCATCGAAGAGGACTTGGGACGGGAACTCATATCTCCCGCCGAACTCGTTGATCTGCTGAACGATCCCGAAGTGGCCGACGACACCGACAATCCCTTCGCCGCCAACGTTGGCGTCTGGAAATTCATCAAGGCCAAGTGGGATGTCGACCAGCAGATCGACTACTTCGCGGCCTACGCGGCCCGGCAGGAGAAGAACAAAACCTCACCTCCCTCGCGCAGGCAATGCTGCACGACCTCCTCAGCCAAGAGCTGACGCCGGCACAAGGCGAAGCGCTATTGGCGGCGGCCGCCGAGTTGCTCGGCAAGCTGGAACTCAGGAACGAGTTCGCGCTGTCAGACGTGCTCGGTCTCTTTCTCGACTCCCACGTCATCCCCACGAACCGCTATCTAATCTACCAATTGGCCGAGCTGGTGCAGGCCTCCGCACAGGTCTCTCTGGATCTGCCCTCGACGCTAAGGCGCATCCTCGACGGCACCGGCGACGAGTCGTTCGCCGCATTGATCGAATGGGAACAGGCCGGTCTGCGCAGTTACGGCGATGTCTCGGGACATAGCGGAAGATACGCGGGTATTCGAGCGCGAATACTCGGTGGCCCGACCAAAACCGCTAGCGAGGCCAACGGCTCCGACCGACTCGCGCCCGAATTCGTCCGAACCGTCTACGAGTGGGAGTTCCCCCCGAGTCTGGAACTGCCGTCGCCCGACCGAGCGGCACGGCAAATCACGGATCTGCCCGGGCTAATAGAACGCTTCGCGGATGATGATCGGTACCGATTGGAACTCGTCGCCGGGTACCTGGCCCTCAACCAACTGGCGAACGTCGAGGAAGCGTTGTTCGCCTGTTACCAGCGGAACGTAGGGGACGAATTCCTACGCGCCGCCCTCTACTTCCATCTGCTGAACCAGGATCAATTCGCCTCGGCACTCGAGCTCGCCACGGACGGTGGACCCGACCTGCGCGACGAGCAGGTCCTCGACGAGCTTTTGGCAACGCTCCGGGGGCAGAACAGATTCCAGGCAAGCCCAGAGAGCCGCCTGTTCCGAAAGATCTACCGCGGCACCATTGCGCCGCCGCCCTTCAGTTGGCCCATCGAGGTCGACCGCAGCATCGACTTCCTGCGCCAATCGGCAGCGGCCAAGGACGACCAATCCGACGAAGCAGGGCGACGCGCGCTCCGAGTCGCATGGCGAGGAGCCGACGATCCCGAACAGGAACAGCGCACGCCGATACCGGGTTTGCAGGTGGCGTACCTTCTGTCGGTCCCGTTTCATGCCGACCCCTCCGGCCGACACCCGTTCAACCACGACCTTTCCGCCACCAGGCTGCACAGGTTCGACCAGCTCATCGATCCCGACGCGGATGCCCAAAGAGGCGGTCCGAAGACACTACTCGAAGCCGTGGCCAAGGCACCCTATGGCGCCGATGAGTTCAATCGCTATGTCGGCGCCCTGCCGGCGGATCAACGCCGCGATCAGCATCGTCTGTATCGACTGCTGGCCGATGCGCACGAATCGGCGGGCACCCTCGATGCGCGCGTGCGCGAACTGACGCCCGACCTAGACCGCCGAAGCGATCATGACTTCGCCGTCTGGATGATGCTCCGCGACCGCCAGGACGTGCCGATCAACGCACGCGAGTTGGCCGATTTTCGATCCCGAGCGCGCGAGTTCGACGAACCCGGCGAGATCCAGGTTCTCGCCATGGCCCGGCTGTTCGCCAAGGCCGGCGAGTTCGGCGAGGCGTCGCAACACTATCGCTGGCTGGCGGCAATGCTCGTGGAGCACAAGGAGTTCTCCGCTCGGCTTGGGACCATCCCGACTTCCTACAATCCCCCAACCATGGACTTGGCGGAGCTGATCGAGGAAGTGGCCGAACGGCTGCCTCAAGACGTCGCCCGCGACACCGCAGCCAGCATGATCGCGGTGGCCCGGCGCGCTGGGAGCCACGAAACCTACGACGCCTACTTCGATGCGTTCGTGCTGAAGATTCTGCCGTATCTCTTTGAGCCGGAAGACGTCGCCACCGAGAGCCGCCGGTTCTCGAGGAGCGCCGCCGATTCGAGGAGCCCGACGCAACGGTGGCATGCCGTAAAGGCCGCCGAGCTTGTCCGCTCTCGAGCCATGGCCGGTCGCGTCGACAGCGCCATCGAATTGCTACGCGACTTCGTAGCCTCGACCATCGACGAACCCGACACGGATTCCGCCGAGTCCGGTCTGGATAGCTTCGAGCTCCACCGGGCAACAATGACGTTTGCACGCCTCTACGGCTATCCCCGGCTGGACGGTTCCGTCTACCGGCCGGAACGGATTCGGTTCGTCAACCTGATCCTCTACCGGGAACGCCTCTTCCCCTCGACACCCGATGATCGATGGCCGGGCGACTCTGATTGGATGGCACAGGCAGCCGAGGCACTCGTGTCGTGGCTCGACGATCCGGCCATCGACGCGACGAGCACCCTGGAGGCCGCGCTGGTCGTCGTCTGGCAACTGCACCGGGCCGGCGAAGCGGATCGGGCGAGAGAGGTCTTCGAGAATATTGCCGCCCGCGTCGCCACTGAAGAGAGCATGCCCGGTTTGCACTACTTGGCCCGTATGGCTGTTCTCGTGGGCGCAACGCTGCCAACGGAACTCGCGCAGGGGGCACTCGACCAAGGCATCCTGACAGTCGATGGCGAGGTCGAGACGCTTCGGCGGCTTGCGGTTAGTCATGACGCGGCAACGACGCTCGCCGTCGGGCGCCTCGCCGATACCGGCGGCAAGCTCGCGCTGATGCAGTTCCTCGCGCCGCTCGCCGAGAGTGTCGGCGACCGAGCCTACGCCGACGATCTCGAACGTCGGATTGGCATCGCCGAAAACGCCCGGCGCGACTTGGGGATCGGCTCAAGCCCCCGATAGCTCCCGGGCGCCCGGCTCTGGACCGTCGAGTCTACTCTTGGACATCGGCCCGACCCCACGACGGTTCGGTCGAGGACTCCTGCACGTCGTCCAAACCCTACCGGAATTCCGTCACGCAACAACAAATTCCTACACGCTGAATGGGCGATCTCGCTATCGGAAACGCTGCATTGTGTCGGATGATCGGCGGCCCAATCCAAGCGACCGCGTTGTGGTACGTTCCGATGATGCAAACGAGACGCCGGCCAGCCGGATCGCGAACAACAGGCCGACCGCCTGCCGCGCAGCGCTCGCTTGCCGTCGTCCACGCCGCAGCGCTCTACCGACCGACGCCGCCGGTCGAGTGTGACGAGGACGGCTACCCGTTCAGCGACGCCAAGCCCATGTCGGAAGGCGACTACCACGGCGACGTGCTGGACTACGCCAAGGGTGCACTGCGGGCGCGTTTCGACGGCCACGAGGTCTACGCGTCCACCGACAAGTTCCTGTTTCTGGAGGAAGGCAACCGGCGCGCCGCGGTCGTCCCGGATGTCCTGGTGGCGTTCGGCCCGCCGAGCGGACCGCGGCAGTCGTACAAGCACTGGGAGGAAGGCAAAGCGCCCGACTTCGTGCTCGAGGTGCTGTCGGCGGACAACTGGCGCAACGACATCGAGAGGAAGCCGGTTCTCTACGCCGAGTTGGGAGTGCGGGAGTACTGGACCTTCGACCCGCGGCGTCCGCACCGATGGCGGTCCAGCGTTGGAGGGCTGGCGTCTTGGTGGCAGCGGAACCCGGACGCCGATCACGCCGTCCCCGTCCGGAGGGTCCCGAAGCGACGTCCGCGGCCTCGACCTCTTCGCCTCGGGGCGGTTGCTCCGGTTCCGCGATCCCGCGACAGGCGAGATTCTACCCGACCATGTGGAGTCGGAAGCGATGCGACGGCGGGAAACAGCCTTGCGCACTGCGGCCGAGTCGCGCGCCGATGCCGCCGAGTCGCGCGCCGATGCCGCCGAATCCCGAGCCAGTACCGCTGAATCCCGAGCCGATTCCGCGCAACCCGAGCCAGTGTCGCCGAGTCGCAGGCCGTTGCCGCGAAGGAGCGCCTGGCGGAAGAAAAGGCGGCACGCGAAGCAGCCGAACGCCGTATCGAGGAACTTGAACGGCGATTGCGCCGATCTCAGCCCTGATAGACCACCCGTCGGATCGCCGCCCGGCCCAGCATAGAAACGCCTCCCCTGTCTGGAGACTACCGCCGGTGCCGGCGGTTGTATCCGGCGAACCCCCGTTGCCGCATGCAAGACGGCGTCAGAGGCGGGGATGGTGGATGTCGAGTCGCTGATTGGCTTCGAGATCGCGCAGCACCGTTTCGCTGCCGTCCGGCCAAGCGACGGTGAGCGTCTCAACCCGCTCGGCCTGGCCGAGTCCGAACAGCTGGTCCGTGGGATTGTTCGACGCGAAATTGCTGCCGAGCGTCACCTCGCGCATTAGGTTCCGGTCCCCGACGCGAAGCGTGATTCGCGCCCCCACGGCCTCCGTGTTCGGCGGTTCGCCATTGAGCTTCACGGCAAGGTAGTTGTTGCCCTCGGTGTCGTTCCGCCAAAGCGTCACCGAAGGCGCCGTCCCAGTGTGCACCCCTCGGCACCGTCAGTGCGAGATGGATTTCGGCGAGCGGGCGTACCAAACCGACCTCGAAGGTCATACCCGACGCGTACGTGACATCCGAAAACCCAATGGTCACTTCGGGTTCGGGGACCGTGGGCGTCACGGGTTGCGGCGGTGCGGGCGGAGGAGGCGTTTCCCCGCCACCGCCGCCACCACAACCCGCTGTCAGGCAGCCAAACGCCATCAGGATCGCAGGCTTCCTACGGCACGACCGTTCATCGTCACCTTTCCAGACGCTACTCGGATGGCTGACCCGGACGACGGACGGGCAAGTACACGCGACTCGCAACGGCCCGATTCACATCGCGATGCGCCAGACCTACCGACCTTGCGATCCGTGAAGTGTATTACGTCATGCCGGTTCGGACCGAGCAAGACGTAAGGGAATCGCTAGGAATCTACAAGATGAAGCTCGAGTTCGACGCCGCTAGGGCAGCGAAGCGGCGGGACAACGGTCAACCGCGTAGGGGACGCCGTCTCTTCCGTATTGACCGCACAGGCTAGCTCACTTCGTCCGCGGCGCGAGTCGCCCCGCCATGGGCGACTGCACGACGCGGAAGCCGAACGAGTGAATGACGAAGTCGCCCTTGGCCGGCGGCATCGCGTTGCGCCCGGCGAACGGCCGGATCAGGCCGCCGCGCACCACGCCCCGGCGGCAGTTGCCGTCCTGGCGCGGGTCGCCGGTTTCCGGGGCGCCCCTGTAGTTCGGATGCCAGCAGTCGGCGGTCCACTCGGCCACGGTCCAGCCCTCCTCGGCGAAGGTGCCTAGGCCGCGCAGCCCGAACGGGTTGGGCCGGCGACCCGCGTTGTCCACCGGGCTG
Source organism: Gammaproteobacteria bacterium (assembly GCA_026705345.1). Classification (GTDB taxonomy): domain Bacteria; phylum Pseudomonadota; class Gammaproteobacteria; order Pseudomonadales; family Azotimanducaceae; genus VXYL01. Next base: position 12,706 of record JAPPAV010000072.1, read on the forward strand.
GGATCCGGCGGGACGTTCCTCCTCATCAGTTTGGCGACGGCGGAGTCACTCTCCTCGACGAGCACCCGTAGTTCGTCGTCGGAGCGGCCCGCGCGCGCGGCGTACTCCCACTCGGCCTCGCTCGGCAGCCGGTAGCGGCGTCCGGTCTCTGCGGCGAGCCACTCGGCGTAGGCCACGGCGTCCGCACGGGCGATGCAGCCGACCGGATGCCGGTCGGTGGCCGCGTAGCCCGGATCGCGCCAGGTGAGGCCGATGTCGGTGTGGAACCCCGTGCCGGGGCCGATGCGCATGCACGTACCCGCCGGGACGCGCGGGGTCCGGAGCGCGCGGCGCCTCGCGCCGGACCGCTCGGCGACCGTGAGATAGCGGGTACGCCGCGCGAACTCCGCGAACTCCGCGACGGTCACCTCGTCCCGCGACATGGCGTAGACATCCTCGATGACCACTTCGCGCCGCGGACGTGCCTGTCTCGGCCCGTCGCTTGTGGCGAGGTTGTCGTCGGTGTGGGCGCGGAACCAACCCATCTGGAACGGCTCGACGACCGTGATTTCGACCATGACGGGGCCGGTGCCCCCGGAACGAAGCGGGTCCGAGAACTCGCGCGGGGGTGTCGCCGCACCCACGCAGAGGGCTGCGGCCAGGACAGTCGCGCTAGCGCTGCGGCAGCGCGGCATCGAGCCTTCTAGACACCCGCGCCGGCGTCTCGACGACGTTCCAGCCCGGATCGGGACGGAACAGATTCTCGCCCTCCCCCGGCGCCAGGACTCGGATGTTCCGGAGTTCCTGCACGCTACGTCCGCTGAACGGGTCAGCCACCTCGGTCCTGACGGGCAGATCGAAGCCGAAGTCCCGCGAGCGCCAGATGGTCGTCATCACGGTCATCGGCTCCCGGTTCCCCATCGCCCCGGCCGGGATCGTGTGCTCGTAGCGCATGCCCACTGTCTCGAGGCCGTTGACTGTCGCAGTGCCGAGGTCGGTCACGGTCGGCCGGTCGATCCCCGGGGGCTCGATCGCTTCGGGAGCCCGGGATTCGTCCCCGAACCGCACCACGCCGTCCCCGCGCGACGGCGTGGCAGCGGACATCCCGGCGGCGGGCATCTCGGCCCGGAACGCCTGTCCTAGGGTGGTGTTGCCCCTCAACGTACGGCGTCGAACCGACTTCGGGCGGGCGCAACCCCGCCCCTCCGCGTTCCTATCCGCCGCCTCCCATCTCGTATTTCACCTCGAAGAACAGCACCCGCCCGCGCAGGTCGACCCGCTGGGAGTCGTAGGGTCGTCGGCTGGAACTCAGCATGTACGGGAATCCGCGGTCGAAGACATTACGACCGCCGCCACGGAACACCAGGCCATTGTCCATCTCGTAGGCCACAGTCACGTCCGTGGTCGTGCGTGAAGCCACGGGTTCGTTGGGTAGCGGCGAGAAGGCGTTTTCGTGATCGTTGTTGATGTACCCCGGCGTGTAGTTGACCCAGAGGTCCGCCGTGATCGAACCGGCGATCACGCTGACGTTGCCCCGTACCTTGTACTCGTCGACGCCCACCGACTCGCCGTAGAAGCGGAACTCCTCGGCACCCGGGATAGCCTGGTCAAACATGTCCAGCACCCGGTGGTAGATGAGGCGCGGGCGGATTGTGCCAAAATCCGTCCCCATGGCGTATCCGACCTCCAGGTCCAGACGCTCATCGGCACGGCGCGCGATGTTGATCGACCGGCTGATCACCTCGGTGAGGTTGCCCTCCGGGTCTCGCACGAAGAACTGCGACAGATTGCCGTATTCTTCAGGCGGCAGCAGCCCACGCAACTGATTGCTCGATGCCACCCGGTCCTCCAAGTCGACGCTCGACCAGGCCGCCTTCACCTCCAGCCCCTCGAGAATCCTGGGCCGCCATTCGGCGGATACCGTCAGGTTTACGGACTGCTCCGGAAGAAGGTCGGGATTCGGCCCGAAGATGAGCTTGACGGGAACCCATGCGTTGTTCAGCAGCGGATCCGGTTGTTGGGTGTTGAAGGACCGCGTGGTGCCGCCGAATATCGATGTGAACGAGGGCGTCGAGAACGCTTCGGACCGGGAAGCCTGAATGTTGAGATTGTCTGCGGGGCTCCAGAGCACGCCAACGCGGTAGACGGTGTTGGTGTATTCCGCGTCGATGAAAATGGGCTCCCCATTCGCGTTGTTCTCCACCGAGCCCGTCGAGCTATAGGAGTCGTAGCGAGCCTGCAGGGACAGCGTCAGGCGTTCGGCGAACCGACGGTCGTTACCGGGGCCGATCAGCGGGACGGTCGTCTCCAGGAAGTACGCGTCGAGCTCCACCGTCGGCGTGGACGTGCCGACGTAGCCCTCGAGGAAGTCATCCTCTGGCTCTTCGATCCACTCCTCGCGAGACTCTATCCCCAGCACGAAGCCAAGGCGCCCGCCGGGAACGTCGAAGAGCTCCCCGTAGAGCTTCGGCTCGATGCTGCGCATATGGGTATGGTCGAGGGCGTTGGCATAGCTCCGGTAGAACTCCGCGATGGTGGGGTTCTGCGCCGTGCCGTCGCCGAAAAGGTTCAGCGCTTCAGACGGATCGGAGCTCGCGAGCAGCGAACTCAACCGTTGGTAGCGGGCGTCGTCGTCGATCCGCGTGCTTGGCGGCGCGAACATGTACTGATCGCCGTCCGACGACGACTCCGCCTTGGTGTAGTCCAGCTCCAGGCGCAGATTGTCGCGGAACTTGTAGGTCGCGCTCAGGACGTAGCGCAGTTGCTCCTGCACATTGGCCTGTTCGACCATGGGCAAGAGGCCCAGCTCGGTTTCGGTGTCGGCGTTGTAGCGCACATAGACATCGCGGCCGAAGTTGTTGAAGGCGTTGCTCGCCGGAACCAGGATCGAACTGAAGCCGAAGGTCGTGACGGCGGACTGGGTCTCGGTCTCCGAGTAAAGCAGGTCCGCGCGAAGCTGGAGCTGCTCGTCGGCGCCGAAGTTCTGAAGCACCGTGGTGGTTAGCGAGATGCCGTCGGTCGTGCCGCCAATATCGGCCGGGATTCTCTCTATGCAGTCGTCGATGGTGACCGTCCCGAAGTCTTCGGGTTGCGCGTTGCGCCCGTCGCTGCCCGGCGGAAGGATCATGTTGAGCGGTCCCCATCGCGATGTGCCGACGACACCCGAGCGCGTGTCGCAGTAGCTGGGGTTGATGAAGTTGTAGCGCTGGTCACCGCCGTAGCGGGCGCTGTAGTCGTGGGTGGTATATCCGGTCTTGGCGGTCTTGATCGGATCGCGCTGGTTCCGCGCGATGATGGCGGAGACGTTGCCGCTGCCCCAGCCGGTGCCGACGTACACGTTGGCGGAACGGGCATGGCCGCCTGTGGAGCTGTGCTCCACCTTGGCACCGACCGTTGCGCCGGTGTAGTCCTTCTTGGTGATCACGTTGATCACCCCGGCCACCGAGTCCGATCCGTACACGGTGGCGCCGCCGTCAAGCAGGATCTCGACCCGATCGATCGCCGCCGCCGGAATGTCGTTGAGATTGGCCGCCAGTTGCTGCGCGCCACTGTTGATGCCTGCCAGCCGCTTGCCGTTCAGAAGCACCAATGTGTTCTTGGAACCGAAACCGCGCAGGTTGGCGGTGGCCGCGCCCAACCCCAACGCGCCGAGATTCGCATCGAGCAGATCGCTGCCGAAGATCAGGTTGTTGGTACTGTTGATCGTCGCGAAGTTCTGCGGCAGCGACCGGATAACGTCCTCGAAGGTCGTCAGTCCCTGCATGGCGATGTCCTCGGCGCTGATCACCTCGACACGGGCGGTCGGGTCGCCGCCGACAAGGCGCGTACCCGTGACAATCACCTCGTCAACGACCTGGTCTTCGTCCGCGGATTCCGGGGCGGCATCGCCGTCCCCCTCTTCGCCTTGCGCCGCCGCCGGCAACGCGATGGCGACAATCAAAATCCCGATACCGCGGGCCCAACTGGCCCATACACAATCGTCTTGCGTTGTCATCCCAGTCCTCCCAGAACTATTTTTTCTTGGCTCTCGACATAGTTAGTGGAGATGCTTACCGAAACCTTACGGGATGTTTCGGGGGTATGTCATGCGCGTTTTCTGGATACGTCGGCAACGCATCCCGCGTCATCGGGCGATTTGTCAGCTTCCGGTAAGGTGGCATGGCTACGGTCAACGCAGTGATGGCAAGGAACCGATGCAAATGAACCGGCCTCAATTGATCGTGCTGGCAACCGCTGTGGCGGCCAGTGGTCAACTCACGGCAGGCGAGACGGACTTCCCGGAGATTGCCGATCCCGCCATCCCCGGCACGCCCCGACTTGGGCAGCCGACACTCGTGACGGGCGCTACGAAGCCCATCCTCACCGAGAAACATGGTCTGGCGGCCCCCGCGCTCTGGGACTGGAACGGCGACGGCAAACGGGATCTGCTGGTCGGGGAGTTCGAAACCAACTCCGGCGAGGACTTCCCCATGGGTGCCGAGGGATCGACCATCCGCGTCTACCTGAACGTCGGGTCCGATGACGACCCCAAATTCACCGACGATTTCGAGTGGGCACTCGACACCGAGGGCACGATCCTGGAAGTGCCCCAGTGGTGCTGCATCGGATTCACGCCGCAGTTCGTCGACCTCGACGACGACGGCCACCTCGACATGATCACCGGCCAGTACCACCCGGGTGAGGTGACATGGTTCAGGGGTACGGACGACGGCTTTCTGCCCGGGGTGAAGTTGCCCCAGGAGGGCGATCCGACGGCGGACGGCAACCCGATGTTCGGGGACTACGACGGCGAGCCGGGCGACATTGGAACTTTCGACTACTGGGTGTATTCGTCGGCCAGCTTCGGCGACTTGGACGGCGACGACGACCTGGACCTCGTCGTCGGGGGCGGCGGCGGGCTTCGAATGAGCGAGAACATCGGCGGCACCACCAGCCCTCGTTTCGGCAAGCGCGAGATGCTTCTGGATGTCCACGGCGAACCTCTGAAGATACTCGAGCGAGACGACGTGGCCGAGACCCTCCCGGGTGCGAGTTCGCCACCGGCAGACGGCGACGGGAAGAGCAGCCCCCTGGTGGTCGATTGGAATGACGACGGGACGCCGGACCTGCTCGTCACCGGCAGCTACCGGCATCCCAACAGTCACGCGGTGACGTACTTCCGTGGCGTCAGGACCGATGCGGGTCTTCGCTTCCACCCGGGGGTGGACCTGTTGCCCACCGCCGACGGCGACAAGGCGTTGCCGGGGAGCGGCCAGCGCGTCTACGTCGACGACTGGAACCGCGACGGAGTCAAGGATCTGATCATCGGTGCCAGTGTCGCCACCGTGAACGGCGGCGAATTCAGCGACGAGCTTTCCTGGGAGTGGGAGGATGTGACCCAGGTCGAGAGCGCAGGCAAGGACCCGGGGCGCTACCCCCCCGCGGGAACGGCCGACGAAGGAGTCGATGGCCGAATTCCTGAATCTCGAAACCCTCGGCGAAGAGCGGTTCGAGGAGACCGTGCGGATGAACCAGGAGTACTGGGACGAAACGGTCGGCAAGCTCTACGAGGAGGGTAAGGCACACTGGCTGACCATGCGCCACCAGGGCCGCGTCTACGTGATGCTTGGCGAGCAACGCACCGAATAACCGATTGCAAGTCAGACGGGAGACAGCAATGAAACACGGCAAGGAACTTCTGTTGGCTACTGCGCTGACCCTCGCGGGCCAGCTCGCGGCGGACGAGAAGAGTTTTCCTGAGATTCTCGATGCCGGTATACCGGGTACACCCAAGCTCGGCCAGCCGATCCTGGTGACGGGTGGCACGGAGCCCATCCTTACCGAGAAACACGGCCTCGCCGCCCCGGCGCTTTGGGACTGGAACGGCGACGGCAAGCGCGACCTCCTGGTCGGCGAGTTCGAAACCAACTCGAGTGATTTCCCGATGGGCGCGGACGGGTCGACCATCCGGGTCTACCTGAACGTGGGCACCGACGCCGATCCCAAGTTCTCCGACGTGTTCGAGTGGGCGCGGGACACCGAGGGGACCATCATGGAGGTGCCCCAGTGGTGCTGCATCGGGTTCACGCCGCAGTTCGTCGACCTCGACGACGACGGCCATCTCGACATGATCACCGGTCAGTACCATCCGGGCGAGGTCACCTGGTTCCGGGGCACCGGCGACGGCTTCCTGCCCGGTGACGTGTTGCCCCAGGAGGGCGATCCGAGTTCCAACGGCCAGCCGATGTTCGGCAACTACGAGGGCGAGCCCGGCGACATCGGCACGTTCCACTACTGGGTCTACACCTCGGCGAGCTTCGGGGACTTCGACGACGACGGCGACTACGATCTGATCGTCGGCGGCGGCGACGGCTTGCGCATCAGCGAGAACATCGGCAGCCCGCGGCGACCGAGCTTCGCCATGCGCGACCCCCTGCTCACCATCGACGGCAAACCCCTCAAGATCCTCGACCGCGGTCCGGAGTGGCTGGCGATGTTGTCGGAGCACGGGGAAATTCCGCCGCCCGACGGCGACGGCAAGAGCAGTCCGTTGGTGGTGGATTGGGACGACGACGGCGTGCTGGATCTTCTCGTGACGGGTTCCTACCGTCACCCGTCGAGCCACGCCGTGACTTTCTTCCGTGGCGTCAAGACCGACGACGGGCACCGTTTCCATCCAGGCGTCGACCTGCTGCCGACTGCGGACGGCGCGAAAGCGCTGCCCGGGAGCGGGCAACGCGTCTACGTGGACGACTGGAACAAGGATGGCGTGAAGGACCTGATCATCGGTGCCAGCGTCGCCACCGTGAACGACGGCGAGTTCAGCGACGAGCTTTCCTGGGAGTGGGAGGATGTCAACGAAGTGGAAAGCGCCGGGAAGGATCCCGGGCTGTACCCGCCGAGGGAGCGACCGACCGAGGAGTCGGAGATCATGGTGTGGGCGAAGGAAAACTACACCGAGGAGGAGTTCGAAGCGCACCTGAAGCTGAACCAGGAATACTGGTACAAGACGGTCGGCAGACTGTACGACGAGGGCAAGGCGCACTGGCTGACCATGCGCCACCAGGGGCGCATCTACGTGATGTTGGGTGAACAACGGGAAGCCAGCCCCGTCACCGCCGACGCGGTTCCCGTTCCCGCAGACACGCCGAAACGCCGCTCGGCGTCGACTGCGTCTGCCAAGCCGCCGGTGACGCTCGCGTTCGTCTCGCCAGACAAGGTCCTCCCGGGTGAACGGGGCAACCTGGCGGTCAACTTCACCATGCGCCCCGGCTGGTACATCTACGCGCCGACCGGTCGCAATGCGCCGCACGGGATGATCGAGACGAGCGTCAGCTTCGGATTGCCGCAGGGTATCGAGACCGCAGGGGCCCGCAGCCTGCCCCTGCACCACTTCAAGGGCCTCTACGACATCTACGAGGGCTCGGACCGGCAATGGGCCCAGCCCGTCGAAGCGAGTGCGGCGGGAAGCTACGAGGTCACGGCCCAGGTCACCTACCAGACCTGCAAGGACGACCTGTGCCTGCCGCCCCGCACAGAAACGCTTCGGACCGTGTTCGCGGTCGTCGACCCGGGCGGTTGACCCACGCCGTTCACCCAGGGAGACCTATCCGCCGTGAGAATCCTGCTGGTCGAGGACGATGCGGACCTCTCCGAGGCCGTTCGCCGTCTGCTGCGCCGGGAAGGCCACGTGGTGGATCTGGCCGACTCGCTGCGGATGGCCCGGGCGGCGATCACCGAGCATCCCTACGAGTTGGTGCTGCTTGACCGCATGCTTCCGGACGGCGAAGGCACCGCACTGATCTTCCACGCCCGAGAGGCCAGGGTTCGAACCCGGTTTCTGATTCTCTCGGCCCTCGGGGACATCCACAAACGCGTCGAAGGTCTCGACCTCGGGGCCGACGACTACATCGTCAAGCCCTTCGAACCCGATGAACTCTGTGCCCGGATTCGCGCCGTCGGGCGCCGGCCCGCCGGCGAGGGTCCACAAACAATTGAATGCGGCAACCTGCGCTTGGACCGGGCCTCCCGCGATATCGTCGCGATTGCCAACGGGGAAAGCAAAAGCAGACCCCTCGTCTTCCCGAGACGGGAGTTGACCCTGCTCCAGACACTCCTCGAACGTGCGGGCCGCGTCGTGACCCGGGAAACACTGGAATCCGCGATGTACGGCTACGACGACCTCTTCCAATCCAACACGCTTGAATCACACGTCTCGCGGTTGCGAAAGCACTTGGCGGAGGAGGACACCGGCGTCGGCATCCACACCGTACGGGGCGTCGGCTACATGCTCAAGGAACAGCCGTGAGTGCCCTAGAGCCGGTCCGGCGCCTGTCCCAAGTACGGCTTCGTCGGGCACCGCTTTGGCCGCGCTCGCTCATCGCCCGGATGACGCTCCTGTCCGTGGTCTTCCTGGTTCTTGCCGTCGGATGGTTCGCCATCGTCCCGTACTGGCGGTTCCTCGACCAGGATCCACTGGTGACGACGCAGAATAGCGCACGATGGGAGATACAGCAGTCGACCCTAGTCGAGGGCGACTTCGCGTCGCTTGCTCGATCAGAAATCCTCAACGAAGTGGCCGAGGCGAACCCCCAGTTCCGCTACCACGTTCGCCACGGCACCGAAGAGGCATCTTTCGGCCCATCCCCGAAACACCTCGCAACGATCCCGCGCCTGCGCGCCATGCTCGAAGGCGCGCAACCTGGGCCTAGCCGGGAGTACTGGTCGGCCACCATCGAGGATGAAGGATTCGAAACCTGGGTCTCCTTCGACGTCGACGACGGCGTGGAGACCTACATCGAGATGTCCGGAATCGACACGCCGGTCGAAAGTGCGACCAACCGATTCACGGCGGTGAACCCGATGTTGTTCTGGTTCAGAACCCGCGACCCGCTGATTGCCGGAGGCGGCGTGCTGCTTATCGCCTTCGTCGTCCTGCTGCTGGCGGCTCGCTCGGTCAGAACGCTGGCCCGGGCCGCCGACACCATCGACGCGACCTCCGGCGACCGCCGGCTGCTGCCCGAAGAAGGACTACCGGCCGAGGTAGCGACATTGGTGCGAGCCATCAACGAGATGATTCGCCGAGTGGAGGCGGCCCACGAGGAGCAAGAGATGTTCCTCGCCACCGCCGCCCACGAATTGCGTACTCCGATGACCGTGCTCCGGACCCGCCTGGAGGAACTACCCGATTCCGAGACCAAGGCGGTCCTGCGCGACGATGTCCGGCGCATGGCAAGTTTGGTCGACCAATTGCTGCGCCTCATGGAGATCCGCAACAGCCAGGATCTGACCGATGAGGTCAATCTGGTGGCAACGACTCGCGAGGTCGTGGCCGAACGTGCCCCGATCGCCATCGACCGGGGCGTCGACATCGAACTCGACAGCGTTCCCGAGTCGCTCATCGTCAAGGGCCATCGGGGGCTCGTCGGCGTGGCGATCGCCAACCTCGTGGACAACGCCATCTCGTTCAGCAAGTCCGGCGATGCCTTGAGAGTGAGTGTGGACGACACCGGCAGGGTTTCCGTCAGCGATTGCGGCCCGGGGATTCCGGACGACGAACTCGAACGCATCTTCGAGCCGTTTGCGAAGAGCCCGCCGAACCGCCAGGGCCACGGTCTGGGCCTTGCCATTGTCCGGGCCGTCATGACCGCGCACGGCGGCGAGGTGTCGGCACGCAACGCGGACGGTGGGGGCGCCGACTTCGCCCTGCAATTCAGGAATCTGTCGCCGCAGCCAGCCTGAGCGATCTAGCCGGCAACACTACCGTCTCGTCTCGTCCAACTACCGGATGACTACCGGTCGTCGCGTGCCGCTGCAGATCCGGCTGTGCTACAGTCGATCCCGCGAGTTCGAGAGGCGTTGCCCTCGCTTGCAGTTTGCCTAGGTGCAACGCCCTGTGCGTCAGGGGAGGGGCACACTCATGCAAACCAAGTCCAATCACTATCGCCTTACACCAGTTATTCTTTCCCTGTGCATTCCGGCCTTTGGCCTGGCACAGGAGACCTCAACGGATGACCAACAGCCGGTCGAATCCAACTCCGAGGCCACGGTGGAAGAGCCCGTGGAAATCACCGAGCAGGTCGTTACCGGCTCCCGGCTGGAGGGCGGCGATCCCACCGCGCGGGTCTACAGCTACACGGCCGAGGACATCGCGGCGCGCGGGGTCTCGACGCTGGAAGAGTTCTTCCGCACCTTGCCGTGGACGTATCCTTCGATAACAACCCAGACCAACACCAGCCTGCACTTTCAGACTACGGATCAGGAGGACGAGTACATCGAACTGGGGTTGGGCATCTCCACCGTCAACCTCCGCAACATGGGCTCGGCGAATACGCTGGTGCTGATGAACGGCCGCCGACTAGCGGGCACTGGCGAGGAAGACGACTTCGCCAACATCCTGAACGTCCCGCTGTCGGCGATCGAACGTGTGGACATCCAATTGGACGGTGCGTCGGCGGTCTACGGCTCCGACGCCATCGGCGGTGTCGTGAACTTCATTACCAAGAAGAACTACACCGGCCTTTCCGTCGACTACCGGCACGAGTTCAGCTCCACCGACGCGGACCAGACCACGGCCAGCATAACCGGGGGCTATGCCTGGGGCAGCGGCAACGTCACAGCCATCGTGTCGCGCGACACCTCCGAGCCGATTACCAACGCCAAGACGGGCCTGTCGACGCGGGACTTCCGGCCGAGGTTGGGACCTGAATTCGACCTTCGCAGTTTCACCGCCGGCCAGCCCGGCGTCGTTTGCGAATTCGAAGCGCCGTCTTGGGCGCCCACCCTATTCCGCTGCGTGCGCAACGGTCCCCGCTATCAACTGCCGGCGGGCCACAGCGGCGTGGGCGCGACGGAGGAGGATTTCGCCCAGTTCGCGCGCGGCGAGCCATCGCCGGTCCCCTACGAAAGGCTCCTGCCGCAGAACGGCGAGGAGTCGACCACGGACTCGTACACGGTCAACGTCGAGCAATACCTGATGGACAATCTGCGCGTGTACGCGGATCTGGTCTATTCGACGCGCGATTCGTACCAGGAATACAACCCGCAGGTCCGGGGCCTGATTCCCGTTCCCTCCACCAATGCCTACAACCCGTTCGGTCGGCCCATGCTGGTTGGGTACTCGGCGGTCAGCGAGTCCGCAGACGGTGTGCTTCCTGCGCCCTACACCGAAGCCGTGAGCACGCGGCGCGACGTGAACTTCGGCGTCATCTGGGCATTCGGCGGTTCCCACGAACTCGCCTTGGAGGTCACCCGTACGAAGTCGGAACGCGAATCCTACCGGCTTCAGGCGAGGGGAGTGCGGCCGCGATGGGATCCGAGTGCGGATGCGTACTACGCCGCACTGTCCAGTTCCGACCCGGGCACCGCCCTCAACGTCTTCGGCAACGGCGAAGGCCAGGGAACGACGATCGACGGATTTCTGACCACCACGGAGGGGCCCATAGTCGGCGAAAGCGAGACCAACCAGGTCAACCTCACGCTTCGGGGCAGCCTTTTCGACATGTGGGGTGGCCGGGCATCGTATACGGTCGGCACCGAATACCGCGAGAACATCGTCTTCAAGACGCGAAACTTCACGAGCAGCTCGTCCGGTCGGTTGTACGAGAACATCGAGGACACGGGCTCGAAGATTGGGGTGGACAAGCCCTCTCGCGAGATATCCGCCTACTACGCAGAGCTCGCCCTGCCGCTCGTGGGTGCGGAGAACGCCCGCCCGGGCGTGCATTCGTTGATTCTCAGCCTGCTGGCGCGACGCGACCAGAACGAATCGACGGCTTCGGCATACATGGGGACCCGGGGGGCGTACTTGAGTTTCGAGTTCCTGGATCCCCTACCGGTTCCCTATTGGCATCCCGAAGACGGCTGGCTGATCTACAACCAAACCCGGTTCGTTTTTCACTACGAGGACGTCGTGCACGACTTCAACTACACGACGACGAAGCAGAACCGCACCAGCCCGAGCATCGGCCTGCGCTACCAGCCCACCGAAGACTTCACTCTCCGTGCCCGGTTGTCGCGTGCCTTTCGCCCGCCGGTGTGGAGCGATCAGTACGCCACCTGCATCGATCCGCCGCCGGACTCGTTCTGTTCGCCGGATACCCGTTTCAGTACGAACTTTCCCGAGGGCCTGGATCCCCACCATCCCGATGGCCCCACGACGTTCGAACTGCCCTTCGGCGCCGTCGTGCGCCAGGTGTACAACACGGAACTGAAGAACGAGTATTCCGACACGGTTTCCGTGGGCTTCGACTGGTATCCGCAGGCGATTCCCGGCCTGCGCTGGACCGTCGACTGGTCAGAGACCGATTTCACCAACCGCATCGAAGACGGCGTGGCCGTGGGGTTCATGGCGCGGGATCGTCCCGAGTTGATCCTGAACCATCCGCAAGTGGTCACGCGCAACGCGGCGGGGGACATCGAATCGCTGCTCTTGCTGCCCATCAACGTCAACGAGAAGTACAGCGAACTGGTCGATTCCAGCGTGGAGTACAGCTTCAGTACGGCGTTCGGCAGCTTCACGCCGCGCATCGCCTACACGAGGGTTCTGGCGGACCACATCCAGATCGGGCCCACCGAGGACAGCCGGCTCGAGTTCGCGGGAACGATGTACGGACCCGACGAATACCAACTGGAAGGCTCGCTGAGCTGGCTCTGGGACCGATTCGCCGCGAGCATGTTCGTGTACTACACGCCAGGCTACGAGAACGATCTGGCGCGCTACTGCAGCGGTCCACTGCAGGAGATTCCCGGCAGCCGGTGCGCCGACATCCCCTGGGAATGGCTGGGTATCGAGGTATCCTCTCTGACCACCGTGGACGCCACCGCGACCTATCGCATGGACAACGGGCTGCGGTTGCGTGTGGGCGGCCGCAACATCCTTGACCGGGCGGCGCCCGCGAACGTGTTCGGGGGCGAGTTGCCGTACGATCCCACACGATGGGACGCTCGCGGGCAAGTGTTCTTCGTCGATCTGAACTGGGAGATGTAGTCGTCCAGATTGCGGCCCCGCCAGAGACCTACTCGGCGGCAGTCCCGCCCTCCCCGGGGATGGCGGGACTGCCCAACGCGCGGAATGCCGCTTCCCCGGCTTCGAGTCTGGATTCGAGATCGCGAGCGTAGGTCACATCGTTCGCCGCCAAGGCAAGCGGTCGGAGTTCGCGCATCAGTTCCAGCTTGTCGCCGTGATCGGCGACGCGTCCGGTCCGCAACGCGCCGGCCGCATCGCTTGCGGCTAGTTCGCGGACGAGGCCCACTTCCTGACGGGCGCTCAACGTGCCGGTCGAAACCACTGCGACCGCCAAGTCCGCCGGCAGCGGACTCGAGAGCTTGAGCGACATCAACGCGAGGTTCCTGAGTTCCGCCGGGTCGGCATCGGTCTCGGCCGCGATCTGCGTCGCTAGCACCGCGAGGATGTCCCGGGCCGCGTCGACGCGGTCGGCCTCGTGCAACTGCCAAGCCAAGACGAACAGCATTTCGCGCACCGTCACCGGATCGACGTCCTCGTCGTCGAGCCAATCCTGCATGGCGCGAGCGGCCGTCAGCATCCAGTCGGCGGCCCCCGGCCACGCGTTGTCGGCGTCCGCGGGAAACACCCGTTCCCGACCGTGGACGAGCCAAGATGCCGGCGATGCCGGTCCGTAGCCGCGGAGTAGCTGCAGGCCAAAGGTGCGGGCCAAGGCGCTGGCAGTGCCCGCGCGCCGGGACCGCTCCTCGTCCAACCAATCGGTTTCCGGCTCCGTCCTGATTCCATCGGGATTGGCGAATCGCCGTATCAGGCCAAGGGCGTCGGGTGGACTCCCCGCCATGGCATGGAGCCTGGCGAGTTCCAACACCTTGGGCACCTGCCACGTCTCGAGCGTCGCCTCGACCAACGTGGCGGTGGGCGATACTCCGGCCGATTCAACGAACACCTCGGCGGGCGGCATCACGTTGGCCAGTGTCTTCAACACGAACGCGTCAAAGATGGCGGCCAGTGCTTCGTCGTCCTCGGACGGTCTCGCGACTGCCAATACGCGTCTCGCGAACTCCTCCGCGACTTCGCGAGGTAGTCGCTCGGCGGTTTCCGCCAGCACCTCGGCAAGGCCCGTTGCCAAGTTCGATCCACCAACAGACGAAAACACCGGTCCGCTGCTGAACGAAATCAGTTGCATGGCCACGCCTCGCATCACCACCGTCGAGGTCGCGCCGCCGAGTGCGCCGCGCCGGAGCAGGTTCGCCGCGACGAGCGCATAGTGTTCCGCTGCGTCGTCGAAGGCACTCGACTTGGCAAACAGGCGGGCGATCAGCAGCAGCTCCGACCGGGTGGGGTCGTCGATCTCGCGCACACGCCGCGCGAAGGCCTCCAGTTCGGCTGCGGACAGGCCCTTCCCCTCGCGGTGCCGGAGCGTCATCCAAAGCGTGAAGTCGTGCTGGCTGATCGCGCCGTTGTGCAGACGGGACGACAAGTCGGCGAGCCGTGCCGCAGTCGACCCACTGGCGTCCAGGGCATCGGCGAGGAGTTCGTAGCAACGGGTCTGGTTGCGTCGCTCGGACTCGGGCAACGCCGGGACGTAGCGATCCAGTTCGTGCGCAACCTCCGGCATCTCCACCAGCACGTCGAACAGCATGCGATCATCGTCCTCGCCCCGACTCGACTCCAAGAGGTCCGAGATCGCGCCTGTCTGGGTAGGAGGCCCATAGCTCCACGGGTTCAATGTTCGCTCCGCTAGCGGCAGCGATAGCACGCTGCCAGGACTCGGCGGGTAGTAGCGACGGTCGTCCTCGCCGCCCGGGGCGGTCATCCCGCGCCATACCGCCCGCAACGACTCACCCGTGTTCTCGATGATCTCGGGCCAGGCGGCGGTCTGTTTCGAGGTTCGAGTGTCAGTCGCTGACTCCGCCGGGCCCGTGTGCGACAGTGCGGCCCCCCGCAACCGGTCGATATTGCGTTGCACGACGGGCCTATAGGGGCTGTAGGGACTCTCGATCGGGCCGGGATAGAACCGCCGAAACAACCTGGAACTGACGCCGCCGCTCCTCGACATCTTGTCGAGCAACTCGTCGACGACGGCTTGGTCGCGCAAGTCCGGGCCGCCATCGGTAACCAGCGCAAGGGCCGCGCCGAACCTGTCCTCCCCAAGGAATCGAAAGTAGAGCGCGGCGCGCACGTATTCGTCCTCCGGGTTCTCGCGGTAGAAGTCGCGGAGCGCTTGCTCGGCCGCGGACCAATCCCCAAGACTGAGCGACGCGTTGATGCCGTCGAGACGGTAGCGATCGCCCTTCTCGTCGAGGGCCGCGAACTTGGGAGCGAGTGCCGCCTGGCGCTTGATCCGCTCCCTTGGCATCGGGCCAAGGCTCGTAAAGGTGAGCTCGTACACTAGGCTTGCCGTCTCCGGAGGGACCGCCTCGCCGCGTTCGATGGCAGCGAGGATGCGCTCCCGTTCGCCGTCGAACCAGTGTCCAATGGCCCTGCTGTAGGCCATGCCCGAGCGCCAGAGTTCGGCCTTCGAGAGTTCGAGGAGTCCCTCGAAGCGACGTTGCGGGGTTCCCTCGTGGATGTCCTTCATCACGGCAACGAGGTCGACCGCCTTCGATGAGCGACCCTCGAGGTGCTCGGCCATGGCATAGACCACCTCGGCGTTGCCGGGATGGATGTCGAGCAGCAGAAACTGCATCAGGTTGCCAAGCATGTAGGGGGACGAGAGTTGCTGCGTCGCCAGGTAGGCGGTTGCCGCTTGTGTCGCAGCGGCCCGCTGATCGATCGAAAGCTCGACCGCGAGCAGGTCCCTAACAAGGAGCGCAATGTCGGGGGGCCGGAGTTGAATGTTGCTGTCCCGACCGGCGAGACTGGCAACGAAGGCTATCTGTTCCTCAAGCGTGCCCCGGGTCTTCACATAACGCCAGACGCCCGGCAATACCCGATAGCCAAACAGCGTGCGGCGGTTCTCTGACTCGTCGGGCTGGCCGATCAACTCGATCAACTCCGCGACGGAAACGAACTCCCTGCCGAGTGTTTCCTCCATGGCGGGAACCAAGTGCGGCGAGTCGCCGAGAAAAGCCAGGAACGCGCTCGCATCGTCCTTCAATGTCGACGCAACCGGCGTGACCAACCGGCGGAACGCCGGCGCGTCGAGCAGGAACCACGCATTGACCAAGGCATCGGCGTAGCTGCCCTCGGCGATCCGGTCGCGGAGCACCTCGGCGAGGAACTCCTCGTCCCCGACGAAACGCGCCAAGTGCACGGCATCGCGGAAGTTGCCGCTACGCTTCGCCCTGTCGAGCTGGCGCTGCAAAATAGAACCCTCCGCCGCTGTCGACGGCAGCGGTTCTTCATCGTCCTTTGGAAAAGTGTTCGCGACGGCCGAGTCGATGCGTTCGGCCAATTCCCGGTCGCCGACGACCCCCGCCACCCGTCCGACGAATTGCGCGGTTCGACCAAGGCGCGGGAACTCCTCGACGTCCTTGTCCGCGAGGTCCTCCATGTCGGTGACCTCCCGAATGGCTTCGTCGAACATCGCCTCGACGGCACCGAGCCGTTGCCTCGCGGTCTCGGCGGACTGCGGCCAGGTGCCGAGCAGACCCTGCACCAGGAACTCGAAATAGGTCTGGTAGTCGCGACTCGTGCCGAGATTGGACTGACCGGGGAAATGGACCCGGGTCGAACCGGGACTCGTGGTGCGCCTTCCCGGCCGAGTCAGCGACTCGCCCCGCAGCAGGTTCACGAGGGCGCGCAGGTACATCTCATTCGCCACATCGAGGTGCCCTCGGATCTCCTGGAGCATGGCGTTCCGGGCCAGCAAGCTCAAGTCGTCCCGGTTCACCGACAGTGCCCGGGCGTAGTTTTCCAACGCGCGTTCGGGATGCCCGGCATCGTAGAGAAGATCCGCTTTCGTCTGGTTGATGTCGATCATGCCGGTGATGTCTTCGATCCTGTCGAGGGCTTTCTCCGCACCCGCGACATCGTCCTTCTCGAGCAACGCCTTACCCAGATTGATGTACACGTCCGGCGGCAGAGCCTGGCGGAGTCCGATCAGGCGTCGACCGTGAATCAGTCGTCGCTCGGGGTCCCCGGGGCCCGTATTGAAACCGGCGAAACCCGTGCTTGGCGTTGCCAACGTGACAAGCTCCCGAAGGATGGCGGGCCGCCGGATGCCGGCCAGGGGGAGCGAGTTCTCCAGCGCAAGGAAGACTCCCTCGGCGTCCTCGGTCTCCTGGGCGATGTCCGCCAGCAACTGGTAGAGGTAGAACTTGCCGTCGTGGGCCGTGATGCGCTCCAGGATCACGCGCTGCGTCCACTGGAAGATGCCGCGCATCTCGGGAGTCAGCGCCTCGCCGAACGAACGAGCGCCGATCATGTTGATGATGCCGTCCACGGCGACGACGAAGGCATTGTCGTGGGCCGCGTGTTCCGCGGCGTACTGCAGCATCGTCACGGCTTCGTCGGTGCGCCCGGCGCTCTTCATGCGATCCGCCATCAAAAGCAGGTTGTCGCTGTTGTCCGGGTTGCGGACCAGCGCCCGACGGTAGCTCTCGATCGCTTCTGCATCGAAACCGCCCAGGGACAGCACGCCGGCTTCGAACTCGCCGCTGACCCGCGCCGCGTCCAAGGCGTGCAATCGTGCGAGCCAGCGCTGAATCTCGCCGTAGCGTTCGTCGCTGTCCTCGGCCAGATCGTGGGCGAGCAGGTTCAGGACGAGGTTTTGCACATGCTCGGATTCGTTGTCCGGGTCCTGGTGGACCAGTTGGCGAAGCACTCGGTCGTAGCCCGGATAGTCGTTCTGCAGCCGGTAGACGTTGGCAAGCTGTCGAAGCCGTTCCACGGGCTCGACCCGGGCGGATCTCGCGTATTCCTCGACGACCTCGGTCGCCGACAGCGTATCGCCCACTTCGGTGTAGACGCGTACCAAGAGATCCATCTCGTTGCGGTCCGCCCGACCCGCATAAAGCTTCTCTTCGAGTTCCACGACGATGTCCGCCAGGGTGTTCGACTCCGCCGCCAAGAGCAGAAGCTGGTCCTCGGCGAGACTGCGCCGGGCCGGGCTGTCGACGCTGACCCAAAGGGCGCGCCAGGCCTCAAGGGCATCCTGCTTCCGGTCGGCAAGGCTGTAGAGCCAAGCCAGGCGCATGCGCTCGTTGTAGCCCAAGCCGGCCTGCGTGGACTCGAGCGCATCCATGATCTCGAGTGCCTGCTCCGGGCGGTTCATTTGTTCGTAGGCGTCCGCGAGATCGCGCACGGCGTCGTCCTCCGGGGGCAGAAGCGCTCTCATGCGCTCGAGGATCGCCTCCGCATCGTCATCACGGCCCCGTTCGAAGCGTGCATCGAACAGGAACAGCAGCCCCTCGACATGCTCGCCGGTCGCCATCTGCCGCTCGACCATCGCAACCGCTTCCTCGAGGAATCCCATGCCGACCATCTGTTCGCCAGCGGCGACAACGACTCGCGGCCGGCTCGCGTTGGCGCCCTCGAACAGCCGCCACACGTCGAGGGCATCGTCGTGGCGGGCGAGGCCCACGTAGTGCGACGCCAAGCCGGCGTACCAGTCCACGACATCGGGCTCCGCCGACATCAGCCGGCGGTATTCGCGGACCATGTCCTCCGGCCTGCCGGCGGACTCGTAGAGCTTGATGAGCCGCTGCCGCGCTTCTACGTCGACGCCGCTGCCGTTGCCCGCAACCGATTCGTAGAACGCGACGGCGTCGCCGTAGCGCTGCGTCTCGATGAGGAGGTCGACCCGCAGTTCGTCGAGCATGGCCGTTCCCCGCGCCCCACGTTCGTCCAGACCATCGACAAGCTCGGCCAGGGTGCCCTCACCCCGATGGGATTCGACAAGCAACGTCAATGCGTAGCGGGCGTCGATCTGCAATCCGGCCGCTTGATAAGCGAGCCAGGCTTCGCGCTGGGCCTCGGCGTGCGCACCCGCCGCCAGCGCCCATTGCGCGACGCGCACGTGCTCCCGGTACGCTCGGCCCGGGTCATCCTTCACGGCTCGGTACATTCCGCTGGCCAGATCGGGATGCCCAAGGACCGCTAGCGCGATCGCCGCCCGGTTCTTGAACGACTGATCGCGCTCCTGCGCCAGGTCGATCAGAGCCCCCACGTTGCGCGCCCGAGCCTCGGCCATGGTGAGGCGAATGCGGATGAACTCCGCCTCGTCCTTTCGATCCGTTGCGGCCAACGCACGCTCGTAGAACGGGACGGCCGCCTCGGCCTCCCCCGCCACGTCAAGGAGACGTGCCTTCATGAGCAGGCTATCCGTGGTCTCGTGGTGATTCGTCGCGGTTTCGATGGCAGCCAGCGATGCGGCACGGTCGCCGTGGCGCCAATGGATATGCGCGATCACCAGGTGGATGTTGGCCCGCTGCGTAGACGTTCGATTTCGACCCTCCCCAAAAACGCCGAGCCGTTTAAGAGTGCGTTCTATCCCCCCGTCGCCAACAACGGCCTCGTCGTAAACGGCGCGGATCGCATCGACATCCAGACGTGCCGACTCACTGCTGGCCTTGATGACCTCCGCCAACGGCGAGGCGGCATGGACCGCGAACGGTGACGCGCCGCAGAGCGCCCAGCAGATTCCGAAGAGCGGCGTTAGGCGACGGCTTCGAACCACGCCCCTCTGACCGCAGGGTTGACTATTCGCCGAGTAGACCGGCCAGGGTCTCCGACACGTTCGTGCCACGCAGGTGCCTTGCCACCGTCTTGCCCTCGGTGGACACCAGGAAGTTGGCGGGGATCGCCTTGACCCGGTAGAGCTTGGCCACCGGGCTGCCGAACGCCTGGTTGTCCGAGACGTTCAGCCAGTTGATGTCGTAGTCCTCCTCCGAGGCAACGCGCCAGTTCTCGGGATCGTCGTCCAGATTGACGGCGAGAATCTCGAAACCGTTGCTACGGAAGCGCTCGTAGGCCTCCTGGAGGTGCGGAATCTCGGCGATGCATGGGCCGCACCAAGACGCCCAGAACTCGACCAGCGTGTACTGGTTCTCCCGCAGGACATCTCGCAACCTGACTTCCTCGCCGGCCAGGGTTAAGGCGGTGAAATCCTTGATCGCCTTCGCGGCGGCCTCGTCGCGGCTGTCGATGAGCGCGTTGATGAGCTCGATGTTTAGATTGTCGCCGAGAGCCGCTTCAAGCTCGGCCAGCACGGCGATCTGTTCGGGGTCCTCTGTGTCCCGCCACGCGCCGGTCCGATCCTTCCACGCCTCGCGCAGCGCCAACACCCGCGCATGAGGGTCTTCGTGCTTGTGGTATATGCCGCGCAATCGATCGACTTCCTGATCGTCCGTCGTTTCCTGCACCGAACCGATCAGGGCTTGGTAGTCCCCGCCGGAGAACCCAAGGACGGAACCGTCGGCCGCGAGTTCGTGGCGACCGCCCGGTTCTACGATGCCCCGGGCCCGGGGACCGTCATCAACGACCACGACGAACTCCGCACCCAGGGGCGCGTCGAGTTCAGCGCGCATCGTTGCCTTGCCGTTCTCGATCAATGCCAGGTCGAGCACCTCGAATCCGCCCGCTTGTCGCGGATCGGCGTAGCCGAATTCGATGACCTCGCCTTCGTAGGCGTCCAAGCCCACCGCCTCGACCGTTGTTTCCGCACCGGCAACGGCGTACCCGGCCACGGCCGAAGCACCCACGGCCACGCCGATCCGCGCCGACCTCATTCGACTTGCTACGTTCATGGCCATGGACCAATGCCCCCTTGCCGATCACGGTTTTGACGCTCGCGGCCTATTGTAGTTCACCGGGGCGCCGCCCGCTTGCCCAAGCCACCGCAATGCCGCGGTTCTCCACCGTCAACTTCGTAGCTTCCACGCGTAGTCCAAGGCGGCCTTCAGCGAACCGGTGAACGCCTTGCCCTGCCAAGCAATATCGAATGCCGTGCCGTGGTCCACGGACGTGCGCACGATGGGCAGGCCGATGGTCACGTTGACCGCGGACTCGAAGCTCATGAGTTTCATCGGCGCATGCCCCTGGTCGTGGTACATGCACACGATGGCATCGAATCGATCCTGGTGTATCGCCTGGTGGAACACCGTGTCGGCAGGATAGGGACCGGACGCGTCGAAACCGGCCCGCCGGGCGGCTTCGATTCCGGGCACGACGACCTCGGTGTCTTCCGAGCCGAACAGCCCCCCCTCCCCGGCATGAGGATTCAAGCCGCACACGGCGATCCGGGGCGAGTCGACGAAACGACAGAGAGTCCCGTGGGTGAGACGGATCACCGTGTCGATCCGTTCCGGGGTCATCAGGCGGATCGCCTCGGTCAGGGGAACGTGGGCGCTGACATGGGAAACGGCGACGTCCCCCGTGGTCAGCATCATCGCGTAGTCGCGGGCACCGCACAGTTCGGCAATGAACTCGGTGTGGCCGACGAAACCCGGCGTGGACGCCCGCGTCGCCTCCTTGTTCATCGGCAGGGTGACAACACCCGCCACCCGCCCGGCAAGGGCATCCCGGGTCGCCCGTTCGACGTAGTCCCGCGCAGCCGCGCCCGCCTTCGCATTCAGCGTACCTGGCGTCAGGTCCGCCGCCCCGAGGCGACCGAGATCCACCACGTTGAGTTTCGAAGCCCGTGCCGCCCTCGGGTCGTCGATGGCATTGAGCGGCAACCGCAATCCCAGCAACTTCGCGCCCGCGTCGAGAATCTGGGCATCCCCGTAGGCGACGATGTCGTCACCGATTTCCCGCGCAGCAAACCGGCGTAGCAGGATCTCGGGGCCCACGCCGCTGGCATCGCCCATGGTGACAGCCATGTGCATCAACCCACCTCCGGTGTCGCGTTGCCGCCGCTCAGGATGATACCCACCCGGCCTTGGGCAACACCGGGGTTCTCAGCTATCGACGCCAAGGTCACCGCCGCCGATGGCTCGATGACAATCTTCATGACAGCGGCGAGAAGTCGGGTCCAATGGCGGATACCGTCTTCCGACGCCAGGCACACCCGGGTACCGGCGGCGCGGAGAATGTCGAAGTTCCGCCTGCCCAGCGAGGTCGCAAACCATCGGCCACGGTTTTTGGGGGCAGCGGTTCGTGAAGCACGCCGCTCTCGAGTGACAGCTTGGCGTCGCACGCCAACCGCGGTTCACCGAGGATCACCTCGGCGGCGCCGTCAGCAGCCACGACGGTCCCGGCGGCGAGCCCCCCGCCACCCACTGGCACCCAAGTCTGATCAAGTCCCGGGCAGTCCTCCAAAAGTTCCAGTGCCGCCGTTCCCGCTCCCGCGATGATGCGCTCATCGTCGTATGGCGGCACGAACGTCGCGCCAGTCCGCCGGCATACGTCCTCGAGGGTCGTTTCCCGCGCCGCGAGCGTCGGTTCACAGGGTGCGATCTCCCCTCCGTAGCGCTCGATGGCAGCGCGTTTCGAGGGACGCGCATCCTTGGGGACGACGACAATCGCGCGCAACCCCATTTCGGCAGCGGCAAGGGCCAAGGCGGCGCCGTGGTTGCCCGACGAATGCGTGGCGACGACCTCCGTGTCAACGGGCAGCGAGCGCACCGCGTTGGTCGCACCCCGGATCTTGAATGCGCCGGTCCGCTGCAGGTTTTCGCACTTGAAATGGATCTCGGCACCGAGCAGCGCGTCGATGGTACGGCTGACGAGTACCGGCGTTCGATGAACATGCCCCGCGATCCGACGCGCCGCGAACACGTCGGTTGGGGACACCATCAACTCTTGTCCGGTTTGTAGCTGTCGCGCAGCGAGACCGTGCGGTTGAATACAGGGGCGTCGCCTCGGTAGTCCCGGCTGTCCTTGACGAAATAGCCGGTGCGCTCGAACTGGAAACACGCCTCGTCGCTATCGACGATGGCCGGTTCGATCACGGCCCTGGCGACGGCCATGGAGTCCGGATTCAGGGTCTCGGTGAAGTTGTCAGCGCCCGGTCGCGCCTCGTCGAAGAGACGTCCGATGAGGCGCACTTCCGCAGGGACGGCGGATGCCGCATCGACCCAGTGGATGACGCCCTTTGGCTTGAGGCCGCTCGTGTCGCTGCCGCTCCTCGACTCGGGTACGTAGCGACAGCGCAACTCCTCGATCTCGCCTGCCGCGTTCTTCACCACGTCCTCGCAGACGATGATGTAGCCGTAGCGCAGGCGCACCATGCCGCCGGGGGTCAGACGCCGGTACTTGGGCGGTGGGTTCTCCGAGAAGTCCTCCCGCTCGATGTATAGCGTTCCCGAGAACGTCATCTCCCGCATGCCGCGATCGGGTTGCTGGGGATGCCAGGGGGCCGGCAGCGTCTCGCCCTCCCCTTCGTAGTTCGTCAACACCACTCGCAACGGGTCGAGCACCGCCATGGCCCGGACCGCAGCGGTCTCCAGGTCTCGGCGCACGCAGAACTCGAGAAACTCGTACTCGATGGTGCCGTCGGCCTTGGTCACACCGATGCGCCGGCAGAACTCGCGGATCGCCCCCGGTGGATAGCCCCGGCGGCGCATTCCGGCCAGGGTGGGCATCCGCGGGTCGTCCCAGCCCATCACGTGACCACCCTCCACCAAGGCCGAGAAGAGTCGCTTCGACATCACCGTGTATTCGAGACCGAGGCGCGAGAACTCGATTTGCGGGGGGTGGTAGTTGATGGCGATGTTGTCGAGCACCCAGTCGTAGAGCGGGCGGTGGTCCTCGAACTCCAAGGTGCACAGGGAATGGGAGATGCCCTCCAGCGCATCGCAGATGCAGTGCGTGAAGTCGTACATCGGATAGATGCACCAATCATCGCCGGTGCGGTGGTGGTTCGCGTGGCGGATGCGGTATAGCACCGGGTCGCGCATGTTGACGTTCGCCGACCCCATGTCGATCTTGGCGCGCAGCACGTGGGTGCCGTCGGCGAATTCGCCGGCCCGCATGCGTTGGAACAGGTCGAGGTTCTCGGCGACGGATCGGTTCCGGTAGGGGCTGTCGGTACCGGGCTCCGTCAGGGTTCCCCTCGTCGAGCGGATCTCGTCAGCCGGCAAGCTGCACACGAACGCCTTGCCCCTGTCGATCAACTGCTCCGCGAAATCGTAGAGCTGCCCGAAGTAGTCCGATGCGAACGTGGGGCCTTCCCAGTCGAAGCCAAGCCAGGCGATGTCCCGCTGGATGGACGCGACGAACTCTTCGCTTTCGCGCAACGGGTTCGTGTCGTCATACCGAAGGTAGGTCGTGCCGCCGAACTCCTCGGCAACACCGAAGTTCAGGCAGATGGACTTCGCGTGCCCAATGTGAAGGAAACCGTTCGGCTCCGGCGGAAAACGAGTGACCAGGCGCTCGACCGCGGCGGTGCGCAGATCGTCGCGAATGCGATGTCGGATGAAATCCCGAAGGTCTTCGGCCATCGCGAGCGGCAACCCTTGCACAAACGGCGCATTGTACCGGCAGGGGTCGTTGCCCGGCACACGCCGTACGGTCCAACGCGAAGTGAGGGTGAGGCCAAAGGCGATTCCAATGCGAAGTGAGGGTGAGGATGCCCGACGGGTGCACATCGGATTCGTGGTAGGTTGCGACAAACCCCGTCAGCAGGTCGACGCTGGTTGACGCTCAACCGTGGTGGCTGCCCCGCCGACCCGAAGACTAAGCGGTAGCGGCCCGCCGCCCACCCCAAGTGCCCGGCACCTCCGCCGGATCCACCAGCCCGATCCGCCGCCACCCCGTCTCCAGCAGCCACGTCCGAGGCTCCGCCACCTCGCAACGCCGGAACGCGTCCGCGTACTTCCCAAGCCGCGGCGGCGACCGCCCGTTCCAGCCGTCAAACCACAACCCCGAACTCGCCCCGTCCAAAACGACCGGCGGCTTCCGCCCGCGACGCTCCCGGTAGTGCTTGCGCGCGTTCAGCAGCACGTACGCCAGGGCGTTGCGAACCTCCGTCGGCGTCCGCTTGACCACGTGGTGGAACCGCGTCGCCAGCACCCGCCCCGCGCGCTCGTACACCCGGTTCACGCACCGCGCGAACCGCGCGCCGAGGCTCTTCATGCCGTTGGCGAGACTGAGCTTGTCGTCCGCCTCCACCAGGAAGTGGGCGTGGTCGTCCTGGACGGAGTAGTGCACCACCCGGAACCCCGGCCGCTCGGCGGCCTTCCGCAGCGTCTCCCGGAACGCCCGCACGAAGCGCGCCCGGCGCAGCGCCGGCACCCCGTTGAGCACGCGCAGGGTCACCAGGAGCGGACAGCCGCGGGCAATGTCCTCCCGCGTCCGGTGCGGAACCCGCGACTTCCGGACCCTTGGGCGGCCCGCGCCCGGGCGGGCGCCGCCGCGGCCCGTCGGCCGGAACTCGAACGTGGTCTGGCGGGGGTCCTGGCGGCGCTTCCTCTTCACTGCGGGGTCACCGGTCGGGTACTGCGGATGTCCGGCAGTCTACGCCTGACTACTGTACATGTCAACAGTATCGGTGCCGTTCGACGAAGTCTCCGCGGCCAATGAAAAGGGCGATGTTGTCCCGCCGCCGGGTGCCCGCCGCGATCGGGTCGCAGCCAGACCTCGAACAGAGCAACCGCGGTCGCGCGTTTTCCACGCTTCGTCCACGGCGCCGGTCCCCAGTCGAACCGGAGGCGCGGTGGGCGAAGGGTGGGAAACGCAACTCCGCATCCCGATTGAGCGGGTGTCGATGGCAACTGAAAACTGCACATGCCCGGCAACCGAAAAACGCACACTTTCGGGGACGTCGTCGGGACGGTATCGACGACATCCGGGCGACCGGTACGGCGTTGGTGCGATGTGCGGAATTGAAAGGGGCGATGTTCCGGACCGAGGCGGGGCAGGTCGCACCTGTGTTCGTTCCGTGCCGGTGCTGCTTCCCGACGATCCGGCCCCGCGTTTCCCACCGCCTGCCCACCGCCGCTGCATTTGTCTGGGGGATCGCGCCCGTGGACAGCCCGTGGAAAACGCTCCCTGCCAAGTCCGCCACCGAGCCGTTCGCCCGAGCCGCGGGCACTCCGGTTCCGCCGTGCGTTCGACCCCTGCTCCACCGCCGGCGCGTTTTCCACGTTTCGTCCACGGCACCGGTCCCCAGATAAACCGGAGCCCCGGGTGGTCGAAGCGTGGGCAACGCTACTCCGCCTCAATTGAATGGGGCGATGTTTTGTCGGGCTATCGTCCTCCGCGCATCGACAGACACCCGGCCTAGGTTTGATTCGGGCGATGTTCTCTCGCCGGTTGCCGCTGCGATCCGAATGTCGCCCGACTCGGCGGTCCACGGCGGGCGGTCGCCGGGTACACGCCTTGGTCGGCGAACTCGAAGCGTGCTTCCTTCCTCGACCACATCGCCCTCGCCGGCTACTCTCTACGGGCGTTATTCGATCGATAGGGTGCGATGTCCGACCCGGAATCGGAAGCTCTCGCTGCGTACTGGCGCTTCTTCGACGGCTGCAATAGCCGTGATTCCCACTATCCCTACCTCGTGATTCGGCCGGGGCGTGTCGAGACTTTCAGCGATCCCACAGACCTCTTGCGCTGTTTGCCGGGAACGCCGCTGCACGGGCGTGCCGTGCGGGCACTCCACGCCGGCCCGACAGGCGCCACGGTCGCCTTTGAAGCCAAGTGGTCCGGGCGTCCGGTGAGGGGAATCTGCCTGGTGAGGGTCGAACACGGTGATTGGCGCATAAAGAGCGGGTCGTTTGTTTCGGAGTAGCGAGCCCGCTGCGGGTGTCGCTACCGAGTCACTCACTGCAGGTGACCCCACCGAGTCACGGCGCATTGTGATACGTTGCGGCAATGCAACCGGGATCGCCAACGGGCACACCAACGCCCCCCAAAGCCGCACGTGGTTCGGTGCGTTCCCGACGGAAAGTCGGGCTCGTAGCCAGCCTATTCGGCGGCGCGGTGGTTACGCTGGTCCTGACCGTCTTCGCGGCCACGATTTGGTACTTCCGACCCGGAACGATCGATGCGGACGTGGCCACGCGACTCGCCGGCGAACGCTGGTATGCGGTCACGTTTCGCCACACGCCCATCGGACACTACCGGTCCGAAGCCAGACGGACGGACGACGGTGATTTCGAGTTTCGCGGAACGCTGCACTTCAAGCTTGTCGACGAGGTGAACTCCCGAATCGAAGACCGGTTGGTCTTTGACCGTCGTTCTCCCCATCAACTGATTCGGGCGGAACACGCGTCGTCGAAAGGCGAACTCAACGAGACACGGGTGGTCATCGCCGACAGCAGAGCCCAGATCGTCGAGTCCGGGACGTCC
>JAPPAV010000052.1 GCA_026705345.1 Gammaproteobacteria bacterium
CGCGTTCTCGGCGTGGAGGAAGCACTCGGTGATGCCGCCGGCGCTCTTCACTGCGATGCGCATGGTGGTGGTCTCCTTGGTTTGGTGCGGGATGCGCGAAGCGCGCCCCGCGGTCTGGGGGAACGGGTCGCGGCAGGCGGCGGATGCGCCGGCTGTCGGTGGCGTGGCCGGTTCGCCGAAGGCGGCGGGATGGAAGGACGCCACGGCGGCGGCGACCGCGGCGCTCTCGTTCTCGCGGCGCACGTCCGCCAGCTCGCGGAGCAGCGCCATGGTGTCGCGGTCGATCTCGAGCATCGGGTCGGGCGGGACGCACTGGTCGGCAGCGGGGCCGATGGGTGTCGCCGGTGCGTAGAGCGCGGCGGTGCCGGCTCGGTAGGGCCGCCAGTCGGTGAGGGGTTGCCAGGTGGCTTCCTCGACCTCCCGGTAGTCGACGTCGAGGCCATCGCGGGCCCAGGCGTCGGCGATGGACTCGGCGGCCGTGGTCCGGTGGCTGGCGTTGTCTCGGTATTCGCATTGCATGGTTCGTTTTCCTGATTCGGGTGGTTGCGGGCGGGCGTCCAGGGGCAAGGGCGGCGTGGAAACCGGTCCGGCTCGCTCAACCGGCGTAGGCGGCGCGCGGCATGGTCCGCGCCTTCCACGGGAACTGCGCGACCAGCCAGCCGTTGGCGAACCGCGCGGCTTGAGCGCGGGCGTGGCCGCCGGAGGCGCACCGCAGGCAGCCCTTGTCGACGCGGTAGACGCCGCGGCACTCGGGGCAGCGCCGGTGCGAGACCGGCAGCTCCTCCGGCCGCCACAGCTCCATCTGGCGTGTGCGTCTGGGCATCTGCGGTCTCGTGGTTCGGGCGGGTGGAAAGGAACCGCGCGGCGGCCGGGGAGACCGCCGCGCGGCAGCGGGGCTAGGCGACCGACCGGACGAATTCGCCGCGGCCGATCCGCGCGGACCAGTGGTCGCAGTCCTGCGCCAGCGCGATCGGTTCGACGTGGGTGTCGAAGTCCTCGCGCGGCGTGTCGGCGAGCGGGATGTCGCCGAACTCGCGGGGGTGCTGCTCCGGGGAGATGGTGCAGCGGCCCGTGATCCCGGAGTCGCACGCCGTGGTCCCGCACACCGGGCAGGAGTCGGTGACGCCGTGCGACGCCTCGAAGTGGGGCTCCCGGCCGCGTCCGCTGTCGCGTTCGACGATCTCCGCGATGGCCTGGCGGTCGCCGTGCTCGTTCTCGACGATGTCCGCGACGCGCGCCTTGACGTGGGCCACGCGGCCCGACTTGGCGGTCACCGCGACCTCCACCGTGTCGCCGATGCGGGAACGCCGCGACGCCGCGGCATGGAGCCGCACGCCCCAGTCGCCGCCCGGCAGCATCGCGAACGTGTTGCGCTCGTCGCTGGCGCGTCCGGCCCGGTACGCCTCGATGCGGCACAGGGCCCTCGGGGTGCCGTCGCGCATGACCTGGGTGCGGACGACGGTGCCCGAGCGGGTGTAGCGCTTGCCGGCCTTCGTCTCGACGTCGCAGGTGACCGCGGTGCCGATGTCGACGATGGCCGCCATCTGCGGCGCGAGCGACATGTGCCATTCGCCCCGGAGCTTGACGAACCGCGCGTACGACCCGTCGGAGACGAACTCCTCCGGTAGCGGGGTGTTGGATGGACGGGATGTGTAGGGCATTGTTGACCTCCTTCGATGGTCTGCTGTCGATTCCCCGACGGATCGCAGTCCGCGCAACGAGCCGGCGGTCAAGGCTGCCGCCGACCGCGTCGGCGCGGGAAGCGGCCGTGGGGAGGTGCGGTCGCGGTCGGCAGGCACCCGAAGGGCTTGGCCTTGACGGCCGGCGGCGCGGACTAGGCTCACGGGAATCGACGGCAGGCGCGGGGGCGGCGGGGCCGCGGGCGGCGTCTCGAGGGGCGGAACCCACGGCGTGCTACGCGGCCTCGGCCTCGGCCTCGGCAGATTGCCCGGTCCCCGCGTTGCGGTCGTGCAGCGCGTGCAGGAACTCGGCCGCCTGCTGCGCCTGGGTTGCCGCGTCGAACACGGCGCGCGGCTCGTCGGTCAGGAGCTCGGACCAGGAGGCGATGTAGCGCGCGTGGTCGGCGCGGGGCGACGAGGCGATGCCGAGATCCGCGCACAGGAACGCCGAGCCCAGTTCCGCCACGAGCTCCTCGCGCGCCCGCGCCTTGTCGTCGATGCGCCCGCGCAGCCGGTCCAGCCGGTCGCGGTGTCCGGTGCTGTGCGTGAGCTCGTGAAGCAGTGTCGAGTGGAATGCCTGCGACGACTCGA
The DNA here is from genome assembly GCA_026705345.1 of Gammaproteobacteria bacterium. Lineage (GTDB taxonomy): Bacteria > Pseudomonadota > Gammaproteobacteria > Pseudomonadales > Azotimanducaceae > VXYL01. The sequence continues at coordinate 2,271 of JAPPAV010000052.1, forward strand.
AGGTCTCGAACGGCGGCATCTGGACGCGGTCCGGACCCGGGGCGTAGTAGGCGCGCTGGCCGCCGTAGCGGATGTCTATGCGGAGGGAGTCGATCCACGCCTGGCAGGCGGTGTCGCGTTCGTCGGGATTGACGTCGGGGATCTCCGGCACGTACTTGTCCGGCAGCCCGTCGATCTGGTCGCAGTTGAAGACGGCGTAGACGCGCCGCACCGGGATGATCGCCTCGACCTCCTCGCCGGACGCCGCGTCGCGCTCGCGCTTCTTCGCGGTCTTGGCGAAGACGATGTGCGAGGCCCGCTCGCCCTTGCGCACCTGCGCGCCGATGGAGCGCGCCTGGCGGTAGGTCATCCAGAACGGCGAGGCGTAGCCGGCGTCGATGGCGGCGCCCCAGAGGATGAGCACGTTGATGCCCTGGTAGGGCACGGCGTTCTCGCGCAGCGGCTTCGAGACGCGGGCGTTCGGGTCGACGGCCCACGGCCGGTGCCAGGGCAGCACGCCCTCCGCCATCTGCGCGACGATCTGGCTGGCGATGCGTTCGTAGAGTTCGTTGATGCGGGCCATTGCCGGTTCTCCTTCGATTCGATCGAACGGCGCCGCGACGGGCCGCCGGGGTTCTCCGGCCGGGGCAAGGCCGGACGCCGGACCGCAGGGACGGCGGCCGCCCTCAAGGGCTCGGCCTTGCGGCGGACGGCCCCGGCGGCCAAGGCTCGGCTGCGCCGGTCGGTTCGATGGAGAACCGTCCCTTCCTTGGGGGTGTTGCGGGCCGCAATTGGGGGTTCCGCGCCTTCCCGATCGGCAGGCCGGGGCGCAGGAAGGGTCACGGGGACACAGGCCGTGCTTTGTCCATATCGTTGAAAATGCTACGATTTTTAGTGCTTGATGCCGGTATTTCCGGCATGGCCCGGAACTCCGGGCATGGGCACTGGGGCCGCCTTCGGGCGGCATCGGAAAACCGGGCCTGACGGCCCATCGATTCCCGCCGGGACGGCTCCCGGCGGGGGGTCCGTCCCGCGGGACTCTCGTCAAGGAGGTGCGCGATGACGGACCTGAGAGAAATCGTCGACGTGCGCGGACCCGGACAGCCGTCCGAGTTCGTGTGCGCGGCGATCGTTGGCAGCGACGTGCTCGCGGCGAGCGGCCTGGCGGAGGGGGAGATCCTCCGCAGGGCTGCGGAAGCCGTGGAGTTCGAGCTTGGCATGGCCGAGATCCATGCCGGCACCGCCGCTGGCGTCGACCACGCGGTGTTCCCGCTCTCGCGGAACACCCTGGCGCGGGCGCGGCTCGTCCGGGATCCTGCGCCGCGCGTGGCCGTGCGGCTGGCATGACGGCGGCGCCGCCGGGCCGGGCGCTCTCCCCTCGGGGCGGGCGCCCGCGCTCTCGGTCGATGGCGTCGCGGCCCCGAGACGGAATCAACGATGGGCATGTTCGGACGGAAGGACGCGGAGCCGGTGGCTGCCCCGGTCTTCGACGACGACGAAGGCGAGCGCGTGATGGCGGTGTGGCGGCTGACGGCGCTGCCGCGCGAGGAGTTCGACGCCACGTACGGCGACTTGTTCCAGCGCTGCTGGCGCGCGGTGGCGGCGGCGCCGGGCGCGGAGTGGCACGCGCTGCGCGACCAGGCGCTGGCGCATGTGACGGCCGCGCTGAAGGTCCGCCGGGCGTACGTGTTGCCGCGCTTCGCGGCGGCCGAGGACGCCGCCCGGCTCGCCGAGGCGATGAGCTTCGCACTCGCTGCGTGCGTCCTTGCCGAGCGGTTCGCCCGGCTGCTCGGGCGCACGACGGCGCCGGCTTGGTCGCCGCTGCGCGCCGACGTGCCCGCGCCGGCCGAGCTGTCGGATATGCTGGTGCCGCGGTCCTTCGGCGGCCTGCTGCTGACGCGGCTGGTGGGCGCCGCCGGCCACGAATGGCTCGCCCAGGAGCGGGAGGCGCTGTGGGCGGCGGCGGCGTATTTCGGGGGGGGACGGAGCGAGCTGCGCGAGATCGCCGACGACGCGGCGACCCGGATCGGCCTGCCGATCGCCGATGCGGCGGCGGAAGCGCCGCCGGCCGCCCGGGAGGAGTCCGTGCCGGAGGAACCGGCGCCGGCGGTCGTTGCGGCGACTCCGGGCCCGGAGTCGGACCGGGCCGCCGAGCCCCCTGCGGTGAACTCTCCTAGCGAGGTCGCCGACGCCGGGTCGGTGGTCTTGGAGACGTCCGACGGGACGGACGGGCCGCTCAGGGTCGGCGGCAGTGGCAAGGGCTGGCTGTGGATGAACTGGGTCCGTGCCGGCGTGCACGACGGCAGCATCGCGGTGAACGCCGCGGGCGGCTGGCTGCACAACGTCGGCGGGGCCGCGTTCGTCGTCGTGCCGGACGGCTACGAGGCGTACCGGGCGCCGGACTCGGCGGCGGCGAAGACGGTTCGCAACCGGGTCGCGCGCCTGGGCCGGCAGCGCCGCCGCAAGTGGCAGGGGCGCACGGTGGACGAGTTCCGCGCCGAGCTCGCCGACGGGCGTCGCGTGTCGGGGATGGTGTTCCCCGGCGACCTGGTCTGGGACGACCGGCCGCCGCCGGCGTCGGCGGCGGTGGTGGTGGAAGGCAGGAACTGGTGACGGGCCGGTTCCGGGCGCGCATGCGCTCGATCGCGGCGTGCCAGGTCCGGGACGGGCGGAGGGCCCGCGGCGGTGGGTTCATTCGCGGCATCCGGCACTTCCAGGCGGGCGTGCGGGGGTACCGCGCCGCGGCGGCCCGGGGGGACGCCGATGCGGCAGCGCGGCTCGGCGAGATCGACGGCGCGCTGGACGATCTCGACAGATTGCTGATCCGGTGGCGCCGCGGCTGGCGGCCTCGATCGAGGCGTACGACGATGCGTGCGCGCACACCGCGGAGGTCACGGCGGCTTGCCGCCGGTCGCCGGGCGCGGCCGCCGGGCAGGGGGCGACGGGTCGCCGAGCGGAAGCAGGCGGCCGGACCGGGACGCGCCCGCGATAGGGATCGAAGCCCGCATGGGCCGAGACCCGGCTTGCCGGGGCTCGGTGCGGAGCACGAGAGCCCGGCCCCGTCAGGGGATCGCCCGTCCCCCTCCCTGATCCGGTTCGGACCGCGTCATGGGGAAGTTGCCGGCGGGACGGTTGGCCCTCGGCATCGTCGCCTCGATGGCGATGTTCACGTTCGTGATGGGCGGTCTGTGGCGCTTGTACGGTTGCGGACAAGACGGCCTCGCAGCCGACGTCCTGTCGGGCGTGGGCGGCGAGCCATCGGAGCATCGCGGTTGGCTCAAGGCCCAGCAGTCGTGTCTGCGTGGACGGTCGCCGGGGCGAGGATCTTGATCGAGGTCGCTTTCAGGCGCGAGATGGCTACGATGGTGTTCGTGGCTGCGGGATGAACGGGCAGGCGGCGGAGCGGGACGGTGACGGGGAAGGACGGGAAAGGCGCGCGGGACGGCAACGCGTGCTGAAGAAGTGGGAGTACGTCCCGGACGTAGGGCGCAAGCAGTTGCCGGTCAAGCGTCTGTATCGGTACATGCCGGTGGACGCGTGCCGGCGCATGGTGGAGCGTGGCGAGGTGCGCGTCTCGTCGTCGGACAGCTTCAACGACGAGACGTTGACGCAGACGCGGCAGGACGACGAACAGACCCAGTCGATCAGCGCCTCGGTATCCGAGGTGGTGGGACTTGGAGACGCGCCCAAGGGTTTCCGGGTGGACGTGCGGACGTGCCCAACTATGGCAAAGTAAGTTCGCGCAAACCTACGCAAATCAGACTACCTAACGCCTTGATATTTCTTACGAATTAGACAATTCGTAGCGCATCCCATTGCACACCCGTGCAGACCATGATATGTTCCAAAGTGCTAGCTGCGGTATTAGCCAAAAAGTTGGGCATGCAAAAGCATCGGTTAACCTCCGCCTTCACCCGAACCGTAAAGCCCGCCGCCCGCCTCAGGACGTTCGGAGACGGTCGCGGCGGCTACGGACTTACACTCGCAGTAAAGCCTAACGGCGTAAAGTACTGGTACCAACGCGTATACATCAACCGCCGACCCGTCAACCTCGGCCTTGGCGGCTACCCCGCCGTGAGCCTCGCGGAAGCCCGGCGCCACGCCCTCGCCAACGCGCGGCTTGCGCGGCGCGGTGAAGACCCGCGCCGACAGCGGCACGCCGTACCTACGGTCTCCGAAACGCTCGAAGCCGTCATCGCGCGGGACGCCCCAACCTGGCGAGACCCCGAGCGTACCGCCCGTGAATGGCGTAGCGCCCTGCAGATCCACGCTGCCGTCTTGCTGCAACGCCCCGTCGACCAAGTGACCAGCGCAGAGTGCATCGAAGTCTTGAGCTCCCTCTGGCACAGCAAGCGCGAGACCGGACTTCGACTGCGGCATCGCCTCACAGCGATCTTCAAGTTCGCGCTCGCGCAAGGGTATCGCACCGACAACCCCGTAGACGCCGCGAAAGCGGCCTTGCCCAACCGCCGCGGCGATGACCAACGGAAACGGCGGCACGCCGCCCTGCCGTACGCGGACGTCGCCGACGCGTTAAACGCCGTCGAACACGCCGACATCTGGACCGGCACCAAGCTGGCCTTCCGCTTCCTCGTTCTCACCGCCACGCGCAGCGGCGAGGTTCGCGGCGCGACCCGATCCGAGATCGACTCCCCCGACGCTCTGTGGACCATTCCAGGCTCGCGCATGAAGGCCGGCATCGAGCATCGCGTCCCGCTCAGTACCCAAGCCATGAACGTCATCGCCCAGGCCGAACGGCTTCCGATGTCTTCCGGCGATCTCATCTTCCCGACCGTCCGCGGCAAGCTCATGATGGACAATGCCCTCAGCAAGCCGCTCCGGGACCTTGGCATCGCGGCGGTTCCCCATGGCTTCCGCTCATCGTTTCGCGACTGGGCCGCAGAGAGGACAGCGACTCCGACCGCCGTCGTAGAAGCCGCCCTGGCGCACCGCGTCTCGAACAAGGTCGAAGCCGCCTATTTCCGCAGCGACCTGCTCGACAAGCGACGCGAGCTGATGCAGGCGTGGTCCGACTTTCTCGCGCCCGTCGCGTCGCCCGCCTAACCCGAATGCCCCAGAAGCTGACCGAGACTTTCGTCGAAAGGGTCAAACCCGACTCCCGCGCCAGAACGTACGGCGACGGGCGCGGCGGGCACGGCTTGACGCTCCACGTCCAGGCCAACGGCTACAAGTGGTGGTATCAGCGGCTAAGGATCCAGGGTCGGCCAGCGAACGTCGGACTCGGCGGATACCCCCTTGTCACGCTTGCCGAAGCCCGGCAGGCCGCATCGACGAACACGCAAATCGCCCAGGAGGGCGGCGACCCGAGGCCCAGTAAACGCCAAGTGCCCACCGTTGCCGAGACCCTCGCCGCCGTCATCGAAAGGGACGCGCCGACCTGGCGCCACCCGGAACGCACCGCGGCCAACTGGCGCAACGTCCTCCGTCGCCACGCAAACGCCGTCCTCACCATGCGGGTCGATGAGGTGACCAGCGCCGACTGCATCGACGTCCTCGCCCCTCTCTGGAACACGAAGCGCGAGACCGGCCGCAAGGCCAAGCGCCGGCTCTCCGCCATCTTCAACCTCGCCGTCGCGGAGGGACGCCGCACGGACAACCCCATCCACCAGGCGAGCGCCGCGCTTCCCAATCGCCGCGGCGACCAGCAGCGCACCCGCCGGCAAGCCGCGCTGCCGTACGACCAAGTCGCCGACGCCCTCGCCACCGTGGCCGCATCCGCCGCCTGGCTCGGAACCAAGCTCGCGTTCCGCTTTCTCGTCCTCACGGCCGCCCGGGGCGGCGAGGTCCGCGGGGCGACTTGGGCCGAAATCGACTTCGACGCCGCCCTCTGGACGGTCCCGCGCACGCGCATGAAGGCCGGCGACGAACACCGGGTGCCGCTCAGCACCGCCGCCCTCGCGGTGCTCGCCGAGGCGCAGGACATTGCGGACGAAAGCGACCTCCTGTTTCCGACGGTCAGGGGCAAGTCCATGAGCGACGCCACCTTGAGCAAGCTGCTCCGCGAGAACCACGTCCCCGGGGTGCCCCACGGATTCCGGTCCTCGTTCCGCGACTGGGCCGCCGAGCAGACCGCGTTCCCCCGCGCCGTCATGGAGGCCGCGCTCGCGCACAAAGTGGCCGACGAAGTCGAGGCGGCCTATTTCCGAAGCGATCTCCTCGAAAAACGCCGCGACCTGATGCAAGAGTGGGCCAACTACCTCCAGTCACAAGCACCCACGATCGGCGTCACCGCTTCGTCCACAAAATGACTGCCATCTGACGAATCTCACTGTTCAGGCGCCCACCTCGGTCCATCGATCTCAAACCGCCTCTCGGACTCGCACAACCCGACTTGAATCCTCCTGGCATCGCCGCTCGACGTTCTGGTCTTTCCAGCCTTTGGCCTGCTCCGCCCATGCTGTATCGTTGTCTTGTTCGGTTTCACGGATGACGCCGTAGACCAACTATGCCCGTGATCGGTCCAGACACCCCAGTGTCAGCAAAAACAACGCAGATTTTCTGCGAAGTGATCTCCATGGCCTTCCAGATGGTCCACTCTGGCGTATACAGCCCCGAGGACGCTCTTCGAGAGGCGTATCGCACCAATGGTTCGCAGTACTCGCTCTCTCAGCATGAATCCCTTGCCCTCTCCGAGCTGATCGAACGCCTAGAGTCGTACCTAACCTAAGGTTTCGAGAATCCGCAAGCTCCTAGCTTCCGACCCATAGGCAGTCCTCCGTGTCGGCTAATGACACGTTCTTCGCACGGGTTCGGCCGGCTGCGTACCCACCAACGTTCTCACATCGGCGTCACATGCAACCGCTCGGGCTCGTAGCCCGCTTCCACCTTCGCGAAGGCACTCATTTGACGATACTGTTCCGACGTGTCGTCGGTGTAGTCAGACATGATCTCTTGATAGAGCCCCTCGTCGTAGCAGGGCTCCGGCGTTGCCTCCGGGTCGCGGAATGTCGCCCGATTCGACGCCAATCTCGCCTTTGGCCCTTTCGTACGCAGACTTCTCACCCGTTTCGGTGACCGTTTCTCTCGCTTCACCATTGCTCTAATCTCCGCTTGAGCCATCAGTCTTCACCCCGGGAGCCGAGCTGTAAAGCCTCATCGACAGCTGCTTTGCCTCAAACCCGGTTGCCGAACCTTCGCGATCCATTCTAACTCGTCCCCGACTCCAGTGGCCGTCGCAGGTCTCGGGCCGTCCTGCCGCGGTTTCGCAGACCGCCCAGAGACGCATCGCACACGACCTTGCGCTACGATGGACGTACTCATGCGGCGAGTCGGCAAACCTACAGATCAACATCACCAGCGAACGGAACCCACACCCGTCGGCAGCGAACCCGCACGGTTTCTGCGCAACCTCACCTCGCTGCCCGACGCCGACTTCGCCGCCACCTACTCGCCCGCCATCGCCGCCGTCCTTGCCCGCTACGGCGACCTCCCGGACCCAGGCGCCGCCAGACGCTCGCTGCTCCTCGCGCTGAAGGCCAGCCTCAAGCGACGACGCGCCTTCATCCTGCCGCGCTTCACCCAGGCCGAGGACAGTTGGCGCATCCGCGAGTGCGCCAGCTACGCCGTGGCCGTCGCCATCCTCGTCGAGCACGCGTGCGCCCTGCTGGCGCCCGCCCGCGCCGATCGGCCGGCCGATCTCGAGGTCTGGCCGCGGATCCTCGCCAACCCGGAAATCACCCCTGACCGCGCCGGGTCCGGCCCGCAGTGCGCGCTCTTTCACGCCATCGTGCCGGTCCAGGGCCGCCGCTGGATCGCCCGCGAGCCCTTGGTACAGACTCTCATCGCCAACTACTTCACCGCCACCGCACCCAACGAGCTCCAGGAAATCGTCGGCCCGGTCGTGTCGACATTCGCTCACAACCGCGAGACGGCTCGCCCCCCAGCAAACGACGTGCCCCGATCCTCCCCCAAGCCCGCCCCCAATCATCCGTCCACGCCGCCTCCCCGCCAACGGCCGGGGTTGTTCGCGCGCATGCTCGCCCGGGCCCGCGTCGCCCTCGCCTCGCGTGCTCAACCACGCGCCGCAGCAGACCACTCCGCCGACCGACACGACATCGTCCCCGGACCACACCCGCCAGAGCACGACCACGTTTCATCCCCCGACGCCGCCACGAGGAAGTCGCCGCCGGACGCAACCCGCTTTCCCAAGCCAAAGCGTCCGTCCGGCGCCGCTCCGCCAGCACCCACCCCACCGCCGATCACCGCAACCGTTCCGGCTCCCCCGCCCCGCACCGATTCACCAACCCCAAACCGTCCGGCGTCCAAGCTATCCCGACATCGACGCAACGGGCCGCGGGTCGCGGACCTGCTCGACCACCTACCTACCGCGACGCGCCCAAAGGCCGCCGCCATCCCGGACTCGCCGCCGGCAACGCCGGCGCACCGCCTCGACATCGGCGACCACGGCGCCGCGACCGCGCGCATCAGTCATGCTGCGGACTACGCCCGCAACCTCGCGGCCGAGAACGGCTCGCGCCCTTCGCCGGCAACGACCTCGTTTCTTCTTCCCGGCCCGGCCCCCGGAATCCTCGGAAGACCCCTCGACATCGACGCGCTGTTCCCCGCCAGCGCCGGTCCCGAGCGCATCGACCCGAGCGCCATCGCCGCCTGGGTCGCCTTCCGCCAGCACCTCGCCGAAGCGTTGGGCACCGGTGCGCAGAGCGCCAACTGCCAGGACTCGCTCGTCCATCTCCTAGACGTCGGCGCCTTCCTCGTCTGGCCCCAGGCCGCGCTGTCCTTCGCCGGCGAGAACCGCATCGCCCCCACCGCCATCAAGTCCGCCATGCGCGCCGCGCGCGTGCTCGCCGTCAACCGCGCCGACCGCCAGGAGGACCGGCACGCCTTTCCGGCGCTCACTGGCGACCCGGACGTCACCTGCCACGGCCTCGTCACCCTCCCCGAGTACCTCTGGCCGGACCCGTCTGGCCGGCCCGCCGACCCATCGACCTTCGTCCGCCCGCCTGCCATCTACGGGCAACGCTACCGCCGTCCGCATTGACCTTGCGCCGGTCCGCGCGGGTCTTCGCGGGCGTGCGCACGTTGGCCTGAAAGACTCAAAACGCTATGATTTTCAGCGGGTTAATGGACCGGTGCAGCCCACCTTCCACGGACGCGAAATTGACCACCGAAACGCCTCTCGACCTGCCTCCCGCTGCCATCGGGTCCGATGGCGACGAGATCTTCGAGTCGAACCACGGCGTCCGCTTCCTATCCTCCCCCGAAGCCAAGTTCGCCAACGTCCCGGCACCCACTCCCGAGGAGATCGAGCGGGATTTCCGCAACGTCGCACCGAAACCCGATGCCCGCGTCCTCGTACTTCGGACGATGCAGGCCAGGCAGCTCTGGCTCGGCCGCCTCCCGCCGACCCGCCCAGGCGACGGCGTCCGCATCCCGGGCATCCCCTTCGCGCACTTCATCCTGACCGGCTTGCTGAGGCGCCGGGCCCGGAACCTCGACTTCTGCCTCGACAACCTCGCCCGCCATGCCGACACGGTTGTCCGCGGGGTCAATGGATGGCGGCGCAAGAACGACCGTTGGGTCCAGCGCACCATCCCGGACGGGGTGAAACCCCTCTCCGATCCGGCGACCGCCGCCCGCTTCTTCCTCGAGACCCAGTTTCCGGCGCTCATGAAGCTCGCTACCGCGATCGCCCACTTCGACAGCGTCTTCGCCGAGGTCACCGCCGCCACGGAAGTCGCCAAAGATGTCCGCGCGTGGAATCCCAACCTTCGCTACTACCGCGTCCACTTCGGCGCGATCCGCTCAATCCTGTACGCCGTGCAGGCGTCCCGGAAGCTCGACCTGCCTCGCCCGGCGGATGCGCCGAAGCGTTTCGATCTGATCGATCCCGGTCCCCTGCCGGCGCGAAAGGCGACCAACGCCTCGAACTCCGCCCCCGCAACGAACGCCGACTGACCGTGCCCGTCGTCAGCAAGACCACCGTGCGTCTGTACCCCCCGGACGTCGAGATCATCGACGCCTGGGCAGCCGCCAATCCCGATCCTGACACCGGCCTGACCCCAAGCCGACCGACCGCCATACGCCGCATGATCCGGACCGCCTTCCTCACCCCAGCGGCCACCTCGGACGCCGAACTTGATCGGCCCGTTTCTCGCAGAGACCTCGGCCTGGCCGTCGCCTCCATCCTCGACCGTTTGCCCTCCCCGGAACGCGCCTCGTGCCCAAATCCCGAACGCATTCCATGAGTCCCCATCCGCAGGCGCCGCCCGCCCCTCAGTCAGCGACCCGCGCGCCACCCTCCGACCCCGAAACGGCCGCCGCTGAAGATACTGCCCACGCGCGTTGTGCTATGGTTGCCAGAACCGGATTCGACCAGTCTCCTGCCGTGAACAAGGAAGCGCTTCTCGCCCATATACACTCGCGCCTCGAGTGCCTCCCTCGGGACGGCGGGCAGCCAACCCCGGAAAACGGCTGGCTCGCAACACCCGGCGAACCTGTCAATCTCGCCGACTACGGCTTGGAAGCAGAACCGCAGGCGTTCAACTTCGCCATCTGGCGCGAAACGCCGAACCCCGCCTTCGGCGGACGCACGCCGCAACAAGTCATCAACGAGGGCACGGAAGCCGAGCGCAACCACCTCGCAGACGCCGTCGACGCCATCGCCGCCCTTCTCGACGGCGCCTTCTCTTGAATACGGCGCACGCGCACGCACTACCAACCATCTCTCTACCCGGCGCAACCTGGTACCGCGCCGTCGACCCGGCGTTCGCGAGCGCCGCCCCACGGCCGAGCGCCCGGCCTACCCGTTTCAATTCGGGACCGGCCGTCTCGCCCAGCTTCCGTCTGCTCTATTTCGCCCCCGATCCGCTCACCGCGCTGTTCGAGGTAGAGGCCCTGCTTGGCTCCGTTTTCACGTTCTCCATCCCGAATCCGTCCCGGGGCGCGCTTGTCGTCAGCCATTCCGTTCCCCCACTCGACATCATCGACCTCGGCGACCCCGTGAACCGCAGCATCGTCGATACCACCCGCCAGGAAATGACGGGCGACTGGCGCCTCTACCGCCACCCGTCGACCACGCCTGCTCCGACCCAGGAAATAGCGCGCGCGGTGCACCAAGCCCATCCCGCAGCGCACGCCATCCTCGCCCCCTCCGCGCGCAATCCGAGCGTCAACAACCTTGTCGTGTTCTACGACCGTGTCCTGAACGTCCCTTAGGCTTAGGATCCCGGCGGTGTCTTCCAGCTTTAGACCATACGGGATCACGCCACCCACCCTCAGCTTCCCTCAACGTACCAGTGCGATCGACTCCCGGCAGACCTCCGCCAACGATGTGTCCCGCCCCGCGCTTGCCGCCTCCGCGAGCCGTACCTACACCTTCGTGAGCGCGGACCTGCAACCGCTTCTGCCACCCCGCACTCCGGGTCGCCTTCAGCCCGGCCACCGAGCGCTCGCCGATAAGCTCACGCTCGAACTCGGCCAAGGCCGCAACGAGACCGTTCTTCCAGCGCGCCACCTCACCCAGTGCCCTACTTGAATAAACCAAGGCCAATCCCCAATGTACGATGCTGAGAAGAGCCACGAAGCCTTGACCTTCCAACATCCGTACATGCGGAGATTGACCATGTCCGAGGGCCACTCACACCGGTCCAACACATCCCGGTTGGCCTCATCCCGCTCGCACGAACAGCCGACGACCGGTGGCCCATCACCAGCTTCGAACGCCGCGACCTGCCCAACGTACCGCAACCCTGTCGGCAGCATTAACCATGTCTAGTCCCAAGACCATCACCAACGCCCAAATCGTCGGCCAACAGGGCGAGGAGACCGTCGGTCAGCTCGCCTACCGAATGGGCTTCCTGTTCAGCCATCACGGGCCGATCGACGCCGGCATCGATGGCTTCCTTGAGATCCGCGATCCCATCAACGGACAGGTCACCGGCAAGTTCGTCGCAGTTCAGGTGAAGACCACCTCCGATGGTCCCTACGTCGGCGAAACGGAGACCGCCTTCGAGTACACCATGCGCCCCGACGACGTCGCTTACTGGCGAGGGACCAACGTCCCGGTCATCGTCGTCCTCGTGCACTTGGGACGACGCACGGCCTATTGGAAGAGTGTCGAGGCCGGCACCGGTACGGGCGCACGGCGCCTACGTATCGACAAGACGCGCGACGTCTTTGACGAGACCGCAGCAGACGCCATCGCCAATCTATGCGTCGACCGGGAAGGTTTCGGCGTCTATTTCCCACCCCTGAATCAGGGTGAGACCGCCCATCTCAATGTGCTCAAGGTCCACTTCCCACCAACCGCCTATGTCGCATTCTCCCCCTACAAAACCGGACGACAAGCCTTGTTCGCTCTGCTTGAGTCTGAGGACCGCCCTCCCGACGACTGGGTCGTTCGCGGCGGCCAGTTCATGTCATTCCGCGATCCGCGCGCCGGCCCACTCGCCGAGATCGTCGACTCAGGCACGGTTGAACCCATCGGTTCGGAAGAGCTCGCATTCCCCGACGAGGAGGCCGACGAATACACGTTCATCGAACTACTACGTAGAACAGTCGCGGCTAGAATCGAGGGCACTCTTTCCTTCGATCGGCACCGCCGCATCTTCTACTTCCCCGCGCACCCGCAGAAGATCGACCAAGCGTACTACTACGAGTCACTCAAGAACCGGACCTCCGCCAAAGTAGTAAAGACCTACAGAAAGGACGACAAGCTCAAGTACGTCCGCCATCACGCCTTCGAACCCAGATTCTGGCTGGTGGACAACGAGTGGTTCATGTCGGTTACCCCCACTTTCCATTTCACTTGGGACGGTTTCCGCCCCGACAAGTTCGCAAGCAGCCGGCTCACGGGCAAGAAACAGCGCGAGTTCAACTCCGCATTAAACGGTCAGCTCGCAATGTGGCGCTATCTTCTGCTCAACCAAGGACACGACCAGGCCCCCGACATGTTCCGCACGGCCGATCCCGCGGATCCCGCTATCTCGTTCGAGGCAACAGAGCCGCTGGAGCTTCAACGCGCGGTTCCCGAAGCGATCTGGCAGCAAGCGGAACCCGAAATGACCGATCCCGGCTTGTTCGCAGACGATCTCCGATGACCTTTCGCACGCTTATCCTCGACGAACCCGAGCTAGAGTTCGGAAACGGCGGTTACCACGTCGACCCTCGACTGGGTCTCACCGCACACGGCCCCCTGCAACCCATGCCCGGCGATCGCGTGACCATCGGCGTCATCGGCACCTCGGAAACCTACGACGGCTTCGAGGCATGGATGGAACGCCTCACGTCCTCGATCCCCGGCAAATCCAAGAAGCAGCCCAACCTCTTTCCCCCGTTCCCAGGCTTAGGCAACCAGAATCCGTTTGAATGTCGGTTCGAAGTGATTTCGTCAGCTCGCCGCATATTGCCCGCCAGGGACATCGGCGACATCGTGCGCATCAAGAAACACGCCGAAGCCGTCCCTGAAGCCGCCGAACTATTCTTCGATCAGGCCCAAGCAATGCTCGAGGGATCCGACAGACCTGACGTCATCGTCGCCGCTTTGCCGTTCGACCTCATATTGCGTGTCGTCAATCACACCACGCCGCTTGCCACCGACGATGCTGCCGACGCAACCGACGAGGATCACGACCATCCGCTTGATTTCCGGGATCTCTTCAAGGCGAAGACACTCCCGCTCGCCTGCCCGACCCAGCTCGTCTGGCCCACCCTTTGGGACGACAACGCCCGCATACCCCGCAAACTGAAACAGACCGCGCGCACTGTCCAGGATCCCGCGACACGAGCGTGGAACTTGCTCAACGCCATGTTCTACAAGGCCGGGCGAACACCGTGGCGACTGCCCAGGCCAGAAGATGCCCTCAGTACCAGCTACGTCGGCATCGGGTTTTACCGCGACCTCTCAGGGCAACGACTTCTTACATCGACCGCACAGATGTTCGACGAACGCGGCAAGGGACTTATCCTGCGCGGGGGTCGTGCGCTAACCGACAAGCAGGACCGCAACCCTTACCTCGACCGCGAAAACGCCTACGACCTACTCCAGCGATCACTCAAGGCGTTCTTTGGACAACATCACCACTATCCAGCCCGACTGATCGTCATGAAAACCTCCCGCTTTCGGAGCACCGAGATCGACGGATTCCGAGAGGCTCTCGCAGAGGCAAACGTGGCCTATAGCGACTTCGTCTGGGTTCGCGAAAATTCACCAATAACGATGTATCGCGAGGGAGCCTACCCACCCTTACGAGGAACCACCGTCAAGTTCGGCCGCGACGCAGTCCTTTTCACCCGCGGCAGCGTCCCGGTGTACCGCACGTATCCAGGACTGCGCGTTCCGAATCCGCTGATGCTCCGACCGCATACCGCCGACACACCGATCATGGACATCGCCCGCGAGGTGCTCGCGCTGACGAAAATGAACTGGAACACAACCCAATTCGACGGAGCGTTGCCCGTGCCCATCCGCGCCGCTAGGCAGGTCGGCAGGGTTCTGAAACACGTTCCCATTGGCCAAGTACCCACCTCACGATACCCGTACTACATGTAGCTCGCCAAACCCGCACGCCACCCACGATTACCGTTCCACCGCCGGCTCACCCGCATCGGCTCCTACCGCCAACGGCCCGGCACATCGCTCCCTGGCTTTTTAAGCGCGCTCCTGGTCGGTTCCACCCTCGTCCCGCGACAGTTGACCCACCGGACTTCCGCTCCCGTCAGCCCGGCTTCCCTACTTCGGCCTTAACGATTCCGTCCTCCAGCCAACGCTCGACAGCTCTTCGGATGCGGATGTGCCCCAAGTCATCGAGCGCTCCCACCGGCAACGGTTCGCCGTCCGCCAGATCCAGCAAACGACGCGCAGGGTGATCCGGCCCTAGCATCCCAAGCAACCCCTTGGCGACGGCGGAGTCGCGGTCAGCAACGCCAACAGCACCCAACAGAACGAGAGCACGCCATTTCCTCGAATGTGCCACTCGCTCCATCGCCTCCACCACCGCGTCAATGCTCCCGTGAGTCGCGAGCAGGACGGTTGCCGACGCGGCGAGCGGTGGTGCCAGTCGAAAGAGCTGATTAGCGTCGATCCGTTCCAGGATGGCGTTCTCGACGACGTCCGCGCGCGTCAGCGCATCTATAGCGTCGACCCGGACCCAACGCAGATGATCCTGATGCGACAGGTCCCAAATCTTCCGGCGAACCACCGGCCCGCAGCATTGAGCAGCAGTCTCAAGAGCCACCATGCCGAGTGAGCGATCATCCGTCCTTTCGGCCCTGGACACCAACGTCTCCCCGATCTCATCCGACAGACGCCCGTACGCTGCCAACGCGCCAGTCGCCTCGCGTGCGATCGGGTAGGACGCCGAACCATGGTAGAAGAAGTCGACATCGGACCAGTCATCGTCGATCAATCGAAGGAGAACCGCTTGGTGATCGGCATGAGTCCGAGTCGCAAGAATGCCCACCAAGCTCCGCCGAACTCCGCTGCTCGCGTCGGAGGACAGTTTCAGAAGCTGTTGCGGTAGCGGATTTATTGGTGTATTCGCCAAGTGCTCAAGCGCCGCCACACGCGCGTCCGCTCGCGCATGACCAAGCGCCACCCATACAACCTCGTCGTCTAGTATCTGAACTGCGGCTTTCGTGGCGGCCTTCGCTAGTTCACCGTCCTCCGTCTCGACCAGCCAACGCCAAATAGTCGACGAGGGCTTAGACCCGCTGGCGATCATCACCGGCACGATTTTGTCGAGAACAAACGGCCCCACCGTCGCGGCTGCCGTTTCCAACATCGAAAGAGCCTCTCTACCAACCGGCGCAGGCAGGCCGTCCTTTAAGGCAAGTGCCTTGAATATCTCCTTGCCAACAGGCGGAAGCGGCTCCAACATGCGCTTGATGCGCTTCGCGCGCTTCTTCTTCCGGATCCGGGCCTGCGCTCCGTGTAAATCCACCAGAAATTGCACGAGCGATGTCGGTGCGGCAGACAATCGTGTCATGCAGCGTTCCAGCGTGATAGGTGACGCCATCAAGCAGCAATAGGCAAGCGTCGCGCGCAAGCCTTCGTCTGGCGGGCTCGAGAGGATCCGCTCTTCAAGGTCAGCACCGAGCGCTTCCTGCCAATGCTGGCGCGCCGCTTCCCAAGCGCGTTCTTCATCCTTGCTCGACTCTGTCAAAGAGATCACGGCCCGAAGCTCCTCCACCGACGTCTCGCTTCCGTGCGAGATCGATTGCGTCCAGTGATACCCCAGCTCTGACGCACGAGCGTGTTTCGCCAACGTCCTCCACCGCCCACGCGATCTGACCTGGCTTATGTACGCTTCCACGAGAACCCCGGCAGCGTAGCCGTCGTCTTCGTGCTGGGATATGAACGCCTCCTCGTACCCTTCGTCCCGCTCCCCGTCCTTGATCGCACGCCACTCTTCCTTCCCTTCTCGCTCATGAGATCGCTCTAGGTCCGCAAGTGCGTCAAGCGCTCCATCGAGCACCTTTTCGTACGCCTCGATATCGCGTACCGCGCCGGCCGCCACCGCGCCAACATTCATGCCAAAACCACTAGCGACCAGCCTCCGCGCAGCCGCCACAAACGCCGGGGTAAGCCCGCCCGCGATTCGATCGAGCTTGCTCGCAAAATCGTCGCCGTAGCCGTCACGATCCTGCGGCAGCTGCTCACGGACAAACCGATCGGCGATCGCAAAGGATCGTGCGTCCGCCGAGACACGTGAATACCAACCATCGTCGAAGCTTGGTGGCTGCCAGTGTTTCAGGAAGAACTCGCCACCCCGTCGGATCCCTTTCATGAACCACCTCGCCAGCTCACATGGGATCGATCGCTCCGTTCCGACGTCTGACGCCAATTGCAGTACCGGTCGGAAATCCGCTCGTGGATCAACCAAACTCTCTTCTAGCCACGCGTCAATCGCGCCGCGGCTGGCACCATCGGCCTCGAACTCCACACCAGCGCTCCCGGCAGTGGAAACCAGATCACCGATCGCCGTCAGAGCGCGGGCTGCAGTCTCGAGCCCCCAGTCCCTCTGCGTTCCCTCGAGCTGCGTCAGCGCGCCAACCGCTGACATCAACGCGGCTTCGCTCCGTGGCCAATTCTCCTTGATGAAAATCTCGAAGCCAGCTCGGACACTTGGGTGTGAGAAGCTAACGACCTGTGCGGGCTGCCGCAGATGGCGCGTGGCCACAAGCCGGTCTACCAGCTTCTCCAGACCGTCCACAACGTTTGGCGCGATGATCCGTAGTTTCCTGTTGACCCTGACCAGCTGATTCCGGTCAAACCGCGACCTCGCCGCTAGCAGCACCCAGATGACCGCCGACGCACCGTCCTGGTCGCTGTGACTCAGGTACGACACGACGACCTCTTCCACAGCGTCGCGATGTGCCCGTCCTATGATGCGACGGTAGAACGCTCGGTCGACCTCCCCCTTCTCGGGACCGTCCGCAATGCCGGTGAAGAACAAATCGACTTCCAGCGGCGTCTCGAGCGCTTCCAGAGCATCGTTCCGAAAGTCCAGCGCCTTGCCCTGCAGACCAGTCGCCAACATCTCGAGGCGCTTGTTGTAGATTGCCGCAAGCTCGCCATCCCGATATTGATCCGCATCCAACACGACTGTCCATCGCTTCAGCTTCTCGCCGGCCCTAGCTTGGCTCAGCATGTCAGTGCGTGAGGTAACCACGTACTGGTGGTCTTCACGTGCCTCCCGCAACAATCGCGGCAACTGCTCGGTCCACGCGTCAGCCGCGTCCCGAAAACTGTATTGCCCCCACGGATCCTCAACGTAGAAAACCTTCGGCCCCGTATCAACGAGCGTTCGCGTCACCGAAGGGCCGTCGGTGACATTCACGTTGATGATCTCCGGCGCCGATCGACGCTGCCGAGCCTGATCCACAAGCGCCGACGCCGTCCAGGTCTTGCCCGTACCTGACGGCCCGCTGATGACAACGGCGTTCTGCTTCTCAAGCCGATCAACTAGGGATTCGTAGTTCCCCGGCGGCACAAACGACTCGAGCTCCGGGGCGCTGGCTAGATAACCACCGAAGCTGCGGACAACGCTCAGCAGGTCCTCGCGCGTCCACACACCCGGGGCGGTTCCCCGCATTCGCCGACGTGCCTCGTCTCTCAGCCACATACGGCACTCCGCTTTGCGGGAAGCGGGCACCCGGAGCACAGTACCTAGCATGTGGTCCATTTCCAGCTCCAACAGTCGCTCGCCGAGCCCACGCCAAATCCCGATCCGCCCCTCCGGGTCATGCGGTAGCATTGACGATAGGCTAGCCGGAAAATCCTCTTCTTCCGGCCATTCTTCCAAGCCGCCAACGACCAACTTGCGCGCCACCCCGCTCACATCAGCGTTCGTAATCAGCAGATAGCGCGTCCCAGGATCGTCTAGATGGCGTCTCGCCGGTTCGCGGACCGCCCCGTGGTTTAGCAGCGTTTTGAGCTTCTCCACCGACCACGACCCGCTATTGCGAACCTTCACCTGCACAACAAGCTTGTAGCCGCTCGAGACGTTCGCACTAACCTGCACCCTCCCGGCGCCTTCGGGTTCGAGGTCCACCTCTAGGTCTTCCTCATTAGCCGGCTCCAAAATGACCCTGGTCGCCGACTTAGTGATCAGGAACAACCGCAGAGCGACGAACACCGACACATCAATCTGGTACTCGAACCCCTCCAGCGCCGCCTTAGCTCCACGTACTGCAGAACACATCATTCGGCCCCGTCCGCCATCGCCGCGATTCGTTCCACTTCGGACTTTACGTCCTCAACGGAACCAGCGGCCTCGCGAATCCTAGCCATGTGCGCTTCAATCGCCCTCGCCTTGATTCCGCTTGCCGAGTCCCGTAACTCCTTGGGGATCCCGTTCAGTTGCTGATTGACAACGCCGATGAACTCATCAAGCAACTCACATCGGCGCAGGATCAGCTCGCGCAACCCCGACAGTTCTTTCTCCGCTTCTCGGTATGAGTCCGAGTGCTCCTTCAACGACTTCAACACGCCATCCGCCATGGCTTTGCTAACCACCAGCTGAGTTTCGTCCACTTGCCCGACCAACCGATTGTAGGACTCGTCAAAGTAAGCCTTCAGCGCCGTTGCCATACCCCGGCGCTTCGTCCGAATTGCCCATCTCTCCACCAACACGAGCCTCAGCGCGTTTCGCACGTTTTCGTTCTTCGCGCCGGACAAGACGTACCCCAATGCCACCACCGACACGGTCGACAAGGAACCAACCAGAAACGCCTCAAACAACCAATCCGATAGCATTGTCCGAAACTCCGCGAACGGACCTGGGGCCGCCAGCGCGAACGCGAACACCACCACAGCAATCACTACCGCCACCAAGACCAACCTACCGAGCAACGTACGCCTAGCCCTCCAGATTCGTCGCCTCGATGTCGCGACGCGCGTTCGTTCCTCGCGAACTTCCTCAACAAAGTGCTCGACGCGCTCCGACAGCCCTGAAACGAAAACCTCGATGCCCTGCTTGCAGACCGTGTTCACAGCACCTGTCACATGGTCGTGGTACGCTTTCCCGAACTCGTCGCCATCCATCAACTCGTCGTCGCCATCTTCGCCGGTCCGACCTTCATCTCCCGGCTCCTCCTCCCGAACAAGCCTCAGTCGTTCCTTGCAGCTCTCCGACGCCTCAGCAATTGCAACGAAACCACGGCATTTCACTGCATCGATTGATTCCGTCCGTACAGCCTGACCCCCGTACTCGTCGAACCCCACAAAACCATGTTCTTCAAGAAGGTCGCTCGAGTTGGGTGCAGAGACGTACGCGTAGAACGACCTAACGCTGTCATCATGCACACGTTCGAATCTCTCCAGCGAAACCTCGACATCACGGGTGCAGGTTCCGATCTCCCACGCGTCCGACGGGTTTCGTAAATGCTGAACGGAACTCGCAACGGCTGCTGCCACCTGCTGATTGACAACTCGTATCATCGCCCGTGCACACTTTATCGACTCCCTCCCCAGCCCAGTTCCCTCCACGTCTACCTCGAATTCGCTCCCCTGCCGCAATGTGTCCACGTCCAACTCGGCCGTCGTCGGCGACCAGCCTCGCGTCCTTGCCATATAGTGGCGCCTCACCCGCCGCCAGGTCGGTTCACGCGCTTCAATGAGCTGTCGCTTCAGCCCCTCCCTGATCTCACCTTCCAGCCGACGGAGCGTTGACCCATGGGCATCATCAATCGCCTGGGGGGTCACAATCGCCTCAACGGCGAATGCACCAGTTGGAATCTGCTGACGCGACTCCTGCAACCTCTGCCTGATAGACCCCAGCGACAACTCGAGAGACCCGAGCAAATCCTCGACCGCTATCGCCGTTCCGTCAGCGCGACTCTGAGCTTCCGTCAACAGTCGATTGAGATTCGCGCTCCGGGTCGCAATGTAGCCGAGCAGTACCTCTAATGCCCGAGCAGCCGTAGCCAGCACATATCGCCCTTGCGCTTCCCGAATTCGGGCTCTTTGCCCATCGTCCGTTACGATCGGCAGCAACGCGTCTCGCACCTGGTCCACTCGGAACCCCTCCTTCGAGTCCACGAAGAATCGCTGCGCCCTTTCGAATCTTCCTAAGTGGTTCAGAAACCTCGGATCCGCTCTCAGCCTCTCGACAGCCTCCTCCCAAAACACCTCAGCGACGTTCGCCTGCCACCCTGTCTCGAAACTCGCGGTTCGGGACGTTAGGAACTCCTCCGCACTTGTCACCACTATGACCTTCGGCACGCCGGCCAACTGATTGAAGGCGATGTCCAACAGCGCGAAGTCCTTTTCCTTATCGGCGAACGGTCGCCGCCCATCGATCGTGATGACGAGTACATGGCATAGGTGGAGGAACCGCGTCACCGCTTCAAGCTCCGCCCTCTCGTTCCCCAACCCCGGCGTATCGACCAAGATCGCGTGTTCTAGGAACTCCAACGCTGGTCCATGAACAACCTCAACAGCGTCGATCACCGTATATGCGGATTGCCTTACTGACTGAGCGTGATCACGATGCGTGATCAACGTGATCCCCGTATCCGTCGGATGCTGCCCGACTTCACGCTTGTAGCCCGGGTCTTCATCATTTGATACCCCCAGGAGAGCGTTGATCAAACTCGATTTCCCGGAGCTAAAATGTCCAAGGAACCCAACCAACGCGATTTGGTCGGACTGGCTCAGCAAGTCCGGAATCGACTTCGCAATGTTCCGAAGCTGAGTCCACGCTCGCCATCGCGCGATAAACTCCCGGGTCGTTTCCGGGGAGTCGAGGGATCCTTCATTGATGTTCAGTATCGATAGCGACTGTTCGTTATCGAGCGCCCTCACCGCTTCATCGAGATCCCGTAGTGTCTGTTCGAGCATTCAGCCTCCTAATCACCACTATCCGCCAACGCGCATCCCGCCCCGCTCACGCCACCAGACCCATCGGCCCTAGACACGAATCGGCGATCAGCATTCCGTTCCCTAAACCCTCGTTTGCGGTACGCGGCCGACAGGCCGCGTACCGCCCCGATTCTACGTACCGCAACCCGTTCCCAAAACAACGTTCCACAGACCCTTTTCTCGCGCCCAGAAGGCACATTCCCGCGCGGTCCAAGCGACCAGCATGCGTCCCAAGGCGTCGACCCCGACTTCCCGATCCCACCGTCCCCGGCAGGGTCCGGCACAACCGCCTGCTCGTCCTCCTTCCCACCTGCTCCATTGACGCGCCAGCCGCTCCAACTCACACTGGATCGTCTCGGTCGGTGCCCACAGCCCCCTTGATCAACACCCGCGTACACCAAGGCCCGCTTGTCCCGCCCGTCGAATCGCTCGAGCGGTACCTACGCGAGGGCGGCACGACCGTGATCCAAGCCGCCTTCCAACACTCCTACTTCGTCCACCCCGACCGCGTTCGGGCCAAGACCCCGCTATATCCCGACCGGGCGCGCCGCAGCCGCAAGCACTACCCAGCTCTCAACAAAGGCGCTGGAGCGACTTGGCAGGGCCGGCCGGTCAAGCTCGACGACAACTCCAAGGCCCAGCAAGCCTGGTCCACCTATTCCGGCCGCCCGATCCAACGCGCTTCCGGCTACGGCGTCCGTCACGTCTGGGGACATCCGTGGGATCCGATAGCGTTCACCGCCGGCTGGAATCTCTGCTACATGCCTTTCTGGGCCGGCATGCTCACCGAACGCCAGCATCCCCATCCCGAGTTGGAACGCGCCGTTCGCCAGGCGGCGTGGGATCTCTACTTCCGCCACGACCCCGTCTGCGCTCCGCCCGAGTACGTCTCGGACCCCGGCACCGACCTCGACGCAGTTCTCCAAGACCAACCGGTCCTGCTGCTCGCAGGCGCCCCGGCCGAACGCAGCGCGCTACCCCGCGGAGCTTCCGATGACGAGGTCAATGAACGCATACGAGAACTCCGCCGCATGACCCGGAATAGCTGGACCAACCTGTCCAAGGCGGTGCGTTCCCTCCAAGGCAAACCGCACCTTCCTTTCGGTACTCCCAACGTCCAAGCCAGTGCCGAAACCACGATCCGCCGAATCCAGCGCGAGACCAGCTTAGATTTCGCCGAACTCGAGCGGCGATTGACCGCTCTAGAGCGTCCTTCAAGTTAGACGTGTGCTTCCTCGCAACTGCCCACCGCTCCCTTCGTATGCTCGCCACGATCTATCCACACCCGCCCTCGGTCGTGTCCATTCCCTCGCGTGCCAAATACTCCACCAGTGTCACAATCAACCCGTATTCGGCCGCCGTCACGACGATCATCGGCAACCCCAGTTCTACCGCATACGACGTGCAAGCCATCAAACCGCTCTCCTGCTGACTCGATAGCCTCGCTTCGTCCAAATCGGGCCGCCTCCGACGGCCGTCCCATCGCCGCCGCTCGCGAATCACGCCCGCGTCCCCCCTCAGGTAGACCACCGCAGCCACCCCTAGGCGCTCCACGACGCCAACCGGCACCGGCACCAACTCCTCTCCGTTGTCGATAACGCAATGCCCGTCGAGCAACAGAACTGGCGGACCCGGAGCCATTCGCTCGACCGCCAATTCCTCCACCAACAGTTCCTGGTTTCTCAGGATCTCCTCAGCGCCCAGCAACCGCAAACCTTCGGCCCCCCGACCGTCCGGCCGCCCCCGGCCAATCAAGTCCCCCGCGTTCACCGACGCCACCAGTCCTTCCGCCGCCGCCACCACCTTTGCCACCGTGGTCGACTTCCCCACTCCCGACAGCCCGAACACCGCGACCACCTTTCTCACTGCCATACGTCGACTTCGCGCCCCAACGCCTGATGCAACGAACGCCGCCGTTTCTCACGGCACTCCATGATCGTCTGTGGCGGATGTCCCAGAAACACCCCCGAACTGGTCAACTCGTCAAGAGCTATCGGCGTCCTCAAGTGCGCGACGAGCAGGAAGTCGATGATCTTCAACGGCGCCTCCGACTCGCCCACGAGTTCCTGCAACTCCGAAAACGAGAACACGGACCGACGCGCCGTCGCGCGCACGACCTCCTCCACCGACTCCGCCTCGGCAACGCCCTCCACCACGCCCAACGTCGTGATGCACTGCGAGTCCTGGAACCCGGGACCCTTCGACACGTAGAACGCCAACAGGTCCCCAGGCCGCAGCCGTCGCGTCCCCGCCCGGCACAGGTAGACTTTCCGTATCGTGTTGCCCGGCGTCATGCTCCGTCCCCCCGCATCGCCGAGCAGTTCCCGGAACAGGTCCATCTGCAACCGGACCGATACCTCCGGAAACAACCGTTCGTGATACGCCGGCCGAATCGGCACGCAGAACGTGCGCGTAGCCCGACCCAGATAGAATCTCGGATAGTGCCGCCGGTTCCATTGCACCACGTCCTCGAGCGGCACGGCGGCACACCCGGGTCCGCGCCGCATGGGCCGCTCCAGCAGCAACTCCCCGTCGTCCAGTCTCCTCGTTCCCTCGAAGCCGTACTCTGACAACAGATCGATCAGCTGCCCGTGCTTGGGATACACCGTCAGATAGACCGCGTCGAACCCGTTCCGATCCGCCCACCACAGAACCTGCTTCAACAACTGCTCGCCGAACTTCTCCCCCTGGAACTCGGACGCGATTTTGAATGTGCACACCTTCAAGATCTTCTCGCCGCTATCAACGCAGTCCGCTTCCTCTCCGGTTTCCTCCTTGCGGATCGCTATGCCCGCCAACCGTCCGCGGAGCCGTATTGCCCAGCACAACCTATGCGACCTAACGCACTTTTCGGTGAACCACTCGTCGAATCCCGCATAGTCTTCCCGCAAGCTATCGAAGAACGAGTCACCCAGGTCAATCGCGTAAGCCGGGACCTCCTCCACATGAGGCAACACCACCTTGCTCGGTTCAAACGTCTGGTGAACCCACGCCAACGCGTCCGTCACGTCCAAAACGCACGCAGCTTCGCCCCCGCGCACTGCCCGCCGATGAATGCCCCGATCCTCTGTAATCAGGAAGTCCACGACCTTGGCGGCAGCCATCGCCAGCAGCTCCACATCGCACGCATCGTTGTCGTCGCGCATCGCTCCGAACCGCCGTTCCAGGACTGTCCGATCGGGTAGCTGTACGGGTCCCAGCCTCGGGTACTTGTCCAACTTGCTACGAAACACTCGCTGCCGACGCCAGTTCCGGTCCCGCGCAACATCGCGGTAGTTAGGGTCAGCCACGAAGAGTTGTACTGGCAGCCTGCCGCAAGCGCGCGCGAACGCGGCCGCGTTAGGACTCACCTCGACGTCAGAATCCTCCAGCGCAATCGCCACGTTCGTGTCAAGCAGGAGCTTCATCCAAGCACCCTCTCAACATCCCCGATACGTCCTCCGGCACGAACCGGTACGACTGGGGCGTCGCGAAATCCAGCGCCTCCAACCTCGCCGCGTCCACCGGCATGCTCAGCCGTCTCACGCCGCCGAGCCTGATCGCGTGGCCTTCGCTGACTCCAGAGAAGTAGTCCTCGAAGACACACCGAGACACCGCACCCTGGTCGCCGTACGCGCGCCACAGCGCCGCGGTCCTCATCCGCTCCACCGACATGACGATCGCCGTTCCGATCACCTCCCGCACCGGCGACGTCGAGTAGATCCACACCGTCGCGCCCCGTACTCGATGCTCGGGCGGAAACCGTCTCCGAAACTCCACGGTTTTCACGCCCTCAACGATGTTGTCAGCGTGTTCCGGCCGGATGCTGATCAAAAGTTCCAGGCCATCGGCTTCCGCGTCGGTGTCCGCGTAGCCGTTAAGCATCAGCTGCGCCCCGCCTTCAAACCCGCTGGCCTCGTCCATCACCTTCCCTGACATCGCCCATCACCACATTCTACGGTGTCGTTCGACACCACCGCCCTCCCTCGGCCCTCCAGGACACCAACGGACTTAGGCGCCGCGCGGTGGCATCCGTCGGACAAACCGACGTCCAAACCCCGATCCCTCAAGTATCTTCCGCCCCAATACCGGCCCCTAGGGCGGACCTAACCAATCCTGGCGTCCACCCTCTATGCGGATGCATGAACGCTGCTGCCGATACGACCGTACGCTCGCCGGCGGTCGCCACTGCCGTTGGGTCTCCCACCGGTAACCTCCGGCCCGCCGCGACCGATTCGCGTGCGGAGCTAGCCCGGCCTTCTGCCATCAGATCGTGTCCGACCCCTGGGCTTCGCACGACCCCCGCCTCGCGCCAGCCGGCGACAGTGGGTTGACTGCGTTATCCCTCGCGCCAGACCGAGATCGGCGAGGGCGGTCGCCGCTCGATCCACCGTTCGTTCCGGCCGCCAACGCACACGCATTTCGCACCGTCGTCGCCGACGAACGTCGCTTTACTCGCGCCGGCCGCTAAGGGTCTCCCGGCCACCAGCAGCCGCTCGACGCGTTTCGGTTCCCGCGCGGCGGCGACTGCCGCGTACGCCTGAGTGCCCCGGGTCGAACAGGCACTCCGGCACGACAGTGGGACGGGGACCCCCGGTCCAACGGGATTCCCGCCGTGCTTGTCCACATCTCGCCTTCGAACTGTCGCCTGCACACTCCGCGAGGCCAGGACTGTCTCTTCGCGATCTTCGGTCCCGCACATAGGCCCGTTCTCGTCCATTTCTATGTCGTTGCTCCGTTGTCCAGTCACTTTCTCAGGATACTGTATATAAAACCAGATCCTTCTGGCAATCACCGGTGACGGCGGCGGTGGCCCGCGAAACTGGCAGCTCCGGAATGACCACACCACCTTCGGCGGAACCGGCCATCCTCGCGCACGACCGGCTCCTCGCCACCCTCACGAGCGGCAGGGTCTCGACCCGCCTCGTAGACGTCCCCGACGCCTTGCGCCGCCAATCACGCAAGGTCCGACGGCAGCCCCACCACGAGAGATGCCGTCCGAGTGCGCGTCGCTTCGTCGAAGACCATCGCAAGCCGGCCCTCAGTCTCCGCCCGTTGTCTACGACACGCGGCTGCGACAACCGCCGTCCCGCTTCGCGCGGCGCGCGCGCCTGCCCGCCTTGGGTCCCCGGGCCAGGTTCCGCGTGAACCGGCATGCGGGGAAGTTCGAGCACCCAATGAACGGGCCGTGCTTCCCGTCGATCTCGCGCAGCCATCCGTCGCACCGTCCGCACGCCTCAGCGCTTGCCCCGCACGCGGCGCAGCGTACGGACCCGTTCACGGCCACCGGGCGCCCCTCGCCGCAACTCGGGCAGGCCGGCTCCGTGTGTTCGCAGAACGGATAGTACGAACAGCCGTAGAACTTCCCGCCACTCGTCCCCTCGCGCAGGACCAGTTGCCCCGTCCCGCAGCCCCGGCACCAAGCCGCGGCAGCGGGCGGTTCACCGAACACGTCGATCCCGTCGCCTGCGTCCAGCAGTTCCGCCACGAACGCCGACCGGGGTCCGCCTTCTTCGAGCAGGTACGCGCGGCGGCGCGCACGCGTCAACGCGACATAGAGCAGGCGACGCTCCTCAGCGTTCGGATACGCCTCCCGTCCCGGAAGCACCAAGTCGAGCAACGGGTCGTCAGTCATCTCCGTCGGAAACCCGTATCGGCCGGCGCACAGACCCAGCACCACCACGTAGTCGGCTTCGAGTCCCTTCGCCGAGTGCACGGTCCGGTACGACAGTTCGAGCCCAGGGTGGGCGTCAGCTAGCCGCCGCAATATCCCGCGATCGCGTCCCCGGTACCGTCCGACCAGGAGTACCGTGCGCTTCCCCACGCCGGCCGCCGCAGCGTCGGCCGCGATGCGCTCGACCGCCTCGTCGACAAGCGGGCGTGCTTCGTCGCCCCCAAAGCCTATCCACACGCCCGCGCCCTCGACGCCGTGCGTGGTGCGCACGTCCTTCCCGATCTGCTCCGGATTGGCCAGCACGAACCGCGTGGCCACCGCGCTCACGCCGTCGGAACAGCGAAACGTCGTCGCCAGTTCCGTGCGCGCGCCCGCGCCGAAGTGCCCATTGAAGTCCAGCATCACGCCGATGTCCGCCCCGGCGAAGCGGTAGATCGCCTGCCAGTCGTCGCCGACCGCGAACAACTGCGCGTCATCCCGCTGGTCGAGCAGCGCTTTTACCAACGCCGCCCGTCCCGACGAGATGTCCTGGAACTCGTCGACCAGAAGGTACCCGTAGGGGCTCCGGTAGCGACCGGCGGCGACATGATCCGTCGCGCGGTTGATCATGTCGTGAAAATCGATCTCGCCGGCGTCCGCCAGCCGCGCCTCGTAGCGCTCGAAGATCGGCTCAAACACGTCCACGAACGCCCGCGCGCGTCCACCGTCGTCCCGGTCGGCCGCGCGCGCGCGCACGGTCGTCATGGAAAGCGGCGACCCCTTGAAGTGGTGCAGAAAGGTCGCCACGAGCTGCGTGAACGGCTCCACCCGTTGCTGCTCGTTCAACAGGGCGAATATCTCGTCGCGGCCGATGGGTTTCAGGACCACGCCCTTCGCCTCGAGCTTCTCCCGCAGGCGCTCCGTCAGTCCACCGTCGGACTGCTCGTAGCTGTACGTCTCCACCAGCTTCGTGCCATGGCGCTCGTGGAGTTCCCGCTTCCACGCCAGCGAAGCCGTGTATTGCTCCTGATCGATGAAGGTCGGTGTCTTCCCATCCGCCGACAGCGCCAAATGCTCGATGTAGATCCCCGCGTCTGTCAGATAGAAGTCGGGCTTGTACTGACCCTTCTCCGCGGTCGCGGTGTCGTGCTCGTACTCCCGCTCGTACTCGTAGGCGACGCCGTTGAGGTGCAGGAAGTTCGCGATCAGGCACTCCTCGAGGCTCTTCACGAGTTCGCCCCGAAGCGTGCGGATCTCGTGCTTTCGCACGTAGTCCCAGTAGGCGGGGTAGGACTCGAACTCGTGCTCGCTCCGGTAAGGCACCGCCCGATAGGCCAACCACCGGATGAACGCCCGACCGTGTGCGCGGTCACGCAGCAGTCCCTCGACGATCTCCTCCAGCAGCGCAACAAGCGCCTTGTCGTCCGTCGCCACCTTCGCGAGCGTCGGCCGCCTGCCCTCGGCCTTGCCGATGATCGACAGCCCGAGCGCATGGAACGTGCTCACCCCCATACCCGCCGCCGCCTCGGGCCCCAGGTACTTCGCCACCCGATCCGCGAGTTCCTCGCGGGCGTTTCGCGCGAACGCGAGCAGCAACATGTCCGCCCATCGGCGGTCCCCGCGGGACTCCGCCCAACCCGCCTTGGCCACCATCACCGACGTTTTCCCGCTGCCGGCCGCGGCGACCACCAGGTTGCGATCGTCATCGACGACGACCGCCCGGCGCTGCTCATCGGTCAGCGGCTGCTTCTCGACCCCGTCCAGGAACTCCCGGGTCCTGTCCAATTCGTCAGCCAGATAGGCTTCGTTGGCCTGCTTCCGAAACCCCTCGGGATCGGCCAGAAACGCGCGGATCCGTTTCAACGACCGGTACTCCGGGCCCCGAGGCGCCCAGTCCGGCCACCCCTGCGGCAGTCCTGCCGCCTCCGTCTGGACCGCCGCCAGGAGCTCCGCAAACGCTCCTTGGCGCACATACGACCTCGGCCGCGACAGCATCTCCAGCCGCGCTTCGATTGACTTGATCGACTTCGCGTGCTCCCCGAGTGCACGTCGCCATGCTGCAAGCCGCGCGACCCGCACGGCGTCAGCCAGCGCCGACGCGTCGCCCCTCGACAGGCCCGACACCGTCGATGCTCCCCGAGCGCTGTCGATCCGAACCGCGCCCCAACCCCAAAACGTGCGCTCTTCTGCTACGTCGATCTCGACGACAGGCTGATCACGGGACCCGATCGGACCCGCCAGGCGGAGCACGTCGCCCGTGACCGACGCCGAAGCCGCGTCCTTCCGGCGCACCAAGGCGAACAGCACCCGCGCGAACCCCGCGCGACGATACTCGCCGCGACCGCCGACCGACTCTCTCCGTTGCCTGCTGGGCATGGCCCTGCCCGGTTCTGCACCGGTTTGCACACTTGCACGCGTGCCGGGCCCCGGTCAACTCTCGCCTGCCGATTTCGCCTGATCACCCCCGCGCTACATGGACACCGCGGCGCGAGCCAGGCGCCCGAAACGGCGCGCTAGCCCATCCGAGCCAAGCGCACGCCCGCGGCAGTCGCGCTCAATACGAAC
This sequence comes from Gammaproteobacteria bacterium, assembly GCA_026705345.1. Taxonomy (GTDB): domain Bacteria; phylum Pseudomonadota; class Gammaproteobacteria; order Pseudomonadales; family Azotimanducaceae; genus VXYL01. Next base: position 31,790 of record JAPPAV010000052.1, read on the forward strand.
TCGGCTTCGGCGCGGCTGAAGCTGGTCTCGCCGCCGTCCGCGGGCGCATGGTGCGCCAAATGCGTGTAGTGACGCACAGCGGCGTAGACGGCTTCCTCCCGGTGCGCCTTCGTCATGCGCCCGTTACCGCCTTCCGCCAAGCGAGTCAGTGCCTGCGGCCACTTCCGGTCCAGCAGTCGTCCGAGTTCGTCGATCACGATCCGGCAGGCCGCAATGCAACCGCGAAAGTTGCCATTGCGGTAATCCTCCTCAGCGCCGCGCAGGTTCGAGACAAGCTCGCCCCACCCATCGGCTACCTCCGGGTCGAGCGGCAGCGGCACTTCGAGCAGCATGACGTCGCGGGCGCCCGCACCACGCAACGTCTGCAACCACTCGGAACGCGGTACGCGAATACTGCGTTGCCCGAGAACGTACTGGTCGCCGTACTCGTCGGCGCCGGTGCCTGCGAACGAGAGCTCGAACGTCAAGTCGCCGGCGGCGCGCAACTCTTCGAGCGCCGCAACCTCATTCGCTTGCAGACACAAGTGCAGCGTCGCCGAGGTCGTGCCGACGAAGTCCTTGCAGACGACCTCGAACGGCTGTTCGGGTCGCGCGAACCCCAACGGATGTGGTTCCCCGCCATCCGGCCGCGCCGCCACGCGGCCGCCGAGGACGGATGCCCGCGGCAGCCCGTCCCGCCCCGTCGACACCGACAGGTACAGCGCGAACACCATCTCGTACGCCCCCACGCCGGGCCGAAGGCCGACGCTCTGAATCGTGCCGTCGGCGATGCGCCGACTCCCTACCGTCAATGTCACGTCATCCTCCGGTGACCATTGGCCCGTACGTCCACGCACCCTCGGGCCGGCCGTCGGCCCACGTGTACACCAACGCTGGGCGCTGTTCGTCGGAACCTAGAGAGGATCGCGCGGAATCGGTCCTACTGCCGAAGAAGAGAGACCGAGTGGCGTGGAGGGGGAGGACTCGAACCTCCCCGCGGCGCTTTTGGCTTGTCTGACCATTGATCTTGGAATCCGGCTTCCGTCTGCGCGCATCAGCTCCCACCTGGGGCTCCACAACGCCGCTGCCTCCACGCACAACTTTTTCAAGTGCGCCATGATTGCTACCTCCAAGTTAAGGGCGAAAACGCCCGCCACTGGAGCCGGTAGGCTGATCCACGACGCAACGGTCACCGGGACCGCAACCAATAGCCCAAGGGCCAAACTCTACTTGCCTGGCAACTTACCACGACGACGGGGCGAACCCAACAAACACGCGACCGAGTTGCATTCGATCTAGTCAACCCTCGTTTCTCCACCGCTAGCGCGCCCGGGCTCGCCACCCGTCGCCCCCGACGCGAATTCCTTTGTCCCGCGGGCTATTCATTGAGGGCGCCGCCTTCGGCACGCGCTCTAGTCGCCTTCGGCGACCCGAGCCCGCTACGCGGTCTCGGCCCATTCGGGTGACGATCGCTGGCGCCTGGCGCGCTCCGCTTGCCCACGCCGGTTGGAATCCCTGGGCCGGTTCGCCACACACGACAGCTCGCCGCGCATAGCCCCGACCGTAGCCCACGCCCCCCGCCATCTCCGCCGGAGCCTTCCCGCTCGGGCGAGGGTGACGAGGGCGGGACTTCTGCGCCCGCGCCGATACCGGCACGCCGGAGAGACGGCTGCGCATCCGCTTCGACGCGGAAGCGCCACCCCCAGGACGCGCCGGGCGGCACCCCACCCGCGAGGGCAGGAACCGCGCGATCGCCGCATAGCGTCGCCCGCCGTCCGCGCGCGCGCAAGGCCAGGCCCTTGGGGGCGGCGCCTGACGGCGCCGGCCTTGCCGCGCGCCCGTCCGGGCGGGCGGGGGAGGGGGCGAATCCCGCAGTCGATGACCTCGAGGAGCAAGGCCATGACCACACAACGACCCGCCCGCCAACACGTTCAGGACGGCAGCGCAGCCGTCGCCGTCCCGCTGCTGCGCCGCGACGTGGGCAGTCCCCCGCCACCACCCGGCGAGGTTGTCGCCAGCATCGTCCCCCGCCACGAGCAGCCCCGCGAGCGGCTCCTGCGGCTGGGAGCGGAAGCGCTCCGCGACGCCGAACTGGTCGCCCTCGTGCTCCGCACCGGCGACGGGCGGCGCGACGCCGTGGCCCTCGGCGAACGACTGCTCGAGTGCCACGACGGCGTGCAGGGCCTCCTCCGCCAGGGCCCCCGCTCGCTCAGCCGGACGCCCGGCGTGGGACCCACCAAGGCGGCGGCGTTCGTCGCCGCCCGCGAGCTGCAGCGGCGCGCGGCGCTCGAGGAGATCCACGCCGGGCCCGTGCTGAGCGGCAGCGTCGCCGTGCGCCGCTTCCTGGCGGTGCATCTCGCCCACCACGAGCGCGAGGTGTTCGGCGTCCTGCTGCTCTCGGCCCGCAATCGCCTGATCGCAGTGGACGACCTGTTCCGAGGTTCCGTCGACCGGGCCGCGGTGTACCCGCGCGAGGTCGTCAAGACCTGCCTGCGCCACAACGCGTCCGGGGTCGTGCTTTTTCATAACCACCCGTCCGGCGTGCCCGAACCCAGCCCGAGCGACATCCAGCTCACCACCAGGCTGCAGTCGGTCCTCGAGGAGATCGACGTCCGCGTGCTCGACCACGTCGTCGTCGCCGGGATGGAGCAGGTGTCCTTCGCGGAACGCGGGCTGCTTTGAGCCGTCCCGCACGGCAGCGGACACCCCAACCATGCCCAAACGGAACGCGAAGCGCGCCCAGCGCGAACTCTGGGCGCCCCACGAACTGCCCGTGAGCCACCGGCGCTGCCGCGAGTGCCTCGGCGTCTACCGCGTCGACCGGGGCTGCCTGTGGTGCGCCTCGGGCGGCCACGCCCGGGCCGAGGCGGCGCGGTTCGCCAACGGCTGGCTGGTGGCGCAGTTCCCGTGGAAGGCCCGGACCATGCCGCGCGCCGCCTACGCCGGCTGAGCACTGGCGCTTTCGACCCATACAAGGAGCATCGACATGCAGATCCAGAAACTCGCCGGCGACGGCCGCATCGTCTCGCGCGCCCGCGCGCTGCACCCGAACGCAGCGCCCCACGCCTGGGAGACCGCCGAGGGCGTGCGCCTGTCCGCCCCGACCGAGAGCGACGGCGTCCGCCACGGCGACACGATCGAGGTCTGGCTCGACGCGCGCGCTGGCCGCCATCGACGCGGTCCGGGGAAGGCGCTCCGCCGACGAGGCCGCGATCCTCGAGGACGCCGCCCGCTACCGCGACGCGTGCGCGGCCGTCACCGCCGCGAGCCGCGCCCACCGCGCGACCGCGACGACGCAAACCGAGGCCGCCCTGGCGGCCGCGTTCCGCGAGCGCGTGTCCGCCGAGACCGCCCTGAAGCTCACCGCCCGCGCCGGCGTCGCCGGACGCCTCCCAAGAACCTGACCGCGCGCCCCGGGCGCGCAAGGAGCACCACGCTATGCAATGCGAGTACCGCGACAACGCCAGCGGCCGGATCACGGCCGCCGAGTCGATCGCCGACGCCTGGGCCCGCGACGGCCTCGACGTCAGCTTCCGCGAGGTCGACCAGGCGACCTGGCAGGCGCTCACCGACTGGCAACCCTACCGCGCGGCGACGGCCGCGCTGTACGCGCCGCCAACCCCGGCCGTCATCGACACCGACGCCTACGTGCCGCCGGACCCGATGCTCGAGATCGACCCCCACACCATGCGGCTCCTCGGCGAAATCGCCGACCTGCGCCGCGAAGACGAGAGCCGCGCCGCGGCGGCGGCCGTGGGCGGCCTACCACGCCGAAGTCTTTCCGCCCGGCGCCATGCGACCCGCGCGACGGCGCCGCTGAACCAGCCCCGTTCCACCCCAACCAACCAAGGAGACCCCAACCATGCGCATCGCAGTGAAAAGCGCCGGCGGCATCACCGAGTCCTTCATCCACGTCGAGAACGCGGAGGAGGGCGTCAAGGAGGCCGCGAAGCAGATCGCCGAGGACTACGGCTTCCCGACCGACATCGAGCTCTGGTCGGACCGCCCGGACGGCGGGCCGGCACGCAAGCTCGGCGAACTCCGCTTCGTCGCCCTGGACGGCCACGGCAACGTCGTCGAGGTCGACTGAACTGCAAGCGAACGGCTCGCGGCCACCCTCGCGCCCGTCGAGCGGATCGCGTCAAGGCCAGGCCCCCTTAAGGGGGCGGCGCTTCGCGCCGGCCTGGACGCGCCCGCCGCCGGGCGCGGTCGCGTTGTCCGAGCCATTCGCTTTGCAACCAAGGAGATCATCCATGCAGCAGGCCACCGCAACCGCCGCCTCCCCCGAGACGCGGCTCATCCCCCTCAACAAGCTGCGCCACGACGACCGCAACGCGCGCTCGGCATCCGACGATCCCGCCCGGATCCAGGCCGACGCCGAAATGGTCGCCTCGATCAAGGCCCTCGGGCTGCTCGAGAACCTCGTGGTCACGCCGCGCACCAAGACCACCTTCGGCGTCGCCGCCGGAGCCCGCAGGCTGCGCGCCCTGAACGCGCTCGCCGCCGACAAGCACATCCCGAAGAACCACCCGGTGCCGTGCCTGGTCGTCGACGGCGACGCGGCCGCGGAGTCCTCGCTCGCCGAGAACGTCGTGCGCATCGCCATGCACCCGGCGGACCAGGTCGTCGCCTTCAGCCGCCTCGCGCGCGAGGGCGCCACGCCCGAGCAGATCGCGGCGCGGTTCGGCGTCGCCGAGCGCACCGTGCAGAAGCGCGTGCGCCTCGGCGGCCTGCCCGACGAGATCATCGCGGCCTACCGCGAGGGCCGCATCACCACCGACACCGCGGAGGCCTTCGCGGTCACGGCGGACACCGAGTTCCAGCGCAATATCTTCCGCGGCCTCGCCGAGTCCGGCCAGCTCCACGGCCACGCCGTGCGCCAGGCGATCGGCCAGCGCCGGACCCGGTCCGACGCGCCCATGGCGCTCTACGTCGGCCTCGACGCCTACCGCGCCGCCGGCGGCAAGGTCGAGGACCCGCTGTTCGAGGACGACTACGTCGCGATCCTCGATCCGGACCTCATGGAGGAGCTCGCGCTGCAGAAGCTGAACGCGGTCGCCGCCACCTACGCCGACGACTGGAAGTGGACCGCCGCGCAGATCGAGTTCACCTGGCTCGACCAGCAGAACCACCTGATCGCCGACGCCGACGAGCGCGCCGCGTTCACCGAGGCGGAGACCGCCGCCCTCGCCGAGGCCGAGGAGCGTATCGAGCAGGCCCACGGGCGGCTCGACACGTTCGACAGCGACCTCGACGCCGCGGGCCGCCGCGAGCTGTGGGCCATCGTCACCCGCGAGCAGAAGCGCTACGCAGAGATCGAGCGCGCCCGGGCCGACCGGGACGCCTACTCCGAGGCGGTCCGCGCCAACGCGGGCGTCGTCGTGGCGCTCGACCGCGACGGCGACCTCGACATCCACCGCGGGCTCGTCCGCGCCGAGGACGCCGCGTCCTACCGCGCCGCGCGGGCCGGCGACGCCAACGGCAGCGCGGGCACCGCCACGGCGCCCGGCGCCACGGACGCCGCCCCGCCCGCGAAGAAGCACGGCGGCTGGACCGACGCGCTGCGCAACGACCTGCGCATCATGCGCTCCGCGGCCGTGCGCCGCTCGCTCGCGGGCGATCCGGCAGTCGCCACCGACCTCATCGGGTTCGTGCTGGCGCGCATGGTCGGCTTCGGACGCCGCCACCCGGGCTACGAGACGCCCATCCTCTCCATCCGCCAGGAGTACCAGGGCCTCTACGCCTCCGACGCCATGAAGGCCAGCGAGACCATGAAGCACCTCGACCCGGTGCCCGCGGTGGACCTCGGCTGGCTCGCCGAGGAGGACGCCGCCGCGTCGTTCCGCGCCTACCGCGCGCTGCCCGACGAGGACCGCGCCAGCGTCCTCGCCCACGCGGTCGCCTCGCTGACGGTGCCGCGCCTGTCCGACGACCAGGACGCCTCCGGCGCCCACGAGGAGGCGGTGCGCAACCTCGGCATCGACTTCCCCGCGGAACTCGGCGCCGTCGACGCCAAGCCGTTCGACGCGGACCTCGTCTGGAACCGGATGAACAAGGGCCTCATCCTCGGCGCCGCGACCGCCGCGCTCGGCGACGACTGGGCCCGCAAGCACGGCGCGTTGCGGAAGAAGGACCTCGCGGACGCCGCCGCCGAAGCGTTCCGCCACGACCCGGCCCGGGACGCCGAGGCGGACGCCGCCGCGGTGCGCTGGCTGCCGCCGGGATTCGTGGCGGCGGACGTCGATGCGGACGCCGCACCGCCCGTCGAGCCTCCCGCCGACGACAGCGCCGAGAGCGCGCCGGAAACCGACGCCAGCGGCGCGGATGCCGAGCCCGCGCCGGGCGACGCGTCCATCGATGCCACGGCCGACGCAACACCGTCGGAACCCCCCGCGGACGAGCCGACCGCCGCCGACGGCAACGGCGCGCTGCCCGCGTTCCTCACCTCCTGAGGCTCCTCCCCGCGCCACGGACGGCGCGGGATCCCTCGGCCCGGCCGCCACGGAAGGCGCGCCGGGCCGCCTTTCCCACTCCGGGCGTCCTCGCCGTGCCGTCCTCCGGAGCCGCCTCCCGCACCGCCTGCCCACGCCCGCTAAGGCCCGCTCCACGCGCCGTTCAGCAGCGCCCCAGCCGCACCAGCCCTGACGCGGCATGCACCGACTCCACCCGCCACCCCGCGGCCCGGCACGCGGCGGCCGGCGGCCACGCGCACCACCCGGCCGGGTCCGTCCACCAGGCCGCCGAGCTGGCCGCCTCCGGCAACGCCTGCCCGGTCAGCTCCCGAATCCGCTCGAACGGCAACGTGCATAAGCCGCCCGCCACTCCATTCAGAAAGTCCCGCAGCTTCTCCAATCCGTCCGTCTCCATCGCCCGTTCCACCGCGGCTCCTCAGTCCGGCCATCATCCGCCGATCCCGGACCCCGTTCAAACGCGGCCGTCCGATCCGCTGTCCGAACGGCGACTCCGACCACGACGGCCCGGCCACGCGCATTCCCCGGCCAGCTCCTCTCCGCATCCCACCGAGCCTTGCCCGCCGCGCGGAGGGCGCGCGCCGGATCGTTGCGCGGACGCCCGCCGCCCCGCAAGGCCGAGGCCGGCCTACGGCCGCCAGGCGCTGGCGCGCCTGCCCTGCGGGACGCCGTTCGCCGCGCCCTGGGGGCGCAACGCCACCGCTGTGGTGAGTTCACCGAGGAGCCCATGACCCCGCAAGACCCCGCGCAGTCCCTGTTCGACCTAGTCGGCGATCCCGCCGCCCCGGAGTCCCCGCCGCCGAGACCGGAGCCCGGCCGGGCGGTCGCCGAGGCGGCCCGCAATCTCGTTTCCGTCCTCGAGGCCGGCCGCCGTCTCGCCGCGCCCGTCCTCACCACCGCGCTGCACGACGCCTGGCGCCGGCTCGACCCGAGCGGCCGCTCGTGGAACTCCAAGCTCTGCTACGACGCCGCCGAGGCCGCCACGGTGCTGTTCCTCGTCCGCCACGGACGCGCGATGCGCGAGCGGGCGGCATCCCCCGAGGCGCTGCTCGCCATGGTCGAGCGCATCGCGGCGCTGGAACCGACGCACACGCACCGGAGCGAGCACCAGGTCGCCTTCGACCAGTTCTCGACGCCGCTCGCGCTCGCCTGCGCGGCGTTCCTGGCGGCGGACGTGCGCCCGGGCGACACCGTGCTCGAACCCTCCGCCGGCACGGGCGTGCTCGCCGCGCTCCCCGCCGCCGTGCTCGACGATCCCGCGCGCCTGTTCCTGAACGAGCTCTCGCCCGTGCGCCACGGCCTGCT
>JAPPAV010000089.1 GCA_026705345.1 Gammaproteobacteria bacterium
CAGTGGCAGGAGGATAGCCAACGCGCATTTCCCATCTCCTGCGCGCCCGCCTGTGTCCCCCTCAGGCGCGCCCCGTGTAGGACGGATTCGCGTGTGTCCCGGACTCCTTCCCGCGTGACTCCCCCCTGTCGGGGACTCCCCCCTTTAAACCGGCTCGTCCTTCATGGAGTCGGTTCTATTCACGTACCAGTCGCGTAGGACGCGGATGATGTAGAAGAGATGCCATACCGCAACAACGATGGCGAAGAGCGCCATCAAGACAGGGTGTTCGACATGGACGCCCATGAGCGCGGCCAAGAGAATGCCCACGTAGCTCGCCAAGAGGCCGACGGCCGGCCAACGGATCGAAGACGCCGTTCGATTAATCATGCTTGATCCGACAATACAGAGTAATCAAGCCACCCTCAAGCGTATCACTGATTGCAGCAACACCCAGAAGCACTCCGAGCGGTGTCAGCGTTCCGCCGGAATAAATAACTACGGCACTCGCAAGCGCCCCGAGCGTAGCCCCTCCGGTATAGTTCGCTTGCGCTAGAGCATAGCACTCTTCTTTGGCCTCAGCTGCGGATGCTTCCTGCGCCAATAGCATATCGAAAAAGTTCGAAGACGGTACTGGGTCGAAAGTCAGTATGCCGCTAGGTGGGATGTTCATTTGAGGATCTTCGATCCCATCCCAAGCTCGCGTGCATGGCTCGCAGTAGGGATCGTCCTCCGTCGCTTGGTTGCCTGGATTGCCGTTCTCCGTACAGCCCCAAAACGTGTCGCTGCAGTTCAGGTACATCGGGTTTCTCCAGATGTTGTCAGCGGCGGCGGCACCTCCAGACGGCAGCCAATTGGCGAAGGGGCTCGAGGGCGCGACTAACACCAAAAATGCCATCCCCGTAAAGATCCGGCCAAACAGTGTGTGCTTGCTCGAGTTGACTCGTCCTTTTGAGGTCCGAGACTCTTGGCCCGTCGTAACGGGATTCATAGCTCTCTCCTTTTAGATACAGTTGTTGGATTCGAACGTTGGACTGTCACTTTGGCTCTCATATTCCGGCCTCGTCTGACACCAGTCAGAGGGCACCTCGCATTCGATGCGGCATGCCATCACGCAATGGTTGCCCGAACACGTGCACTCGCAGACGACCCGACACTCGCCCGACAGCCCGTCGGCAAGTACGAATGGATTCGATACCAAGCCAGATCGCATCCCCGAGACGTAGAGAATCCGTTCAACGAAGGGCAATGCGAATGTAGGCCCGCCATCGTCGGGCGCGAAACGCACGTCTTCGGTAGCTCCACCAACAGCCGTACACACCGAGATAGTCGCCAATGCCCATCGCAAACACTTCGGCTTGATCATCGTTTACCTCATCCTCTTGATCTGATTCACAGGTTGAACGCAGTTCCACGTCCGCACGCCCGCAGAGCACAAGCAGTTGCCGATGTCGAACACCCTGTTCACCGTGGTTAACAGCGTTATCCGAAGCAAAGCCATTTGATGCCACCGACTTGGCTTGGCGCTTGGCAGGTGGTTCATTTCTGTCCCGCATCGAGGTCGAGGAGAACCCTATTGCCGCGTCGCAGTCGTATCAACAGACACCAATGCAAAACGATGTTGCGTATTTGCAGCATCCGCGACGTGGGGACGTTCTCTTGCTCGGATAAAGACTGGGTTCAATGCCTAGGTCAAGCGGGTGATCGGCCAGCACGCGCGGCAACACCGCGATCCCCATGCCTGCCACATCCCGATGTGCGAGCCTTGCGTACCAAGGTTGCCAGAGACGGTTCGGCAGCCGTTGGCCGAAGTGACCGAAAAAGTGAATGCATTGTCGCAGTGCGCCGGCCGGCATCGACGAGGGCGAGAGCCTCAGGGCGGATGGAACCACGAACGGAAGGACACGCGCGAACCGATGACCCTATGCAACCTCGCCGCTGGCTGCCGGCGCAGGTCGTGCACCGGCGAACGCGTTGCCGTCGAACAAATGCCCGTGATGCTCGACCGCAGCCCCCGTGTCCGGCGACGGTTGCCGGCGCAGCAACGCCGACCGCCGACGAGAAGAACAGCGTCGAGGGGAGTTCGAAGCCGGACGTTGCCTCCCACGTTGCCTCCAAAGCGACGAGCGTCGGCTGGGAACACTTCCGTACGTTCGCCGTACTCGCGCGCAGCGGTTCGCTGCGACGGGCGGGGGCTGATCTGAACGTTCACCCGTCGACCGTCTGCCGCCGCATTGAGGGTCTGGAGCATCGACTAGGCGTCACCCTGTTCAACCGCGATCATCATGCGCTGCGGATCACCGACGCGGGCCGCCGGGCGCTTGGGCCGGTGGAGCGCATCTCGGCGCAGATCGCGGATCTGGGCCGGACCCTTTCCGGAGCGGACGAGCACCTCGCGGGCAAAGTGAGGATCGGCATTCCGTGCGAACTTGCCGCCAGCGTGATCGATGCGATCAACGAGTTCGAGCGGGCCAATCCGGCGATCGACGTCGAAATCCGGTCCATCGCCGCCCACACGGATCTAGTTCGGCTGGATGTGGATTGCGCTCTCGCGGTCACAGACCACCCGCCCGGTCACCTGATTGGTCGGCAGCTTGGACGCCTGACGGCGGCCGCCTATGCAAGTGTCGCGTATCTGGACTGCCACGATCCTGCGGGCGCGCCCGAGGCGTGTGCCGGAATCGAACTGGCGACCGTCGGGAGGCGGCGATGCGATCTCATGAAACGCCTGCTTCCCGACGTGCCGGTTCGAACGCGGTGCGACGACCTCAACTGCGTGCTGCACGCGGTTCGGGTAGGCATGGGGATCGCCGCGTTGCCTTGCATGTTGGGCGACTCGGAAGCGTCGCTCACACGTTTGGGCAACGCGCCCGTCGCGATAGCGGGACTGTGGTTGCTGGCCCATCCCGACACGCGGTCCGTCGTTCGTATCGAGGCGGCCAGGAACGCGCTTGCCGCGGCCCTTGCGCCACGTATCGATCCGAAATCTGTTGCGGACGGCATTGTTCGCTGAGCGACCCTGCCGGTGTTCGTTGCATTTCCGCGATTACGTTGCCACTGCGTCCCAGCGAGGCAGCCCGCGAGACGCCGTCGATGACCTATGCACCCACCTCGCTTCGAATCGCGTCGTGCGCTCGCCCGAGAACGTCGACCATTGCATCGACGCTGCGTGCGCCAGCCTGGAAGATCGCCGTGGCGTTTAGCGCGCCCCAGCCGAAGCCCATCGCCCGCACCTCGGCGGCGCGGGCGCGGACACGGTCCAACTCCGCGTAGAAACGCTTTCCCGCCTCGTCTCGGGGCGGCACGTCGAGCATCATCTGGTAGCCGATCTCGTTCGGGTCGCGGCCTGCTTTCTCGGCGTGGGCTGCGATCTTGGCCTTGCAGCGTGCCGCGACGTCGGGATCGGTAATCGCGGTGGCCAGCCAGCCGTCGCCGTATTCGGCCACCCGTCTCAACGCGCGGTCCGAATTGCCGCCGATCCAGATGGGCAACCGGCGACCTTGGGGTGGCTTGGGCTCCATCGCCATCGCGGTGGAGGTGTAGAACCGACCTTGGTAGTCGACGTTCTCGTCGGACCAGTAGGCGCGCATGAGTTCGATGGCCTCGTCCATGCGGCGGCCACGGGTGTGGAAATCCTCCTCCAGTGCGTCGTATTCGGATTCCTGCCAACCGACGCCGATGCCGAGGCGTACCCGGCCTCCCGAGAGGGTGTCCAGCGTGCTCACTTGCTTCGCCACCAGTACGGGCTGGCGCTGCGGCAGCACGAGGACCTCGGTACCGAGGCCGATGCGTTCGGTGACCGCGGCGAGGTGCGACAGCGCCATCAGAGCCTCGAGGATCGGCATTTTCGGCGGGTACATGGGGGCTTCGCGGCTGGCGGTGGGGAAGCCCATCACGACGTGGTCGAAGACGTCGAGTTGGTCGAAGCCGATCCTCTCGATGCTCTGCGCCAGCCGGCGAACGCCGTCGCCGCCCTCGCGGTAGCTGACGCTTGGGAACTCAACCGATAGTTTCATTGCGGCTTTTCTTCGGTGCTGACGTGAATCTTCGGTGCTGACGTGAAACCGGGGTGGTACCGCGTTTGGCACCACCCCGGTGGTTTGGTGAGGGAATCAACCTCCCTCAAGATCCAACTAAGGAGTCAGAGGGGGTTGCCCCCAACAAAAGATTGCACTGATCACCTCCTTATTCCGCCCAACACGTCGCCGGACTATACGCAGTTGAAGCGACAGTGCAAGCGCATGTTGCGGGGCGTCGTACAATTCGCGTCGAAAAGGGTCGGATCTAGGCCAATGGCGGAGGTCGGAATCTGGGAACCGCCTGTGCCGGACGTACCACCGGTGTCGCGGACCCCAACGCTAGTCGAGAACGTCGGCTGGAATGTCCTGCTCGGTTTGGCCATCTTCCTCCCCTTGCCGATGAAGCGCCCCTTCGCCGGGGATCCCCGTGCCATCCTGGTGGCGCTCTTCATGCTGTTCCTGTTTGCCTTCGTCGCCGACTACGTGGATGCGGGGCGCGGTGCGGTGTTTCAGCGCTGGGGCCTGTATGCCCTATGCGCCATGCTCTTGGCGAAGGTCACGGTGTTCCTGGTGATTGCCGTGGGCTGTGCCCGGGTCGAACGGTTCGCGAACCTCATGGCGGGGTTGCTGGCAGTCGAGATTGGTGGCGTAGTGGTTTACGCTGTGGTCCATGCGTTCGAGTCGTCAATCGCCGACAGGGTTGTTGCCTACTACGTCGCCTTGGTCGGGGCGCGCGTCATGTTCCGGGAGCTCGATTTGACCTTGGGACGCCGTGCCGTCGCCGCACTGGTCGCTTTCTCGGCGTTGGCCGGATTGGTCGCTTGCCGCGGGCCCGCCGTGCCGGTCGTCGCACCGCTGCCGGTGAAGAGACCGGCGCTGGATGTCGAGAGCATCTACTACGACCAGGCGCGGCTCGTCCAGGCCGCCTTGGACGACGTACTCGCCTCGCAAGACGGTGTACCCGAGACCTACTTCGTTGGCTTTGCTTCCAGTGCAAAGGAAGACGTCTTCGAGAACGAGGTCAAGCACATCGAGTCGCAGTTCCGGGATCAGCTTGGTGCCGAGGGCCGAACGGTGCTAATGGTCAACAGCCGGAACACGATGGACGAGTTGCCGCTGGCAAACGGTCCGAACCTCGAGTCCGTCCTCAAGGGGGTCGCGCGGAAAATGGGCCCGGAGGATCTCCTGTTCCTGCACATGACCTCCCACGGCTCCAAGGAGCACAAGTTCTCGGTCTTGTTCGAATCGATGCGCCTAAACGACCTGTCGGCGAAACGGATCGGCGAGATCGTCAACGGCGCGGGCCTGCCTTGGCGCGTCGTGGTGGTTTCGGCCTGCTTCTCCGGGGGCTATATTGAGGATCTAAAGTCACCGCGGGCCATGGTCATCACGGCGGCCAGTGCGGACCGGACGTCGTTCGGTTGCGAAAACGGTCGCGAATACACCTACTTCGGGGCGGCCTACTACCGGGACAGCTTGACCGACGGGGATTTCCGGGCGGCGTTCGAACGCGCGGTGCCGCTGGTTCGGGAACGCGAAGAGAGCAACGGCTACAAACACTCGGATCCGCAGATCTGGGTAGGCGGGGAGATCGTCGACAAGCTGCCGTTGGTGGTGAGCGGCGACGGTGGCACGTAGGGCGACCCTAACGCGCAGGGTGTGCGTTCGCCCGCGATGTCGCCCGTGCTGTGCGTAGGAACGAACGCGGGCGGGGACAAGCCCCGCCCCTACGGCTCCTTGCGAGCGCGGGCGGGGACAAACCCCGCCCCTACGGCTCCTTGAGTTGGGTCTGGGCGATCCGTTCCAACGCCAGCAATCGAAGTTCGTTCTCTACCGGCTTCGACTCGGGCAAGCCGGCGAGATTGCGGGTCTCCTGGGGATCGTCGTTGCGGTCGAACAGGAGATAGCACTGGCCGTCGTCGTTCAGCGCCATTTTCCAGTCCTGGGTCATCAGCATGAACTCGCCGCGGAACTCGGAAGTGACGGTGTCCCGGTGCTCGCCATTGCCGCCGAGCGCCGGACATAGGGATCGGGCGAACTGCTGGTGCGTCAGCTCGCCGCCGGCAAGTTCGGTGAGCGTCGGACCCAGATCGCAGTTCTCGACCAGCGCGTCGCTGACCACGCCGCCGTTCTTCGCAGTCTCGGGGGTGCGAACGAGCATCGGCACGCGCACCGAGCCGTCGAGGAAGACCATCTTGTAGATGAGACCCCAGTCGCCGTTCATTTCGCCGTGGTCCGACGTGAAGCCGATGACGGTGTTGTCGAGTTCGCCTCGTTCCTCGATGACGGCGAGGATCTCCCCGATCTGGTCGTCGATCAGCGTGACGTTGCCCGCGTAGTTGGCGCGCATGGCGGCCTCGTCGCCGCGGTCCAGCTTCGGACTGCCGTGCTCTATCCGTTCATCGAGATAGCCCTTGGGGCGAGGGTGGTCGTCGGCGGGCCGGGGCACGGGCGCGGGCATGGCCCGGGGGTCATACATGCTGGCGTACGGTTCGGGCGCGTCCCAGGGCTCGTGCGGGCCGCCGAAGCTGACCCAGCAGCACCAGGGCTCGTCCCGATCGTAGTTCTCGAGATAGCGCTTGGCCTGCTGGCCGACGTAGACGTCGATGTAGTCCTCGAGCGGCAGAACCGACGGGCGAACCACATGGGGTTTGTTGGCGAACCGTTCGGCATAGTCCTCGCGGTAGGCTTCGAGCAGCCCTTTCGCTTCCCAGCCCGCCGTCATATGGCTCATTACTTGCCTGCTGGCCCGGGGACCGCCGATCTCGTCGACGTCGTCGAGGCCGTAGGCGTTCAAGAGGTGCTCGCGTTCGCGCAGGTCGCCCTCGTGCGGGTGCAGGTGGGTCTTGCCGAACAGGCTGGTGCGGTAGCCGAGGTCGCGGATCGCGCGCATCCAGGTGGGCGCGTCCGGCGTCATGGTGTACTGCATGTTGTTCCAGACCGCGTTGTTGTGCGGATAGCGACCCGTGGCGAGAGTCACCCGGGCCGGGATGCAGATGGGCGTCGTGGTGACGCACTGGGTGAAGCGCACGCCTTCGGCGGCGATCCGGTCCAACGCCGGTGTCTTGACCCAGTCGTCGGCGCAACTCATGGCGTCCCAACGCTGCTGGTCGGTCATCAGGAACAGGATGTTGGGATTGGTCATATCGCTACGGTACGCTTGGCGGCTTAGGAGCTTGTTAGGGTGGCGCGATGTCAGAGCAAATTCAACGCATGAAATCGGATGCCGGGTTTATCGCGGCGCTGGATCAAAGCGGCGGCAGCACGCCCAAGGCGTTGAAGCTCTACGGCGTCGACGAGTCGGCGTATTCGAACGACGACGAGATGTTCGACGCCGTGCACGCCATGCGCACCCGGATCATGACCAATCCGAGCTTCAACGGGATGCGGATCCTCGGCGCGATCCTGTTCCAGAACACCTTGGACCGCCACGTCGCCGGAATGCCGACCAGCGAGTACCTGTGGCGCGAAAAGCGCATCCTGCCGATCCTCAAGATCGACTACGGCATGGCGGACGAAACCGACGGCGTCCAAGTGATGAAGCCAATCCCGGACCTGGACGAACGACTGCCCGCGGCCAAGGCGAAGAATGTGTTCGGGACCAAGATGCGCTCGGTCATCGCCTCGCCGAACGAAGCCGGCGTCGCCCGGGTGGTCGAGCAGCAGTTCGCCTTCGCCGACGAAGTGCGCGGTCACGGCCTGGTGCCGATCATCGAGCCGGAGGTGGACATCCATGCCGAGGACAAGGCGACCTGCGAAGCCATCCTGCGGGAGAAGCTACGCGATGGACTCGACGGTCTTGGCGGCGATGCGCCTGTGATGTTCAAGCTAACGTTGCCCGACGAGGCGAACTACTACCGGGAGTTCTGCACGCACCCCAAGGTGCTGCGCGTCGTGGCGTTGTCGGGCGGCTACTCGCGGGAGGAGTCGAACCGGAAACTCGCGGCGAACAACGGCATGATCGCAAGCTTCTCCCGGGCGTTGACCGAAGGCCTGCACGTCGACTTGGACGATACCGCCTTCACCGACATGCTCGACGGATCCATCGCCTCCATCGTCGCGGCCTCGGCCACCTGACGCGGCGCCATGCCGACCGTCTATTTCGTAACCCTCGACGACGAGACCGTTGCCGTCGACGGCGACATCGGCGACATCGTCATGGAACTGGCACGGGCGGAAGGCATCGACGGCATCGATGCCGAATGCGGCGGGGGTTGCGCCTGTGCGACCTGCCATGTGCACGTCGACCCGGTGTGGATGCCGGTCGTGGGGCCACCGAGCGAGATCGAGCAGGACATGCTGGAGTTCGACGGCGAAGTGGCCCCGACCAGCCGGCTGTCCTGCCAGATCGAACTGACCGAGGAACTCGATGGTCTGCGTGTGAAGGTCGTGGGGCGATAGGCCGACACATTCACGCGGAGTATCGCGTGGCGTCCAGCGTCTCGGTGGCTGCCTTTTCCTTGCGTTGCACCGTCCACATTTCGGCGTACTTGCCCTGCTGGGCCAGCAACTCGCCATGGTTGCCGGTTTCCAGGACAGCGCCGTCCTCGAGCAGGACGATCTGGTCGGCATCCACCACGGTGCTCAACCGGTGCGAGATGATGAGCGTCGTGTGCCGGGCCGAGACCTCGTTGATGGCATGCATGATGGCGCGTTCGGTGACGGTGTCGAGGGACGAGGTGGCCTCGTCGAAGATCAGGAAGGTGGGATCCTTGAGAATCGCCCGGGCGATGGCGACGCGCTGCTTCTCGCCACCGGATAGTTTGAGGCCGCGTTCGCCCACCACCGTGTCGAAGCCGTTCGGCAGGCGGTCGATGAGTTCGTCCAGGCGGGCGAGGATGGCCGCCTCTTGGACATCAGCCTCGGTAGCTTCCAATCGGCCGTAGGCGATGTTGTGGTAGAGGGTGTCGTTGAACAGCGTGACGTCCTGGGGAACCACGCCGAACGCATCTCTGAGGCTCGCGACGTCGATGGCGCGAAGATCCCTGCCGTTGACGAGGACGGCACCCTGGTCCGGGTCGTAGAACCGGAACAGCAGTCGGGCGATCGTCGACTTGCCGCTGCCGCTCGGTCCCACGAGCGCGAGCGTCTGGTGCGGCTCGATGCAGAAGTCGATGCCCTTGAGGATCTCTCGCTCGGGCTGGTAGGCGAAGGCCACGTCCCGGAACACAATGGGACCGTCGCCTGGCGGCAGTGGCGCGGCCGACCGGGGTGTCACGATCTTGGGGGAGGTCTCCAGGATGTCGAACATCAGCTCGACGTCGGTGAAGGCGTTCTTCAGTTGCCGATAAATGGATCCGAGGGCGTTCAGCGGCACGAAGACCTGCACGGCGTAGCCGTTGATGGCGACCAGGCTGCCGATGCTGATCGAACCGTCGACCACCGCCATCGCCGCGATGATCATCATGCCGAGCAGGCCGATGTGGACGATGAACGATTGGCCGACGTTGAGCGCCGCCAGCGAGTAGCGGTTGCGCGCCCGGGCTCGCTCCCAGATCGCGAGATCCTCGTCGTAGAAGGTGGTCTCCATGCCCTCGTTGCCGAAGGTCTTGACGGTCTCGTAGTTGATCAGGCTGTCGATGGCGCGGGTGTTGGCACGCGAGTTCGCTTCGTTGGACTGGCGGATGAAGGGCGTACGCCAGGCGGTCACTTTCACCGTGTAGACGGCGTAGAACACCGCCGCGGCGAGGATGATGACCGCGTAGCTCCAGTCGAAGAAGACCACCATGATGCCGGCGACGCCGAACACGCCGATGAACATGCCGAGCAGTTGGAAGGTGAGGATCCGCATCAGCGACGTGATGGCCATGACGCCGCGGTCCATGTCCCGGCTCACCGCGCCGGTGCGGCGCGCAACGTGATATTCGAGGTCGAGGCCCAGGAGGTGATCGAGTAGCGTCAGGGAGAGGCGGCGCATGGCCCGGACCGTGACCGTCCCGAATACGGCCTCGCGCAGTTCCCGAAGCGCGGCCGAGCCGAACCGAACCAGCACGTAGACGATCAACAACGCGAGCGGCAGGGCGACGATCTGCACTTGGGTCGAGTCCAGGCTGTCGACGATGAGCTTGAGGAGCCAAGGCACGGCGAACTGCGTGCCCTGGATGGCGGCCAGGCAGCCGAAGGCGAGGGCGAGCCGGCCTTTGAACTCCAGGAAGAACGGCATCATCATCTTGATGGCCGTCCAGTCCCGTTCGGTGAGGAACTTCTCCTCGCCGAGCAACAGCCGGGCGAGACCCGGGGGGCGACGCTCGATCACCCGGTTCGGCGATATTCGACGTCCGGCGTCGCGATATCCCCTTCGTCCGTTCATCGCCCGTAGGGGCGACCCTTGTGGTCGCCCGCCTTGTGGTCGCCTGCTCGACCTATGGGTTGCCCGTGCCGACCGAACCGAGGCCATTCCTTGCACGAACGCGGGCGAGGGCGCACCCTTTCGGGCGTGATGGCCTCGCCCCTACGCCAATCCGACCTGGCCTTGCCGGTGCGCCACATGGCGTTCAAACCAGAAGCCGGTAGGGTGACTCGAGGCAGTCGCGGACTGCCGCGAGGAACTCGGCGGCAGGCGCGCCGTCGAGGACGCGGTGATCCCAGGTCAGCGACAGCCGCATCATCGCTGCCTTGACCGCCGTATCGCCCTCCCAGCGGATGCCGTCGTAGATTCGCCCCACGCCGAGGATCCCGGCTTGCGGGGGATTGAGTATCGGCGTGAAGGTGTCGACGCCGTACATGCCGAGGGACGTAACCGTGAACGTCCCGCCCTCGACGTCGTCGAGGGTGAGCTTGCCGTCCCGCGCCCGGGTTGCGAGGTCGGCGGAATGAGCGGCGATCTCCTTCAAGGATTTCGACTGCGCGTCCTTGATGACCGGCACGATCAGTCCTTCGTCCAAGGCAACGGCGAGTCCCAGGTGGACTGCTTCGAACCGCACGAGGGCGTCGTCGTGCAGGGCGGAATTCATCGCCGGATGTTGGCCAAGCGCCTTGGTGGCCGCCGCAAGCACGAGGTCGGTGTAGGTCACGCGAATGCCGTCGGACTCCCACTCCGCGACCAGGTCGCGGCGTAGCTTGACGGCATCGTCCACGGCCACTTCCATGTCCATGGTGAGTTGGGCAGTGTCCCGCAGACTGCCGTGCATGCGTTCGGCGATGGTCCGCCGCATCCCGGACAGCGGTATCGATGAGCCCGCTTGGGGTCCGGCAGGCGCGGCCGCCGCCGCGTCTGCCGCTGTCTGGACATCCTCCTTCGTGATGCGCCCTCGCGGGCCCGTACCGGTGACGTCGGCGAGATCGACGCCGAGTTCGCCCGCGAGTTTGCGAGCGACAGGCGACGCGGCGATGCGACCCCCGGCCCGCCGGGGCTTTGCCGCAGCGGGTTTGTCGGGCTTGTCGTCGGCGACCGTGTCGGTTGCAACGGCAACGTCCGGTTGTGGCTTGGGCGTCGGGAGCACCGCTGGAATCTCTTCCTCGTCGGCGTAGATGAAGCCGACGACATCGCCCGGCTTGCACGTCGTTCCGGCGTCCGCCAGATGTTTCACGGTACCCGCCGTCTCCGCGTCGACATCGAGGTTGACCTTCTCCGTCTCCAGCCGATACAGCATTTCGCCAGGTTCGACGCGGTCGCCGTCGGCGATATACCACTCCTCCACCGTACCCTCCTCCATGGTCATGCCGACCTTGACGAGGTAGATCTCCGATGGCATTGGCTCCCTCCTTACTCTGTTCTGCGTCAGCGACCGCCGCAGGCGACGGCCCGGGTCAGGACTTTCCTCACGTCGACAACCCACGGCCCGTCTCGTAGCGTACGAAACGTCGCGGCCTGCCCGGGTGCGAGAACCCGTTCCCGTTCCCCGTCGAACGCGAGTACGCCGGGGCCCGTGAGTCGCATGGGTTCTCCCAGCGTCGCGGTCCGGGTTTGTCCAAGGCCGATCGACTCGAATCGACCCGGTGCCAGCGCCGCGACCACCCGGCGAGGAGAAGCGCGGTCGAAGGTGAGTGTGAGGGTCGCGTCATCGCGCTCGGCGAGGGGGTGGGCGAACCCGCCTACCGAGGTCATCCCGACGCCGGCCGGGTCGGCCCGGGTCAGCATGGCGGCGACGAGCTTGCCGGGATCGTCGAGTGCCCGTGCCCCGACGAATCGATCCTGGGTCAGCACCGCATCGATGAGCGCGAGGTCCGGCGGTTCGCCCTCGATGTCGACGTGGATGACCTTGGCCCGCTCCGCCACCGCCTCGAGCGGGATTCTCCGGCTCACCAGGAGACCCGCGGCGGCACCGGCGGTCGTGGCCTCCCGCATGACAGGAAAGGCGTTGTTGGTCCCCGTTGACAACGGGATCAGGGGCGCGTCGAGCCAACCCTTTGCGAATGCCCGGTTGGTGCCGTCGCCACCGAGCGTCACGACAGCTCCGGCTCCTCGCATCGCGACCGCGGCGTTGGTGGTGTCGAGGGCCTTCCCGTTGGTCTCCACGTCGACGGCCTCGCCATCGAACCCGAGTTCGGCGAGCGCGGACTCCACGAGTCGGTTGGCGTCTGCGAGATATCGAATCGGCGCATCGCTCATTGCCCGCAAGCCGATCAGGCAGCGCCGCACCATGGCGGTCTTCTCCTGGTTGTCGAAGACCGAAGCGCGGGCCGTGATGCGCCGGATGTCCTTGCCCGAGGCGGGATTCGCGACGAAGCCGACTGCGCCTCGACTTGACACTAGGCGCCGATCAGCGAGCGCGACTCGGCAACGATCTTGTCCGCGTTCGGCAGATAGGTTTGCTCGAGCACCGCGCTGAACGGCACCGGCGAGAAGGGTGCCCCCACCCGAGAGACGGGCGCGTCGAGCTCGTCGAAAGCCAGTTCCTGAATTTGCGACGCGATCTCCCCGCCGAGTCCACCGAAACGGACGGCTTCGTGGACGACGACGGCGCGATGGGTCTTCGCCACCGATTCGATGACGGTGTCCGTGTCCATCGGCTGCAGGGAACGCAAGTCGATGACCTCGGCCTCGACCCCGTCCTGGGCCAGGGCCTCGGCGGCGGTGAGCGACTCGCTCACCATCCGGCTGTAGGTGATGATCGTGAGGTCTTCGCCCTCGCGGACCACGTTGGCCTTGCCGATCGGAACTTCGTAGGACTCTTCCGGCACGGCGCCCCGATTGGCCAGCGACATCTTGTTCATCACGGTGAACACGGGATTGTCGTCCCGCGACGCCGCGATCAGAAGACCCTTGGCGTCGTAGGGAGTGGATGGGGCAACCACCTTGAGGCCCGGCAGGTGGCAGAGCCACGCTTCGAGGCTCTGGGAATGTTGCGCAGCCAGGTTCCTGCCGCCCCCGGACATGGTAACCACGGTGACCGGCAGCTTGGCGGAACCACCGAACATGTAGCGCATCTTCGCCATCTGGTTGGCGATCTCGTCCATGCACTCGCCCATGAAGTCCATGAACATGATGTCGATGACGGGCCTCAAGCCGGTCGCGGCGGCGCCGACGCCCAGACCGACGATGCCTTCCTCGGAGATCGGCGTGTCGACCACGCGCTCCGGCCCGAACTCCTCGAGGAGTCCCCGGTAGGAGCCGAACACGCCGCCCGCGCCGCCGACATCCTCGCCGGCGATGAAGGCGTTGTCCTGTTCGAGCAGTATCGTGCGGGCGCCCTCGATGATGGCGTCGACGTAGGTCAGTTCTCGTTGTTCGGCCTCGGCCATGTCTTTCTCCTCAGGCGTACACGTCGTCGAGCAGCGTATCGGGGTCGGGGGTTGGACTCGCCTCCGCGAACTCGATCCCCGCCCTTACCTCGGCCAGCACTTCCTCGTGGATGGCTACCGCGTCGTCCTTGGACAGCACGCCGAGTTCGGCCAGTCGCGCCTCGAATAGATGGATCGGATCGCGTTTCTGCCACTCGGCGAGTTCCTCGTCGGTCCGGTACGTGAGTCCCATACCGCGTACCCCGACGTGGTCGAAGAAGCGGTAGGTCTTGCATTCTAAGAGCGTCGGTCCGTCGCCGGCCCTGGCGCGTTCGATGGCTGCGTCCGCGGCCTCGTAGACGGCCATGGCATCCATGCCGTCCACCACGACGCCCGGCATGCCGTAGCCGGACGCGCGGTCGGCAACGTCCACGATGGCCTGGTGCTTGGCCTGGGGCGTGTACTCGCCGTAGCCGTTGTTCTCGCACACGAAGATCACCGGCAGTTTGTAGAGCGCCGCCATGTTCGCGGCCTCGTGGAACGAGCCCTCGTTGCTGGCGCCGTCGCCGAAGAACGTCACCGCCACCCGGTCGGTCTTTCGGTACTTGGTCGAAAAGGCCGCCCCGACGGCAATCGGCGGACCGGCGCCGACGATGCCGTTGGCGCCGAGCATGCCGAGGTCCATGTTGGAGATATGCATGCTGCCGCCCTTGCCCCGGCAGTAGCCCGTGGCGCGCCCGAACAACTCGGCGAACATGCGGTCGAACTCGCCGCCCTTGGCGATCAAGTGGCCGTGCCCACGGTGCGTGCTGGTGATCCAGTCCTCGTTGGACAGGTGCACCATCACCCCGGCGGCCACGGCTTCCTCGCCGACATAGAGGTGCAGGGCGCCGGGAATCTTGCCCGCCTCGGCCATCCGGCCGGCCTCGGTCTCGAATGTCCGGATACGCACCATCCGTCGGTGGATGTCTAGTAGGACATCGTCGCTGGGTGTACTCACTCGCGACTCCCCTCCGTGCTTGTCTTTTCCATTAAGTGTACGGCAAGAGCGCGCAGGCTGTTGCACGTCGCCTTCCGCTGTGCCACGTTGCGATGCACCGGGTGGAGCAGGGAATGTGTATGGACGAGCCGGTCGTCAGTCGCGTCCAGCTGCCAGCGGTCTACGGTGCCCCGCAGGATTCACCCTTGCTCGAATGGTTCAGCGTCGCGCAACGCCTCACCGAAGCGCTGCACTACTGGGTTTCGACGGCTGATCCGACCGGGGCACCCATCTCACGCCCGGTGGATGGCAACTGGATCGAAGACGCGCTCTACTTCGGCGGCGATCCCAAGTCCCGGTGGCGTCGCAACCTCGCCGCCAACCGAAAAGTCAGCGTCACCTTGGAGAACGCCGAGAACCCAGTGATCCTTGAAGGCGCCGTCGAGATAGTCATGCCCGACGAGGAGTTGGCCAGCCTGCTCGCCGAAAGTGCCCAGGCCAAGTACGGCTGGGGTTCCGTCGAGTGGTTCCAGCAGGAGACCTGCGTACTTCGACCGAGTCAGGTCATGACCTGGAGCGGGGTGTTCGAACACGCAACCAAGTTCACGTTCGGTTGATCGCGGCCATGGGTTGAACACCACGTTAGCCAAAAGCGCATCAGTCGGCAAAGCCCAGGGAGAACGCCATGGCCCGGTTGAGACGCCGCACATCTGCGCCCCGGAGGCGACCGATGCGGGCGCCGATCCGCTCGCGCCTTACGGTCGTCGGTTTGTCCGCCATGATCTGGGACATCCGCTGCAGCCCGTTCTCCTTTGACGGCTCTATGGTGACGCGGAAGTCGGGCGCGTCGGCAAGCGACGATGTCATCTGGCAGATGACGACCGATGCATGTGTAGCGGGAAACGAGTCGCTTTGGACAACCACCGCTGGCCTAGGCGTGCCATAGTCACCCGACGCCGCGACCGTTACGACATCACCGCGCCGAATGGGCATCGAATTCGGAGACCTCCTCGATCCAACCCAGCGCCTCTTCTTCGTCTCGCTGATCGAGTCCGGATACCGAAGCTGCCACCCTCTCGCGCACACCCGGCAAACGGGCATCCGGAAGCACCATGCGGACTTCCCGACGCCCCGAGCGACGCTGGCGATCGCGCCAAGCTCGCATTCTCTCGTTGGCTGGCGTGGCCATGTGCGTACTCGTACTTCGGACTTTGGAGCGGACTGTAACGCGTTACAGTAGCGTGGCAACCGGTTTACCGGTTTGTTTCGGACACACGCGAATTCGGTCCCATCCGGGGAACGCCGAGTGCGCGCCCGCCGACGCTGGCCCTTCCGACAGGATCGGTAGCGTTCGCGGACGCCGCCGGAGCGTCGCGTGGGGGAGTCCTCTCGGCGTTACAATCGCCTGAATCCTGACGGGAAGGGAAATGAGATTCGACCTTGCCTGCCGCGCAGTACCGGTGACGGTCTGCTGTATTGCGTTTGGCGCAGAGGAAACCGGCAACGGGGAACGGGAGCCTGCGGACTCCCGCATCGTCGCGGCGGGTCCAGACCGCGGACTTTCCCAAGAACGGAACGAAGCGGCGGGGCGGGTCTTTCGCGACTGCAGCACGTGCCCGGAAATGGTCGTTGTGCCCGGGGGATCCTTCATGATGGGCTCGCCTGATGGGGAGGATGGTAGGACGGCGTCGGAGGGTCCAGTGCGTCGCGTGACGATGGCTGACCCGTTTGCTGCAGGTGTCTACGAAGTGACGTTCGAAGAGTGGGACGACTGCGTTGCGGAAGGTGGCTGCCGCGGTCAGCGCGCCGCGGACTACGGGTTCGGACGAGGCAAGCGACCCGTGGTTGCAGTGAATTGGGACGATGCACAGCAGTACGTGTCTTGGTTGTCGACGAAGACGAGCCAGAGTTACCGTCTGCTGAGCGAAGCAGAGTGGGAATATGCGGCCCGGGCCGGCACGGCCACGGCTTACCACACAGGCGAGTCGATTTCGACCAGTCAGGCGAATTTCAACGGTCGCTGGACCGGGGAGTCATTTCGAGGCGAGCCTCTGCCTGTCGGCACATTTCCCGCGAATGCATTCGGCCTCCATGATGTCCACGGCAATGTCACTGAGTGGGTGCAGGACTGCTGGAACGACAGCTACGAAGGCGCGCCAACTGACGGGGGTGCATGGCAAGTAGGTGACTGTTCCAGCCGGATTCTGCGCGGCTGCTCGTATATGGATCGTGCAGGTTGCCTGCGCTCTGCCTCCCGCGCGGGGATCGAGAAAACAGCGCGTTCGGCCGCATGGGGATTTCGGGTTGCTCGTGCGCTGAAGTCTGTCAATCCTTAGCTGTAGCTACCGAGGGATCGCCTAAGATCAACGTTTGAACGCGGTCATCGCCTACCGCTTTCCCGCGTCTGCTCCCGCCGGTGTGCCGAGATTCGACCAACTGCCGTGCTTGCCCGGATTCTCTTGCCTTCGATGGCGGCGTCCGTGACTCTCTGGTAGCGTGATCGGATCGAAACCGCGCGGTACGTTCGCCCATGTTCTACCGTGGCTTCGTTCGATTCCTGAGCCTCCTCGCCAGCACGTTCTACAGGCGAATCGAGGTGGTGGGCCTCGAAAACGTCCCTCCGCGTGGTGCCGTGATCTTTGCCGGCAATCACCCCAATGCGTTGGTCGACGGACTGTTGCTGGTCAGCCTGGCGGATCGGTCCCCCATACACTTCCTCGGCAACGCGAAACTCTGGGGATTCCCGGTACTCTCCAGTCTGCTTGAAGCGCTCGGCGCGATACCCGTCCTGCGCCGCGAAGAACACCCAGGCGTCGTGGACAACCGGGGCGCCTTCGCGCGCGTGCACGACATCCTCGTCGGCGGCGGCTGCGTGGCGATCTTCCCCGAAGGCATCAGCCACGCCGATAGCCAACTGGTGACGCTCAAGACCGGTGCCGCGAGAATGGCGCTGCACGCGGCCGCGCAGCGCGACAACGACGTCGCGATCGTCCCTTTTGGCCTGACCTACCTCGACCGTGACCGGTTCAGGAGCCAAGTCCTGCTGCAGTTTGCGTCGCCGATCCCCATGGACGACGCGCGCCTTAAGGCCTACCAGAGAGATGAAGTGGGGACGGTGCGCCAGCTCACGGCGGAACTCGGCGAGCGAATCTCCGGCGTCATGCTGAGCGCCCCGGACTGGGCGACGCTGCGTTTCATTCACGCCGCTCGCCGTCTGTACAAGCCGACTGCGGCCAAACTGACGCCCGCGAGCTATGTCGACTTAAGCCGCCGCTTCGTGGAACGCTATGCGCTCTTCGCAGAGAAACCGGACGTGCAGCGGCTGCGTGTGGAGATCGAGGCGTATCAGGCGGAGTTGGATGGCCTGGGATTGAAGGACTACCAACTCTCGCATCGTGTCAGCGCCTGCAACGCCGTTAGACGGATCGTCTGGCGCACCGCAGTGGTCACCGTGCTGTTGCCGCTCGCGCTGCCGGGGGCGATCGTCCTGCTGCCGGTCGCATGGCTCGCTGCAACGGTGGGGGCGCGGTTCAGCTACGACATCGACGACATCGCCACCCTGAAGCTCGTGACGGCGGTTCCGGTGCTGCTTTCGACGTATGCGCTCGTCGCGGTCATGGCTGGCGTCGGACTCGGCTGGGTGTGGGTCGCCGTGGCACTGTTGCTGATCCCGGTGAGTCTCTTCGCCACGCTGTTTGTCTTGGAGAAACAGGCCCAACTGCTCATCTCGATGCGCAGCCTGCTTCGCCTGGCACGCTTGAGCGCCGACATCGACGCCTTGGTGGCCAGGAGAGGAGAGCTGGTAGCCGCCGTAAGGACCGCGGTGGACCGCTATGCAGACCCCACCGTACGGCGGATGTTCGACGCCCCCGACTTCAGCAGCCCGGAGGCGGTCGGGTCGCGACCCGCGTCAACCAAGGGTTCGTGAATGCCGCGCGTCGTTGAGGAACGGCGAGCTGTTGACGGGTTGCGCTGCGTAAGGTTCGACCTCCTGTTCGATAGTTTGCCGTGTCGTCTCCTCGGCAACGTCTAGGTTGTAGCGGGTCTGGAGGTTGATCCAAAACTCCGCCGTCGTTCCGAAATAGCGACTCAGCCGCAAGGCCGTGTCTGTTGTGATCGCCCGTCGGCCGAGCACGATGTCGTTCGATCGCGGGCGCGATACCTTGAGAGCTTTTGCTAGCTGGTACACGGTGATCTTCATCGGTACCAGGAACTCGTCCCGCAATATCTCTCCGGGGTGAATCGCCGGAAGCCGCTGTCCCGAGGCCACACCGCGAAAGTCGACTCGCCGATGGTCCACGTCCTCTCGCTTGATCGTCATGGTCGCGTCCTCCTGGTGGTAGTCATCGATTGAACACGACCTTCGCCATGGCCGTGACACCCGGACTGCGGTAGCCGTAGACGGTTGCGTAATCCTCGCCGAGCAGGTTCTCGGCGCTGAGGATGAGCTTCCACCGGGGCGAGAGGGCGATGTCGAGTTTACCGCGCCAGAGGCGGTACGCGTCCAACTCGACATCGGTAGCGGGCCATGTCGAGAAATCCCGATCCAAGGCGGAACCGCTGACGGCAACACCCACGCTCGCGTGGACCGAGGGCGTGATCGCGGCTCGGGCGTCGATGTTCCCGATGTGACGCGGTCGACGCAGTTCGCGAACGTTGTCGGCCGTGGAGTCCACGTAGGCGTACGTTGCGCTCAGTGCTATTGGCCCGAGTTGGGTATCGAGCGTCGCTTCCGCCCCCTGGCGATGGCTTTCCCCGTCGATGTTGCGTGCTGAGAATCCGCCCCGGGCGATATCGAAGGAGAATCCGTCGATCTCGTCGTGGAGGGTGGTGTCGAAGTAGACGAGGGATGCCGTGGTAGCGCCGAGCGTGACTACGACGCCCGTCTCGAAGCCAAGCGACGTCTCCGGGACAAGGTCCGGGTTCCCGATGAAGGTGTCCGGGGTGAAGCCGAAGCGCTCCGTGAATGTAGGGTTCTTGACGCCGCGCCCGAGGTTCGCGAACCAGCGAGGGTTTGCGCCGAAGGTGGTACCCAAGCGGTAAGCGAGGGCGTCGTCGAACGCATCGCTCGAATCCGCACGTGCCGACGCCGAGAAGCCGAACCGACCGACCTCGACCTGGTACTCGGCAGCGATGCTCTTGCCATTGATCCGCTGCCGCTGGTTGGGATCGCCGAAGGGAGTCGCGGAACCCGATTGCTCGATCCGTTCCCGTTCGAGTTCGACGGTCACGTTGACGCGCTGCGTGTCGAAGCGGAAGTTGGTGGCCAGCGTGGCCGCGTCGCGCCGGCCGACGGTGCCGTCGGTGAAGGAACCGTCTGCGTACTGCCGGTTCCGGTCGCGGCTGCTCGCGATGGTCAGCCACGACTCGATATTGTCGTTTGCGCTGAAACGCAACGCGCCGTGAACCACTTCACTCCGGCCCTGGGCGTTCCGGTCGCCGTCCGCAGGCAGGTAGCGCGGTCCCGGGGTGGGGTCGTAGTCGACGCTCGTGTCGGTGAGCCGTGCGGCGACCGACGCCTGCCACCGATTCCAACTTCGACCCAGGTTGACGTGCGCGGTGGTGTTGGCGAAGCCGTCGTCCTCGTCGCCGGTTGCGGCGGGGTTCGTTCCGTCGCTGACGACTCGGCCCACGGCAACCGTCGCATGTCGGTCCCCCGACACCCGGGCGAATTCGACATCGGCGTCCACGGTGCCGTGCGAGCCGGCACCGAGCGCGAGGCGGCTGGCGTCTCGGCGAGGCGTCGTATCGAGATACAGGACGCCGGCCAGCGCGTCGCTGCCCCAGATCGAGCTCTGCGGGCCGGCGAGATACTCCACGCGCTGGACGCCGGCGAAATCCAATGCCCCGAAGTTGAACTCGGAGCCGAGCGCCGGGTCGTTCAATGGCACGCCGTCGAGCAGCACCAGCAGGTGATTCGACTCGGCCCCCCGCACCCGGGCCTGGGTCAGCGAGCCACGGTGGCCGTTGGTGGATAGGGCGAGTCCGGGCAACACGCGAAGCGCGTCCGCCGCGTGGAAGAAAGCCTCGTCCACCTCATCGTCACCCATGAACACGACGCGCTGATCCACGCTGCCGATCCGGCTCGCGGTGACAACGATTTCCTCGATGGCGAGTTCGGCACCGAAGGCGAAGGAAGGGAGAAACGCGGGGATCGCCGCGAACGAAGAGAGTTGCTTTTTCATTGAAGTAGGTTAGGCGAAGACGCCAGAACCATAAAACGCTTGCCCGGTACGGCGGGTCTCGCATTTCTCACGTCTGACATGAAATGGATCGATGAACGCCGCCTTCGAATACGATCGAGGATCCAACGCCCGTGCCTGCGGCTAGGCGGGTTCTGGCGGCACTTGGTAGGTCAAGCGGTTGCCGTCTGCGACGAGTGTCCGGCCACTTCCCAGCATGGGTCGAGTGCAACGTCTCTCGGGTGTTCCGCCGTGAGGGAATAGGGGGAAGACAAGGGACTCCTCCGGCGTGTCCTGACCGAAGAATCCTCCGTACCGGTGTTGCGGAACCGTGTCGACGGACATGCGGATGACGAGCCGGGACGCGCCACCGGCCAATGGCTCGATTGCCAGGAACGATGAACCGTCGCTCGCAACATCGAACTCCAGACTCCTTCGGCTTCGTATATCGGCTCTCCGTCCAGTACGATTTGTGCGTGGTGATCGGCGGTGCGGAACCCCATCAGCACGGCACCGTCCCGGCGGCCTAGATCGAAAAGGGGGAGTCCATCCCTGCCAAACTCCAGATGCGCGCCGAACAAAACCCCGTCTTGGTCGACTGCGGCAAACCAAGCGGCATCGGGGCTTGGGCCGGCGAGGACGATGGCGACCCCTGCAGCCTCTCCCGTTCCAGCAACGAAAAGGCAGTTGGGACTGTTTATGACCGCCGTTGCCGGGAGCTCCTCCCACGGACGTTCAACCGCAGGGAGTTCAACGGGGTTCGGGGACTGCGTTTCGCTCGCCGGCGGAACGATGTCGACGATGGAACTCTCGTCGGCGGAAACAGCAATCTCGCGGGTCTCGCCAGGTGCCCGAACGGCACCGACCAGCCACCAAATCACTAAGCCGGCAATCAACAAGACGGTCCCTAGCGCCAGCGGAATCGCGGCTTGCCGTCTTGTCATTTGCGAACCAGAAGCTTCGATCCGCTCGGCGGATGCGCCCGTCGTGGACCGCCGAACCCGTTCACGAGCAAAGCCCTTGCAGATGAACCGCGGCGCACTGGGACAGCGCATCTAGGTCGTATCCGCCTTCCAGCACCGAGACGATTCGCCCTTCGGCATGGCGGTTGGAGGCGTCGGCGATGAGCCTGGTCACCCACGCGAAGTCATCCTCGGTTAGGAGGAAATCTCCTAGCGGGTCGTCGGCGTGGCCATCGAACCCGGCGGAGACGAGGATCAGTTGCGGCTTGAAGTCGTCGAGCGCCGACAGCCAGTCGCGTTCCACCGCATTCCGAAACTCGATGCCCCGCGTTCCCGCGGGCAAGGGCGTGTTGACGATGTTCGGCCGGTCCACATCGAAGTAGCGGTAGGGGTAGTGGGGGTGCTGGAAACTCGAGCAGACCAGCACCGACGGATTGTCCATGAACGCCGCCACCGTGCCGTTGCCGTGGTGGACGTCGAAGTCGAGGACAGCCACGCGGTCGATCCGGTCGTCTTCGAGGGCGGCCATCGCGGCGACGGCAATGCCGTTCAAGAAACAAAAACCCATCGCTGCAGATTCCTCGGCGTGATGTCCCGGCGGTCGTACCGCGCAGAATACGCGCTGTTTCCGTTCCTCCAGGACCATCCTGACGCCATCGACGGCGGCTCCTGCGACGGCTTTGGCGGCGTCTAGGGACCGTGGTCCCATGGCCGTGTCCAGGGTCACGTGGACGAGGCCCGATTCGGGCACCACGCGATCCAAGGCATCGAGATAGGACTCGCCATGGACCCTGGCCAAATCCGGACGCTGCGCCGGACTCGCCTCGTACACGTCGACGTCCTCGAGAATTCCGGTCTCCTTAAGGTGTCGAAGGAGCGTCGACAGGCGTTCCGGGCGCTCCGGATGACCCGGATCCATCTCATGCTCGAGGCATACATCGTGGGTGATGAGCGCGGTCAAGTGATCACCCCATCGTTTGCGGCAGCCAGAGCACGATTCCCGGGAACGCCAACAGAACGGCCACGGTCAGCACGTCGGCGACGAAGAACGGACCGATGCCGCGGAACACGTCCTGAAGCGGAATCGCCAGCGACCCGCCGTCGTCCGACCGCAGTTCCCGGGCGACGCCGGCCACGACGAAGCAGTTGAGGCCGATGGGCGGCGTGATCAGGCAGATCTCCGCCATCTTGACCACCACGATGCCGAACCAGATAGGGTCGTAGCCGAGGGCGACGACGGCGGGATAGACCACCGGCAGGGTGAGCACCAGCATGCCGATGGCATCCATGAACATGCCGAGGACGGCGTAGGCAAGCAGGATGCAGATGATGATGAGGAGCGGCGGCATGTCGAGCGTGACGACCCAGTCGGCGAATGCCTCGGGCAACCCCGCGAAGCCGAGGAACCGCACGAACAGGAACACGCCCCAGATCAGCGTGAAGATCATCACCGTGAGCTTGGCGGTCTCCATTAGGGCTTCGCGTAATCGTTTGCCCATGAGCGCTGCGGCGCGATCACGCCACGCCCGGTAGGCGTAGAGAGCGAATACCACCATCGCCCCCAGCGCGCCGGCCTCCGTGGGTGTTGCGGCACCGGAATAGAGCGCACCGAAAATGATGCCGACCACCAGGAAGATCGGCAGCGCGCCCGGCAGGCTGGCGAACCGTTGACGCCAGCTAAAGCCGTGGATCGGCTGGCCCAGGCTTGGGCGGTACGTGCACATGCCGATGATGAGAGAAGCGTAGATCAGCACCGAAACGACGCCCGGCAGCAGCCCCCCGAGGAGCAGTTTGCCGACGGATTCCTCGACGATGATGGCGTAGATGACGAGGATTGCCGACGGCGGGATGAGCGATGCCAGCGTGCCGCCGGCCGCGATGACGCCCGCGGTGAGTCGCCTGCCGTAGCGGGCCTTCAGCATGTCCGGAATGGCCACGCGCGAGAAAACGGCGGCCGTGGCCGTGGACGCGCCGGACACCGCCGCGAACCCGGCGCTGGCGAACACCGTCGAGACGGCGAGTCCACCCGGCACCCATCCCACCCAGCGACGCGCGGCCTCGAACAGCTTCGTCGTGAGGCCGGCGTGGAAGGCGAGGAAGCCGATCAGGATGAAGAGCGGCAGCACGGAGAGCGGGTAGGTGACGGTCTTCGAGTGGGGGATCGTCCCCGCCACGGCGGCGGCGACGTTCCAGCCCTTGAGTGCTAGCAGACCGAGGAAGCCCGTTAACGCGGCGGCCACGTAGACGCGAACACCGATGGCCACCAGGGCGATCAGCAGAACGACGCCGCCGATGCCGATCCAGAGTTCGTCCACACCGGTCACGGCGTCGATCCCCGTTGCTCCTCGGCGAGCCGGATCTCCTCTTCGGCCTGGGCGGCAACGTCCTTGATGGTCGGCACGGCGACGGCGTCGTAGTCCGGGTGGACCACGAGTCGCAGGTAACCGGCCAACTGCACCAGCAGCCGAACCAGGAGGACGGCCAGCGCCACGGGTACCACGAGCTTCGCCGGCCAGGTGACGAGTTCGATGTCGATGGTGCTGTCCCCGAACTCGAACGCCCGTCCGAAGTGACGCCAGGAGTAGGGGATCAACACGCCGACGATGAACGCGGCCAACGCGGTGCCCACGGCCTCCGCGCCCCAGAGCCAACGGCCCTGCAACCGGCCGATGACCAGTTCCATGCGCACGTGACCGCCAACGCGCTGTACGAAGGCGATGGACAGGACGGCGAAGCCCACCATCGACACCTCGACGATGTCGATGTAGCCGAAGATCGGCCTGTCGAACACCGTTCGAAGGAGGATCTGCGCCACGCCGAGCAGCATCAGCGCGAAGATCAAGCTTCCGGCGAAGAGATTGAGGCCGTTCTCTAGGCGACCAAGCAGCCTATCGGTGCGATCAAGCTGGCGCCCGAATGCGTCGTTCACGGTCGTAGGGGCGACCCTATCGCGCCCGCTAGGGCGTGCACGCCCACACCCCGGAGGCCCCGGAACGGGACGGGACAAGCCCGTCCCCTACGGTCGGACCCGATGCGCTCTCGGTGTCCGGACCGACTTCGTAGGGTCCCTTGTGGTCGCCCGTCGCGCCGGTCAGGGCGCGCGGTCGCCGGCCGTAGGCGTTCACGCGACGCCTATTTCGGTTTCGCGGGATAGTTCTGACCCACGGCCGCATAGATGCTCTCGACGAGCCCCCGGGCATCGAAACGATCCTGGTTGTCCTCGATCCAGGCTTCGATGACGGGTTCGCCCGCCTGGGCCCGGAACTGCGCTAGCTGAGCCTCCGAGTAGCGGATCTCCTGGAGACTCGCTTTCAGCAAGGGCAGGTTTTCGGCGTCGAAGTCCACGTAGGCCTGGATCTGCGCGGCGATGACGTCCTCCTTCACGTCCGCAAGCAGCTTTTTGTACTGCGTTGGCAACGCCTCGTAAGCCGTGATCGAGAACACCAGGGGACAGTCCGCGGTGCCGGGCGAGAGATTGCCCGTGAACCAATCGGTGACCTCGTGGATGCGGTAGGCAACGTGGGCGTAGGTGAACGGGAACGAGGCGGCGTCCATCGTGCCCTGCTGCACGCCGGTGTAGACCTCGGTGGCGGTGGAACTCGTCGGCGTCGCGCCGAGCAGCTTCATGGCCTGGCCGAGGCCGCCGCCGGCCCGGATGGTCAGTCCCCGCCAGCCGTCGAGGTCCAACGGTGGCTTGCCGCGGCCTAGAATCTCGTACTGGGGCAGGAACGTGGAGGTGTAGGTCAGAGCATTCCAGCGGGCGAGTTCCTTCTTGACGGCGGGGTGCGCGTAGACCGCTTCTCGAACCCGCCGGTTGTCCTCCCAGGTCTCCATGGGCAGGAACGGCATGGTCAGCACCATCAGCGCGGGGTTCTTCTGGGGGTGGTAGAAGTTGGCCACCATCGCTGCCTGGAAGGCGTCGATGGCGATCCCGTCCAGGTTCTCCCGGGCCTTGGACACCGCCTCGCCGTAGTGCAGCACGAACCGCCAGTTGCCGCCGGTCGCCTCCTCGATTCGGGCGGCCAGGGCGTCGACGAGGGCCGTGCCGGGCCGGGGCTTGCCCCAGAGCGATACATCCCATTTGAGTTTGGGACCGACGACCTCGGCACCGAACGCGGTCGCCGCGACGAGTGCGGCGAGGGCAAGCAGGAACGTGCGGAACACTTCTAGCCTAGCGCTGTCGGCGATTGCCCGCCGCGACGAGGGGACCGGCGGCTACGAGTTTTTTACTGTGTGAGTCAACCCGTAGGTTGAGACCTTCCAAGGTGCGCGCGCCCAGCAGCTGCATGTCGCTGCCTTCGGCGAAGACCACCTCGTCCGTCGTAAGGGTCTTCCCGACACGGATGATGGCGAAGCCGATCGAACGGCTGATCTGCTGGCCGTTCGCCATGACGAAGCGCTGATTCCGCTTCTCCGGTAGCACGCCGATGCTCTCGAGGGTTTCGGCGCTAATCCACGTGAGCTCGCTGCCCGTGTCGACCATGACCTCTGCAACGCGAACGGACCGGGTTCGGTCCTGTTGATTCTGCACGAGGCATCCTATGCTGAACGTTCCCATGGACGTGTACCGTTATAGCGGACCGTAGGGGACGGGCTTGTCCCGTCCCGGTGCCTAGGCAACCGGGTCAGTCGCCACGGGCGACCACAAGGGTCGCCCCTGCGGGTTCCATGAAGTGTGTTCAGGGAGCCCCGGCACTGTCAAGCTCGGTCGGGGTTGGTGGTATGCTCGGCGCGCTCGTAAGAGTGCGCTCGCTCGCGACATCGGAACCACGCCAGGCAAATGCGGTCAACACGTTCGTCGCTGCCGTAAGACCCCCACTATGAACAACGATCACGCACTCCATGCCCCCGCGCTGGCCCAGCAACCGGTTTCGGTGACCCGAAAGATGGCCGCCTCGCTTCCGGAACTACGTGCCGTCGCCGAGGCGAATGGACTGACCATCCACCATCTCGGTGCCGGCTATCCGAATCCGGAGGTCACGGACCCCCGCGGTTTCATTGCCCATGAGCAGGCGTACTTCGATCATTTGCGCCGGCTCGAGGGATTGAACGACCCGGCCGCGTTGCCTGAATTTCTGCGCGAGTCCTATGCCTATACCGACACCCTGGGGCCCGTCAGCCCTCGGGAGTCGTTTGCCGCGGTGTACGGCAACGACTGGGGGGTCGACATCGACCCCGGGCGGCTGATTCCAACGGTGGGTGCGACGGGCGGGATCAGCTTGGTCTGCTCGCTGTTCGAGCGGCCGGGGAGACCGGTTGCCTACATCACCGATGCGCCCACCTATGCGGGGTTCCTGGCCCGCGCCGGGCTGTGTCGGCATGGTCGGATCTACAGCGTCGACTTGGATGCCGAGGGTCCGGATCCCACCGGCTTCCGGGAGGCGATCCATCGGGCGCGGGCGGACGGGTTCTTCGTTCCGTTCTACTACACGGTTCCCGATGGCCACAATCCGGCGGGATTCTCGTTCAGTACCGAGCGGCGGCAGACGATCCTCGACATCGCGGAGGAAGAGGGAATCCTGATCGTCGAGGACGCGCCGTACGTCTACATCAGCTATTCGGATGCCGCCGAAAGGCCGCGGCCGTTTTTCGCGATGGACCCGAGGCGCACGGTGCATCTCTTCACCGGGTCGAAGATCGGCCTGCCCGGACCGCGTGTCGGGTTCATCTACACCGAGGCGGTCGTACAAATCGAGGGCGGAGGGCGTGCCGCGCTGACCGACCTGCTGCTCACCGAGGCGAGTGCCGACATCCTGTTCCAGAACCCCTTGGCGCTCCGGTCCTTCGAGTCGTTGCTGGTCGACGAGTCCTTCCGGCGGCGCGAGTCCCTGTGGCCGGTGGCGGAAGGCAAGCTCGCCGTCTACCGCGAGAACCGGGCCATCCTGCTCGACGGCCTCCGGGCCAAGCTCGGCGACCATCCGGGCCGGTTTCGCTGGACTGTCCCGGAGGCCGGGTTCTTCAGCGTGTTCACGTTCCTGGATCCGGCAATCGTCACCGACGACGAGTTCGTTGCCCGCTTGGTTGCGGAACACGGCGTCGTGGTCATCCCGATGTACGACTTCTATCCGCGGGATGCCCGGGAGCGAAACCCCAAGGCCGGCTACGACCAGCTGCGGCTGTCGTTCTGCTTCACGGAGCGGGTGGGACGCGACCGGGTCGCCGACCTGACGGCGGCGGTGTCGGCGTTCGGAGACGCCGTGTTGGCGGTGACCGGCGCGGCGTAGGCGAGGGTGTCGCGAAACCTATTGGCTGATCTCGATCCCCTGGATTCGATGGCTGCGGCGTGTCGAGCCCTCGACCGCGTGCTGCTCTGGAGTTTCTATCAGATTCCGCTGGATGCGGTGGACGCCCCGCATCTCGTCTACTGGGACAAGTTCGGCCGGCCGCCGCGGGAGGCCGAGGCGACGTATTTGTCGCCGTTTCCGGATGGCTGGTGGTACGACGAAGCCAAAGCCGCTTCCATGGAACAAATCCGCAACCCTTTGAATAGATTGACAAAACCTCGTAGGGGCGACCCTTGTGGTCGCCCGCGCCGAACACGCCGGCTCACTTGGCAACGGGACGGGACAAGCCCGTCCCCTACGACTCCGTTGTTCCCTTTCCGTCCGCGGCCCGGTCCCGGGGTGGAAACTCGCATCGATATCGCTCGTTGAACGCGTCGGTGTCGGCACTCAGGCAATTGCTTAATGGATTTGTACCAAACGGCGGGCTAGTAGTTGCTTGCCGCTGACTCGGATTTGGATGGTACCGGATGCGAACGACCTTCCTTGAGTTCACGAATAGATGCCAGTATTTCCAGATTGTGCAGCGACGCCCGCTGGTCCATTTGCGGGCACTCCCGCAGGCCGGCTGCCAGACAGCGATGGATGGCTTCGGTCTGATAGATGAATCCCTGCTGGTTCGGGTAGGCGTCGGGCACGTTGATGGTGTCGGGTAGACGGTATTCGAACCGCTGTTCGGGCGAGGGTTCATTCGCATCCACGTAGCGCGACGGCGTGCGCGACGGTACCCGCAGCGTCAATCGGGTAGGGCAATGCGCTGGCTGCTCCAGCGTGATACGGCCTTTGGTTCCGATGAACTCGGTCACTTCCGGGAACTCGCTTGGAAAGGCGATAAACGTCAGGATGGCGAAGCGGTTGCCCTCGAATTCCAGCATGGCGCCACCGGGTCCGAAGTGCCGGCCCGCCACCTGCACGCTTGTGGGCTTTTCGTCGCTAAATGCCAACGTTGCTGCTTGCGTTGTGTAGAAGGTATCGAAGTCGGCCTGAACGGTCATTACGTCGCCGATCTCACCGTCTTCGATCAGGCTTCGTGCATGCTCAACGGCGGGGAAGAAGCGCGTCCACACCCCGTCCTGCAGCATCACGTTGTTCTTGTTGGCGGCAGCATACATTTCCCGGGCATCTGTCACGTTGTTCGCCATCGCTTTTTCACACAACACGTGCTTGCCGGCATCGATGGCCATCAAACAGTGCTCCTTGTGCAATCGGTCGATGGTGCCGATGTAGATGATGTCCACATCGGCGCGAGCCAGCATTTCGGCATAGCCACCGTAGGCCTCTTCCACCCCATGCTGGGCGGCGAAAGCTCGGGCTCTGTCTCCAGATCGAGCGGCCACCGCCGCCATCGTCGCCCCCTCGCAATGACGGGATGACAAGACCCACTGGCGGGAGATCTCACCGGCGCCGATGATGCCCCAGCGCAATGGAAACGCCACGTCTTCAGCCCTGGTTAGCCCCAGCCGGACATCCCTCGGCGTTTCGGGAGGCAGGACGTTCTTGTCCTCCACGCAATTGTGTCCCCAATCAGATGTCGTTCAGTACACCAACGAAGCCACCGTCGATCAAGGGATAGTTACCTTTGGAGACCTCATTCGCACTGCCTTCTCCTCGTCGAACCACCAGCCGTCCGGGAACGGCGCTACATACATCTCCTCGGGCAGGTCGGGCCTGCCGAATTTGTTCCAGTAGACGATGCGGGTGTCCCCGAGGGCATCCAGCGGGAACTGGTAGTAGTTCCATAGCAGAACGCGATCGAGCGCGCGGCAGGCGCTCACAAACTCATCGAGGTGTGTCGCACTGAGCGCGGCCTCGACCATGGCATCGACCGCCGGGTCGTTGAGGCCGGACGCGTTGAAGTAGAGGGTCGATGAGGAATGGAAAGAGGGTCGCAAATCCCAGGAGGGCGGGACCTCGATGCCGCCGCCCACCAGAACAGCGTCGTAGTCAGCCTTGCGCCGCCGATTGTAGTAGCCGGTGCGGTCGATCATGCGGATATTCGCCTCGATGCCCAGTATCGACAGCGAATGCACGTAGGGCAGGAGAATACGCTGGTCGTCCCGCAAGAAGGACAGAAACTCGATCGCAAAGGGTTCACCCGCATCGTTGACCATCACGCCGTCTACGACCCGATAGCCCGCTTGCGCGAGGAGGACCCTCGCCCTTGACAA
Source organism: Gammaproteobacteria bacterium (assembly GCA_026705345.1). GTDB lineage: Bacteria > Pseudomonadota > Gammaproteobacteria > Pseudomonadales > Azotimanducaceae > VXYL01. The sequence goes on from JAPPAV010000089.1 coordinate 30,234, forward strand.
TCCGTCACGATCGACGCCCACGCCATCCGTGCTGGGGAAGGTAAAGGGGTGGGTGAATAACTTGGCGGGCAAATGCGCCCGATGCGGTTCGAGAAGCGTCTTTTCCGCTTCTCCCGGCAATCCCGAGGAAGCGAACATGGAGTCGGCAAAGAAGCTCCTGGCCCGGGTCAATTCGCCCCCGTGCAACGCTCGGATTTGCCACTCGAAGTCCAATGCACTGAACAGCGCCTCGCGTACGCGAAGATCGTCGAACGGTTGGCGCCGCGTATTCAGTGCCAGGCGATACCGGGAGCCGCTCTGATTGCCGGATGCCAATGTTCCCAGCACTAGCCAGCCTTGGTCGCGGGCTGGAACCTCGTAGGATTTAAGCCAGTGCCGCGAGTCGGTCTCGGTCCACACGTCAAGCAGTCCCGCGCGCAGGGCTTCGCGGGCGACCGTCGCGTCCAGGTAACGTTCGTAGCGAATGGTATCGAAGTTGAACTTTCCTCGATTCACCGGAAGATCCCTTCCCCAATAGTCCGGCACCCGCTCGTATGTGAGGTAGCGGCCTTGAGACACGCGTGTCAGCCGGTAGGGGCCGCTCTGCGGCGGCGGCGTCGTTAGCGGTTCACGCACGTCCCGGTCGCGCCAGTAATGTGCAGGCACGATGGGCGTGTAGCCGAGGATGAAGAGTTGTTTGGCAACGTCCGAGTCGGCACGAATCTCGACGGTGTGTGGATTCACGATATTGACGTCAGTAATCCAGCCCAGCGCCCCTGCCCACCCGTGGGCCATCTTGTCAGCGCGAAAGGTCTCAAACGAAAACTTGACGTCAGTTGCGGTAATCGGCCTGCCGTCGTGCCAGCGTGCCTGCGGGCGCAGCCGGAAAACGATTCGCCGGCGGTCGGCGCTCAAGGCGATCGACTCGGCGAGACTGCCGTAATAGCCCGCGGGTTCGTCACCTGCGCGCTCGATCAGGTGATCGTAGGACCGGTAGAATCCTGGCGGCTGATACATCGGCGACGCGGTATTCAAGGGGTTGAGCCAGGGCAGCACCAGCGTGCCGCCCTTCGGGGCATCCGGGTTGAGATAGCCGAAGTGCGGGAAGTCGGCCGGGTGCTTCAGTTCGTAGTTGGGTATCTGCGAGACGCCGTAGTTGAACTCGAGCGGCGGCGTGTCGGCAACGACTTGCGCCAGAGGGTTTATCGACAGGGCGAACAGCAACAGGGTGGGCTTTTTGCTGCCAGCGCGGGGTTTTTCCATGCGATAGCCCCGGATCAGCCAGTGAACGCCGGTCCGGTGGTCCCGTCAGAAGACCTTCACGTCAATTCCGGCTGCAGCGATTGCCTCCCGCTCCTCGTCCGTCCAGGGGCGGGGCGCAGGTTTGTCGCGCTTCTTTGTCGGCCCGGAGCACACAATAACGTACGCACGACGAGGATTGTCCGTCGTGTTCGGGGCCGTATGGTGCAAGGTTCGGGAGTGGTGAAAGGTTGCGCCTCCCGGTGCAAGTGGACAAGCAACGGCCTGCGACGGATCGACGTCATCCGTCACCAGTCCGTGAATCAGTGGATCGTTGTCGATGTGGCGATGCCAACGCAGGTCCTCCTTGTGCGAGCCCGGAATGAACTGCATGCAGCCGCTCTCGACCGTTGCCGCATCCAAAGGCATCCAGACGCTAACGCTATTAAGGTAAACATCCGGATTCCAGTAGGCTTCATCCTGGTGCCAGGGGGTTTCGGCGCCGTATTGCGCTGGCTTGAAGATCATGTGTCCGCCCGCGGTGACCTTCTCGTCAACTCCAAGTAGCTGGGTACCGAGCTTTAGCGCGTTGCGGTAGTGGTTACTCTCGCGGAGTTCCGGAATCCGCAGGTCTGGGCCAAGCACCTGCGGGAGCACTTCACGCCCGGAGTGTCCCCGTGGCGCGGCGAGGTCGTAGTACATACCCTTCTCCTCGCCCGCCCGCTCAACAAAGAGTTGGTCGTAGATCTCCCTGAGCCACTCGACTTCCTCGTCGGTCGTGATGCGTTCAATGCTGAGAAACCCGTTGTCGCGGTAAGAGGCGATCTGCTCATCTGCAAGATCGATCTGAAAGGTAGCATCTGGTCTCATCTGTTTTCCTCCAACCTCCTTCCCCCAAAAAGCGAGCGCACCCCTTTGGGGGGTGCGCTCCTGGACAGAGCTTTAGTTCCTTTGGCTACAAGCCGGGTCTCCAGCGAACTTCCAGACCCACCAAACGCGGATCGGTCAGGGTACCTTGTCTCGGTGTCCAGTGGGTGGATAGATGCAGGTACTCGATCACACCGATTTCATCGAAGACGTTTTGCACGAACAGCGTCGCGGCAATGGTTTCATCTGGAGAGGTCCAGGTACCGCGAACATCGAATCGTCCGTATGCTGGCATCGTCGAGATGTCGAAGTTACTGAGGTCTGAAGCACGCTCGTCAACCCAGCTGTAGGTTCCGAGCAGCTGCAAGTGTCCCCCAATTGTGCCTGTTAGCGGTCTCTCGTAGCTTGCCGTCAACGCGAACTTGTGGTTCGGCTGCAGAGGCAACTGGTTGCCAGTCATATCCGAGGGAAGAATGTATTCACTGGTGACCGTCTCACCGGTGTTGAAGTCAATGTGTTCCCAAAAATCCGTTTCCGGATTGGGATGGCCCCGAACGACCTCTTTGTGGGGACCGATCTCGGAGTCTAGATAGGCATAGAAGCCGCTCAGACGCCAGTTTTCGTCGATGTAGTAGATGAAGTCAACTTCAGCACCCCATATCTTGGTATCCTTGATGTTATTGGTGAACCGAATGATGGGGCTGGCGCTGTACTGGTCGAATAGCCCGTCGGTGATACGTTCTTGAGTCCCCCCCTGAGGCTCGATAGAGCCACTAATCTGATAGTCGTCGAAGTCGTTGAAGAAAACACCGGCAGTTAACCGAAGCCGTCCATCCATGAAGAGCCCTTTCATCCCGAGCTCATAGTTGACCAACGTCTCTTCCTTGACCAATCTCGGAGGCGCATCGGACTTGGTCTGGAAATTACCCGCGCGGTATCCGGTCGAGACACGCCCGTAGATCAGACGATCCTCATCCGGGCTGTATTCCAGAGAGACGTGGCCAATGGTCGCACCCCAGCTTCGCGGATTGGGCTCTTTGTCGTCGAAATAGATTGCAAACGGGAAAGGCCCAATGAAGGCAAAGGAAAATATGGCCACGCCGCCATTCAAGTCCTGAGACTTTTCATCTTCAGTGTAGCGAAGACCGCCGGAAACCAGCCACTCATCGTTGACCTGATATTCCGCATTGACGAAGGCGGCTTGGGTTTCCGAGCTGCCAATCACCCTGAAATCCAAAAATTGCGAGTGATCGGTACCTTCTGGACATGCCCAGTAGTTTCCCGGCTGGCCCCGTTCGATCGCTTCTTCCGGCGACGAGGCGGCCCCGATGATACCGGTAAAGAAGCCGAGGGCTTGTTCACAGCCACCGGCGTAACCAGCGGCGCGAGCGGCTTCGTCAACATTCACGTTTACCCACGGCTGGGTATGGACGTAGAAGGGTACGAACCACGCACTGGTGTTCTCGTAAGTGAATGCACCGACGATGAAATCGAACTGACCATCGAGGTTTGACACCAGCTGTATCTCGTGAGAACGCTCAGTGTAGTCGTATAGCACGTGCTTCTCTTCATCGACCAAGGGTACATCGGCGTCTGCAGCCCTCAACGGGTCGTCGGCGCTTGCTACTCGGTTGGTCTGGTCCTGGTCAACTTGAACGTCCGAGAAGTTGTCGGTATCGCCGAAGTTGTAGCGCAGTGTGTAATTGTCGTTCAGTTCAAAACTGAACGCGATCGTCGTTTGCTCGGCAGTACTACTACCCACGGAATTCCGGTTCACATTGAGTACGTTCTTAACATCGCCACACTCCCAGGCAGGCCTGCCGGGTGGACAGTCTGCAGGTACGGAGGGAATCGAACCGTCCCACAGGTAGAACGCGTTCAAGGACTGGGCGGGATTCGGGTTTCTGCTTTGGGGGATGCTCCTATCGACGTTTTCCAACAGGACCTGAGTTCGCGGTGAGCCATCGTCATTCAAACTGGTATAGCGCAGGTTCAGATCCATCCTATCGGTTTTGAAACGCAGCTGCGGCGCCAAGAAGGTCTGGTCCGGTGCATCGTAATCATTGCCGAAGCCTATATTTTCCTGTGCGCCATCGCCCTGGTAGTAGCTGCCGTTGATACGGAAGAGAACGTTTTCGCTGATCGGGCCACCGAAGGCGACGCCGTAGCGCTGCGTGAACTGGTCGGTGAATTCCGTATGGACCAGAAGATCCCAGTGGTCGGTGGGTCTTTTGGAGAAATAGCTGATAGCACCGGCAATCGAATTCCGGCCGTGCAACGTGCCCTGGGGACCGCGCGCGACTTCCACCCGCTCCAGGTCGAACATATTGGGCGCAACGCCGTAGAGCCCGAGCGTGTAGACACCGTCTACATAGGTGGCGACCGCCAAGTCCGAGACGGTTTCGCCCGCGAGTCTCGTGCCAATACCGCGTATCGTCGTACCTTGGCCGGTCTGCGTGCCCTCATCTTGAAACTGTAGGCCTGGAACCAGCTGCTCCAGGTCATCGTGATTGGTCACCCCGAGTTCTTCAATCATCTGATTGCTGAAGGCCGTCATGGTGACCGGTACGTCGAGCAGGTTTTCCTCACGCTTCTCGGCCGTCACGACTATCTCCTCAATGGGCTGCTCGCCGGACTCGGCATCGCCGGATTCGCCGGCGAAGATTCCCGGTGCCGCGAGCACGGCGGCGACGGTTGCGCCGATACGGCGCAGTAGCGGCGTCCCCCTGGGGACCGGTGGTACGTTGGTTTCGGTAGTGGCGGTCATTGGTTCACCCCTCTCAACTGTTGGCTCCACGCGTACAACCGAGATCACGCGTTGATTGGTGAGCACACCCGCCAGACCCGACCCGTCGAGCAATCGTGCCAGAGCTTCCTCGATGGTGTAGCGCCCAACCACCCGGTTAGCCCTGCGGTCCTCGGCGAGTTCGAAGGGGAACAGCAGCAGGCTCTCGGTCTGCTCCGCGAGCTTCCTCAGTGCGGCTGGCGCGTCGGCGTCCCTGATGTCGATGTCGTATCGGCGACCCTCGGCATCCCCATGGGCAAACAGGGCAACCTGGAGCGCGCACGCCGCCAGAACCCAGCGGAGTCCCCGCCACGATCCCCCGATCACAAACCGCCGGACCGCCCTCGGCACACTCACATCGACTAGGACTGTTTGTCGTGGCAAACCCGCCAGTGCTTTGACAAGGCTACGCCCGCGAAAGGGCTCCACCGTCGGCGTCATCCGCGGCCGCGCGAAAGCTCTACCCGGTGGTCGTCGGTACGGGACACGCGGATGCCGAAACTGGTCTCCAATACATCCAGCAGGGCATCGGTCTCGCCGGTGCGGAAGACACCCCCGATGCGCATGTCGCGGATCGCGGGATCGACGATGACCACCTCGGTGTTGGTGTAGCGACCGACCTCGTCGATCACCTCGACCAGGGTCTCGCCGGAGAACGTCAGCAATCCTTCGCGCCAGGACAGCGACCTGACAACCTCCGACGCGCTCAGGTCCCGAACCGCCTTGAGGTGGTCGCCTGGACCGTTGAAACGCACCGTCTGTCCGGCGACAAGCAGGCCGAGCGATTCCTCCATCGCCGGGAACTCCTCGACGATGCCCGCGGACCCGACGAGCGATACGCGGTCCAGATCGACCGCGCCCTCCGACACGGTGACCTCGACGTCCGTCTCCAGGAGCCGGACCCGGAACGCGGTGCCGACGGCCCGGACCGCGCCCATGGCCGTATAGACGACGAAAGGCACGTCGGGGGCACGGGCCACCTCGAAGTGCGCTTCGCCCCGGCTGAGAACCACGCTGCGAAGCCGCGGCGTCACCTTCACGCGAAGTCGCGTGTCCGTGTTCAACTGTACCGTCGATCCGTCGGCGAGCGTCACTGTCTGCATCTCGCCAACGGACGTGGCGAACGCGCCCGCCGCGACGCCCGGTGCCGTTTCGTGCGAATCAACCCCACGTGGTGCAAGCATGACGACGAGGACTAGCGCGATCGCCGCGCATCCCATGGCGAGCGCGGGCCGTGCCAGCGGGATCCGCACTCGTGCGGCAAGGCGATGCCAGAAGTGGACCCTCGAACGGCCCAGCGGAACCGCCAGCGCCGCAAGCGCGTCCATGCGTTCCCACAACAGCGCATGGCGTTCCAGGGCATCGCAATGGGCGGGGCTTCGCTTGAGCCAGGCGACGAGTTCGCGAAACTCCTGGCTGGAAAGCGGCTGTTCGCCATCAAGCCGCACAAGCCACTCGCAGGCTTCTTTGTTGACCGCGTTGCGGTCGACGAAGTCGAGGACTCTACCCTTTGTCACGGTGTGTTCTTCACTTGTGCATCCGGTCGAGGTACTCGCCGCACTCCCTCACGCCCTTCGCGAGGTGTTTTTCGACTGTGCTCACCGCAATTCCCAGCCGGTTCGCGATCTCGCGATGCGACAAGGCGTAGACCTTGCGCAGCAGGAACACCCTACGGCACTGCAGGGGGAGACGGGAAACGGCTCGGCAATACTCGGCGAAGGACTCCTCGGCTTGGATCTCGGCTTCAACCCTGCAGTCGTCTAGGACCGTCAAGTCGTCCAAATCCGCCATCGACTCCGTCAATTGATTGGATTTCCTGGCGAAGTCGCTGAGTACCAGATTGCGCGCGATGGTGAACAGGAATGACCTGGGCCGCCGGACGCGCCTCGCCTTTTCGGCATTGAACGCGCGCAGGAACGCCTCCTGGGTGACGTCGTCCACGTCGTCTCGCGATGCCACGAGCCGCGAGACAAAAGCCCGCAGCGCGGACTCGTGCTCGCGGAACGCTGCCACGACGCCGGTTTCGATGGTCCTCGTCCGTCCGGCCACGACGCCTCTCCCGGGAGATTTCGGCAGCGTAACCCAAGGATCAGGGTATGGGAATCCCGTCCACTAATGCGGCGGCGGCCTGTGCCGACACCAACACCTCCCGGTACCCATTCGGCGGGCGGAATATGACGACGGCCCCGGGTTGGAAAAGAAAGCGCACCTTCTTGGGGTGCGCTCCCGAGAAGAGTCTTGGACCTATGCCGTTAGAAGCTCGGCCTCCAGCGAACTTCGAGGCCTACCGACCGCGGTTCGGTCAGCGTGCCCGATGCGGGCGCACCCGCGATGGTGGATAGATGGAGATACTCGATCACACCAATTTCATCGAAGACGTTTTGTACGAACAACGTGGCGGCAAGTGTTTCATCTGGAGACGTCCAGATCCCGCGGACATCCATTCGCCCGTAGGCCGGCAACGTCGAGACATCGAAATTGCTGAGGTCCGATGCACGTTCGTCAACCCAGCTGTAGATCCCGAGTACCTGCAGGTGTCCGCCAATCGCACCCGGCATCGGTGTCTCGTAGCTGGCGGACACGGCGAACTTGTGATTCGGCTGCATCGGCAACTGGTTGCCTGTCATGTCCGTAGGGAGAACATACTCGCTGGTGGTTGGCTGGCCGGTATTGAAGTCAATATGATTCCATGTGCCCGTTTGCGGATTGGGGTGTCCCCGAACGACCTCCAGATGCGGGCCGATTTCGGAGTCGAGATAGGCATAGAAACCGCTGAGGCGAAGGTTCTCCGTCACGTAGTAGATGATATCGACCTCAGCACCCCAGATCTTGGTATCCCGGATGTTGTTTGTGAACTCGATGATGGGTGATGTGGAAAACTGGCTGAACAGTCCGTCGGTGACACGATCTCTCGAGTCCTGAGGCTCGATCGAGCCGGTAATTTGATAGTTGTCGAAGTCGTTGAAGAAAACGCCGGAAGTCAACCGAAGTCGACCATCCATGAACATTCCCTTCATGCCGAGCTCGTAGTTGATCAACGTCTCTTCCTTGACGAACGTCGGGACCGCATCGGACTTGGGGTTGAAACTACCTGCCCGGTATCCGGTCGAGACTCGCCCGTAGATCAGGGTATCTTCATCTGGAGTGTATTCCAGAGAGACGTGGCCGATAGTCTTGTCCCAGACTCGCGGATTCGGGTCTGAATCGTCGAAGATGATCTCGAGCGGTATACCCGCAACAAAACCAAAGCCGAACTTGGCCCAGCCACCGTTGAAATCCTGGGTCTTCAAATCTTCGGTATAGCGAAGACCGCCGGAGACGAGCCACTGATCGTTGATCTGGTAGTCACCGTTGATGAAGAAGGCGTCGGTCTCCGAGCTGCCTCTCGACTCGAAACTCAACCACTGGTTGTGGTCGTCACCTTCCGGACATCGCCAGTAGTTACCGGGTGTGCCCATGGCCTCTGCTTCTTCCGGCGACGAGGCTGCTCCAAAGATGGTAACAAGAAAGGAAAGCGCATTTGCACAAGTACCGAAATGGCTGGCTGCTGCGGCGTCTTCAGCTGATACGTTTGCCCAGGCATTGGTGTAGACGAAGGAAGGGACAACCCATTCCATGGCATTCTCGTAAGTAAAGGCACCGAGGATGTAGTTGAATCTACCGTCCAGGTTCGACACCAGGTGCAACTCGTGGGAAGTCTCTGTGTAGCCGTACAGAACTTGATTCGCTTCGTCCTTTAGGGGTACTGGCGCATCGGAGGCGACGAGTGGATCGTCAACACTTGCCACCCGGTTGGTCATGTCGCGGTCTTTCTGAACCTGGGAGAAGTTGTCGGTGTCGCCGAAGTTGTAGCGCAGCGTGTAGTTGTCGCTGATGTCGAAACTGAAAGCGATGGACTGCCTTTCGGCGGTACTGCTGCCAACGGCAGAGCGGTTTACATTCACTTCGTTCTTGATGTCACCACACTCCCAGCCAGGCGTTCTCGGCGGACAGCCTTCCGGGACGGACGGAACCCGCCCCCCCCACATGTAGTGCGCGTTCGGATTCCCGAGGAAATCGGTGGGGCTGGATGTGTCGAAGTTGGTCAAGAGCACCTGCGTTCGGGGAACGCCGTCGTCATTGAGCTTGGTGTAGCGCAGATTCAGATCCATCCGATCGGTTCTGAAACGCAGTTGTGGCGCGATGAACTTCTGATCCGGTGCATCGTAGTCGTCGCCGAAGCCGATGTTCTTCTGTGCGCCATCGCCCTCGTAGTAGCTGCCGCCGAGTCGGAAGAGGACGTTCTCGGTGATCGGTCCACCGAAGGCAATGCCGTAGCGTTGGGTAAATTGATCGGTGTACTCCGTATGCACGAGAAGATCCCACTCGTCGGTGGGTCTGGTGGAGTAGTAGCTGATCGATCCGGCAAT
>JAPPAV010000059.1 GCA_026705345.1 Gammaproteobacteria bacterium
CGAGGAAGAAGCCGAGGATGAACGTCGCGATCAGGATGCAGATGACGATCCCCGTCGGCCCGAACGGCAGGCCGAGAAGCGCGCGTTCGATCAATTCATCGCCGCCGAGGCCGCGTAGCACCAGCGTGAAGCAGACCGCGCCGATGATGGCGCCGAAGATGAACGCCGACGTGCGGGAAGTCTCCTCCACGACTTCCGCCATCATCTTGCGGTTGACGGAGCCCTTGAGCGCGGCCAGCAGCAGCGCGCCGCCGGCCCCCACACCGGCGGCTTCCGTCGGCGTTGCCAGGCCGAAGAAAATGCTGCCGAGCACCGCTAGGATCAACAGTGCCGCCGGAACCACTGCCAAGGTCAGGTCCCACGCCGCGCGCAAGGTTATGGGTTGTGCCGGAACGGCCGGAGCATGTCCCGGTTTGAACCAGCCGACGGCCAGCAGATAGACGATGTACAAGCCCCCCAGCAGGACGCCAGGGAACACCGCGCCGAGAAAGAGATCGCCGACGCTCATCGACATGCGATCAGCCATCACCACCAGCATGATGCTCGGCGGAATGAGGATGCCGAGCGTGCCCACGGCGCACACCGTGCCGGACGCCAAGCGTTTGTCGTAGCCGTGCTCCAGCATCGCCGGCAATCCGAGGAGACCCAGCAGCACCACCGAGGCGCCGATGATTCCGGTGGACGCGGCGAGGAGGACGCCGATGATGGTGACCGTGATGGCGAGGCCGCCGCGCACCGGGCCGAGCAGGCGTGCGAAGGCGGTCAGCAGGCTGCGCGCGATGCCGGAGCGGTCGAGCAGCACGCCCATGAAGATGAACATGGGCAACGCCACCAGCACCCAGTTCTCCATGACATCCCAGATGCGGTCGACGGTCATCGACGTGTAGAACCAGTCGACGTTCGTGGGGATCGCGAAATCCACCTGAAAGACGATCGCGAATGCCGTGAAGACAACCGCGAGTCCACCTAGCACCCAGGCGATCGGGTAGCCCGAGAAGACGAGGCCGATGAACGCGACGATCATCAAGAGCGCGAGAACTTCGGCACCGGTCATGGCGGCCCGTCCGTCAGGTAGGCCCAAAGGCGCGTCAGCCGGGAAGCAACGGCGAGGAGCAGCAGCAGGAACGCCACGGGCAGCACGCCCTTCAACAGCCAGCGGAACGGCAATCCGCCGGGCGACGAGGAAACCTCCGAGGCGTTCCAGCTATGGGCAACGAACGGAAACGAGAACCACAATACGACCGCGATGAACGGCAGCAGCAGCAAGAAGGTGCTGTAGAACTCGATCCAGACCTGCAAGCGCGGCCGCAGTCGCACCGATACGAGGTCGATGCGGATGTGCGCGTCGACCCGGTAGGCGTAGGCGATGGCGATCAGGAACGCCACGGCGTTCAAATGCCACTGCAATTCCTCGAGTTCGATACGACCCTCCTGGAAGACGTAGCGAAGGGTGACGTTGACCACGATGACGGCGAGCAGCACGACCCAAAGCCAACTGGCCGCACGACCGACCACGGTGAGGGCGTGGTCGACCACGCGGGAGAAGCGGGTCTCCGGCAGCTCGATTCCGGTCAAGTTATCGGCACCGGTGTTCGCGGGACGGGACAAGCCCGTCCCCTACGGATCTGTGCCGCACACGCTCGTAGGGGCGGGGCTTGTCCCCGCCCGCATTGGGGAGCGTATGCAGCGAACACACCTAGAAGTCCTTCGGCAGGTACGCGAGACGCCGCCACTCGCGGTAGACCGCCTGGTAGTTGCGCTGGGAGTCGAGCACCGCCTTGAAGTCGGCATCTGCGGCGGCTTCCTCGTCGAGCACCTCCTGCGCCGCGCTTTGCAGGACCCGCAACACCTCTTCCGGGAAATAGCTCGCCGATACCCCGAGTTCCGGGAACTCCGCCACGACGGGCGCCTGCTGGTACTCGGACAGCCCGAGGCTTCGCCCGACCGAGGCCATGCAGACCGTCTCCAAGAGCTCCCGGTCCGTCGTCGGCAAGCCCTCCCAAACATCGAGGTTGACCACGAAGTGGGTGGCGCTGAACGGCTGGTGCCAACCCGGGTAGTAGTTGTACTTGGCAATCCGGGAAAAGCCGAGCGCCTGGTCGGTGATCGGCTGCGCGAACTCCGTCGCGTCGATCACGCCGGTATCCAGTGCCTGGAAGATCTCGCCCGCCGGCAGCATCGTGACCGACGCGCCGACACGCTGCATGACCTTGCCCCCCAGGCCCGCGAAGCGAATTTTCAGCCCCGCGAGGTCATCCGTGGAATCGAGGGACGTGCGGAACCAGCCCGCGGTCTCGGGCCCCGAGACGCCGCACAACAGCGGCTTGATGTTGTGCCGGGCGTAGATGCCCTCGGCGAGTTCCCTGCCGCCGCCAAAGTGCCACCAGCCGATGTACGCCCAGGGCTCGAGCCCGAACGGGGTCGCGCCGAACAACGCCGACGACGGAATCTTGCCCTGGTCGTAGCCAAGCCACGTATACCCGGCCTGCACCTTGCGGTCGCGCACCGCATCGGTCACCGCGAACGCCGGAACGATCTCTCCCGGATCGTAGAGATCGATTCTCACGCCGCCACCGCTCGCCCGGTCGAGCGCTTCCGCGAACCAACTCGGCGTCTCCCCGGCGCCCGGTAGATTGCGCGGCGCACTCAACGGCACCCGCCAGTGGATGCGCACCGGGACGCCCTCGTCCGAAGTCGTCGCCACGACTGTCCCACCACTGCCCGGCCCTCGGAGTGCCAAACTCAACAGCAATCCGACAATCAAAGCCACCGCAGCGAAAACCAACGCCGCCCGCTTGGAAATCACTTGCGTCCAACCACCTCCATCCGTTGTTGCATTGCGTACTTGATCGCGCCGGGCAGGTCAAGCGCATCAAACCAGAGAGCGTTGATACGCGACCGCGCTGACATTAATCTAATGTCAGCGACATTCAACGGGATGTTGAGCATGAGCCAGATCTCCGCACGCCTGCCCGACCGGCTGGTCAAAGGATTGGACGCCGCTGCCACCACGTTGAAACGCAGCCGCGCCGAGATCATTCGCCAAGCCGTGGAACGATACCTCGAGGACTTTGACGACCTCGCCGTCGCCGTGGAACGGCTACGCGATCCGTCTGATCCAGTCCTAGAGTGGGATCAAGTGAAGCGTGAGCTTCTCACTAAGGATTAAGGCGAGTGCCGCCCAGGAACTAGAACGGGTGCCGCAGTCCCATCGGCTCCGCATCGTCGCCGCCATTGACCGCTTGGCGGACTACCCACTGGCAGGCAGCGCGCTCAAGGGTGACCTTCGGGGCCTCCGGCGATTGCGCGTCGGCGACTATCGAATCCTCTACGAAGTGCGGAACAACGATCTCGTCGTACTCGTCGTGCGCATCGCACACCGCCGCGATGCGTACCGACACTAGCCCCCTCTCACCGAATCGCCACCGGATTGATGATCATCTGCACGGCGCCCTTGATCTTGGCGTGGCCGAGCACGAACAGGAACTCGAACGCCTCGTCCCGCACCAGCGGCCCGGTATTCATGACTTCCAGGATGTAGATGCCGTTCTCCATGAGCAGGGTCACGTGGCCCTGGAACGGCCGGTCCGGGTTCTCGGGCGGGACGACATCCAGTCCCCAGGTGTCCGCGCCAGCGGCGACGACGTTGCGACTGGCGAGGTAGTCGGCCACATCCTCCGCCATGCCCGGCTCCCCGGCCACCCACGCTTGGGGATCTGCGGCGAGCATGCCCTCGGTCCAGCCCGTGTGGAATAGCACCACGTCCCCTTCGCGAATCGGCGTGCCTTGTTTTTCCTCGACGGCCTGCACGTCCGCCGTCGTGAAGAACTGGCCCGCCTGCATGACCTCGACGCCCGCATGGCCCGCCATGTCCAGCACCACGCCCCGGGCGACGATGGGCGGAATCTTGTCGATGCCGAGTTTGGTGAGTCCCGTTATTTCCGCGAAATCCTCGGCGCGGTTGCAGTTGTAGTAGACGCCGCCGGGTGCGCCCAAGTGGCCGAGGCCATCGATTTGCGAGCCGATTCCGAGCCAGGTCTGCACCAAATCGTCGTTGTAGGCCATATTCGGGAACGCCGCCCTGCCCTGCTGCTGACCGGGCTGGACCACCTGCAACGCCAACCCACGGGGCGGGAACGCCGGCGTGGCGGAATCGATCGTGATCCCGAGGCTGTAGGTCTTGCCCGTCTTGATGAGCCTGGACGCCGCGAGAACGCTCTCGGCCGTGATCAGGTTGGCGCTGCCGATCTCGTCGGCCTCGCCCCATTTGGATGGCTCGCAGTCCTTCTCCGCCGCCGTCACCGACAGCCCGCAGACGGCCAATGCCAATACCGAGAATCTAGCCGTAGTCATGCCTGGTCCTCCCCACGATTCTCGGTTCATTGTGTCAGCACCGGCGACGAATGTCGCCGTGCGAGGCTAGTACCACAGGGCCTTGTCAACCACGTTGCGCAGGGGTTCGCCGGCAAGGAACCGCCGCGCGTTCTCGGCTAGCAGCGCATAACGCCGTTCCGGAATATCGGCAGCCTCCGCGACAGCGACGTGCGGCGTGATCAGCACGTTTTCCATCCGCCAGAGGGGGTGGTCGGCGGGCAACGGCTCAATCTCGAAGACATCGAGGCCAGCACCCGCGATTTCGCCTCCGGCCAGCGCGGTCGTCAGGTCGTCGAGCTTGGCGGTCATGCCGCGGCCGATGTTGATGAAATACGCGGTCGGCTTCATTCGACCAAAACGGTCGGCGTTCCACATGAATTCGGTCTCCGGCGTATGCGGTGCGGTGGTTACCACGAAGTCCGCCGTCGGCAGGAGCTCGTCGAGTGCCGACGGCGCGTGGATCGCCGCCGGACAGTCGTGTTCGGGTCGCGGGTCGACGCCGACCACCGTGGCGCCGAGCGCCGCGCACAAGCGCGCGGTCTCCGCCCCGATGCCGCCAACCCCGTTGATCAGCACGGTCGATCCAGCCACATTGACGTAGCCGTGCTTGCGGGCGCGCGGATCCCAACGTCCCGCCCTCTGGGCGTCCATGTAGTAGGCAAGGCCCCTGGACAAGGCCAGCATCAGCATGAGGATGTGGTGCGCGATGTGGTCCGAGTAGATGCCGCGGGGATTGGTGACCACCACCAGGTGATCGACCAGTTCCCGGTAGTAGTAGCCGGGAAACGGCCCGGCGAACGGGTTCTGCAGCCAGCGCAGGTTCTGGGCCAAGGGCAGCATCGACGGCGACACCCAGCCGTAGGCGGCATCCACGTCTGCCAGGACCGCCCGCACGGCGGCATCGTTCTCCAAGACGGCTACATCGAGACCGGGCACATCCTTGACCAGGCGCTCGGCCCACGAGCGCATGTCGTCGTTGACCGGCGGCAACATGGCGAACAGTGGCTTCCGGCCCAGGCTTGAGTTTTTCTTCATCTCGGACTCTCCGTCAAAACCGGATGCACTATGCTAACAACGCGACGGGGCACGGGCGTTGGCAGTGGAGTACCTGAACCTGCTAACCACATCGAAGGGCGCATTCGCCTGCGCCTCGATGGCCTGTACGGCACTCGTCTTCCTCCTTGCGCCCATTCGGCAGCCAACACGATCCGTCTGGAACCTCGACAACGAAACCCTCAATGCGGTTTTTGGTGGAATAGCCGCCTCGGCCGGTTTCCTCGCCATCGGGAACTGGTGCCTTCCAGATGGAACCCGGCTATTCGAGGCCGCCGCGGCGCTGGGGCTGGTCGGGGCGGTGTCGGCCTACCGCTGGCGCAGACGGCTGCAGTCGTTGACCGGAGACGTGGATGCCTTCAATCGGGCCAATGGCAGGCTCGCGGTCTGGCGTTGGGGCCTGGTACCCGTATCCGTCGTACTAGTGACGTACACGTCGCTGTTTTCCTGATCGGGAACCACTCCATCCGCCACCGATTGCGTGTGCCGAATCGGCGCTTTCCGTCTATGCTTACGCGCTTTGCCCAGCGACGCCCACGCTAGGAGGAAGACCGGATGCTCGAACGGTTCAAGGTTCCGGAGGACGTCGCGGTTCGCGTCCCCCACGCGACCATGCGCCAAGCCGTGGAGGCCATTTTCAGCGCCCTGGGCATGACCGAATCGGATGCCGCGAAGTGCGCGGATCCATTGATCTACGCGGACGTGCGCGGCATCGATTCCCACGGCGTCAGCAACATGATGCGCGCCTACGTCGCCGGTCTGAAAGGCGGCTACATCAACCCGACGCCTGCCATGGACCGAGTGCGCGACTTCCCGGCCGCCGTCTCGGTGGACGGCGATCGGGGGCTCGGGCTCGGCCAAGGCAAGGAACTCATGCAACTGGCCTGCGAGCGCGCCAAGGACAACGGCGTCGGGGTTGTGACCGCGTTCAACAGCGGCCACTACGGCGCAGCGGCCTACTACGCCCACCTCGCCCTCGAACACGACATGGTCGGCGTGTCCATGACCTCCGGCGGCTTGCAAGTGGCACCCACCCAAGGCGCCGAACCGCTGCTGGGCCTGAATCCCCTTGGCATTGCGGCCCCGTCGAACCAAGAGCCGCCGTTCATCTTCGACGCCTCGATGAGTTCCGTCGCCGGCAACAAGATTCAGCTCTTGCGGAGACTCGGCAACAAGGTCCTGCCCGGTTGGATCACCGACGCCGAGGGCGCGCCGGTGATGGACGAGGTCGACGTGCCGGACCGGTACCTGATGCTTCCCCTAGGCGGAACCCGGGACATCGGCTCGCACAAGGGCTTCGGCCTATCGATGCTCGTCGAGATTCTCTGCAAGACGCTGCCGGGGACCGGCGCCGGCCCGCACCGCCGCCAAGGCTCCGGGCACTACTTCATGGCCTACAACATCGCCGCGTTCGCCGACGTCGACGTATTCAAGGCGGACATGGATGCCTATCTGCGCTCGATCCTCGACTGCAAACCCGCGCCGGGCGAGTCGCGGGTGGTCTACGCGGGCTTCCCCGAACACGAAACCGAGATCGACCGGCGCGCGAACGGCATCCCGTACCACCCGGAAGTGATCCAGTGGTTCAAGGACGTCATGGAGCAACTGGAGATCGCCTCGCCGTTGTAGCGGCAGCCGCGACGTCACCGGGCTGCCAACGACTTGCCCCCGGCCCACGCCGGTTCACCTCATTCGACGGTCTCAATGCGTTCGATGCCGCCGAACGCGATCCGACCCTGCTCGGCGCCCCCTCACGCCGGGCGAGACTCCGGCACCTTGGAGCGGCACCGGACGTCGAGAAGCTGGAAAGTCCTCTCCGCGCCAGATCCTCCAGAAGGGGATGCCGTGGCGCGCGAGTTGGGATCCTCGGGTCGAACGCCTCAGTCGGTAGACGTGAGCGTGCGCGCAACTCGCAACCCGAACATGGTTCCGCCGATGCCTTTGCTCCCAAACCCGCGACTCGTCGCACGTAGGTGCCTCGGAGCACCTCCCCATGAACCGCCACGAAAGACGCGACGCTTACAGTCGCCAGTGAGCCAAGCGCTTCCGTCTGTGGGCGCACGCCTGTAGCTGCTGTTCCAGCAGTCCTCGACCCACTCTTCGACGTTGCCGTGCATGTCGTACAGGCCGAAACGATTCGGCGCGAACGAGCCAACCGGCGCAGTCATCAGACCGTCCCACTGGCTTCCACACCCATCGCAGTTGGCACGGTTGATGCCCACCTCGTCGCCCCAGTTGTACTTCGTCGTCGTTCCGGCGCGTACGGCATATTCCCATTGGGCTTCGCTCGGCAGCTGGTAGCGCTCCCCGGTTTGTGCCGACAGCCACTCGACGTACCCCTGCGCATCAGACCAAGTAACCCTCATGGCCGGTCGGGTACCCCGACCCCAACCCCGGTCGCTCACGCTTTCCGGGTGTGTATAGCGATCGTAGTCCTCAAACGTCACCTCATACGCCGACAGCGCGAATGGCGTCGAGATCACCACATCGTGCACGGGCTCCTCGCTCCTTCGGCAATCGTCGCTATTCGAAGAATCGCATCCCATCGTGAAACGGCCTGCGGGGATCACTACCATCAACGGCCCTTCACCGCCGCTACTGAGCTGGTCACGGAACACCGTGGCGGGCGCACTCGCCGCCGACGATCCAACAGCGTTGGCGCTGCCGTCCGCATCAGGTACTTCCCGCTGCCCTAGGTTCTCGATCCACCCGATCTCATCTTTCCTTCCCTCACTTCCGTAGAGCACGTCGAGATCCCCATCTCCATCCATGTCCAGGGGGACCAAAGCCGTGAGGTAGTTCGCATCCTCCGTCAACACTTGACCGTCCGTGAACGTGCCCCCTCCATCGTTTTCGTACCACACAATCGTATTGTAGGTTCCGGATAACACGTCCATGTCGCCATCCCCATCAAGGTCCGCAGCACGGACGAAAAATACGGGATAATCGACAACCTCGTTAACGACTACTTGCTCGTCCGCGAACTCTCCCCGACCTAGGTTCTCATGCCAAACGATCCCACGTCCTCCGGATATGACGTCCGCATCCCCGTCCCCATCCATATCTCCACAGGATATTTGCGATATCTCTGACGACATCGGAATCATCCGTTCCGGGGAAAATGCACCGCTACCCTGGTTCTCATACCAAGCGGCTGAATCACCGGCGGCCAATATGTCAGGACTAGCGTCCCCGTTCAGATCCCCGCCAATCACGCGAGTCAGCATGTTTGTCGGATAAGCAGCTTTTCGGGATGACGTAAACGCGCCTTCACCAAGGTTTTCGTACCAGACAATGTGTCCGATCTCATCGCCAGTCGAACCCGGACGGCCAAGGTTCGTCAACACGTCCAAGTCGCCATCATCGTCCAGATCTACAACACTGATATCCGTTATCCAGAACGGTCCTCGGTCAATCGTCCCACCTAGCGTGAATTCGCCTGCGCCTTGGTTTCTGTACCACGCGATCTCCGCCTCAAGCCTTTCAACGTGGTAGCTCCATTCATAGCCGTAGAGCACATCCAGGTCTTCGTCACCGTCCATGTCCACCGCAACTACTACAACGTCTGCCCCCCGACTTAGCGGCGTCTGAAAGGAATTCGTGACCGAAGGTTCTCTAGAAAACTGCGCGTTACCGTTGTTGCTGACCCAACCAATGACGCCGTGTCCCTCGTCAGAGTTATAAATCACATCTTGGTCTCCATCTCCATCCAGGTCCCCAGCGTAAATGGAATAAACGTTGTCGACTTCTGTCGCTATGACATGCGGATCAGAAAAGGAGGCTCCGCCCGTCGACGAACGCCCAGAACCAGTGCCGAATCCACATCCGGTGACAGATTCGGCCCTAGCAGCACCGGATTGGCCGCGGTCGGAATTGTCCGGCCCGCAAGAGACCGTGGCGACGGCCAATGCGATCGGCAAAATCCAAGTGATTCCGGTGTAGCTCGATTCTAAGCGACGGCGGACCCGCCCGCCCGGTAGCTCTACTACGGTCATAGCACTCACCTTTGCTCCTCCATGGCGCTGACGATTCCTCGGTACTTGTCGATGTTCTCTTGCCTATTCGACCCCGTGTAGCGGTCTATGAAGTAGTCAAGCCTTCGGCGTGCGATGTCCAAGACGCTGAGTTCTCTCCGCCCCGCACGGACCATCAGGTCGACGTTGGTGCCACCCTCCAGCAGGGCCATTACGCACTCAACGTGGCCGTCGCCCAACGCTTGCACGACCGGCGGGAAGACGGAGTTGCCGTTCGGATCGGCACCCGCTTGCAACAACGCCTTGATCGCGCCCACATAACAACCAATCACCGCGAGATTCAGGGCAGTCCCTTTGACGCCCCAAGGTTGCGGCAGGATTACGACGGCGTCGACATCAACCACACCCGTTTCGGTGAGAAGCCTGATCATTGCCGCCCGTCCATCCATAGCTGCTAGCTGGACGGGGGTCATTCCCCGATCTACCCTACCTTCTCTTCGATTGAGCAGATCCTTGAGGCCCGGCTCGCCGCGACGTTCCTCCGCGATTGCCATCAACCGTTCAACGCGTTCTAAGTCATTGGCCTTGACGGCATCGTGGATCTGATCACCCATTGTGTTGACTGCGACCACTAGCATCAGCGAGGCGAGCAGTGCTGTGTAAACGTGCGCGGGCAGCTTCCACACGCTCATATCGGATTGTCTACATGGTTTTGTCATTTGCTTCTCCTCGGGGTTCGTTCCGTTCCTTGTGTTGCGCAGATCTTTCACGGGCTGCGCGGGGCCGCAAACAAACAGAAAAGCAGACAACCGAAAGCTCGCCAGCTTAGTAAATGAGTAGGAGGCACAACACACTGCGATCAGTCACCCCACGTCACTTCTCTACAGTCTCTTCACCCGCACGATCCCCCAACGCGAACCATCAATGACCAACATCGCAAACGCACCACCCATTTGAGGGGGGTCAGCTGCGCGCAAACCTTGATAGGGTTGCCGCGACCCCCACAAGGTGCCGGGCCGTTTGCAAGTATCTCCGGGATTCCAAGAGTTCCCGCCTATTCGCCGAGCGTCGATTTAGCTACTCCTCTTGCCGGATGTGGCTGTTGTATTCAGCGGGTGGCCCGACTCGCGGGCAGCCCAGAAATACTTGCGAGACCCACCGTAGCCGAGGTCCAACGCGACATGAGACTGAACCGCTAGTGCGATTCCAACGCAAAGTGAGCCTCATGTGGGCGTGTCGGGGATCTGGAGATGATCGTGGCACTTCAAACCCGAACGGATTCGGACCATGGAGCAGGTCGCCGCCTTCGTCGTACGCTGGCCAAGCGATGTCTTCGGGAGCTCATTTCCCAATTGGTGCGTTCACCGTCTCTTGCCCGTCACGGAGTTCCGACCGCCAAGCTACCCGGAAGGCATGTTCGTGGAAGCGGACCCCATCGCCGGGCCGCAATAGGCTTTTCTCGATCCGGGTACCGTTTACCCAGGTGCCGTGTGTGGATCCGAGATCCGTTAGCAGCAATCGCCCGTCCGAGAAGGTCTCAAGCATGGCATGGACACGCGAAACGGAAGGATCGTCGAGGCTCAAGCCGCCGACCACGTCCCGACCGATCAGCAACTCGTTTCCGATGTCTATCACCTCGCCCCGATTCGGTCCATTGGATCCCAATAGGCACCAAGAATCGTCGGAATCGGGTAACACCCTGATCGAGACCTGTCGCGGTTCCGGCGATGCCGGGGGGTCTTTCGCAAATGGTGGTAACAGTTCATCGGACGACGCTGACGGTTCTTCTGGCACAAGATCCTCCGATTCCGCCGCAGTATCGCTGGGCTTCGCCTTGTCACGTCTGACTACACCGTACTGTTTGAGTATCCCGGTAATCACGATGGCGACGAAGACTAACGCCGCGACGACCAGCCGTCCGGTCGTGTCGACGAGACTCCGCGAGAAGGTGTCGAGCAATCGGTACACGGACCCCGCCACGAGCGCCGCGCCGCTGACCGCGAATCCGATGATCAGGAACAGCTCGTAGATCAGTTTGGCGACGACGGCACCCAACACGCCAGCCGCCAGAGGAACGATGAGACCTGCGTCCTCTGGTTGCATCCAGATAAACGCGGCCGCGAACCCCACGAGGAATCCGAGTCCAACCGGGATGAGATAGGCGCACGCGAGCAGAACGAAGCCGCCGACAATACCCAAGATCAAGGCTCCTGCGGCCCCTCCGATCAGAGCGCCGAGCACGCCCCCGAGCACAGCGCCAAGCAGGAAAACCAGCACTTTGTAGATTTTCAGTCCGTAGTAGGCTGACAAAAGGCCGACGACGATGCTCACCGCCGAGACGATCAGCACATGCAGTTCAATAGTCGAGGTGATGAGTTCGTCCACGGCGTCGAACGCGTCTTCCAAATCACGCAAGATGGAATTGAACTCGACGAGTGCAAGCGGCATGGGCGTGCCCTGCGAATGGGCGGCACTCACATCATCGCCCAAAGATGGTTCCGCGCGTAGGATTCGGATCCCCAAGCGGGTTCTCCGCCCCATCGCCCGACCGAATTCCGGCTAGGTAGAACGTATACAGACACGGAATGGTCAGCAGTAGTATGGATACCCCGATGGTGGAACGAAGGTGCGTCGCGCCCAAGACGAATGTCCAATTGGAACAAAGCCACAGGGCCGAGTTCAGTCGACCGCTGAACCTCGGCATCTGTGACCTCCAAGTGCGTGTTCCCGATCTCGAGTGTGCACCAGGCCTTGAGCTGTGCGCGTTCGCGGAGGCGGCGCCCATCAACTGCGGTCCCGTTCGTCGAACCAAGATCCCCGATCGACACGACGCGACCGTCGTTTAGGATCACCGCGTGGAATTCGGATACCGAGTCATCCGCCGAAACTACGTTATTGGCGTGGTCGCGACCGATCGAGATACGTTCCTTGGCCAGTTCCCCTATTGTCTCATCCTGTTGGTTCTTGAGCAGTAGCATGGATCCCCTCCGAAGTGCTTACCGTAAAGTTTGAACGACGCCACATCCCATCAGATCGACCGGGGCAATCAGATCGGCGACGTGACGCCACACAATCTGGCGCGTGGCCAATCCACGGGCGAGTTTCGATCCCTCCTAAGGCGAGGAGGGATCGGCGACAGCGCCCAACGTCCAAACGACTACGTTTCCAAACGCGGGTGATGCATACACCACCCATTTGAGGGGTCACCTGCGGCACATCTTGATAGCGTCGCTGCGACCCTCACCCATGGTGCCGGGCCATTTGCAAGCATCTCCGGGAATCGAAGAACTCCCGCCTATTCGCCCAGCGTCGAGGTAGCTATTCCTCTCGCCGGCGTGGCTGTTGTATTCAGCGGGTGGCCCGACTCGCGGGCAGCCGGAAATACTTGCGAGGCCGACCGTAGCCGAGGTCTCGCTGGGAAGTCAACGCAGCTACTTCCGGGGGACGCCGCACAATTGGAGTTCGTGGAAACGCCTGCGGTTCGACAAAGCGTGCCCTCGTCGGCCTAGATGTCGCGCTTCGCCACGCAATTCGTCGCGTCAGGAACATACCATGGACAGCTTGGAATAGCGCAACCGTCGGGAGTCCGAGCACCAACACGCCGCTGCGACGAGGAAGTTCCTAGCGGATCGAGGCAGCCGACGGAAGTTGGACTACAAGCCGCACCAAGTCAGCTTGGCGACTGCAGTTCGTCTTCGACAACACGTTCTTAAGCGTCCAGCGCACCGTGTGCTCGGAGCGGCGAAGCTCGCGTGCAATGTCGCGTACGCTCCTGCCCATCGCCAACAGAACCACCACGCGACTCTCGGCGGGTGTTAGTCCCAGTACATCGCCAACCAGGACTTGATCGAACCGGTTGGCGTCGGGATTGCGGATGAGCACTAGCACCGCTAGCCGGTCGGCGCCGAAGTCCGCGCGTTCGGGCACGACGGGATGGATATGGACAATGAGCGGTAGTCCCGCGTTGCGCCGGATCGACATGCAGTCGCCCTTCGCGACGCTGGCCGCTCCCGGCAATGCAGCGGCAGTTAGCCGGCGGAGCTCTCCGTCGTCGCGTGGCATCCTGGCTCGCAATGCACGCTGCCACTCGTAGACACCAGAACGATCCCTCAGCATTTGCTGAGCGGATTCGTTGGCGAAACTAATTCCCCCGCGCCTATCCAGCCCTACAACGCCCAAGGACGTGCGTTCAAACAAGCTCGCGACACTGGCGTGGGCATGAGCTTCCGCCACCACGAGTTCCTGTCGAACGCGGACCGCCTGGCGAATGTGAGGTAGCAGGCTGTGAATCCGGTCCAGCTTGTCGGCATCCCAGCCAGATTCACCGTTTGCCATCGTCCACATCAGGTAGTCGTCTCGGCGTCTCAGGTCCGACGGCCGATCCACGACGACGGCCACTTGGTTCTGGCAGTCGTACTTCGGCTGGAATTCGTTGTACATGCGGGAGGTCCGTTTCTCCGCCGCGGTGAACAGCTCCTCGTTGTGGGTCAGGCGCCAGGTCGGCAACTTCCCGATCCTCGGCACGTTCTCGCTGTACGCCGAATAGTTCTCCACCCAATCCGCAACGATCTCCTGGTGGGGATCGCCGTTGATGTAGCAAGCCCCGAAAGTCGCCTCGACCTCGCCGTTCGGGTTGGCTGCCATGGCCGTCAGCTGGCCCCCGTTCAGGTCGCACAGCGTGTCCATTGCCTTGAAGGCATCGCCCCAGCGAGCATCGTCGAACGCTGCGTCCAGAAGCACCTCGACTGTGCGTTCGAACATTCCGTCTGCCTCACCGGACACCGCGCATTTCCTCCATCCCGACGTGGCTCCCCGTTGCTCGCCCATGACATCCGCGTACCAGACGATCATGCCAGCAAACCAATCAAGCCTAAGACCAGGGCATTGGGACATCGGGGGATTCGCGTACCGGATGCGACATCTCCAACTACACCCCGCGTCAGCGGTTCGTTGCGCTCGCGGCAACGCTGCTAACATCAACCCATGGCCGAAATCGAGTCCAAATCCGACGCCACGGCAGGGGAGATCGCCCGGCAGCACCGCGACCGGGTGGGCGGCGTACTCATCGCACTTCGTGAGATCGTGGGGCGTTTCGGGTACGTAAGCCGAACCCAGGAGCACGATGTCGCCGACGTGTTCAACCTGAGCCGCGCCGAGGTGCGCGGCATCGTGTCCTTCTATCACGACCTCAAGACGAAGCCCCAGCCATCGGTACGTGTGCGGGTCTGCCAAGCGGAGGCCTGCCAGTCCGTGGGCGCGCGGGAACTCACCAAGCGCGTCGAGTCGCACCTTGGCGTCAAGCTCGGCGAGATGACGGACGCCGTGTCGCTTGACGCCGTCTACTGCCTAGGCCTCTGCGCCCAGGCACCCTCGATGATGGTCAACGGACGACCGCTGGCCCGGGCCGACCTGTGCGATCTGGCCGAGCAGATCCCGGCATGACCACCGCCTTCGTACCCCTCGATACCGCAGCGGTCGCCGCCGGCGCCGATGCCGTGGCTGCCGCCGTCGCGGACAACGGCACCGAGATCGTTCGCAACGGTTCAAGGGGCATGTGTTGGGCAGAGCCGACGATGGAAATCGAGTACGCCGGTACGCGCCTGGCATTCGGCAATGTTGCGGCCCCCGATGTTCCAAGCATCTTCCAACAGCACGAACAACATGCAAAATGCCTGGGCGAGGTTTCCGAGATCGACTACCTGCAACGCCAAACCCGGGCGGTCTTCGATCGCGCCGGCACTTCCCATCCGCTCGAACTGCCGAAGACCACCGTCCTCGAGGAGTGCTTGGAACGCGATCCCGAGTCCCTGATCGCCGAGATCGAAACGTCCGGGCTACGCGGACGCGGCGGTGCGGGGTTTCCCGCCCACATCAAGTGGCGCACCGTGTTCGACACACCCGGGGAGCAGAAGTACATCGTCTGCAACGCCGACGAGGGTGATTCCGGCACCTTCGCGGACCGGATTCTCATGGAGGGCGATCCCTACCGTCTGATTGAAGGGATGACCCTCGCGGGCTTGGCCACCGGCGCGACGAAGGGGTACGTGTACCTGCGTTCCGAATACCCCATTGCCGCCGGCATCTTCCAGGCCGCGTTGGACGATGCGTACGCGGAAAACCTGCTCGGGACCGATATCCTCGGCAGCGGCAAGGCCTTCGACCTCGAACTCTTCATCGGCGCCGGTGCCTACATCTGCGGCGAGGAGACCTCGCTGCTCGAAAGCCTCGAAGGAAAGCGCGGCGAGATCCGCGTCAAACCCCCCGTTCCCGCCATCAGCGGGCTGTTCGGCGCACCGACGCTCGTTCACAACGTCATTTCCTTTGCCGCAGTGCCCGCAATCATGGGGAACGGGGGCGCTTGGTACGCCGATCTGGGCGTCGGCCGCTCGACCGGAACGATGGCGTTCCAGCTCGCGGGCAACGTCCAGCGGGGCGGCCTCATCGAGGTGCCCTTCGGAATCACCATCGACGAGATCGTCAACGGCTTCGGCGGCGGCAGCCGCAGCGGCCGACCGATCCGCACGATCCAGATCGGCGGTCCACTCGGGGCGTACCTCAAGCCCGAGGAGTTCGACACACCCCTCACCTACGAGGCCATCGCCGAACTGGGCGCCGGCATTGGCCACGGCGGCATCGTGGTATTCGACGACACCGTCGATCTGGCGCGGCAAGCGCACTACGCCTTCGAGTTCTGCGAGGTCGAATCATGCGGCAAGTGCACGCCGTGCCGGCTCGGTTCGGTGCGCGGCAAGGAGACCATGAGCGGGATCATCGACGGTCGCGATGTCGAGCAGAAATTGACTATTATTGAAGACCTTTGCGAGGTGATGGAGACCGCCAGCCTGTGCCAGATGGGCGGCATGACGCCCATTCCGGTGTTGAGTGCGATCAAGCGGTTCCCGGAGGACTTCCGGCGATGACCATATCGGTCCCCGACTTCGGCACACCGCCGGTGGTGCGCTACGCCGATCCGGCGCGACGCCTGGACGGCAACGGCACCACGCCGGCTATTTCCAACGGCGTCGAATACGTCGATGTCACCATCGACGGCGCGCCGATCCGGGTCGCCGCCGGCACGTCCATCATGCGCGCCGCCCGCGAGGCGGGCCTCGATATCCCCAAGCTCTGCGCCACCGACAACCTCAAGGCGTTCGGTTCCTGCCGGGTGTGCCTGGTGGAGGTGGAGGGTCGACGGGGCCTGATCGCGTCCTGTACCGAACCCGTGCAGGAGGGCATGGTCGTCCGCACCCAGACCGAGCAGGTCGCCAGGGTTCGGCGGGGGGTGATGGAACTCTACATATCCGACCACCCGTTGGACTGTCTGACCTGTCCCGCCAACGGCGACTGCGAGCTGGAGACCGTTGCCGGCGCCGTGGGTCTCCGGGATGTCCGCTACGACGACGGTGCCAACCACCTGGACGCGGTGGCCGATACCTCCAACCCGTATTTCCAGTTCGATCCGTCGAAATGCATCGTCTGTTCGCGCTGCGTACGCGCCTGCGACGAGGTCCAGGGCACCTTCGCGCTGACCATCGACGGGCGCGGTTTCGGTTCCAAGGTGGCGACCAGCGATGACACCTTCTTCGACTCGGAGTGCGTGTCGTGCGGCGCCTGCGTACAGGCCTGCCCTACCGCCACCTTGATCGAGAAGTCGGTGGTCGACCACGGGGTGCCGGATCGCAGCGTGGACACCACCTGCGCGTATTGCGGGGTGGGCTGCTCGTTCCGGGCCGAGGTCAAGGGCGACGTGGTGGTCCGCATGGTCCCGCACAAGGACGGCAAGGCGAACCACGGGCATTCCTGCGTCAAGGGCCGTTTCGCCTGGGGCTACGCCAACCACCGGGAACGGATCACCACGCCGATGATCCGAGAGACCATCGACGATCCCTGGCAGGAGGTGGGTTGGGAAGAGGCCATCGACTACGCCGCCAAGCGGTTGAAGGGTCTCCAGGAGAAATACGGCCGAACATCGATCGGCGGCATTACGTCGTCTCGCTGCACCAACGAGGAGGTCTGGGTGGTGCAGAAGATGGTGCGAGCGGCGTTCGGCAACAACAACGTCGATACCTGCGCCCGGGTGTGCCACTCCCCCACCGGCTACGGACTCCGCCAGACCTACGGCACGTCCGCCGGGACACAGGACTTCGACTCGGTGGCGGACGCCGACGTCATCGTCGTCATCGGCGCCAATCCCACCGAAGGACACCCGGTGTTCGCATCGCAGATGAAGCGCCGTCTCCGGGAGGGCGCAAGCCTGGTCGTCTGCGACCCGCGCCGAATCGACTTGGTGCGCACGCCGCACATCGAGGCCGCGCATCACCTGGCGCTTCAGCCCGGAACCAACGTCCCGCTGATGAACGCCTTCGCCCACGTCGTGGTCACCGAGGGTTTGATCGACCACGACTTCGTCGCCGAGCGTTGCGACACCGGGTCGTTCCGGGACTGGCTCGAATTCGCCCGCGACCCGGCAAACGCACCGGAGAACGTCGCCGACATTCTGGGCGTACCCGCGGCGGACATCCGTGCGGCCGCCCGTCTCTACGCGACGGCCCGCAACGCCGCGATCTACTACGGTCTCGGCGTTACCGAACACAGCCAGGGTTCCACCATGGTCATGGCCATGGCCAACCTCGCCATGGCCACGGGCAATATCGGGCGCCCCGGCGTCGGCGTGAACCCGCTGCGCGGCCAGAACAACGTCCAGGGCTCCTGCGACGTCGGCTCGTTCCCCCACGAGTTCTCCGGCTACCGGCCCGTGGCCGACGACGCCGTCCGCGCCGAATTCGCCGCGCACTGGAATGTCGAACTCGATGCCGAGCCGGGTCACCGGATCCCGAACATGCTGGACGAAGCCTGCGCGGGAACCTACAAGGGCATCTACATTCAGGGCGAGGACATCGCCCAGTCCGATCCGAACACCCAGCACGTGGAGGCGGCGCTCGGCTCCATGGAATGCGTCATTGTCCAGGATCTGTTCCTGAACGAGACCGCCAAGTTCGCCCACGTCTTCCTGCCCGGTTCGTCGTTCCTCGAGAAGGACGGCACCTTCGTCAATGCGGAACGACGCATCAACCGGGTTCGCGCCGTGATGCAATCCAAGGCGGGCCTGCAGGAGTGGCAGGCGACCCAAGCGCTGGCAACCGCCATGGGCTACCCGATGGACTACTCCTCGGTGGAGGAGATTCTCGCCGAGATCGCCGAACTCACCCCGATCTTCGCCGGCGTCACCTTCGACCTCCTGGACCGCGAAGGCAGCGTGCAGTGGCCGTGCAACGATGAGGCGCCGACCGGCACACCGGTCATGCACGAGGAACAGTTCGTACGCGGCAAGGGCTTGTTCGTCCCTACCGAATACCAACCGACGCCCGAACGCGCCAACCGCAAGTTCCCGCTGCTACTTACCACCGGTCGGATACTCACCCAGTACAACGTGGGTGCCCAGACCCGCCGTACGGACAACATCGAGTGGCTCGACGAGGACGTCCTGGAGATCCACCCGGCGGATGCCGAGACCCGCGGCGTGCGTACCGACGACTGGGTCTCGGTCGCCAGTCGCATCGGGGAAATCACGCTTCGGGCCAAGGTCACGACCCGTGTCGCGCCGGGGGTGGTCTACACGACCTTCCACCATCCTCAGACGGGTACCAACGTGGTGACCACCGAGTTGTCCGACTGGGCCACGAACTGCCCGGAATACAAGGTGACCGCAGTGGAGGTCCGACCGGCGAATCATCGCTCCGAGTGGCAGGATCGCTTCGCCGAGCGCGCCCGGGACCAGGCCGAGGCGTTGGCCGCGGCGGGTAGCTAAAGCCCAAACGCCCGGATCACGTGGCGACATTCGAGACCGACCGATCGAGCCCGGCGGCGCCGCCGCAGAGCCTGCGCGTGGACGTGGCCTTTCATGGGCGCGAAACCGACGAGGTGACCGATCTGGTCACCGTCGAGGAGCCGATGGAGATCCGGCTTGGGCTGGCGACCGGGGAAGGAACCACGGAGCAGAGCATTTCGGTCACCATGCGCACCCCGGGCGATGACTTCGACCTGGCCATCGGGTTCCTCTACACCGAAGGGGTGATTCGCAACCGCGCCGACATCGACCATGTCGAATACGGCGATGCGCCGAGTGCCGACAAGGGCCTCTACAACGTGGTCAGGGTGACCCTGGCCGAGAGAGTCCGTTTCGATGCCGCGAGCCTCGTGCGGCACTTCTTCACGTCCTCAAGCTGCGGCGTTTGCGGCAAGGCGTCGCTCAATGCGGTTCGCATTCAATTGCCCGAGGGGGAACGCGACGCCTTCGAGATCGCCGCCGCCGACCTCCACCGACTACCGGAGGCGCTGCGCGCGAGCCAAACCGAGTTCGACCGCACGGGTGGGCTCCATGCATCGGCGTGTTTCGACGCCAAGGGACGGATCCGCCGCATTCGAGAGGATGTCGGACGTCACAATGCCTTGGACAAGCTGATCGGTTCCTACCTCGTGGCGCCTCGGCCGCTCGCGGGTCTCGGCATCCTGCTCTCCGGTCGCGCCAGCTTCGAGTTGATCCAGAAAGCCGCCATGACCCGTGCCGCGTTCGTCGCCGCGGTGGGTCCCCCGTCCAGCCTGGCCGTCGAACTCGCCGAGGAACTCGGCATTACCCTGGTCGGATTCCTGAAGGCGGATACCTTCAACGTCTATGTCGCACCGCAGCGCATCGTCTGATCCAACCGAACTGCCCGGCATCACCGCCATCATCCTTTGCGGCGGGCGCGCGACGCGGCTCGGCGGAATCGAAAAACCCCTAGCTGACCTGGGCGGCAAGTCTCTTCTCGCACACGTGATCGCGCGGTTGGAACCCCAGGTCGACTCGATCGTGCTGTCCGTTGGACGCGGTTCCGCGCACTACGGTGGATTCGGCTACCCGGTCGTGGTCGACGACGATCCGGACCAAGGACCCCTCGCGGGCATCGTCTCCGCCCTGGCGGTAGTAGCTACTCCCTGGACCCTCACCACCCCGGCAGACACGCCGTTTATTCCAGCGAACCTTGTCCATGCCCTGGCGCCTTCCTGCCACGAGCGCGGCGCAGCGGTTGTCTCGGCAGGCGGACATCGTCAGAACCTAACCATGCTCCTCGACGAAGAGCAGACGGCATCGCTTGGGGAGTTCTATCGGGTCGGCGGCCGCGCCGTCCACCGTTGGCTCGTCGCCGGCGGTGTCGAGGAGGTCGCTTTCCCGGAGGACGGCTTCTTGAACATCAACACCCCCGAAGACCTTGGCCTCGCGCTGTCGGAACTGGACCGTCGTTGACGCCGGCCCACGCTGGTGTTCTCCCCGGCAGCCCGGTCACAAACGGTTCGATGCATCGCATCCCAAGCCTTGTGATCGGGAACGACCGACGCCATAAAATGTCAATAGCACGTCGCTAGCGAGGGCGCACCATGAAACGCGTTGCACTGTTTGTCCTGACCAACATCGCCATCCTGACCGTGGCCAGCCTCACGTTCAGCCTGCTCGGCATCACCGACGCGTTGGTGTCGAACGGCTTCGACCCGGCTGGCATGCTGCTGTTCTGCGCACTGTTCGGTTTCGGCGGTGCGTTCGTCTCCTTGGCGCTCTCCAAGTGGATGGCCAAGCGGGCGACCGGGGCCGAGGTCATCGACGCACCGCGCAACGCCGGCGAGCGCTGGCTGCTCGATACCGTGGCCCGCCAGTCGGCGGCGGCGGGGATCGCCATGCCGGACGTCGCGGTCTTCCCTTCGCCCCAGCCCAACGCCTTCGCCACCGGTGCATCGCGGAACAAGGCGCTGGTCGCCGTCAGCACCGGGCTGCTCGACTCGATGCGCGAGAACGAGGTCGAAGCCGTGCTGGGCCACGAGATCGGCCACGTCGCCAACGGCGACATGCTCACCCTGACGCTGATCCAAGGCGTCCTGAACACCTTCGTGCTGTTCCTCGCCCGGGTCATCGGATTTGCCGTCGACCGGGTGGTACTGCGCAACGAGGGCGGTATCGGAATCGGCTATTTCGTGACCACCATCATCGCCCAGATCGTGCTCGGGATACTCGCCAGCATCGTCGTCATGTGGTTCTCCCGGCAACGCGAGTTCCGGGCCGATGCCCAAGGCGCGCAGCTCGCCGGACGGAACAACATGATCGCCGCGTTGGAACGCTTGAAAGCGTCGAGCGACATGCCCGACACCATGCCGGAGTCCATGGCCGCATTCGGCATTTCGAGCGGCGTCCGGCAGGGACTTCGGGCCCTGTTCGCCTCGCACCCGCCCCTAGACGCGCGAATCGCCGCCTTGCGCGCATCGTAGGGGACGGGCTTGTCCCGTCCCGTCGCCGAGCCATGCCTGTTATTCACCGCGGGCGACCACAAGGGTCGCCCCTACGACGCCTCGCCTTCGCCGTGTGCGGCCCCGGGCTATTCGGGTTCGAGTTCGACTTCCAGGGGATTCGGCTGGTGCTCGCGATTGGCGCCGCTGGCCCAGTCGGTGACGCGACCGATGTACTCGGTCTCCCCGACGACGACGCGTTCCCCGAGCCCTCTCTTGTTGCCCTGGATCGGCACCGACTTGATCGTGAACGTCCGCGTGAGGTAGCCGTCCTTGCGGACGGTCACCACGAAGTCTCCCCGCCGAGCCACCTTGACGATGCAGGGCGTGGTGCACTCCCAGCCGCTGGTCGACGTGACCGACGCACCGGAAGGAGAAGAACGGACCTCGAACGTCTCCGTCGATCCGCGCTTGGCCGTCGCGCAACCCGACAGGACCACCAAGAGTACGGCAACCAGGCAACGACGCATTTGACCTTCCGTCCATATCGCGGGACTCCCGTATCATGACCACGGACATTAGCGAAGGGAAGAGGGATGCTCGACATTCGCACCGCCGGCGGGGTGACCAGGATCAGCTTCGGCGGACGGTTAATCGATTTCGCCATGCTCGAGACCCTGCGCGATGCGGTGAACGAGGCGGCCCGGGACTCTAGCACTCGCGCACTGGTCCTGGACTGTCGCAGCGGGGGCGACGACTGGACGAACATGGGCGAGTGGCCCGCGCGGCTCGCGCATCGGCACCCGAAGGGTTCTCACGGTCCCGGTCCGTTGCCCGAGCAGGACGCCATCAAGGCCGTGCGCGGAATCATGAAGCCGACGCTGGCGCTGATGCACGGCGAGGTTCTTGGGCTGGCGTTCGATCTGGCGTGCGTCTGCGACATCCGCCTCGCGGCGGCCACCGCGCGAATCGGCGACCCGCGCATTCGCCAAGGCCGCGCTGCTGCAACGGGCATCGCCTACCTGCTGCCCAAGCTCATCGGCCAGTCCCAGGCGATGCGGATCCTATTGCTGGGCGAGGTCCTCGATGCCGAGGAGGCGAAACGGATCCAACTCGTTCACGAAGTCGTGGCAGCCGAGTCGTTCGACACCCGGGCAATCGAACTCGCCGATGAAATCGCCAAGCTACCGACCCGGGCCTGGGAGGTCCACAAACTCCAAGTGCTGCCCCAACTCGACCTGCCTTTCGACGCCGCGATGGTGCACTCCCTCGGCATCCGCCAGACACATGTCATCGAGGATCGGCTGGAGGGAATGAACGCCTGGCGCGAGCGCCGGCCGCCGGAGTTCAAAGGCCGATGAGCGACGACACGGCGCTGGCGGTCCGGGACGAGGGCCCGGTCCGTCACCTGATCCTCAACCGACCGCAGAAACTCAACGCCCTGGACCTTGACCAGCATGTGCGCATCAAGGACGCCGTCGAAGCCGCTGGCGACGACGATTCCGTGCGAGTCCTGGTACTGTCGGGCGAAGGCCGCGCGTTCTGTGCCGGGGACGACCTGACGGCAGGCGCGCCTCAAGGCGAGGATCCCATGCGGGACCGTCGGGTGGATCTCGACCTCGGCGCCGGCCCGGCGTTCCTGCTCGAATCCGCCGCCGTGCTTCGGGCCTGTCCCAAGCCGACGGTGGTGCTACTGCACGGTCACGCCTTGGGTTCCGGGTACGACTACAGCCTGTCCTGTGACTTCCGACTCGCCACCGAGGACGTGAACTACGGGGATCCGCGCATCCATCGGGCACTCTGGGCGGCGGAAGGCTGGTCGTACAAACTGCCCCGACTGGCCAACCAATCCGTCGTAACCCCGATCGCCTACCTCGGCGAAACCATGGACGGTCCAACCGCCGAAGCCTGCGGCCTGGTTCACCGCGTCTATCCCGCCGGTGCCGACCTCCGCCTTGTCGCGAAACCGTTCTTCAACGAGCTGGTCGGTCTGGATTCCCGGGCCTATGCAGAGACCAAGGCACGCATTCTGGCGTCGGTGGATACGGACTTCGAACACGCCCTAGCCTTCACCCCCTAACCGCCCAGCTCGGCGGCAGGACGGGTTGAAATTTCGCGATATTGCGAAATAATCCAGGGTTGCCATGGCGCATCGTTGCGCGAGACGGGTCCGTCACGGCAGTGCCCGTTGGGGTGCCGACGTTTCGTGATCCGCCGTCTCAGGCGACCTAGGGGTGCGGGTCGCAAGGAGGGAACATGACGTGCTATCGAGCCACACCCGCGTCGAACTCGCGACTCCGAGTTCTACGGCAGCTAGTCACATCGAGGTGTATTCCGCTCGGCGTAGCCATCGCCGGCGCGTCATCTGCCGTATCGGCCAATGCCGAAGATCACCTGGTGGGGTTGGTCCCCGCCGCATCGGACACGATTCGCCAGGGTTTCGTGCGCGTCATCAATCACGGCGAGGAACCGGGCGAGGTCACCATCGACGCCGTCGACGACCAGGGCAATGTCCACGGACCCCTCACGTTGTCCATCGGCGCCGGCGAAACCATCCACTTCAATTCGGATGACTTGGAAAGTGGCAATGCCAACAAGGGCTTGAGCGGGAGCACCGGAACCGGCGAGGGCGACTGGCGGTTGGACCTGACCAGCGATCTGGACATTGAGGTTCTGGCCTACATTCGCACCCAGGATGGTTTCCTGACCGCGATGCACGACCTGGTGCCCCAGACCGACGAGGAATACCGGGTGGCCACCTTCAATCCGGGTCGCAACGTGAACCAAGTGAGTCGCCTCCGCTTGATCAACCCCGGGGACACTGACGCCACGGTGACGGTCTACGGCATCGACGGCAGCGGCATGCGATCGGACGACGTACAGGCAACCGTGCCGGCCGGTGCCGCGCGCACGTACTCTGCCGCGCAGTTGGAGAACGGTGGCGACGGGCTGACTGAAAAAATGGGCTCCGGAAGCGGCAAGTGGCAACTTTACCTCAGCGCCGATCAGCCGATTCACGCTTTGAGTCTGTTGCAGAGCCCGACTGGCCATCTGACCAACCTGTCCACCACGCCCGAAAACGACGGGGACATTCATGCCGTGCCGATGTTCCCGCCCAACATCGAGGGCGGACCGCAGGGTTTCGCGCGGGTCATCAACCGCGGCGACACGGCAGGCGAAGTGGCCATCGCGTCCTTCGACGACGACGGCACGGAGTACGGCCCCCTCACCCTCGCGATCGAGGCCAACGAGACGGTTCACTTCAATTCGAAGGACTTGGAAGCTGGCAACGAAGCCAAGGGTCTCGCTGGAACCGGATCGGGAGTGGGCGATTGGCGCCTGGAACTCACCAGCGACCTCGACATCGAGGTGTTGGCGTACGTCCGCACCCCGGACGGATTCCTGACCGCCATGCACGACACCGCGCCCAGCGCCGAGACCCGGCACCGGGTGGCCGTGTTCAATCCGGGCTCCAACATCAACCAGTTGAGCTGGCTGCGGATCCTCAACCCCGACACCGTGGCCGCAGCCATCGACATCACCGGCATCGACGATGCAGGCGAGTATTCGGACTACCTGGTCCGGATCGATGTGCCCCCCGGCGGCAGCAGGTCGCTGGACGCCGGAGAACTCGAAGACTTGGGGCTCGGCGACGGTCGCGGCAAGTGGCAGCTGATCGTCGAGTCGGAACAGCCGATCATTGCAATGAGCCTGCTGGCGACGCCGACGGGGCACCTGACCAACCTGTCGACGGCACCCGGCGGCGCAGTCCTGCCGGACACTGCCGAGGATGTGTTCTCGGAGTCCGTTTCGCAGACCGTGGTGCAAGAAAACTGCATCGGTTGCCACACGGAGGGTGGCCGGTCCGGCCACACACGGCTCGTGTTCGTAGACTCCTCGAACTCCGATCATCTCGAACGAAACCTCGCGCAGTTCCAGAATCTCCTCGGCGAAGTCGACCGGCGGTACATCCTTGACAAGATCAACAACGTAAGCGGGCACGGCGGAGGCATCCGCATCGAGCGCGACTCGGAAACCTACAGGACACTTGAGCGTTTCCTGGTTCTTCTGCAGGGCGAACTGCGCCGCGCAGCCGGTCCCGTCGAGGTCGTGCAAGCCCCCGTGCCGGAAGGCATCGGCCATCCCGTGTTCGCGAGCCCGCACGCGAGGCCCATCGCCACCCTGGGCGACTTCGTCTACGTGGCGAACACGCCAAGCGACACGGTGGACGTCATCAATGCGGAGGAGCGCACGCTCGTCAACCGGATCAACGTGGGCATCGATCCCGTCAGCGTCGTGCCCCGGTCGGACGGTCTCGAAATCTGGGTCGCGAACCACGTCTCGGACACGGTCAGCGTCATCGACACGGACCCCGGCAGCCCGACGTTCCAGAACGTTGTCGCCACCGTACAGGCCGTCGACTCGGTCAATCTATCCACCGACTTCGACGAACCCGTAGGCATCGCCTTTGCCGGCAACGAAAAGGCCTACGTGGCCCTCGGTCCCGCCAACGAGATCGCGGTGGTCGACGTCGAGACGCGCAACGTGAGCAAGCGCCTGCCGATCCGTGCCCAGGATCCCCGGGCCATCGCGGTGCGCGGCGAGCGGCTCTACGTGGTCGCCTTCGAGTCGGGCAACAAGAGCCAGCTCTCGGGATGTTTCGCGGGCGAGATCGGTCGCGACGGCTGCACCTTCGACGCCGTCGAGCACGTCTTCTCCAACAACAACGTCCTGTCGCTCAACTACGATGCCGACATCACAGAGGACGACGCCGTACCCGACCGGGACCTCTTCGTGTTCGATACCACGACGGACGAGCTCCAAGCGGTGGTGGAAGGCGTTGGAACATTGCTCTACGGCATCGCCGTGGACAGCGACGGTCGGGTCTTCGTCGCGCAGACCGATGCCCGTAACACCGCCAACGGCCTCGCCGGCAGCGAAGGCCACGGCATGGCCGAGATGGAGAACCGGGCGTTCCTGAATCAGATCACCCGCGTCGACTGCGGGGCCGACTCCGGTTGCGAGGCGCCGATCCGCTTCGATCTCGAACCGGTGCCGCCGGATCATCCTGACCCGGAAGACTCGCTGGCGACTCCGTTCGGCATCCGGGTCAGCGAGGACGACGCCACGCTCGTGGTGACCGCGGCCGGTTCGGACAAGCTGTTCACCGTCGATGCACAAAGCGGCGAGGTCCTCGGCAGCGTGGATGTCGAGAACGTACCCCGAGGCGTCGCGTTGGTCTCAGGCGCAAACGGCCAACCCATCGGCGCCTGGGTACTCAATGCCGTGGCGAACTCGGTTTCCGCGGTGGATCTCTCGTCGTTGGATGCGCCAACGGTCACACAAACCATTGCTCTCGACGATCCCACCCACCCCGTTGTCAAGCAGGGCCGGATGGCGTTCAACGACGCCCACGCCTCGACAACCGGGACGTTCTCCTGCGAGAGCTGCCATCCGGACAATCACACCGATCAGCTGATCTGGATTCTCCAGACGCCGCCCTGCGAGGGAGCCCTAGACGAGGACGGCGAAGAACAATGCGTGGACCAGGTCCCGCCCCGGCTCACCATGCCCGCCAAAGGGTTGCGCGACACCCAGCCCTACCACTGGGACGGCATCCCCGGCGATCCCTACGGCGGCATCAACACCGCCTCCATCAACGCGACGGTGGAACCCAATTGCAGCGAGGACGACCCGGAGTCCTGCACACGCTTCCTCGTCGACGGCTCGCTGGCGACGACGATGTGCGATGTCAGTTCGGGTGCCTGCCCGCACGCCAACGACGAAGGCAAGGCGGGGTTGCTGGATGCGCAGGACCGCGACGCCCTGGCCACCTACCTCCTGAGCGTTCCCTTCCCGCCCGCCCAGAAACGTCCGTTCGACAACGAACTGACCCAGATGGGCCGGGACGGCATCTTCGAGTTCAGTTTCATCATCGACTCGGGCCAAGGCACCGGCGCGCAGACCTGCGGCGACTGCCACCGGATGCCGTTCCTGGTCACCCCCAACACGCCGGGCACCGGCATGGACGCGCCAACGTGGCGGGGCGCCTACGACCGCTTCCAGATCACCCCACAGGCCCGGACCAACGTCATCGACCTGATGTACCTGGCGTTCCGCCACAACGGCGCCGAGCCGCAGCCCGCATTCAACGAGCGCTTCTACTTCGAAGAGGAGGACATCTGGGATCTCGGCGGCGCATCGCCCGAGGTGTGGCAGATGGTCCTCCAGAACAGCACGGGCTTCTCCGGCAGCTTCGGCCGGCAGGTGACCCTGAACCAAGACACCGCGGATGCGTCGCTCACCGAACAACTGCTCGATGCGTTGGAACTGTCCGGCGAGGAAGGCGGAATCATCCTGCAGGGCGAGGGGGTCTTGATGGAGGATGACGGTGCAGGCCCGTTGGCCGTCGAATTCAGCAACGGCGCCTACCGGACCCGCGACGGCAGCGAGTCGTTCGACCGTTCGGAGTTGGTGCAGTTGGCCGCCGACGGCGAGCTGGTGCTGACCATCACCGGGCGAACGGGCGCCAACATCGACAAGCACATGCAGCCCGGATTGTGGCCGGTGGCGCCGATTCACCGGCAATCCCGAAACGTGCACCTCGCCTTCCTAGACGACAGGAAACTGCGCATCAACGCCAGGCACATCCAGGAGGACGCGTCCCTCCATCTGAACGGTCGGCGGGTCGATGGGCGCGTGGAGTGCGAACACGGGACGCTGCCCTACTGCTCTGGCGAGATCGCGATCGTGGAACTCGACGAAGCGCCCCCCGGCGGCCTGCACTTCCTGCAGATCCAGAATCCCCAAGGGCTCTTCAGCAATGACATGATGTTCTTCAACGACGACCTGGAGTCCATGCCTTCCGCGGGCAACCGGAACCTCATCAGCAGCGGCGGCGAGTTCAACCGGATCCGGTTCGACCGCCACAACTGGAACTTCGTCAACGTGGACAACGTGGTCGGGAATATTGACTGGGGTCGGGGGGAAGTGAACATCCCGATCAATCGGTCTTCGCCTACGCGTTGGCACGCGCAGATCAGCCATGCGGTACCAGTGGTCGGCGGGCAGACCTACACGCTGTGCTACGACGCCAAGTCCAACGAGGGGCCCAGACAAATGCGGGCGTACACCGACACGAATATGGACAACTGGCGGAATACCAGCGGCGGCCAGTTCACGGTGAACCTGACGACGTCCTACCAGCAGTTCACCCACACGTTCACCATGGCCGAAACAGACCTTAGAGGTCGGGTTGCATTCGACCTCGCCGAAAGCCCCAACGACGTCCAGATGGACAACATCGGCCTCTACGAAGGCACCGAGTGCGGCGATCCGGCGAAACAGCCAGGGATGTTCCCGGGCGTCCCGTAGGGGACGGGCTTTGTCCCGTCCCGTGCCGACCAGTGTCGCGTCTGGGCGGGCGACCACAAGGGTCGCCCCTACGAGAAGTACATCCCCCCGTCGGTATTGCGCAGCTTGTCCCGGGCGATCACCACCCGGTGTACCTCGGACGGTCCTTCGCCGATCCGCTTGACGCGTAACTCCCGGTACCAGCGTTCCAGCGGCATCTCCTTGGCCATGCCCATGCCGCCGAACATCTGCATGGCCCGGTCGACGACCCTGCCCGCCGTCTCGGTGCCGTAGAGCTTGCACACCGACGCATCGACCTTGCCCGGTTCGCCGGCATCCACCTTCGACGCGGCGTCGTAGATCAGGAACCTCGCCGCACGCAACTCCACTTCGGAGTCAGCGATCATCCACTGGATGGCCTGCTTGTCAGCCAACCGCCCGCCACGCACGGGCCGCTGCTTGACCCAGCCGCAGGCCATGTCGAGGGCTTCCTGGGCGATACCGATGCAGCCGGCGGCGTAGGGAATGCGGGCATCCACTAGCCAGTTCTGGGCGACGCCGAAGCCTCGGCCGACTTCGCCGAGGACGTTCTCCTCGGGAACCTCGCATTTGTCGAGGACGATCTCATAAGGAGATAAGGCCCGTATCACCTTGATTTCGTTAAATTCAATTCCCGGAAACGTCGGCTCCACGATGAACGCGGTGATCTCCGGCGGCGCATCCGCCGTCCCGTCCCGGGTACGCGCGAAGATGATTCCGTAGTCCGCGCCCTTGGCGGCGGTGATCCACATCTTGCGGCCCGTTAGGCGCCACTTGCCGCCTTCGAACACCGCCCGGGTCTCGATGTTGTTGCGCGGATCCGAGCCGCCGGTGGGCTCGGTGATGGCGACGAACGCACGCTTGTTGCCGTCCACACAGGGCATGCCGTACTTCTCGATCTGCTCGGGCGTGCCGCCCCAGATGACGACAGGCGGACCGCCAGCGAACGCGCCGAGCGCCGGCGCATAGGCACCGAGGCGGCACTTGGCGGATTCCTCGGCGACGATCGCCCGGGCCAAGGCGCTCACCTGATTGCCGCCGTACTCCTCGGGCACCGTCAGCCGCGTCATGCCCATGGCCTCGGCCTTGTCGCGCAACCGGGCGCGGTCCTCCGGGTCGCAGCCAGTCGCGTCATGGGGAAGCCGATCCTCGACGGGCTTCACCTCCTCGCGCATGAAGCGGCGTACCTGGTCGCGCAGCATGATCAACTCGTCCGGCAGCGCGAAGCCGTAGTGGTTGCCGTCGTTCACTTGAAATCTCCGCAACGAAACCGGCAAACCTACGCGAAGCACTGCGCCCGCGGAAGCCCTTAGCGCGAGAGAGCGTCGCCGCGTCAGAAGTGCCGCTGCGCCGCACCCGTCGTCGGATCCCTGCGCGGGTCGAAGGCATCGCGAACGGCTTCGCCTGCGAAGATGAGCAGGGTCAGCATGGTGGCGACGGTCAGGAAGGTGGTGAGACCCAGCCAGGGTGCGTGGATGCTGTTGGCGCGACCCTGCGCCAGCAGACGGCCCAGCGACGGCGAATCCGCCGGCAACCCGAAGCCCAGGAAGTCGAGCGAGGTGAGCACGGTGATCGAGCCCGTCAGGATGAACGGCAGGAACGTGATCGTCGCCACCATCGCGTTGGGCAGCACGTGTTTACGCATGATCGTGGCATCGCCAACGCCCAGCGAACGCGCGGCCTCGATGTACTCGAAGTTCCTCGCGCGCAGGAATTCCGCGCGAACCACGCCGACCAGCGACATCCAACCAAAGGCGACCAGTATCCCGAGGAGCCAGAACACGTTGGATTCGACGATGCTCGCCAGGATGATCAGGATGAAGAGCGTCGGAAGGCCCGCCCAGATCTCGACGAACCGCTGGCCGAAGAGATCGATTCTGCCGCCGAAATACCCCTGGATGCCTCCGACGCAAACCCCGATGATCGAACAAAGAAGCGTCAGAACGAGGCCGAACAGGAACGACAAACGTACCCCGTAGATCAGGGAAGCCAGCACGTCCTTGCCGACGGTGTCCGTGCCGAGCCAATGCTCCCTCGACGGTGGATACGGTGCCGCACCGGGTAGATCGTAGTCGATGGTGTCGTAGCTGAAGCGAATCGGCGGCCAGATCATGAAGCCCCCGGCGTCGGTGATGAGTTCCTGGACCACGCGTTCGGAGTAGTCCGCTTCGACCTCGAAGACACCCCCGAACTCGGTCTCGGCATAGGTCTCGAACAGCGGAAAATAGAACCGGTCGTCGAATCGGATCACCAGGGGCTTGTCGTTGGCGATGACTTCTGCGAACAGCGTCACCGTGAAAAGGCCGAGAAACAGGCCGAGCGACCAATAGCCGCGCTTGTTGGCTCGGAAGTTGGCCCAACGGCGTCGTGTCAGGGGGCTCAGTGCCACCACTCACGTCCCCCGGGTTTCGAAGTCGATCCGGGGATCGACCAGCGTGTAGACAATGTCGGCGACCAACTGCGTCACGAGGCCGAGCAGGGTGAACATGAACAGCGTGCCGAAAACGATGGGATAGTCCCGGGTCATGATGGCCTCGAACCCCAGCAATCCGATGCCGTTCAGCGAGAAGATCACCTCGATCAAGATCACGCCGGTGAAGAGGATGCCGAGCAGGGCCGCCGGGAATCCCGCGATGACGATCAGCATCGCGTTGCGGAATACGTGCCCGTAGAGCACGCGTCGCGAGGTCAAGCCCTTGGCCTTGGCGGTAAGCACGTACTGCTTGCCGATTTCGTC
The DNA here is from genome assembly GCA_026705345.1 of Gammaproteobacteria bacterium. GTDB lineage: Bacteria > Pseudomonadota > Gammaproteobacteria > Pseudomonadales > Azotimanducaceae > VXYL01. The sequence goes on from JAPPAV010000059.1 coordinate 31,783, forward strand.
GAGGAAGGAGTTCTTGGTCAGCATCGTCAAGGTCGCGAAACTGCCGGCCGCCATCGCCGCGACGGGCATGGCGAGGTGCCACGCGCGGTCCTTGAGGCGCTCCCAGATGCCGAACGCGGCGTAGTCCTCCGATGTCAGCCCCCGCAACGGAAACCAGTCCAGGTACTCGCCGCCACAGAACAGGATGATCAGCAACATGGCCAGGACGAAGCCCGGAATGGCGTAGGCGATGAGAATCAACACGCTGGTGGCGACGTCGAAGGACGTGCCGTCGCGTATTGCCTTGCCGATGCCGAGAGGCAACGACACCAGGTACACGATCAGGAGCGTCGCACCGCCGAGCGACAGCGACACCGGAAGCCGTTCGATCACGAGGTCGACCACGGCGACGTCCTGGTAGAAGCTCGTCCCGAAGTCGAACGTGAAGTAGTCGCCAAGCATCTTGAAGAAGCGGACGTGGGCCGGTTTGTCGAATCCGAACTGCCGTTCTAGTTCCTCGATGAGGTCCGGATCGATTCCCCTCGCGAACTCGTAGCTGCTCGGTGTACTGGGATCTAAGGCGGCGGGACCGCCGTCACCGCCACCGCCGATCGCGGCGGTCGCCGCGACGCCCTCTCCCTGCAGCCGGGCTATGGCCTGATCCACCGGACCGCCCGGGGCTACTTGGATGATGACGAAGTTGACCAGCAGGATGCCGACGAGGGTCGGAAAGATGAGCGCGACCCGACGAAAGATGTAGGACGAGCCGACGACCGACGCGAACGCCTTCAGAGCACCCAGGATGCGTTGCTTATCCGATGCCGGTCTACTCGCCATGCCCGGCAAGCCACGCGTCCACCCGTGCACTCCTGGCGGCGTCGAACCACCATAGGTGCGGGAATCCGGTCCAGTTCATGTGCTCGACCCCCAACGGCGGGTGGCCGAACCGGTCCCAGTACACGATCTTGCGCCCCACCGGGTAGCCTTCCGGAATCAGGTAGAAACTCCACAGCAGCACCCGGTCGAGCGCCTGCCCGGCGGTGTTCATCTGCTCTTCCGTGGTGGCGGCAATGACCTTCTCGACAAGGTAGTCGACGACGGGATCCTTGATGCCCGCGTAGTTGGTCATGTTCGGCGGATCGGCGTAGCGGGACGTGAACTGGCTGCGCAACCGGGCCGGTTGCGGAATCTTGAACGTGTAGAACTTCCGGATCGTCGTGTCGAAGTCGTACGTGCGAAGCCGGTTGATCATCAGGTTGTTCTCCATCCTGCGCAGGACCGCATGGATGCCGAGCCGTTTCAGGTTGTCCACGAACGGAACCAGCATCCGCTCGTGGGCAATCGAGGAGACCGCGAACTCGAACGTCAACGGCCCGCCGGTCACCTCGTTGACGCGTACGAAATCCCGCACCACCCAGCCGGCGTCGACGAGCAGTGCATGGGCTCTCTCCAGTTCTTCCCGGTTCCGACCGAATGGGCGGTTCCTCGGCAACCCGACGGGATGGGTGAACACGCGCTCCGGAATCCGGCCCCGAAACGGTGCCAGGAGTTCGAGTTCCGCTTCGCCCGGCAACCCCTTGGCTTGCATGCCGGAGAGCATGAAGTAGCTGTTGTTGCGCGCCATGCCGTCGTGCCAGTAGACCCGGTTCGCCCACTCGAAGTTGTAGGCGAGCGTCAGCGCCTCCCGGATCCGGATGTCCTTGAACAACTCCCGCCGCGTGTTCAGCACGACGCCGTAGTGCATGCCGTAGGACGGGCCCATCGTGTAGGCCTCCTTGCGAAACATGCCCTCGCGGTAGCCCTCGAAGTCGTAGGCGGTTGCCCAGGTAGCCTCGTTCTGGTCCCGGTAGTAGTCGAAAACGCCCGCCCGCATCGCCTGCAGCATGACGTTCTCGTCGAAGAAGTAGATGACCTCGAAGCGGTCGAAGTTGTAGTGGCCGACTGAGATGTTGAGATCCCGCGCCCAATAGTCCTCGACCCGTTCGAAGGCGATCCTGTGGCCGGCGTCCATCTTGCCGATGCGATAGGCGGCATTTCCCAACGGCGGCTCCAGCGTGGTCGCCCCGAAATCGCGGTTCTCCCAATAGTGCTTGGGAAGCGTGGTGAATCCCGTGGTCTGGACGATGAGATGCGGGGTCTTCTCCGCTTCCTCGCTGAACACGAACGTGAACGAACGTGGTCCCGCGCGTTCGAGGGCGACGATTTCCCGGTAGGCGCTTCGCCAACTGATCGACGCCTCGGTCTTCAGCATGTCGAACGTCCATAGGACGTCGTCCACGGTCACCGGCTCCCCGTCGTGCCAGTAGGCGTCCTTGCGTAGCGTGTAGGTGACCCAACCGTAGTCGTCGGCGACTTCCACGGTCTCGGCGAGCACCCCGTAGTACGAAGCCAGTTCGTCTTCCGAAGCCTTCATCAGCGGCTCGTAGATCGCCGAACCGAGGCGCGGATCCATGAAGTAGGGGAGGATGCCCTTGTCGACGTAGGGGTTTAGGTTGTTGAACGACCCGATGGCCGGCATCCTGATCGTGCCGCCCTTCGGCGCACCCGGATTGGCGTAGTCGAAGCGGGCCATGTCCTTCGGGTATTTGAGGTCGCCGAAGTAGGCGAAGCCGTGGCTTGGTTCGCCGCCCAGGGCGTGCATGGATCCGAAGACGAGCCCCGCAGCGAGCGCTGCACATGTCTTGACGACGCGACGGGGCCGGGCCACGGACGCCCACGGATCGCGCGCAACCGGCCCGGGCTCGTAGGGGCGGGGCTTGTCCCCGCCCGCGCCGGCAACCCCACGCGGCGGGCTTTGGGGGAGACCACATAGGTCAAACGGGCGACCACAAGGGTCGCCCCTACGGTTTGTCCCACGCGAACGCACTACAGCGGTCCGGGTCCGTCCCGACCCTGCAACAACCAGCGGATCATCGGCAGGTGGGCCCGACCAACGAACACCTGCTCCTCGACCAAATACGCCGGCAGCGTGTGCACGCCGCGTTCTTCGACCGACGCCTTGTGCGCGGCCAATGGCGCCTCGAAGTCTTGATCGTCGAACCCCGGTGCGCCGAGTCCGTCAAGAATCGACTTGAGCGTCGCGCCGTTTTCGATGTCCAGACGCCCCGCCCAGAATTCGGTGATCACCTGTTCGTGGTAGGCCCGCGCGACACCATGACCGTGCGCCCAAAGGCCGCCGGCACAGGCCAGGGCCGAATCGACGCCGGCCGCATCACGGTTGATCTCGATGCCCTGCCACCGGGCGTAGCGGGCCACATCCATCGCGACGTATTCGGCGCGAACACGGCTATGCCGTTCGGGAACGGACTCATCATCCCGCTTGGGACCCATCGCGACCGGGCGGGCGTTGGCGGGCACGGGCAGCCACTCGATGGGAACATCCAACTCGTCCGCCAAGGTGCAGGTCGGCGTGAAAGCCAACAGCGACGCCGTACTGATGTAGTCGAACGCGAACGCGATCACGGCGGCGGCTCGAACCGGTCGTAGGCGACATCCGGTGCCGGTCCTTGCCGACCATCGAGGAGCCAACGGACCGCCGGCAGGTGTTCGCGGCCGAAGAAGACCTCGCCATCGATGACGTAGGTGGGAACGCCGAAGACCCCGGCACCGTGCAACTGCGCCTGCAAGGCGTCGTGATCGCGGCGGCCTTCGCCTTGCAGAAAGGTGAGGAACCCCTGCCCGTCTCCGCCAGCCTCAGCGACCACGCCAGCGACCACGGCCCCGTCTTCAATGTCGAGTTCCCGTCGCCAGAACCGTTCGTAGACGATGTCCATGTAGCCCTTGAGGACATCCCGGCCGCTGCGTTTGGCCCACAGCATCCCGATCCCGGCCAGCGACGAGTCCCAGATCTTGCGCGGGCCGTAGATCAGGATGTCCTTCAACCGCGCATAGCGCTTGGCATCCATGTAGGCGTAGCGCACGCCCTGCCACTGCCGCGGCGTGCGGTTGGCCTCAACCACCTTTCCCGTCTCGTTCACCTTGGCCGATCCGAGGAAGCTCGGGATGTTGAGTGTCAGCGGCCGCCAGTCGATGGCGATGCCGAAGTCGTCCTCGAGCTGCCACGTCGGATCCTTGGCCAAGTAGGCATACGGGCTCTTGAAATCCATGTAGACGATCAGGGGCTTGTCGGTTTCGAGCGGGTGCACTGCGCAAGGTCTCCACAGGTCAGCGGGCGCCTCCGGTTATTCGGCATAATAACCACAACAGCGCATTTCCTTGGGGGAAGAATCGTGAAGTCACCGATATGTGACATGCTCGGCTGCGAGTTCCCGCTCGTCGCCTTCAGCCACTGCCGCGACGTCGTCGCCGCCGTGAGCAATGCCGGGGGATTCGGCGTGCTCGGTGCCGTGGGCCACTCGCCGGAGACGCTCGACATCGAGTTGTCCTGGATCGACGATCAGGTCAACGGCAAACCCTACGGCATCGACCTGCTCGTACCCACCAGCCTGGACAGCAAGGAAGAAGCCCTGGCCGCGGAAGAGATCCGCGCCCGGATTCCGCCGGAACACAAGGAGTACGTCCGCAATCTGCTCGCCCAGTACGACATTCCCACCGACGACCTCTACGTCGAGCAACCCCGGGGCGGTGTGGGCGACAACATGCGCGAGAAAGGCGCGTCCATCGTGCTCGATGCGGCGTTCTCGCATCCCATCAAGCTCGTTGCGAATGCCCTTGGCGTCCCGCCGCCGTTCATGCTCGAGCGCGGCCGGCGCGAGGGCGTACCGGTTGCGGCGCTGTGCGGCGCCCGGGAGCACGCCATCAAGCACGCCGAGGCGGGCACCGACATCCTGGTCGTGTCCGGAACCGAAGCCGGCGGCCACTGCGGGGAGGTCTCGACGCTGGTGTTGATCCCCGAGGTGATCGAGGCCACCAGGCCCTACGGCGAGATTCCGATACTCGCCGCCGGGGGCATCGCGACGGGCCGGCAAATGGCGGCCGTGATGGCCATGGGTGCCCACGGTGCATGGACCGGCTCGGTGTGGCTCACAACCGCGGAAGCGGAAACCGCACCGGCGGTAAAGGAGAAGTTCCTGGCGGCCAATTCACGCCAAACCGTTCGTTCGCGGAGTCGCACCGGCAAGTACACACGCCAATTGCGTTCACCGTGGACCGATGCCTGGCATTCAGAGGAAGCGCCCGATCCGCTGCCGATGCCCCTGCAGCAGCTCATCAGCGAGCCTGCGCTCGGCAAGATCGCGCGCCTGGCGGAAACCGGCCACCCCGGCGCCAAGCAGTTGACGACCTATTTCGTCGGTCAGGCCGTGGGACTCATGAACCAGGTTCAGTCCGCGCGGCAGGTGGTCTACGACTTCATGGAGGACTTCCTGGAAGCCACCGAGCGATTGAACGGCTTCATGGAGGACGACGCGGCATAACCAACCGCCGAGGGCCATCCCCATGAGCTGGGAGAAGGAGGTCGACGAACTCCGCGAGCAGGCCGAGTTCGCCAAGGAGATGGGCGGCGCCGACAGCGTCGCCTTCCACCACTCCCGGGGCCGGCTGACGGTCCGCGAGCGGATCGGGCTCCTGGAAGATCCCGGCACCTTCCACGAAGTCGGCACCATTGCCGGCACCGCGCAATGGGAAGACGATGCCGTCGTAGCATTGAAGCCCGCGAACTCGGTTGTGGGCACGGCTCGCGTTGACGGCCGCAAGGTCGCGGTTTCCGGTGGTGACTTCACCATCCGCGGCGGTTCGGCAGACGCAGCCGTTGGCAACAAGGGCGGCTTCGCGGAACGGTTCGCCCTGCAGGCGCGCATCCCCTATGTGCGCCTGCTCGACGCCACCGGCGGCAGCGTCAAGACGTTCGAGAAGATGGGCCGCACCTACCTGCCGGGCAACGCGGGCACGAATCTCTCCGCTGAGTTGCTGCAGTTCGTCCCCGTGGTCTCCGCCGTGCTCGGATCCGTGGCGGGACTTCCCGCCGTGCAGGCGTGCATGTGTCATTTCAACGTGATGGTGCGCAATACCAGCCAGGTGTTCGTCGCCGGGCCAAAGGTGGTCGAACAGGCGACGGGGCAAGTCATCACCAAGGAAGACCTGGGCGACGAACGCATCCAGGTCAAGAACGGCGTCATAATGAATCTCGCCGATGACGAGCCGGATGCCATCCGCCAGATCCGCCGTTTCCTCTCCTACCTGCCGGCCAACGTCTGGGAAGCGCCGCCGGTTGTCGAGCCCGACGACGACCCGCAGCGACGCGACGAGTCCTTGATCTCCGCCATCCCCCGCAATCGGCGCCGCATCTACGACCCCCGAGCGATCCTGGACGCCGTTCTCGACAAGCACAGCTTCTTCGAGATCGGCCCCTTCTACGGTCGCGCCCGCGTCACCGGCCTCGCCCGGGTCAACGGCCACCCGGTCGGCGTCATGGCCAACCACCCGAAGTACAACGGCGGCTCCATGGACATCGCGACCGGCGAAAAGACCATCCGCCTGATCGAACTCTGCGACACCTTCCACCTGCCGCTGGTCTACTTCGCCGACGAACCGGGATTCTCGGTTGGGCGCGCCCAGGAGGAACTCGGCATCGTCCGCGCCGGTGCCCGGGTGGTGACCACGCTCACCCAGAGCAAGACGCCCTACATCTGCTTCGTGCTGCGCCAGCTATACGGCGTCGCCGGCGGCTTGCACCAGCGCGGCGGTGACGGCCTGTACCGGCGCTACTGCTGGCCCTCCACCCACGGCGGCTCGATGCACATCGAAGGCGGCACCGCCATCGCCTACAAGCGCGACATCGAGAACGCCCCGGATCCGGAGGCGCGACGCCAGGAGATCGAAGCGCGTTTGCAGGCCATCTCGTCGCCGTTCCGCAACGCCCACGCCTTCGGCATCGAGGAGCTCATCGATCCGCGGGACACGCGGCCGCTGTTGGTGGACTTCATTGACGACGCCTGGAAGGTGGTGAAGACGCAGTTGGGGCCGGGGAACGGGCCTAGTTACCGGCCTTGATCCCGATCTCGCACCGGAGACGTGCGCCATTTCGGATGCATCGTAGGGGCGAGGCTTGTCCTCGCCCGCAGATGTACGAGAACAATCGCGGCTAGTTCGACCACCCAACGGGACCGCCTTGTCGGTCTGAGGCGGGGCATCGCTAGACTAGATTTCCAAACAAAAACAATGACAAACGGTCAATATACTGGTATTGTATACAGCATTGACCACTTCGCCGCAGTGAGCCCAGCACGATGTTCCAACCCTCCGAAGAAGCCGTCCAGAACTTCGAGCTCGACTCCGAATACGCCGCATATCCTGGCCTCGAAGATGCCCCGGAGCTCTACTTCATCCCCGACGACCCCGCCGAACTGCGTTGTGCCGTCACGGAGATGGCCGCCCACATCAACCGCGCCGACTGGCGCTTCATCAAGCTCGTCGCCGCCATGGACCGCAGGCGCGGCTGGGACG
>JAPPAV010000111.1 GCA_026705345.1 Gammaproteobacteria bacterium
GGGAGGAACGCAGGGCCGCCATGGTCAGCAATCTCCTCGTCGTGCTGTGCGGCGACAAGGGCACCCAACCCGTGCTCAACACGGGCACGCTCTACCAGTAGCGGCCGGCGGCGGCCGGCGTAACGGATGGCCACTACCCGCAAGCCATTCCTGCTGCGTACCGACCCGGAAGTCGTCGCGGCATTGCAACGCTGGGCGGCGGACGAGCTGCGCAGCGTCAACGCGCAGATCGACTTCCTGCTGCGACGTGCGTTGCGCGACGCGGGCCGCTTCCCGGACCGGCTGGATGGGGGTGCCGGTGGAACGCCGGCAACGGATTCGGACAAGGCCGCCGGATCCCGCTCGGGTGGCTAAGTTGCATTATGAACGCGCTGCAACTTGCCATGCGTGACTTCAATCATCGCGGTTCCGTCCGTCATCCATCCTGCCGCTGAACTCGGCACTGGCCCGGTAGTCGAATTGGGCAATAGGCCTTGCCATGATGATGTTGGCGAAGCCGGTTTTTCTAGAGCGAGGAACTATGGATACGGATCCCGCCGCCGATCACGAAAACCCCCGTCGGGTTGAAGAGACCGCCGTAGCCCTTCTGCTTCGGTCAACTCACCTTGAAGTCGGTCAGATCATGGAGCTGATGGACATCGGGGATCGCGAGTTTCGCGACATGGCCTCGCGCAACGGCGATATTGCGCGGCGCCTCGAAGAACGTCGCCTGGGCACGCTGCGACCGATCCAGTCGGAACCGCGGCGCTGCAAATCCTGCCGGGAGTGGTTCCTGCCGTACGGCCACGATCGCTACTGTTCGGATGCCTGCAAGCGCACCGCGCAGTGCCACAAGCGATGAGATCCCCTAACGGTCGTTTTCGCGAAGCATTGTAGGGGCGACCCTTGTGGTCGCCCGGTCGTCGCCCCCTCGACCCGATCGCGCCCGCTAGGGCGCGCCGGGACGGGACAAGCCCGTCCCCTACGACCCCAGTTCGCTGGCGAGCAGCTCCCGGCTGAAAGCGCCGATCGCATCCCGGATTCGACGGAACACGGCCGTGAACGCTTCGTCGTCCATCCACGGATAGTCTGGATCCTCGAAGGCGCGGTGCAGCGTTCGCTTTGCACCGGGAAAAACGGGACAGGCTTCCTTCGCCTGGTCGCACACCGTCACGACTAGGTCGAAGTCGTCGTCGAGGTAGTCGTCGACGTGATCGGAAGTGTGCCCGGCAATGTCGATGCCGATTTCGGCCATCACCTTGATCGCCACCGGGTGAACGCCCTTGGGTGCCGTTCCCGCGCTCTCGACCTCAACCCGCTCGCCCCCGAGGTGCCGGAGCCAACCGTGTGCCATTTGCGAGCGAGCGCGGTTGCCGGTGCAGATGACGAGTATCCGAAACGGCGTGCGGCTCACAGCCGCGGAGACTTCGTCAGAACACTGATGGCGTGCTTGAGATGCAGCGCGAGTTCGAGGTCGTCCGCGGCTAGGGCCGTGGCTTTGCGTTCTTGCAGGGACCGCAGTTTCGCCGCGAAGGCGTCGTTGTCGACGGGTGCGTAGGTGGGGCCGTCCATGTTCGCGTCCATCGGGTGGCCGTGAGCACCTGGCACCAGCACGTCGAAGTCCTCTTTCAACACCGAGTCCGCCGGTGCCTGGCACTCCGCGACGTAGTTCAGCGCCCCGGCGGGTTGCCGGTAGCCGATCAGCCGCTGCAACTCTACCGGCAGCTTGCGGGCGATGGGCGGCGGACAGGCCAGCAGCTGGTTCTCCTCCTGGGCGAGAAACCCCAACGCGTAGTTGATGTTCATACCGATGCGGCGTTCGGTGGATGTGTTGATCCCCGCGCCGTGAACCGACCAGCCTGTCCAGACCAGCGCGCTGCCCTTGGGCATGGTCGCCTGGACCGTCGGCTGCCGATGGCTTAAGTGTCCGCCCCGGGGTTCCTCGCGATGGCTGCCGAGGACGACGTGGGTGGCGCCGTTGTCTTCAGTGAAATCGGACAGCGCCCACATCACCTCGACCTGCGGGTCGAGGCGGGCGTCCTGGAAATCATGGACCCACATCCCGTTGGCCCGGTGCAGCTTGAGATGGTGCGGCATGGCCTCGGTGCCGGCGCCTGGACCCACGTCGATGATCTGCGTCAGGTGCAGTTGCCACGGATAGCGAAAGCCCTTCTCGCCCTTGCCCGATTTGCCGTTGATCTGCACGGCATCGCCGGACAGGCGCTGTTCGCCCAGGATCGCATTGGCGAGGCGGAGGATCGCCGGGTGGGCGATCATCTTGTGGCTCGCGGGCGACCTCGCCACCAACGCACCGACGCGGCGGGTGCCGCCAAGCCCGTGCAAACCGTGCGGCGTGGCGTCGATGTAGGGACGCATCTCCCCGACCAGGGCATCGCAGTCGGTGCCCTCCACCGCGTTCTCGATCACCACGAAGCCGTGGCGGTCGACGGCGTTTAAGACGTGCCGGTCGAAGTCCTCTTCCGACCCTGCCGATCTGGCGCGGGCGAAGTCGAAGCGGAGCAGTTCGTGGGTGCCGAACGCGTTGGTGACTGTGGATGCGCGCATGATCTGGTCTTTCCCGTCGCCGCCGCATTATCGGCGGGAACGGGCGAGCGCGCCACGGTACGAGAACGTGCAGGTATGCTGTGTCGCTTTCGGCAACCCAGCGAGATGAGGCGAAGATGGCGAGTGAACCAGGGGCCAAAGACAATGCACACCCCGACTTGGGTGTGCTCGCGGGAGGCGTGGCGGTTGTCACCGGCGGTGCCTCGGGCATCGGCCTCGCCTTGGTGGAGAAGGCGATCGCCAGCGGAATGCACGCGGTGATCGCCGACATCGAAGCCGCTGCGATCGACGAGGCGGAATCCCGCTTGGCCGACGCCGCAAGGGCAGCGGGAGTCGAGGTCTTCGGGCACCGCGTCGACGTCTCCTCGGAGGCGGATGTCCTCGACTTGGAAGCGGCCGTATCGGCTCGTTTTCCGGACAGCCCGGTGTCGCTCCTGTGCTGCAATGCGGGTGTCGGCGGCGGGGGTCCCGTGTCCAGGGCCAGCGACGTCGACTGGGACTTCGTGCTCGGCGTCAATGTCAAGGGTGTTGCGAACTGCGTGCGCGCATTCGTCCCCAAGATGGCGGCGGGCGACGCCCCCGGATCCGTAATGGCGACGTCGTCGCAGGACGGGTTGTGCGCCGCCCAAGGCGTCTACGGCGTCTCGAAGCACGCCTGCGTGGCGTTGATGGAAGCCCTCTACCAGGAACTCCGCGGGCGCCTCACGGTGCATGTGCTATGTCCGAACGTCGTAGCCACCAACATCGTGACCTCCGAACGCAACCGACCGGCGCGTTTCGGCGGCCCGCGCGCAACCGGCGCCGCGAATTCCATCCAGGAACGCTTCAAGGCGTTCGGCATGCCCCCATCGCGCTGCGCGGATTTCGTGTTCGACGCCATCCGCACGGGCACGTTCTACGTCATGGCCGAGTCGGAGGACGATCCCGGCTACGTCCGCCTAGAAGCCGAGACGCGCATGAAGGCGATCCTCGAGGACGGCTTGCCCTACCGTCCCCGCAGCGCCTACATCGCCAGCGTGTTCAATCCGCGGACCCCGATGCCGCCAAAGCGCTGAATACCGTTGGCGGGGGACGCGCTTGCCTGTCACGCGCCGAACCCTTGTCGACGCGGGCGACGACAAGGGTCGCCCCTACGGTCAACGCGTGACGTTCGATGGAGCCAACCGTAGGGGACGGGCTTGTCCCGTCCCGACTTGCGCTTGGCCATGGAACGTACCCCGTTGCCGGTCAAACGAGCGCTTGGTACACCAACCGCTGGAAGTCCTCCTGGTAGGTGTTGTTCGGCATCATGCCGGCGGACATCACCTGGGTCAGGCACACGCCGATGAGCTCTTCCGCCGGGTCCGCGAAGTAGGTGGTTCCGGCAGCGCCGCCCCAGCCGTACGTGCCCACCGAGCGGATCAGCGGCGGCCGCCCGCGGCCGTGGTACATGGCGACGCCGAGACCCCAATGGAACCCCGGTCCCGTCATCGGAATGACCATGTCGCCGGTGTGGTTGCCGATCATCATGTCGACGGTTTTCCGGCCTAGTATCCGCACGCCGTCCAACTCGCCGCCGTTGAGAAGCATCTGGCCGAAGCGCGCGTAGTCGCCTGCCGTCGACAGCACGCCGCCCATGTCGCCGCCGGCCGAGAACTCGGTCTTGGGGCCGACGACCTTCTCGCTGCTCTCGGCCTTTTCGACTGCCACTAGGCGAATCTCGCCGTCCACTTCCCGGGGCGCGTAGTTGGCACCGAAGCGGTGGACCGCGTCGTCGGCGACATAGAAGCCGGTGTCGTCCATGCCCAGGGGCTCGAAGATCGCCTCCCGGAAGAAGACGTCCAGAGGCTGGCCGCTCGCTTCCTCGAGCACAGCGGTGAGCACGGGATAGCCGACATGGTAGCCGAACTGTTCGCCGGGCTGCGCGGCCAGCGGTAGCTCCGCCAGCGCTCGGATCCGCTCCCGGTTGTTCGGACGCGGCGCGTCTTCGTCGGTAGGTATCCAGCCAAGCTTGGTGAGGGTGTCGCGATACTGCTGGCGATAGAAATGCGGCATCGTGCCCGGATTGGCAAGCCCCGTGGTGTTGGTCAGGCAGTCGCGGATGGTGATGCCGCGCCGGGCGCGCTCGGTCAGCATCGGCTCGTCGGCCCGGCGCACCTGCAGATCCCGCCACTCGGGCAGGTACCGGCCGACGGAATCGTCCTGGGTCAGCACGCCGCGTTCGTACAGCACCATCGTCGCCGCGCCGGCGATGGGCTTGGTATTCGAGTACATCCGGAACAACGTATCGAGCCCGGCGGGCGCATCGTCGTCCAAGTCCAGCACCCCGCAGGCATGGTGGTGGACGATCTGGCCGTGACGGGCAACGAGCGTGACGAGGTTCGGGACGCGCCGATCGTCGACAAACGCCTGCATCGCAGGCCCGATTTGGGCCAGGCGGTCCGGGTCGAAACCAAGCGCCGACGGGTCGCCGACGGGCAAGGGGGAGTCTGACATGCGTGCTCTCTTGGACATTCAACGAGTGGAACGCGCCATTGTCGCAGGTTTTGCCTGGGGCCTTGGCACCATCGGACTGTCCTCCGTGCAACGGCAACGCAAGCCTGCGGCGTGGCCTCGTAGGGGCGACCCTTGTGGTCGCCCGCCCGGTCGCGACGCAGTGATTCGGCACGGGACGGGGCAAGCCCGTCCCCTACGCGCAGGATCAGAGGGCGACGCCCACTAGCTCCATTCGAGCGAGTCGAGACGTCTGCCGATCAGCGACAGGTAGTGCGTCTGCTGGTCGGTCGGGACAAAGGATTCCGCGATTCGCCGCCGCCATGCGGGAACGGACGTCAGCAACTCTTTCCGCACGCGCTCGACGACCTTGGGCGGAACTCGCAGACGCTCGTTGGCGTAGTAGCCGATCCAGTCCTTGGCGCCGAGTCGCCGCTTCTTGCCATGGAGCGGCAGCGCGACTTCCTCCAGGGTCTCTAGGCGTTTGCCGAGTGCGAGGAACGCCACGGTGGTGTTGAGGTAGTCGTACGCGGGGGCGAGTTCGACCTTGCCGTGCCGGGCGATCACCGAGAGGTTCTTGAGATGCATGTCCTCGTTGCCGACGAGGAAATTGAACAGGCTCCTCTTTAGGAGCTTGACCTTCTCGATGGCCGGAAACGTGCAATAGGCGTCGAGCAAGCCGACCACGCGTTCCATGCTGAAGTCGTACTTCGTGTCCCGGCCCAATCCCGCGAGCTGGGCAAAGTCCTCCACCGCCACCTTGCCATCGTGCCCGACGCGATCGAACCTTCGCACGAAATAGGACCATGATCCGTCGACGCAACGGACGAGGCCGGACACCGGCACCTCGATGCCGGCGAGTTTCGCCAGTTGCATCGTGAGGCCCTCGTTTTCCGGTAAGTTCGGGTAGATCTCGTGCTGGGGTTTGAGCACGAAACGCCCGCCTCGGTCCGTGACCACGAATACACCGGCCTTGGCATCCAAGCGGACGCCGAGCTTGGGTTGGACACCCTGGATCGACATGTTTCCCGCCCGGACCACGGCCTCGCGCCGTTGTTGCGGGGCGTCGTAGGGAAAGTCGTTCAGCACAGCCAGATTGGGCGAGAGCGCCCGCAGGCCTGCCTTCGAATACCGCGCATCGCCACAGAGCGCGTAGGTGATCGGGCAGCGATTCAAGAGAGCTGTTCCCGAACCGTCACCGCGCCGACGACATCCTCGCCCACCGCCAACAGCTGTCCGAACAGGTCGTTGCGGTCGATCTTCCGCTGGCGCAGCAGGCCATCAAGCATGACCCCTTCCGGCAGCAGGCCCTCGAAGAAAGGCGGGAAGGCGTCGAACCAGATCGTTCCCGCCGACACGGGCATGGTCAGCGACACGGCGGGTCCGGTGTAGCCGTCGAGGTAGCGAAAAAGGAATCGCGACGATTCGTGCTCCTCCAGCAGTCCGGCCGGTTCGCCCGCGACGAAGACCGTGGCCCGCCTCATGGCCCGGTGTCCGTGTCCGGTTCGGCCGGGTCTCCCAGTGCAGCACGGCACTCGTCCATGAGCGGCCCGTCGAGCATCAAGTCGATGTTGAGGACACCCAAGACCGCCATTAACGTGGCCAGGCGAACCGTGGGTTTCCCCTTTTCGATGTCGAACACCGAGGTCTTGCCGATCCGTGCCAAATCAGCCAACTCGTGCTGGCTCAAACCTCCGCGACGCCGGTGAAATCGAACGATGTCGCCCAGAACGTTGGACGTGTTCGCTTTCATGACCACATCTCGTACTGGTATAGCGGTATAATGCGCCTGAAACACTGCGCCATCAACCTATTTCGGGATAATTTACCGATATAGCGGTAATCGGAGGCTGATCCACCGGCTGAGGTCGCGTCCGGCAACTTTTTACAAAGATAATACCGCTATAGCGGTAACGTCGTGAGGAGTATGCGCGCCCGTCTGTCGCAGCTGCTTTGAGGACGGTGGACGGTGGAGAATGCCTATAGTGGAGAATGCCTATAAAGGGAGGCAACTGAAGATGAGGATTCACCTAGCCAGCGTCTTCGTAGACGACCAACAGAAGGCGCTCCGTTTTTACACGGAAACGTTGGGCTTCAAGCTGAAGCACAACATTTCCCTAGGACGTCATGCTTGGATCACTGTTGTATCTGAGGAAGCTCCAGAGGGGATGGAGCTGGTGCTCGAGCCCGACGAACATCCGGCGGTCCGTCCGTACAGGACGGCGCTCGTGAAGGACGGCATCCCCAGTACGTCGTTCGCTGTGGACGACTTGGAAGCCGAACACGAGCGACTCGTTGCCAAAGGCGTTCGATTCGTCCAGCCGCCAACAGACCTCGGGACTGTGATTACCGCCGTCTTTGACGATACGTGCGGCAACTTGATCCAGATCGCGGAGGAGAAACGTCAGGGCTAACCGCCGCCAAGCAAACTAGCCGGCAACATGGACCAGGCAGCATGACCGAGAGACCGAACATTCTGTTCATCCTCACCGACGACCAAGGCTATTGGGCCATGGGATGCGCTGGCAACGAGGAGATCCGCACTCCGAATCTCGACCGGCTGGCAGCCAGCGGATTGCGTTTCACCAGCTTCTTCTGTACCTCCCCGGTCTGCTCGCCCGCGCGGGCGTCGATCCTGACCGGGCGGATCCCGTCGCAGCACGGCATCCATGACTTCCTGAGCGCAGGGAACACGAACCTGGCCTTCGGGGCGGGCGCGAAGCCGGGAGACGAGGCGATCGAATACCTTGCGGGCATCCCGGCCTACACCGATCTCCTGGCCGCGGCCGGCTACACGTGCGCCTTGAGCGGCAAGTGGCACATGGGCTTCTCCGAGAAGCCGCAGAAGAGCTTCGAGTTCTGGGACGTGCACGCATACGGCGCCGGGGCGTACTTCGCGCCGTCGATGATTCGCGATGGGGCTGCCTACGAGACGAACCAATACGCGAGCGATCTGTTTACGGACAATGCGTTGCGGTTCCTCACGCAGCAGAAGGACACCGGCCGGCCGTTCTGCCTGAATGTCCACTTCACGGCGCCGCATGCGCCTTGGCAGCGAGAACATCACCCGGCCGAGTTGTGGGACGACTACTACGCGAACTGCCCGTTCGAGTCCACGCCGGACCTTCCCATGCACCCGCATCAACTGGCCAAGGAGGGCCCGTCCGGTTCGCTCGGCTTCACGGCCCAGGGTAGGAAAGAGGCCCTAAGCGGCTATTTCTCCGCGCTGACGAAAATGGATGAGAACGTCGGACGCCTGCTCGACTGGCTCGAGCGGAACGGGGAACGCGAGAACACGCTCGTGGTGTTCTCTAGCGACAACGGCATGAACATGGGGCACCACGGCATCTACGGCAAGGGCAACGGCACGTTTCCGCCGAACATGTTCGATACGTCGGTCAAGGTCCCGATGCTGATGTCTCGACCGGGGCACATTCCCGAGGGCCGCCTTGTCGCCACGCTCCACAGCCACTACGACCTGATGCCCACGCTGCTTGAATATGTCGGGGTCGAGAATCCGGAAGCGGACTCGTTGCCGGGACTGAGCTTCCGGGATGCGCTCGACGGCAGGGAGTTGGCCGGTGACGACTACGTCGTGGTGTTCGACGAATACGGCCCGACGCGCATGGTCCGCACGGCCGACTGGAAATACGTGCATCGCTACCCCTACGGCGACCACGAACTCTACGATCTCGCCAACGATCCGGACGAGCAATACAACCTCATCGACCGGGACGAACACAGGGAGATGCACAAGTCCCTGCAGGCCAGGCTCGATGCGTTCTTCGCACGGTTCGCGGATCCGGCGCGCGACGGTTCGCGCGAGGCGGTGATCGGCAGGGGTCAGATCGACGTGGTCGGCCCGGCCGCCCAAGGCAGGAAGCGGTTCGGGGACGATCTGCTCTTCGAGGCGGACCGGCTCAAGGGGACTGTCCGCGGTACCGTGAAGGACTAGCGGGACTCCCCCTCAGACCGACGAGCCGTAGGGGCGACCCTTGTGGTCGCCCGCTCGACCCTTGGGGTCGCCCGCGCCAGCCGAACCGAGACCGTCTTTTCGATGAACACGGGCGAGGGCGCGCCCTATAGGCGCGATAGCCTAGCCCCTACGCCGTTCGCCGACCTTCTGCCCAGCGTTTGAACTTGTGGCAACGCCAAAATGCGGGCAAGGAGGTCCACGCACCGTTTGGGCGCACGTTCGCGCGTAATCGAGAACGCCAGCGAGATCAGTGGCTTGGCGATGGGTCGGCGTACAGTCGTGTGCGTTACCCTTAAACTACTGACTCCGCTATACTTTTTTCGCGTCTCACCTGTCCCTGGGGCAATCCCAAAGGAGTCGGACATGGCGGAAACCGCATTGTCGGTCGCACCCGGCCGACCCAGCTACGAGACTGCGGACGGTCGGTTCGACGAGGATCGTCTGCGCGAATTCGTCGAGGACTACGACGGCCCGGAAGACCCGGATTTCCCGGGCTGCGTCCCCATCCCGATGACGCTCGAGCAATTCGACAACTACGAGGGCGGCGTCGAGTACTGGAGCCGTGAGCGCGGTACCGCGTTGATCTGCCGCGATGGCTCGCCGGTGCACGAGATCCCGGGCGGCCGGTTGCCGGGCCTCCTCACGCGGGTCGAGATGGAGCGTGGCTCGCCGATCCTTTGTTGCGGTGCCTTGAAGATGGTCACCGCGGACGGGGCCGGGCAAACGGCTGAAGGGATGCACCCGGATCAATCGGTGTACTTGCGCCCTGGCGTGTGGATACCGAGCGGGCGCAGGACAGTCATCGGCCGGGATCCGCGACCGGACGCAGTCCTCGAAGTCGACAACACGACGGACGTGCGCCGCCACAAGCTTGGGGTCTACGCTCGCTGGGGGTTCCCGGAGGTCTGGGTGGAGACGCCCGACGAGCCGACGCCGAGCCGCCCGCGCCGGGTGGTCCCCGGGCTCACGATCTACGTCCTCGACCGGGGCGACTACCGCGACAGTGCCGAGAGCGTGGCACTGCCGACTTGGCGGGCGCATGAGATTCACTCGGCGCTGAACGAGGCGCCCGTATCGCCGTCCACCATCGAGTGCCTGGTGCGAGTCGGTCGGACTCTAGGCGACCGCGACGGCACCGGGCCGATGGACGACGTGCAGATCGCCGGCTACATGCGCCGCTCGCACGACGTTGGCCAGAGGACAGGATTCGAGCGCGGCTTGGAGCAAGGTCAGGAAACGGCACGCCGCGAAGCGCTCGCTTACGCAGCGAGCGAGACGTTGCGACTGCGGGGTATCCCTTTGTCCGAAGACTTCGACCGGCGCCTAGCTGCAACCACCATCTCGCCGCAGGCGTTGCTCCGCGCAGCGCAACTGGGCGCGACCGAGGCCGACTTCTGGACGCGGCTGCGTGGCGGACAACCAGCGACGGACGAGAGCCACGCCTGAGCCTGGCCAACGAGGCCGTTACATGAGTCGCGCAACAACGAACGATGAGGCAGCAGCCGGGGTCTCGGGTGCGGCGGTCGTCGTCTATGAAGCCGCAGACGGCGAGGCGAGGGTGGACGTGAGGTTGGAACGGGAGACAGTCTGGCTGACGCAGCGTCAAATGGCCGATGTGTTTCTGACCTCGACCGACAACGTGGGTCTCCACCTCAAGAACATCTTCGGTGATGGAGAACTGCAGGAGAAGGCAACTACCGAGGATTTCTCGGTAGTCAAATGGAGGGCGGACGGCGCGTGCGTCGAAGCCTGCGGCACCTACAACTTGGACCCGATCATCTCCGAATTTCTTGGTCGAGCCGAATGTCTAGCGTCAGCCATCTGACCGTCCGAGGCTTCAAGTCGATCGCTTCGCTCGAACGGTTCGAACCCGGATCGGAACGTCCTCATCGGACCCAACGGGGCTGGCAAGTCGAATCTGCTTGACCTCTTCCGCATGTTCGGGTCGATGGCCAGTGAGCGGCTTCGGTTGTTCGTGGCGAAGGAGGACGGCGCGGAAGCGCTGCTCCATCGCGGTCGCAAGCATACGTCCGAGATGGAGATTGAACTTGCCTTCCCCAACATCACCTACCGGGTCGGTATGACGGCGGCTGGACAGGATCTGGTACTCACCCATGAAGAGACCAGCCTGGGTTGGGTCGGACACGGTCACTACGAGTCGGATCTTGCAGTGGTTGAGAGAACGGATTCTGACCCGTTTGCCCGTTTGCTCCGGGAGGCCATGTCCGAATGGCGCGTGTACCACTTCCGCAACACGTCCATCAGTACCGGAATGCGTCAATCGCAACCGGTTCGGGACAACCTCAGACTGCACGCCGACGGAAGCAATCTCGCGCCGTTCCTCCGCCACATAAGGGAGCGCCACCCCGAAGACTACCGCCAGATTCCCCATACCGTGCGTCTTGCGGTGCCGTTCATCGAGGACTTCCTCTATCGCGAAGAACCGGGCGAGAGGGTGGATCTGGAATGGCTCGAACGGCGTTGAGAACGGCAGAACCTTCGGGCCCCGCCAGCTTTCCGACGGAACGATGCGGTTCATCTGCCTTGCGACGCTCCTCCTACAACCGGTGCACATGCAGCCATCGACAATACTGATCGACCAGCCGGAACTGGGCATTCATCCTGCAACGATCACGATTCTCGCCGAGTTGCTAAGTGCGGCCAGCGAGGCGCGACAGGTGATTGTGGCCACGCAGTCGGCGGATCTGCTCAGCGAAATGCGACCTGAGGATGTTGTCGTCACGGAACGATGCGATGGTGCCTCGGCATTTCGCCGACTGGACTTGGACCAGTTGGCGGAATGGCTGAGCGACACCTCGCTCGGCGATCTGTGGAAGATGAATACCTTCGGCGGACGGCCCTGACGATGATCGAACTGGTGGAACGCACGGGGATGCTAAGGACGACGCTCCCGTCGTGGCGCGCGGTCTCGCGCGGGGCCGGGGCAGCGCCTCCGGCACGTCCCTGTGGACACCCGCAACGGACCGCGTTCGCCGAAGCGCTGGCGCGCCGACTGCCGGGAACGGCACGCCGCCAGCCGCCGCGCGTGGGACGGCGGACCGGGCCTGCGGCCTGCCGGTCCTCTACGACCGCATGAAGACCGCGGCGGTAAAGGCTGGAAATTTGTTCCGCGACAATCAAGGTGGCGCGTCTTCGGCGGCGGGAGGCGGTAAGGGCTGGGTGGCCGGACGCACCGTGACGCCGATGGTGGTTCTCGTCCCATTGTGATTAGCTTGCGGCTGTTTCCTGCGTCGAGGAACCCGGATGCACGACGAACTTCCTTCAATGCTGACGGGCGGCGAGCCAGCGCGACTGTTCCCAGTCCTGGCGGACACGTCCAAGGAAGGGCGTGCGACATCCGTGCTGCTGGCGTCCATGGCTATCGTGGATGATTTGTCCAAAACGATGCTTGCTACGGTGGGTCAACGCACGGGCGTGCGCACCCGCGTCCGAACTTTCACCGAAGTGGTACCCGCGAACATGCCGGACGTGATAGCAGGACGGCCGGATGGGCTTGTCGTGGTCGAAACCGGGCGACGGTCTTGGAGTGCCCTGATCGAAGCGAAGGTTCGACGCGCCCGTCTGGACGCGGATCAGATCGAGACGTATCTGAAGCTAGCCAAAGCCAACAGGATCGACGCGGTCGTTACCGTCTCAAACGAGTTCGCCGCTGTCCCACACCACCATCCGGTGCGCAAGCTCCGGATTCCGAAGGGCGTCGGACTGTTCCACTGGTCGTGGACAAGCATCCTGACCCACGCGAAGGTGCTGCTTGCGGACAAGGACGTGGACGATCGGGAGCAACGGTTCCTGCTCGGCGAACTCGTCAGGTTCCTCGAACACGGCAGCACCGGGGTGATGCGGTTCGACCGCATGAACGGCAACTGGAAGGACATCGTCGGGTCGGTCGTTTCGGGCGCGCCGCTCTCGGATGCCGATGCCGTTGCCGACACCGTTGCGAACTGGCATCAGGAGTGCCGCGACCTCGCATTGAAGCTCATGGAGGAGGTAAACTCGAAGGTCTCGATTCGGTTGCCGCGAGCTCATCTGAACGACGCGCACCGAAGGGTGTTGGACGAAGGGGAGAAGTTGCGCAGGGATGCGACGCTGGAGGTGGAGTTCGTCGTTCCCGATGCTGCCGCGCCCATCAAGGTCGAAGCGGACCTCAGAGCCCGTTCGATTCACGTCCACATGACGCTCCGTGCGCCACGTGACCGGAGGTCGGCGCGGGCAAGGACGAACTGGCTGGTGCGGCAACTGTCGTCGAGCAAGCCCGACGACCTCCATGTCAAGGCGGACTATCCCAATCGCCGGTACGACCCGCAAGACACTCTCGCGGCTGTACGCGCGAATCCCGACGTGCTTCGCCACGAGAACGCCAGCATCGCGCCTTCCGCGTTCGAAGTGCGCATGGTGCGCGATGCGGGACACCGCTTCGCAGGAGCGAAGACCTTCGTCGATGAAGTGGATGCGACCGTTCTACGGTTCTACGCGGAGGCGGGACAGAGACTTAAGAACTGGCAGCCGACCGCGCCGAAAATGGCCGCGCCGCCTTACGCGGGAACCGAGGAACCGGGCGACACTGAACAGGCTGCCGACTGAGGAATGGCCCGCAGGCGGCGGGCAACGACGAAAGCTGTCGTGGACAACGGTGGCGCTTTGGTGTTCGTTTGTGGGATCGACCCAAGGTCCGATACCACGCTACCGACTGAATCAATGACATTTTTGCGGTTTGATAGCGCTGTCGCGCGTTCAGCAGCACGCACGCTACTAACGCGTGCGAGCCTCCATCGGCGTCAGGTTCACCACGGGGTCGAACCGCATCGCCAGCAGCCGCCCCGTGCGCCAGCCACCCGGTTCACGCACAGCGCAAACGGCGCGCCGACGCTCTCATGCCGTTGCCGAGGCATTCCCCCTCGTCCGCCTCGACCAGAAAGTGGGCGTGGTCGTCTTGGACGTGCGCAGTGCACCGCCCGGCACCCGGTCCGCTCGGCGGCCCAGCAGAGCGACTCCCGGAACGCCCGCACGAAGCGCGCCCGGCGGGGATTGCGAGCATGGTCAGCCTGCCACCTCGTGTAGAATCCACGAACAGCGAGTAGCACTGCAATGGCTAAGGGACTGTGCAACACAAACACCTAGACTCGGAAGAGGAGTGGCTTCGCATGAAGGAACTGCGGCACCGTGTATATGGCGGACCGCTCCAACACCTTCGGTCGCGCGAGCGAGCGAAACGACGGACCTTGGATAAGCGCTCGCGATAGGCCTAGCGCGACACCTTGCCTAGCGTGTGACGGCGAGAGAGACCCCGCCAACCCGCCTAAGACTGGTCAAAGGTACAGTTGACAGTGCTCAAGTTATATTCGAGTCTCCCCGGCCCGCGTTAATCCGGGGAAGGTCTCCCATTTTTCAAAAGGCGTGCAATGAGCTTGCCGGCGCGGTGATGCCTATCGTCGTGGCAAGAAGACTTGAGGACGGTAGCATAGGTGCCGGTATTGGCGCTGGGATGGTCATCAACGAGGACGGTTGGTTTGTCACCGCCGGACACATCCTGCTGGAAGTTGCGGCACTGGAACAGACCGTCAGCAATCCAAAGTCATATGACGGACCAAAAGGGAAGCGGGCGACGCACTATGGCGCGATGTTCGGAACCCATGCCGGTTTAAGTAAGGCTCTGGTGCAGAAGGAAGTGGATTTGGGTGTCGGCAAGCTAGAGGGCTACCATCCGCCCGATGGGCATGTCATTCCACGGTTTCGCGACCACCAAGTAGAACAAGGCGAGTTGCTTTGCCGAATTGGTTTCCCATTCGTTGACGACCCGGGTACGAAGTGGGACAAGGCTAAGGGCTTCACCTTCACAAACCTATTTCCTATCCCAACCTTCGTCAACGAGGCCTTAGTCAGCAGATTTGGACAACTCGATTCGGGTCTGTGGATCGAAACGAGTTCGCCGGGTCTAATAGGACAAAGTGGTGGGCCGTTAGCCGACACGTACGGCCTGATATGTGGCATTCAAGTCAATACGCATCACTACCCACTAGGATTTAGTGGAAACGCACAGAACCAAACCATGAATGTTGGGAGAGCCGTGCATGTTGACACCGTGAAGACGTTCCTCAATGAACATGGCATCGCACACCACACAGAGGGAAAGAACGATGGCTGACACAACCCTGACGTTTACATCTTGGACGAGCCAAGCACCTGTGGAGATAGTCGACGACCCATCTATGCCTGGGTGGCCAGAGGATTTCGGAGAGCGAGGCCGACAAGAGTTGTTGAGCAACAGCATCGTATTGATGGAAGACGAAACGGACCATCTGTTGCGCTCTAAGGCGAATGCTGCACACCTAAGGCGTTCCATTGAGCAGCATCGGAAAGGGGAGGTATTCCCCGATCCTGTAACAAGGGAATGACCCGTAGGGTGTCCTTCACTACCGAGGCACTTGACCAGTTCCGTTATTGGGCGCGACGAGACAACAAGAGGTGGGAGAAGATCAATGAACTTATCGACTCCGCATGCCGTACCCCCTTCGACGGCATAGGACATCCGGAAGCCCTGAAGGCAGACCTACACGGTTACTTCTCAAGGCGCATAGCGGAAGATGACAGACTCGTCTACGGGGTCTCTGACGACGAGATCACCATAATCTCCTGCCGTTATCACTACGACAGAATCAGGCTTCCCGACGATTGACGAACGATCCAACGCTTCGATGACTTCGCGCCGCTGATCCTCAATTAGGTCGCTCCGAAGGGTAGGCGGAGACCTCTGGCATCCCCGTTCCCGCCACCTCTGCGCCGTGAACGACCAATGACGGCAAATGTGGCAAGGTTCCGCGTTGGCGCATCAAGCGGCGCATAAGAGTGGAGGCACCTCCAGGGTGCCGCAAAACCCGCCAGATCCCGCCGACGAGGACCGCCCGAAAAACCCACCGGCCGCGCGCTCCTTCGATTCCCAATCTGCGACGGATCGAATCGGTCGCGCTCGACGAGTTCTTGCTCCGGGCTGACCGGACCGAACGAATGCGCCGCCAGAAATCCGCCTTCCGGCAGTCTCCTGGGCGTTCCTGTTTGCCGGTTTTCCGTACTCGGAGTCAAGTACGGCGGTACTGCGCGGTCGCCCGTGCTGCGGCGCGCTCGAAGATCCCAGCAATCCTTTCACTCTCCGAACTCTAATCGAGTTCTGCTTCGCGTGGTATTGATCCAAACCATCATTCGTCCGCGCCGGTCTGCTCATGCGTCGCGTCTGGCTGCCCGCCGCCATCCTTTCCATCCAGAATCTTCACCAAGTCGTCCAGCGCCTCGGCGAAAAAGCTTAGATAGAAGTCGGTCCACGGTCGGGTAAACGAAACCGGCCCACGTATGTGCTTGACCCAGGTATATCCAACCCAGCCGGCTTTGGCCCATCCATCCGGGCAGCTCAATGCCTCCTCGCTCCTATCGGAGATCGTGAAATATGCGGAAGGGATTTGCATGACATCGACGCTCCAGTCCTCGTCGTCCCGCTCGAAATCGAACCCGTATTCGAGCCGTACACCTTCGAGATCCCGCAATCCAGGAGACTGACGACTCAGATATCTGGGCGACTCGCTCGGAACCCAGCGCGAACCCCCTCCCAGTCTTACCCGCTGCCTAACCTGGGCTTGGACAAGCGCCAAGAGCTCATTGAGGCTATTCTGGGTTGATTTCTTCCATACGGTCGCGGCCGCGAGCTCCCTGGTTGTCACCGTGACATCCATGTTCCAATCCTCCATCAGTTCCACGACCTCGCCAACGAGCGCGTCCTCCTCCCGTGCGGCAATCCAATCCTTCAACCAGCCGTACACCTGAAACCATGTGCGATGGACGACTCTCGGGTCTTCCGGCGGACTCGCCGAAGCATGGGTGATGTAGGCGAGCGTCTTTGTCGCGGCCTGCTCTCGATCTAGCATTGCCCTGTAGCGTTCGAGCTGCCGATGCCCTTCCGGGGCACCAAGCTTATTCTCCACAATCAGGACGTGTCGTCGACCAGAGGTGTCCTCCGCGTCAATCCGCATATCCGGCTGGTCACCCTCCACGCGCGTTTGCGCAGTGATCGACGTGCTATCTTGCAGTAGCTGCTGGTCTTCCGGCATAAGCCAGTTCGCGAAGCCAGCCGCCAGACTCTGCCGCTTGCCGAGCACTCCGCAGAGCACGTCCGTCAGGAAATCTTCCTGTCTCATCCTTCTCTCTGTCCGATAACGCAGCAAGGGTGCGAATACGCTTGTCACGGTTTGTCCCTCGGAGTAAATCGTCGCCTTGAACAAAACAGGATCGTCAGCGGAGATGGCGTCGTTGCACGGCAGTCCAAGTCAGCATAGAGCATCTTACGGCGACCGGCGCACCTTCATCGGAACAGTCCGCGTACAGCCTTCAGCCAAGAGCCCGGTGTCACGGCACGAACTGCAATCTCGTGGCACCCAGTGAACGCAGCGTAGTCCACCACCGCAGTCGCGAACGCGTCGAAAAACGGCTCGGAGACTTCGTCTTCCACGTACAACGCCTTGATTTTAAACAGTCCTTCCGAGCGATGCGCCTTGCAGTCCATCCGCCCGATCAGGCGATCCCGGTAGAGGAGGGGCAGGGCGAAGTAGCCGTAGCGGCGCTTGGCGGCAGGTGTGTAGCACTCAATCGTGTAGTCGAAGCCGAACACCTGTAAGGCGCGTTTCCGCTGAATGACCACGTTGTCGAAGGGCGACAGGATGTGGACGGCGTGGGGGAATCGTCTCGGTGGCCGGTCGAACGTGCCGGGTATCGCGTAGATGGTCTCGCCGGCGGCACCACGATGGGCGACGAGGTCGCCTGCCCGTGCTTTCTCGGCCAAACGCTGCCGCACCCGGGCACGTAGATTCGCATCGCGGCGGATGTAGTTGACCGTTCGCGCCGTGGCGAAGCCGTGGGCCCGCAGGGCGAACTCGATGAGGTAGTCGGCGTATTCCTCGATTCCCGGCTCGCGGGTGTCCACGTCCGGCGGCAGGAAACGTTCGGCGAGTTCGTAGCGCTTCTCGAGGCCCTGGCGTTCGATGCACATCAATTCGCCTTCCATGAACAGGTGCTCGAGCGCCCGTTTTGCGGGCTTCCAGTCCCACCAGCCGCTGCGCCGTTTGTTTGGGTTCTCGAAGTCGCGGGCGAACAGGGGCCCCTCGGCGCGAATTCGATCGAGCACCCAGGCACGCGCCCGGGCGTCGGCGCCGTGGTGCCACCATCCCCATTCGCCGTGTGCCACGCCGCGCATCATCGGCAGCACGAAGCGGTAGTCCCGCATCGGCAGGTAGGCTGCCGCGTGGGCCCAGTACTCGAACGCCCGTCGTGACTTGACCAAACGGTTCAGGAGCGATTCCTCGTACCTGTTGACCCGGTTGTAGAGGATGTGATGGTGCGCCCGGGCCACCACCGAGATGGTGTCGATCTGCGCGTGGCCGATCTGGTTGAGCGCCTTCTCCACCCCCGCCAAGGCGGTCCCGAACTTGCGTTTGCCCGCGAGTCCCTGGTGCTCAAGCGCCAGGCTCCGCAACCTGGCCGGGGAGGGCGATCGGCTCATGGCGATTGGGCTGCCGACTCGCGCGCTGCACGCGTGCGGTCGTAGGCACCGATCAGGATCACCGCGCTGGCGAGGACCAGGTGGAAACTCGCAGGGATCGGCGCGGCAAACCACTTGTCGTCGGCGAGGATCGTGAGGCCGAGCACGAGCCGGGCGGTCATCACGAGGAAGTAGATCACGCCGAGCGCAATTGCCGGGTAGGTCCATCGCAAGGCAATGACCCTACGGCCCTCAGCCATCCGCCTCACCACCACGACGAACAGGATCAGAATGACGATCTGCGCGGCGAGCAGGACCGGATCAGGAAGTTCGCTGCCTTTGAAGCTCTCGAGGGGCGGCAGGAACGCCACCGGCATCGTGATCTGAATGATGTGGCCCACAACACGGCCGAAGAAGGCGATCCCGAGCACGGCCATTGCGATTGCATAGGCGCGGTTCATGGCTCATCCAAAGGCATGAGTTGGTCCGCAGCAACCGTTAGCCCGAATCCGGGACCGTCGGGTACCTGATCCGGACCCAACTGACCCCGGTGACCGAACATCAGGCAAGGAGTGGACAGGTCTCGTTGCAGAAGGTAGGTGCCGAAGGCGCCTTCGGCTGCGAGCAGGTCATCCCCGGCCGCCTGCATGATCGGCATTGCGGCTCGGGTGAGCAGGCTGGTTTCGCCCACCTGGCAACCGACGATGATGCCGACGCCGAGTCGTGAAGCGCGTTGCGCGAGCGCCATGGATCGAAGAATCCCACCCATCTTCGACACCCGGATGTTGACGATCCAGCGATCGGGATCGGTCAGCGTCTCTAGCTGCCCGATCCTGACGAGGCTCTCGTCGAGCACGATACGGGCATCCCTCGCCTCGCCGACTGCGCGAAACCCCGCCAAGTCGCCGGCCTCCAAGGGCTCTTCGATGGCGAACACCTTACCGGGGAGGCGGGCCAAATGACGGATACAGTCGTCGGCGGACGTCCACAGGTTGTTGGCGTCCAGCCGGACGCGCTCGGCGGTTTCCAATGCCCCGAGCTTTCGCCCGTCGCGCCGGGCGTCGCCGGAGAGTTTGACCTTGAAGTCGTCGAATCCGCGCTGGCGGTAGCGGCGAAGCTGCCAGAGATAGGCGAGGTGCGGGGCGTTCCCGAGTACTGCCGAGTACTTGAAGGCCGTGCAGGGTCGCGGCAGGTCGACGAGTAGCTCGATGCACTCGTCCGACATCCGGCCGAGCAGGTCGAGCAACGCGGTTTCGACGGCGCAGAACGCCGCCGGGTTCCGGTCGATGTCGTCGGCGTGGTCGACGATCCACGCGCGAAGATCCGCTGTATCGCGAACCTCGGCGATGAGCGAATCCGCGTGGCGGCGAATGAAATCGAGGCCGCTGGCGGTCGTTTCGCCGGTCACGTAGTCGCGGGGGCAGCCCTCGCCGTAGCCGACGGTGCCGTCCTCGGAATGGGCGGCGACGATCAGGTTCTCGGTGCGGTCGCGGCTTGCCGACGCGTGTCGGAACACGACCTTGAAAGGCACGGGAAACGTGAACACGGAGATTCGAGCAAGGCGCATCCCGTTCATTCCGGCCGGTGGAACGGCTCGAAGTCGAACCCGCACTCCTCGGCGAGTTGGAGATGCAGGTACTTGAACTGCGTG
The DNA here is from genome assembly GCA_026705345.1 of Gammaproteobacteria bacterium. Lineage (GTDB taxonomy): Bacteria > Pseudomonadota > Gammaproteobacteria > Pseudomonadales > Azotimanducaceae > VXYL01. The sequence continues at coordinate 20,182 of JAPPAV010000111.1, forward strand.
TCGCGTTGGCCACCGGCGACGCGGTGCTCCCGGAACGCATCCCCGGCACCACGTTTCAGCCAACGCATCTGCAGTTCGCCGAGCCGCCCGCTGGCGCGCTTGCCGTCGTACTCGATGTTGCCCGTGCGCAGCGCCGCATCGATCAGCGGTGCGAGGCGCGGGAGGGGTGCCAAGTCCCCGCGCGGTTCGAGGTAGAGCGTGTAGCTGGCCGTTGCCGGGTCCGCCAGTATGATGAAGAACTCCGCCTCGACATCGGTCTTTCCGAGCGCCTCGCCAACGGCATTGAGCACCTGCACCTCGTGGAGTTTCTCGCCCGTGATGCTGGTGACGCCCTTGCCTTTCTGCAGGAACTCCAGGGTCGGCGTGTCGTGGACGCGGCCGTTCACCCTCACGATGTCGTTCATGTCGTAGCGGTAAAGCCCGTCGGCGGTCGTGACGATCACGTAGTAGTCCTCGCCTTCCTCCAGGTCGGCGAGATTCAGCAACTCCGTGTCGGTGTCCGCCTCCCAGTCGGCCCGGGGCGCGAACTCGAAAAACGTGTGATCGAGGGGCGGTAGGCACAGGTTGCGCCATGGATCGACGTTGACGGTGCCGTGCACCTCGCTCGCCACGTAGCCCAACTCGATGATTGCGCAACCGGTGGTCAACGTTGGAACCAAGTTGCGGATGGCCACGCCGCAACTGCCGCCGGTCCAGGTAACCAAGCCGACTAGCCCCGGCCAGACGTCGGCGTAGGTGAGCTTGCCGGTAGTCTCGACTCGGCGCTCCAGTTCTGATGCCCGGCGCGGCTGGGGGTTGAGCCTTGCGCCGATCCCGGCTGGCACGCCGACGGGCAGTCGTCCGTCGGCAACGAGGCGCAGGAGTTCGTCGGCACGCCGGTTCACGATGTCGAGCAGCCGCAGCAGCGTCGAGGAATTCGGCATGGCGGCCACGGTCACGCGGGACTCGGCAACGCCGAACACGGCCATCGACAGGTAGCGGTCCTCGTAGTCTTCGATGGCCGTCAGTTCCGCGGGCAATACGTAGCGGGCTCGGAGCAGCTTGGGCTGGTTCTGGTACAAGAGGCCCGAAGCCGACCCGAAAGGCGTGCCGCCGGGCATGTGGCCTTCCACCGCTGCGCCGGTGACCGCGAACATTTTGCCGCCGAAGAGCCCGGGCCACCGCGAGAACGAATACGCCGCAAGCTGCTGGTTTCCCCGAATCCGCTTCAATCCACTTGCCGTCACCGGGATGTTCTTGGGTGCGGCGACGGTGCCGCTGGTCCGGTTGTAGTAGACGGGTCGTTCTCGGGTCAGCCGAGGTTCGCCGCTTGCCTCCTGCGCCTCGATCTCGTCACGAAGATCCTCGTAGGATTGCACCGGGACGGCGCGGCGGTAGTCGGCAGCGTTCTTGATCGAGTCGAATCCGTGGCGTTCGCCGAAGGCGGTGTCCGCGTTCGCCGCGAGTATTCCCGAGAGGACTTTCTGCTGTGCCGTTGCCGGCGACTTTGCTGCAGCGTGCAGCCGTCGGAAACGATGGCCGTGCATCGCGGCCAGACCGGCCCTGGCGATGAGATGTCGTGCTTTCCGGGCCATCAGCGCTTGTCGAGACCGGGCACGAACGGCGTGGACATCTGGGCGAGGAACCCCAAGGGGTAGTTGCGGTTGACGAGCCCCAAGCGTCCGACCTCGCGGTCGGGGGGGAGGAATCGCGTGCCGAAGACCAGGTCCCAGATGATCAGGTTGTTGCCGAAGTTGGTGTCCGACTCCTCGGCGAACTCCGAGTGGTGCCATCTGTGCAGTTCGGGGCCGCTGACGAGGTAGTTGAGCGGCCCTAAGCGCACGTCGCAGTTCGAGTGCTGGAAGAAGCCGTTGACCGCGTAGAACACGAAGTAGGCGGCGAGCACCTCGGTCGAGACGCCGAGCAGTGCAAACGGCAGGGTGTCGACGCCGAACTGGATGGCCTTTTCGATCGGATGGAAGCGCCCCACGTTCAGCCAGTAGAGGCGGTGCGGCGAATGGTGCACGGCGTGGTAGCGCCACATGAACTCGAACTTGTGGAACGCCCGATGCAGCCAGTAGCGCGGAAAATCCGCCGCGAGGAGCATCAGCGCGGCTTGCACGGCCACCGGGAGTTCGTGCGGCCAGAAGCCCTGTATGGTGATGCCCGTTGTGCGGAGTTGCTCGGCAAGGAAGATCACCAGGGTGATCGACAGCAGATAGGGGAGGGCGACCTGAACGACGAGCATGAACACCAGATCGGCACGCGCATCGATCAAGGCCGGGTGCCATTGACGTCGGTACGGGAACTTGAACTCGTGCAGCGTGACGAGGGCCGCACCGGCGAGTCCGGCGACATACGAGGTGACGGTGACATGCACTCCGGCACCGACCATCGCAGCGAAGACGGCGAACGCGATGGCCAGCACACCCGGGTAGGAGATCCGCGCGACGAGACCGGATGCCCGGGTTTCGATACTCACGGGCCGAGGGAAATCGCCTCGTAGGGGCGACCCTTGTGGTCGCCCGCGACAAGCACGCGCATGGGTCTGCGGGACGGGACAAGCCCGTCCCCTACGAGTCGTTGTCCCTCGCACGTCCGCCTTGTCCCGAGAGAACGGGATGCCGGTCTCTGGCCTGCCATAGGTCGTATTATGGCTGCGCCGTGCCGTCGAAATAAGACTCCGCCAAGGCGAATGCGTCTTGGCCCACTTCGATGCCGATCAACCGGCCCGGGATGTCGTCGGCGGGCGGGTGGATACCGCCCCAGATCCGGGACAGGCTGGTCTGGTCGGAGGCGTCCTGGTACGTGGCCCACTGCAGGGTCATGTCCACCGAGGGGCCTTCCTCGAAGACCAGGAATTCGTTGGCGCGGATCTCGAAGCCGCTCATGCCGCCGGGAAAGTACTCGCTGCCGGTGAGCGCCGTCATCACTTCGGCGGCCGCCCGGGAGTAGGTTGAGTGTCCCGAGATGTAGCCCGCAAAGGGCGGGGTGACGAACGTCGGTCGCTGGTAGGGCCACCAGTTCTCGGCGAGGATCCAGTCGACGCCGGCCTGGTCCGTTTCCGGGTCGTCGATGAAGTCCGGACCCCTCCAGGCCAAGAGCTTGATCTTGTCGACATGCTCGCCGTCCTCGCCGGCCAAGTCGTCGTCGGCCGCCACGAGTTCGACGTAGCCGTCCTCGAGGGGAATGCCGTCGACGTCGTAGGCGGCACGTTCGGAATCGGTACTCTGCCCCCGGTCCGCCATCGCCCGAATGGCGGAAATCGGCCGGATGTAGTCGTACCAGCCCTTTATCCCCCACGCCGTGATGGCCGCGTCGTGCATGGCGCCGCCGAGGGTGAAGTAGGCCTTGATGTCCCATTCCAAGTGGCCGAGTTCCGGGCCCGTGCCCCGGTAGCGGCGCACCAGGAGTTCGTGGTCGTTGACCTCGTTAAGTATCGTGAACCAATGCCCGGGCGGGGTCTCGGAGTCCGGTCCGTCCGCCCAGAACTCGGCGAGCACCCGGCTGTAGTCGCCGCGCGGGACGACCTGCGGGGCGTACGGCGCGCCGGTGACCGGATTGGTGTCGTAGCCGGTACCCGGATCGCCGCCCTGGAGGGTGTTGTAGAAGTCGGGGTAGTCCTCGAAGTTCCGGGGATAGTCGTCGATGTTGCCGAGGCTTGCCGGGGAGATGTCCATCGTCACGCCGTCGTCCGGGCTCAGGTGCGCCGACCAGATGGAAACCAGCGAGAACCCCCACTTGTAGCTGTCGGACAGCGTGCCGTCGATGGTCGGCGGCATGCCCGGATCGTGGTAGACCCAGTACTCGAAGCCGTCGCGCTCGTAGATCGTCACGTCGTCTTCGACGAGAGCGAAGGGTACGACGATGCCCCACTCGGGACTTAGGAATTCCGGTTCGGACTGGGCGGGGTTGCCTGCCTGGTCGATGAACGTCTCCAGCGACAGGGGCTGCCAGCGGTTGAGGTCGACGATGTTGGGATTGCCGGGCAGATGGGGTTCCAAGCCGGGATTCACGGGTTCGTAGACCGTGTTCACGTAGTCGTCTTCCTCGTTGGCGCCGTCGGCCAGGCCGAAGTCGAGATAGCAACGCGCTATGTGGTTGCCGAGCCCCGCCGCGGAACCCGATGCGTAGTCGGTGGAGTCGACGGCCGGGTCGTAGCCCAGCGCACCCATCAGCGTGTTGATGTCGCGGCGGATGCGCCCGACGCCCGGCGAACGCCGGAAGCGCTGGAAGATGATCCGGTAGACGGCGTAGCTGATGGCTTCTTTCCTGGCCGCGTCCACATCGTCCGGTGCCTCGAGGGTCGAGAACTCGCAGGTCGACCCGGCCCGGGTACGGCCCAGCAGCCAGGGCGTCGCCAAGTCCGAATGCGCTGCCCAGATGTCGTACATGGCGGCGGAGGTGTGGAACAGGTTGCGGGCGTGGACGGTCGGGCGTGCCCAGTCGTTGCGGATCGACTGCAGCAGCACCTCGTTCCAGCGTCGCGCCACCGACACGTCGTCGTCCAACGCGACACCGGGCAGGTAGTTGGCGATCAGGGTCGTCGAATTGCCGGGCATGGTGAATACGGTCGCCGAGGCGAAGCGGTCGGCGAAGGTGCCGCCTTCGCTGCTCGTCCAGTGGCTGAAATGGTAGTTGTGGACCGGGGGAGCGGCATCGATCGCGATCTCGTCGCCCTCGGCGTAGATGCCGTCGCCGTCGCCTTGCACGACATTCAGGCGCAGTACCACGTCCCGGCCTTGGCTGACGGTGAGTAGCTGGTCGGCCTCGACCGCGCGCAGTCGGTTGGTCGTGCCGTCGGGCCAGTCCACGACGACGTCCGCAAAGCGAGCGTTGCCGAGTCCGTAGTGGACCTCAAGGGGATTCTGCGAGACGTAGTTGCTGCCGGCGCGCATCTCGCGCAATTGCTCCTCCTGGGGTGTCGAGACAGTGATCTTCGCGCCGATGCCGTGGGGGTTGGTGCCGTCTGCGGCGAGTTTGATGCCGAGATATCGGTTGGTCGTGTCGGTGTCGTTGCGGTAGTAGACCAGGTGGTCGGAACTGTTGTTCACGATGAGAATGTCGATGTCGCCGTCGCGTTCGGCGTCGAAGCATGCGACGCCGCGACCCTGGCTCTTGTTGACGAGACCGACCTCCTCTGCGCGTTCGTCGAAGATGCCGTTGCCCCGGGAATGGAAAAACCGGATCTGGTCGATGGTGAAGTCCTTGTTGAGTTCGTGGTGCCAGCCGTTGACATGGAAGATGTCGAGATGGCCATCGTTGTCGAAGTCCGCGAAGCAGCTGCCCCATCCCCATCCCCCGTCCTCGACCTGGGCCTCGGTCGTGACATCGGTGAAGACTCCCGTGCCGTCGTTGCGGTAGAGCCGGTTGCCGAAGTGCTGGCCGCCCACGTCGAGGTTGTAGATGGATGTGACGAACCAGTCCATGTCGCCGTCGTTGTCGTAGTCGCCGACGGCGGCCCCCATGCCCGCTTGGTCATCGATGACGGCGGAGTCCGTCGCCCTCGTGAACGTGCCGTCGCCGTTGTTGATCAGAACCTCGCTGTTGTTCCCGTCGGAAACCATCAGGAGGTCGCCGTCCCCATCGCCGTCGATATCGGAGAGGTTCGGGGTGAAGGACCAGTCCCGGCCGCCTGCGACGATAGCGTCGGCGATACCGGTCTCGACACTGGTGCTGGTGAACGTGAAGTCGCCGTTGTTGCGCCACACGGTCTCGGTGTCGGCCCCGCGTTCGCGCATGGCCCCCCAGTGTGCTAGGAAGAGATCCAGATAGCCGTCGCGGTCGTAGTCGTGGAATGCGGCGGAGACCGTGTTGTCGGTGGTGATGGTGATGCCGGAGTCGGCCGTACGGTCGACGAAGACGCCAGTGGGCGCCTCGGCAGCGTTCAGCCGGTTCTCGAACAGGTACACCGGATCGCCGTCGCCCGAACCGATGAACAGGTCCAGATCGCCGTCGCCGTCCACGTCCCCGAACACGGGGCCGCTGCCCCAGTGGCTGACGTTCAAGTCGACGTCGCCGCCCACCTCGATGAACGTTCCGCCTCCTTGGTTCTGGTAGAGGTGGTTGGGTTGCGTCCGGCCGCCCACGATGTACAGGTCGACGTCGCCGTCTGCGTCGTAGTCCGCTGCAGCGATGCCGTTGCTGAACCGCTCAGGGCCCTTGATGCCCACAAAGCGCGCGACGAACGCCCGGTCGAGTCCCGAATCGAGGACCCGGGTGAATCGAATGCCGGTTTCGGAGACGGGCGGTGTGGGGGGCTCGGGCGGTGGTGGCGGTTCAGGAGTACCACTACCACCGCCGCCACAGCCGGCAATCGTAGCGAATATGAAAGCGATGCAAACCCGGGTCGTGGCCACACACCCCGGCGTGCCCGTAGCGCCCCATGGCCGGGTCGGCGCTTCGCTTCGCTGCGCGCCGACTCCGCCTCCGGCCCAGCCACGCCGACCTCCCATGAAACCAACGCCACGGTCGCAAGCTCCCTTTGGCGTTTGTTCCATGCAAGGGGCGGGGCTTGTCCCCGCCCGGACCGACAGCGCCTCGCTCCACGTTTCTCGTGCGACAACGCGCCCTGGCGGGCGCGTTAGGGTCGCCCCTACGCGTTGTACCAATCCTTGCCGCGCCTCCCTACAGCTGGGGCCGATAGCGGACCTGTATCCCGATTTGCCGCGGCCCTGTCAACCAGCCCCAGTCGCAGGCGAACTGCAGGCCCGGAACGAGTTGCTCGAGGACTTCGTCGCCGGTCATGCCGAGTTCCTCGAGCATGTCCTGGCTGAACGCGGTCATGGTGACCGGCACCGAGAGGATGTCCTCCTCGGGGTTCTCGGCCGTGACGATGATGACTTCGTGGACCCGGTCGTCGTCGATGCCTTCCTCGGCGGTTCCGGGAACCGCCAGTACGACGGCGCCAAAGAGAGCCGCCTTGCGGCTTAGCCATTGCTGGTTGGGTTCGCACAATGCGTGGTTGGCAACATCTCGGAGTCGCCCCGTGGCTGCCTTTGTGCCCGGCTAGGCTAGACTAAACGGCGTATTTCTTCAATTCGGCGGGTGCTTGGAGGCTTCGACGAATCGCTCGGCACAGTCATCCGCGACGTTCGGACTGCTGGGCGTCGTGCGGGTTTTCGTCCGCACCTGGCCGTATCTCAAGCCCCAGTTCCTGCACATCCTGTGTTGGTTAGCGCTGCAACTGACGTCGTATACCGCCGTTGGCCTCGTCATGGTGCTCGTGGACGACGTCCTGGCCAACAAGATCATGCTCGGCCACCCCCTGGAGCCCGCCCAGACGACGCTCTTGATGGTCGATTCGCGCTATGCGGAGGTCGAGGAACTCAGCGAGGAACAACGCTTCGTGGTCCGCAATCGTTTCGTGCTCTACGTCGCCGTCGGCTACTTCCTCAACACGGTGTTGCTGCAGCTCGGCTTCCTGCACTACTACTACACGTGGATCATCCAGCGCATCAACCAGCGGCTCCGGGTGACCATGGTGGAGAAGGCCGAGCACCTGTCGCTCCGCTACCACAGCCATGCCCGGACCGGCGATGCGATCTACCGGGTCTACCAGGACAGCGCGACCATCACCGCGATCATCGATACCGCGATCCTCGATCCCATCAACATGATCTGGAAGCTCGCGCTGGCGTTCTTCATCCTGTGGCTGTTCAACCCCGTGCTCGGGCTCATCTGCATCCTGGCGACGGTCCCCATCGTCTTGGTGGTCGCCGGGTATACGCCGCGTTTGCAGCGCCTGGCCCGCCGTGCTCGGGAGGCCAACAGCAACCTGACATCCCGGATCCAGGAGGCCTTCGCCGCGATCCGCGTCATCAAGGCGAACCAGGTGGAGGCGACGGCGATGCGCCGCTTCGACGCGGACTCGAACCACGCCCTGAACGCCGCGCTAAGGGTGCGGATGGAGATGATCCTGCTGTGGATGATCGTGCTCGCCATCGCCGGGGCCGCCATGTACACCGCCGACTACCTGATGGCCGGGTGGACCGTCGACGAGGAGACGACCTGGCTCGCCGGCGCGATCACCCTGGTTGGTTTCGCGGTGTGGAACCTCGGTGCCTTTCAGCAGGCCAGTGGGCGGGTCCAGGAGTATTTCGACTGGGGTCGCGGCCTCATCAACAAATGGAGCCTGATGCAGGACATGGCCGTGGGGCTCAATCGGGCCTACCACTTGCTGGATGTCGAGCCCGAGGTGTCGGATCCGACCAGACCGGCCCGCCTGCCGACGCCGATCCGGGAAGTCCGGTACCGGGACGTGCGCTTTGCATACGACGCCGGTCAGACGGTACTCGACGGTGTGGATCTCACGGCCCGCGCGGGCACGGTGACCGCGTTGGTCGGGGCGACGGGTTCCGGCAAGTCGACCTTGATGTCGCTGCTGTTGCGGCTCTACGACCCCGCCGTCGGCAGCGTGTGCTTGAACGGCGTGGATGTTCGCGACGTGGCTGTTGACGACCTGCGCGGCCATATCGCCATCGCGCTGCAGCAGAACGTGCTGTTCGCCGCCACTGTCGCGGACAACATCGGTTACGCGAGTCGCGAGGCGACGCGGCGCGACATCGAAGCGGCGGCCCGGGTCGCCTGCGCGGACGAGTTCATTCGCGACATGGCCGGCGGCTACGATACGGAACTGGGCGAACGCGGGGGCAAGCTCTCCTCCGGTCAGCGCCAGCGGCTGTCCATCGCCCGGGCGATCGTCCGGAACACGCCGATCCTGATTCTCGACGAACCCACGGCGTCGCTGGACGCCGAGACCGAGCAGAGGCTGCTCGCCAACCTTTCGGATTGGGGGCGTGACCGCATCGTGTTCCTTATCACGCACCGGCTGTCGACGATCCGCAACGCGGACCAGATCGCCTTCCTGGAGGATGGGCGGATTGGCGAGGTCGGCAGTCACGCCGCCTTGATGGCAATCCCGGATGGACGCTACCGGCGTTTCGTCGCTGCCGAGACCGAAGATGCGGCCAGGTCGGAGACGCCGCCGTGAGCGAGGGCGCAACCGTCGAGTCGGGACGAGGACTCGCGTCGTTCGGAAGGGATGCCCGGTTCGACGACCGCATCGACTTGGCGACGAACATCACCAACATCCAGGCGCTCTGGCTCATTGGCCGCGCCTTGGTTCTGCTCAGGAACGTCAAGGCCTTGTTCGCGGGCAAGATGGTCCTCGCGGCGCTCGCGCTCATCCCCGGCCTCACGCTCCCGTTCCTCGCCAAGATCACCATCGATCAGGTGATCCTCGGCAAGTCCTTCGAGGACATCGAGATTCCGTTCCCGCCGCACATCGTCCCGTTCGTCGACGCGGTTTCGGGCTTAGGCCAGATGGAGATCATGCTTGCGGTAATCGCCTTCTCCGCAGTGCTGCTGTTCCTGTTTGGCCGCGGTGGACTGTTCGTCTGGATCGGCGGGGGCGCGGACAGCGCCAGCACGTCCGAACTCAAGCTCAACGCGGGGAGCAGTGCAGCGTCCGGCGTGTTCGGGGTGGTCGAGACCTGGATCAACATCCGGCTTACCCAGCGCCTGGCGAACGGCTTGCGCACCCGCCTGTTCAACAGACTCGCTCAACTGCCCATGAGTCGCCTGGACGACCACCGGATCGGCGATTCCGTCTACCGGGTCATGTACGACGCGCCGGACGTGCCGGAGATTTCCCTAGGCCTCACCTTGGAGCCGATCTTCACGCTGATCGGGGTTGTCGTCACGCTCTACCTCCTGCAATACAGCTACGACCAGGCGTTGCCGAACCTGGTCTGGGTCGCCGGTCTGCTGGTGCCGGCCGGACTCTTGGCCACGCTACCAGCGTCGGGCCTGATCCGCCGGGTCCAGCAGGCGAGCCGCGCCGCCGGCACCGCGACCACGAACGCCATCGAGGAAAGCATGAGCAACATCGCTGCCGTGCAGAGTCTTGGAGGCATGGCGCGGGACAAGGAACGCATCGAGGCGAAGAGCGACGAGTCGTACCGGCGCTACCGGCACGTCGTGCTGATGCAGATCGCCATGTGGGCGTTGTCGACGCTCTTGACCCTCGGCCTCGGCATCTACGTCGCCGTCTCGGTGCTTGGCGGCATCATCGAGGAGTCGATGACGCCGGGGGACTTCGGGGCCGTGTTCGGTTTCGCGCTGTCGATCGGCGGCGCGGGCCTTGCCATCGGCATGGCCTGGATCAACCTGCAGGGCAACACCGCGGCGATCCGGCGCGTGTTCTTCTTCCTGGACATGGACGCGGAGGACGCCTTCGAGCGAATGCCCGGTCTCTCGCCGGTCCGCCAGGGCGTGCGCTTCGAGAACGTCGACTTCGACTATCCCAACGGCCAGGTCGCGCTGCGGGGCGTCGACTTGGACTTGCGCCTCGGCGAACTCGTGGCCGTAGTGGGACCTACGGGCGCCGGCAAGACAAGCCTTGCCTATCTCATCCCCGGCTTCTACCGCCCGACCCGTGGGCGCGTGCTCGTCGACGGCGAGGACATCCACCGCGTGAACCTCGCTTCGCTACGCCGGCAGGTGTCCTACGTCTTCCAGGAGCACCTGCTGATGAGCGAGTCCATCGGGTCCAACCTGCTGCTGGTCAATCCCTCGGCATCCGAGTCCGACATGCGCGCGGCGTGCCGCACGGCGGGGGCGCTCGAATTCATCGATGCGTTGCCGGAGGGCTTCGACACGGTGCTCGGACGATCCGGCGACACCCTCTCGGTGGGGCAGAAGCAGCGGCTGTGCATCGCCCGCGGCCTGATCCGGGATACGCCCATCCTCATCCTGGACGAACCCACGGCCGCGCTCGATCCAGCCACGGAGCATGCCCTGGTTCGTTCGCTTCGAGAGGCGACCGAGGGCCGGCTGGTGGTCGTCATCGCCCATCGCCTGTCGACGATCCGCCGCGCCGACCGGATCGTCTTCCTCGAAGACGGGGAGGTTCGCGGTATCGGTAGCCACGACGACCTGATGGCGGACCCCGAGAGTCGATACCGGCGGTTCGTCGAGTTGCAGGGCGGCGCACAGCGGTAACGGAGGAGCGATCCATGCAGATCTACCAAATCGCCATGCATGTCGAGGATCTCGACGCCGCGGAGGCGTTCTATCGCGATGTCGTCGGTGCCAGGTTCATCGCCCGTTTCGATCCGCCTGGGCTGGTTTTCTTCGACTTCGACGGCGCCCGGGTGCTGTTCGAGAGCGGCGACGAGGCGAAGGGGAACTCGATTCTCTATCTCTGGACCGACGACATCGACGCGCGCGTCGCGGAACTCGAAGCCAAGGGGGTCCGATTCGTCCACCGCCCGCAAGCTGTCCACAAGGACGAGGACGGCACCTTCGGGCAGGCGGGCGAGACGGAGTGGATGGCGTTCTTCGAGGATCCCGAGGGCAACACGGTTGCGTTGGTGACCCGGCGGGAGTGACGTGTCCGTAGGGCGACCCTATCGCGCCCGAAGGGCGCGCGGTCGCCCGTGCCGGACGTATTGGCTCCCGTGGTAACGGGACGGGACAAACCCGTCCCCTACGGAATGCCCCAGCATGCGGCGAAGACCCCGTAGGGGCGGGGCTTGTCCCCGCCCGCACCGGACATTGTCGATGCGACGGAAACGGGACGAGCCCGTCCCCTACGGAATGCTCCAGCATGCGGCGAAGACCCCGTAGGGGCGGGGCTTGTCCCCGCCCGCACCGGACACTGTCGATGCGACGGAAACGGGACGGGACGAGCCCGTCCCCTACGGCTGCTAGCGGGGCTCTAGGAGCGCGTTCAACAGGTCTTCTTTGTCCGCCTCTGCCGAGAGCAGCGAATCCTCGTTGAAGATCCGCATCGCATCGGCGGACTCGAGGCGTCGGCCCGCTTCGGCTAGAAGCTCCGTGACGCGTTCCCGGGGAGCGCCGCTACCGAGCGACGCGGAAGCGAACCAGGCGTACCCGTAGCCGTCGAGTTCGCCGTCCTGCTGGGCGCGCACGAAGCACTCGACGGCGACTTCGTCGCGGCCATCCCAATGCATGATCGCGCCGAGGTTGCTGTAGGCCGTGGCGATGAATTCGTCCGGCCAGTCGCATTGTTCGAGGTATGACCGGTAGGCGTTGACGACGTCCGTCACCGCCTCGGGGTCGCCGCTGCGAACCGCGTTGCCGACCTTTTGTTGTTCGAACCGCTGTTCGGCCCAGCGGCGTTCGGACCAGTTCGGGTCTTCGGCGATTATCTCGGCCATCCGCCCGGTTAGCTCCACGATGTCGTCCGCGTACCTCCCGTTGTCCCCGCCCATCACCATGATGGCCGTGTGGCATAGCTCGTAGCGCGAAGCGCGGTTCTCGGCGGTTGGGGCGACGCCGGCGTTGACGGAGCGGAACAAACGCACCCATTCGTCGCGCCGGTCGGTTACGTTCCAGGACGCGCCGGTCGACGAGATGTCCATTGTGTCGGCCCATTCCGTGGCGGGTCGGTTTGCCATGACATGCTCGATGTGCGCCCGATGCGAGGCCACCGCGTCTTCGTGTCGCTCGAGGAACGTCAGCGCATTGACCAGGTTGATCGCGGCGAATGCACGGTCGTCGGGGTTCGGGTCCTGGTCCAGGAACCGTTGGCACAGGTCGGCCAGGTTGGCGTTGTCGTTGCGGCAGTGGTGGATGAGAGCGGCCAACTTGACCGCGCCGGGGTCCATCGACTGGGTCCCGGTGAGCGGGCGCAATAGGTCGAGAGCCTCGCCGAGCAATGGCGAAAGGCTCCGAACAGGTTCGGATTTCGACCGTTCCCGGTATTCGCGAAAGAGCGCTTGGGCGCGTCCCAGTCGATCGGTCGGTTCCCTCTCGCCGTTGCTTTCGATGGTGATCTCCTGGTTGATCGTTCGCACGATCACCGCTGTGTCCGACGCCCGTTGTCGAACCGCGTCGCGTTGGCTGCGCAGGGCGTGGAGCCGATCCGGTGCCTTGGCGGTGAGCAGTTCCCCGATCTCGTCGAGCGAGAAACCGAATCCCTGGTAGCGCCGGATTCGCTGCAGAGCCTCGACGTCGTCGTTGCCGTAGAGGCGGTAGCCGGCGTCCGAGCGCGTGGCGGGTTGCAGCAGCCCGATGGCGTCGTAGTGACGCAAGGCACGAACGGTGAGTCCCGACAAGGCCGCCGCTTCACTGATCTGGTACATCCCTTTCTCCTCTTTTCAGGCCGCTTTTTGGGCCGGTCGAGCGGACTGTAGGGGCTGACGTGACGAGAGGGTCAAGCGTTTCTTTTCGACGAGGTTTTGGCGGCACCGACAGCGGTCGTGGCGCGTATGCGCCGACTTCGATTAAATTAGCCCCTTTGCCCGTTGGGAACTAGAGGGAGGGGCCACCATGCCCATGAACGTCAAACCCGTGCCGACCTTGGACGACGAGGTCAACGAGGTGCGGCTGGCCACGGCGGAGATCGTCAACAACGACATCCTGCCCGTCGAAGACAAGCTCTGGGCGCGCCGCGGCGACGGCGGTCGCCCCAGTCGCGAGCAGCAGGAGGAGTCCCATGAACTGCGCGTCGGTGTGCAGAACAAGGTCAAGCAGGCGAACCTGTGGGCGCCGCACCTGCCACCGGAGTTCGGCGGCATGGGGCTGTCTTTCATGCAGCATGCCTATATGAACGAAGTGCTGGCCTACAGCCCGGGCGCGGCATCGCTCTTTGGGGTGGTCGCCCCGAATTCCGGCAACCAGAAGATCCTCGTCAAGTACGGGTCGCCTGAGCAGCACGAGAAATGGCTGAAGCCGTTGACCGAAGGCCGGATGCAATCGGGCTTCTCCATGACCGAGCCGCACAACGCCGGATCGGATCCGCGCTCCATCCAGACCCGCGCCGAGTTAGACGGCGACGAGTGGGTGATCAACGGCCACAAGTGGTTCACCTCCAACGGGCACGCGGCCCATTTCTTCATCGTCATGTGCCGAACGGCGGACCCGGACGATCCCGGCGGCGTCAACGAGAAGATGACGCAGATCATTGTTCCCAAGGACACCCCGGGGGTGAACATCGTCCGCGGCGTACCGGTCTGGGGCAAGGCGTCGTCGCACTGCGAGATCATCTACGACAACGTTCGGGTGCCGAAGTCGAACCAGCTCGGCAGCACAGGCACTGGCCACCAGGCCGCCCAGGACCGCCTGGGCGCGGGGCGCATCTACCACTGCATGAACTCGGTGGGTTCCATGTGGCGCTGTTTCGACCTGATGGTGGACCGGATCATGACCCGCGAGGTGCACGGCGGCGAGAAGCTCGAGGAGAAGCAGTTCATGCAGGGCTTCATCGCCGACTCCTACATGGACATCCAGGCCTCGAGGCTGATGGTCGTGGACTGCGCCCGCAAGATGGAGGAGGGCGCCGACTCCCGAACGGACATCTCGTCGATCAAGGTCTACGTTCCCAACGCCTACCACCGGGTGGTCGACCGGGCCATCCAGGTCTACGGCGCAGCCGGTGTCTCCGGCGACTTCCCTTTCGCCGGTATGTACGAGGGGGCGCGAACGCTCCGCATCGCTGACGGCCCGGACGAGGTTCACAAGATACTCATCGCCAAGAACGTGCTCCGCCGCTATCACGCTGGCGAGTCCTGGGACTTCGGGAACTAGCATGGGAGATCTCGTCGCCAACATGGCAGCCGCGATCCGGGACGGCGGGTTGCTGCCGAAGATGCCTGCCGGTCTCACTCTCGAAGATGCCTACGCATTGCAGAAAAGAGTCGTCGCCGCCGTAGCTGGCGGCGCCGTCGCTGGGCTCAAGGCGGGGATGACCGCTGCCGCGGGGCAGCAGGCGTTCGGTCTCACCCATCCGTTGATCGGCAGCCTCTACGAATCCGGTCGGCTGGCACCGGCTGTGTCGTTTTCCAGCGCACCGGGGGTGAGCCTCGAATGCGAAATCGGCCTCGTCGTCGACGAGAACGGCGCGCCGAAGACCGCCGGACCCGTAATCGAGGTGCCGCGCATGGCGTTCGTGGACGAGGAGGACAGGAACGGCGCCAATCTCACCGCCTGCAATATCGCCGCCGACCGCTACATCGTCGGCGAGCAGCAGCCGCTACGGGACGCCTACGGGGACATCCAGATCACGTTGACGCGTGACGGCGAGGCGGTGTGTTCGGCACCGGCTTCCGATGCCTTGGGCGGGCCCCAGGCGGCGCTAGCCTGGATGCTGAACGAGGCCCGGGAACGGGGCCTGCAGATCGAAGACGGCATGTTGCTCATCACGGGTGCCTGCGGGGGCATACATCCCGCGGTGCCCGGCCACTATGTCGCCGACTACGGGGATTTCGGCAGGATCGAGTTCACGGTGACCTGAACGGATCAGGCGCTCGCGTAACGCTTTTCGAGCCTCGCGACAACGCCGGGATTGGCCGCGGCGACGTTCTTCGTCTCCATCGGGTCGCGCTCGAGATCGAGCAGCGTTCGGTCCTCGAAGAAGCCGTCGATGAGTTTGTAGCGCGGATCCGCCACCATGCGCCAGCGGCCGTGGGCGGCTTTCTTCGTGACCAGCGCCGATCGCACACAGTCCCGATGGTCGGCGCGCTCGCCCGTCAACAGTGGCTTGACGGACCGGCTTTCGTAGGTTTGCGGGATGGGCTCGCCTGCGAAGTCGAGGCATGTTGCCGCGAGGTCCACGAAACTGACAGGGCATCGTTTTGCTCGCCCTGCAGGATGTCCGGCCCCGCCATGACGAGCGGGACGTTGGTGGGGTCGGTTCAGTGATTCCATGAAAGTTTCCACCCCGTGGCCGGGCCGCGGACGGCAGGGAACAACGGGCCGTAGGGGACGGGCTTGTCCCGTCCCGCCAGCCCACGGGCGCATATGACGTGGGCGACCACAAGGGTCGCCCCTACGAATCTTCAGGCGATTCAACGGGTTGCGGACTCATTCCATGCGAGGCACGATCTTGCGGGACCGCACAACGGCGATGGCACGATCGCGCCACGCGAGAAGTCCATGCCGCGAGCGGCAAGCCGGTCGAAATTCGGTGTCGGCACGGGGTTCGCCGGGTTGCGACCGATCCAGTCGTAGCGGTGGGCCATCGCTTCGCTCCGCGCCTGGCCACCTAGGCGGTATCGATTTGGCTGCAAGGGTCACTCGCGAACGTAGCGTTCGGCATCCTCCAAGAACACTCGGTCCGCATGGTGAAGGAACAACTCGCCGAGGTACTCGCTGGGCAGATGCAGGGCGATGCAAGTTCTCATCTTGGTCAACTCCCGGTAGGGATCGACCTCCCGACCAGTGAGTTCCGCCAGCGCCTTGACAACGTCTCTGCGTGTCTGGTGGTCCAGTGTGGCGAGAATCTTCGCCTGCAGGTCGTTGCCCAAGGGCTCTTTCAAGTCGTTCCAGAACTTCGCCCACAGGGCTTCGGTGGCCTTGTCGCCAACACACTCGGCCACCGTCGTCACCTGCATCTGCATCTCGGCCCCACGGAGTTCCTCTTCCGCAACACGACCGAATAGATCGACGTCAATCCCCTGCACGAGCACACTGTTTTCGGCACCTTGGGTCACTCGCAGAAACCCGAATCCCGTCCCCTCGGGCCGTCGGCCATCTTCACTGAAGGTGTCCATTCTCACTTGCAGGACGTGTAGGGAACCGGAAGCGAGCAGATCGGCAATGAAAGTGTCCGGCGGGTCGCTGTCATCGGAGGATGCCTCCTCGAACCGCAACGCGCCGTTGTCGGCGCGGGAGACCTTTATGCGGTCTTCGCCTTCGGCCGCCCGCCACGTACCCACGAGTTGCCCAGCCATGGGACTCTCGCTCCAGTTCAGCGGGTTCTCGAAGGTTTGGCACGCCGACAGCAACATGGTGCCGACAAGCAGGATGAATTCGGCGAGGAGCCTTCGACTCCCGATCATTCGGCGTCCCGTGGTGCGCACAGCGTACCGAGCATCCCCGGTAGTGTTTGACAAGTCAACCACAGCCCTGGCCGGAGAGCGGCCTCGTTCGTACCGGTCGACAATCGCCGTATCAATGTGCAGACCGCAACTCCGGGAAGTACGTCCCGAAGAAACCCCGGTCGCGCGTCAAGAGGGTGTCCGCGACGGCAAGCGCGTGTGCACCGATCAGAAAGTCGGTGATGATGCGCGTTCGCGGTCCACCGGCCTCGCGATAGCGCTTCCACCGCACCCCGGCCTCGAACGCGATGTTCGTGTTGATCGGCGAGGTCGTCGCGTTGATCTCGCGCAGTGCCCGGTCGAGGGTTGCGCGGTCCGGGAATGCCGCCGTCAACTCCGCATAGACGACATCGGACACGACGACGGCGCCCGCGTCGTAGGCCGCACGCAGGCGTTCCTGGGATTCTCGACCGTACCGCTCATCGGGTAGGAACACGTCGAGTAGAGCGCTCGTATCCACTGCGGCAATCACCGTCCGCGGATCTCCTCGATCAGGTCGTCCGTATTGCCGCCGCCGCCGAGCACCCCGTAGATACGTTCGACCGGATGTGCCGTCGTGGTGCGTTTCTGGATAAGCAACCCGCGTTTGGTGGGAATCATCTCGACCTCCACGTTGTGATTCATCCCGAACTGGTCTCGCAAGGTCTTGGGAATGGTGACTTGGCCTCGTTCGGATACGCGCATGTCAAATCCGTATGAAAAGAATACGCTGCAAATCATACTCAATGCTCCTGAATCACTCCAACCCCGAAGAGCGCTCGCGGCCAGCCTCGCAGTTGACCCGGTCCCCTGCCTCGCGCACAGTTCGCCGCTTGTTCCAGATCGAGTTCCGCCATGGCGCCGCTATCCCGCTTCCGTGTCGTCGAGTTGGGTGTTGGTCCCGTCACGGGATTGGCGACCATGGTGCTCGCCGATTTTGGTGCGGATGTCGTCAAGGTGGTGCCACGAGGGGGTGACCCGTTCCGGGGTATGGGATCGTGGCCGTTGTGGACCCGGGGCAAACGGATCGTCGAGGCGAGTCTCGACGATCCGGACGACCTGGCGGCGTTGCGCAGCCTGATCGTCGACTCGGCCGACGCCGTGCTGACCAACCTTGATCGGGCCACCCGGGAAGTCATTGGCCTCGATGCCGAGTCCCTGGGCCGACCCGACCTCGTCTTGGGCATCGTGTCAGGGTTTGGCGAGGACGGCCCCTACGCGAACTATCCCGCCTATGAACAGGTGGTGGCGGCGAAGTCCGGTCGAATGCTCAACTTCGCCGGCGTCGCGGACCGGCCGGGCCCGAACTACGCAGCGTTGCAGGTCGGCACCCATGCCACGGCGCAGAGTGCAGCCTTCGGCCTCCTGGCGGCCCTGATCGGACGCGAGGCGACGGGCCACGGCTTCACGTTCGATACGTCGCTGTTGCGCGGCATGATGCCCTACGAGATGGGCATCATGGCGATGGCCCAACTGTGGGACAAGGGCATCTTGGAGCGACCCAAGATCACCCGCGACCGAACCGTGTCGATGCCGACCTTCAATTACCACCCGGTGCGCACCAAGGACGGCAAGTGGCTGCAACTCGGCAACCTTCTCCCGCACCTTCTCGACAATTTCTTCCGGGCATCCGGGCTCGACGCCGTGATCGCACAAAGCGAGCACCCGGGCGATCCGTTCCGCTGGCCTCGGCAGGCGGTCGAGGAGTTCCGCGACTACCTCTTCGAACACATGCAGTCGAAGACGCTGGCCGAATGGACCGACATCTTCGTCGCCGACGGCGGCGTTGCCTCGCACCCCTACCAGACGACCCAGGAGGCGCTGGCCGACCCGGATGTCACGGCGAATGGCCATGCGGTCGATCGCGATGGCGTGACCCA
>JAPPAV010000065.1 GCA_026705345.1 Gammaproteobacteria bacterium
TGGCGCCATCCAAAAACTTCACGGCTATCGACGCCGACTCGGACCTGGAACTGGGCGAGTACCTCGCCGTGGAACGTTGGTTGGCCACCGAGGCACCGGAGCCCGGCGAAGTGCACGCCGCCCGCTCGGTCGACTTCGACAGTTTGTCGATTGCCACCGACCGCTGGCGCGTCCTCGCCAGCCACGCAGGCGAGTTCGAGGTCGCCAAGGAGGCCCGGGCGGCCGCCGCTTCCGCCACTAGCCGGATCCACATGGGAAACGACCTCGTGCCATTGCGTATGGACTCCGGCGACCTCATCAGCCTGCATCGGGTCGAGGACGAAGCAACCGCCCGGATCTGGGAGCAGGCCCCACCCCTTTTCGCTTCCGCTCGACACCGGGTCGAAGTGGACCGGCCGATAGGGAACCCGCGAGGCCTGAAACGCCTGGTGGTTGCCGTCGACGGCGACCACGGTCCGGCCATCGATTGGCCGGGCGCGATGGGCACCGGCACGCTCTCGGCCGAAGCCGACCCGCGCAGACCGGCGACCGACGCCGAACTCGATGCGGCCAGGGCGGCGACGGTCAACTATCCGGCAAATGCACCCGAAGTCCGCGATCTGGCGAATCGCGCAATGGGGCATCTCGAGGACGCGCGACAAAAGGCCAACGCGCTGACCTTGTTCGTGCACCACCACCTGCGCTACAGCGACACCGCCGGAGGACGTACCGTATTCGATACCATCCGCGACAGGAGCGGTGACTGCACCGAGTTTGCAGACCTCTACACGACCTTGGCACGTGCCGCGGGTCTTCCGGCGCGCACGGTCATCGGTCTCGCCTATCTGGGCGACTCGCAGGCTTTCGGGTTGCACGCCTGGAACGAGGTCGCCATCGAAGGAGCCTGGCGCGGCGTGGATCCAACCTGGGGTGAAACCCGAATCGGCGCAACCCACTTCCCACTGCCAAGCCACGGCGCCTTGACCGCGATTGCGCGACTTCCCCAGCTTCGATTCCGAATCGTCGAAACGGCGTATTGAGCCCGGCGGACCACCGCCCCGACGACGCGCCGGTTCGTTGGAGGCTATGATGGTTGGCTTGCCAGATAGAGGGAAGCGTCAATGAAGTCACGGGAAGTCGTACTCGCCAACCGCCCGGTCGGGATGCCGAGGGTCGAGGATTTCGCAATCCGCGAGGTGGAACTACCGGATCCGAGCGCCGGCGAAGTGCTCGTGCGGAATGTCTGCATGTCGGTCGATCCCTATATGCGGGGCCGCATGATCGACCGCAAGTCCTACACCTCGCCGTTCGCCGTCGGAGAGACGCTTACCGGCGGTGCCATCGGTCGCGTGGAACGCTCCAATCACACCGACCTCAAGGAAGGGGAGTACGTCGAGTCCCACCTCGGCTGGCGGGAAGCGTTCGTCGCGAAGGACGCCGGCGTACGCCGCTTAGGCAATCTCGAAGCGCCCGCCTCCGCCTATCTCGGCATCCTTGGCATGCCGGGCATGACCGCCTACGTGGGTCTTCTCGAAGTCGCCGAGCTCGCCGAGGGGGAATCCGTATTCGTCTCGGGGGCGGCCGGCGCGGTGGGCAGCGCCGTCGGCCAGATCGCCAAGATCAAGGGATGCAGGGTCGTGGGCAGCGCCGGCAGTGCCGAGAAGGTCCGCCACCTTACCGAGGATCTCGGCTTCGACCACGCCTTCGACTACCACGACGGTCACCTCGAGCGGCAGGTCTTCGAGGGCGCCCAGCAGGGGATCGACGTTTATTTCGACAACGTCGGAGGCGACCACCTGCAGGCCGCGCTGAACTGCATGCGCCCCAACGGCCGACTCGCCTTGTGCGGGGCCATCGCCCAATACAATGCGACGGCTCTAGTTTCGGGCCCCAACAATCTCGCCATCGCGATCGGCATGGGGCTCACCCTGCGCGGCTTCATCGTGTCGAACTTCAACCACCTCCGCCAAGACTTCATGCGTGACATGGCCGCGTGGGTAGCCAGCGGGGAAGTGAAGTACCGCGAGACCACGTTCGACGGCATCGACAAGGCACCGGAAGCGTTCATCGGCCTGTTCACCGGCGCCAACACCGGGAAGATGGTCGTAAAGCTGGGAGCATGAGAACCGGCTGTCCTTGAGGGACTACGACTACATCGTTGTCGGCGCGGGTACGGCCGGTTGCGTACTCGCCAACCGGCTGACTGCGTGTGGCCGTTTCAACGTGTTACTCGTGGAGGCAGGCGGCAAGGACGACTATTTCTGGATCGACATACCGGTCGGCTATCTCTACACCATCGGCAATCCCCGCACGGACTGGTGCTACCGAACCGAGCCCGAAGCCGGTCTGAACGGTCGGTCCATCGGCTATGCCCGCGGAAAGGTGCTCGGCGGCTGCTCGTCCATCAACGCCATGATCTACATGCGCGGCCAGGCGAGCGACTACGACCACTGGGCGCAACTCGGCAACCGCGGCTGGTCCTGGGACGACGTCCTGCCCGTGTTCCGTCAAAGCGAGGACTACCAGCACGGGGCCAACGAATACCACGGCGCCGGCGGTGAACTGCGCGTGGAGGAACGTCGGGTCAACTGGGAGATCCTGGATGCCTGGCGCGAGGCCGCCGCCGAATGCGGGATTCCGAAGATCGACGAGTTCAACCGCGGCGACAACTTCGGCTGTGCGTACTTCCAGGTGAACCAGCGCCGTGGGCGGCGTTGGAGCGGCACCAAGGCGTTCCTTCGGCCCGCGCTGAGACGAGCGAATCTCGACATCATGACCAACGCCCAGGTTCACCGTATCGAGTTCCATGGACGACGGGCAGTTGGCGTCGGCCTCGAGGCACGCCCGGACGGCCTACGATCGATCCGAGCGCATCGGGAAGTGTTGCTGGCCGCCGGATCGATCGGTTCCGTTCAGATCCTCCAACTCTCGGGCGTCGGTCCCGGACAACTGCTCCACGACCGCGGTGTTGGCGTCGTGCACGATCTTCCCGGAGTCGGGCAAAACCTGCAGGACCACCTTCAGATTCGCACGATCTACCAGGTCGCCAACACGGTGACACTCAATCGCCGCGCCCGGTCATCGCTCGGCAAAGCGGCCATGGGTCTGGAGTACCTGCTGTTCCGGACTGGCCCGCTCACCATGCCGCCTTCGCAACTCGGTGCTTTCGCCAAGAGCGACGAGCACCAAGGCGCCGCAAACCTCGAATGGCACGTGCAGCCCCTTTCCCTCGACGCCTTCGGCCAGCCGCTGCATTCCTTCGACGCCATCACGCCATCCGTCTGCAATCTCCGACCCACCAGCTGCGGCAGCGTTGGCATCGCCAGCAACTGCATCGTGGATCCACCCCGAATCGCACCGAACTACCTCGCCACGGACGAGGATCGTGCCGTGGCGGTCGAAGGGCTCAAGTTCACGCGCCGCATCATGCGCGGCAAGGCCCTGCGCGCGTTCGATCCCGTGGAGTGGAAACCCGGCGCCGACTGCACCACGGACGATGCGCTGCTTCACGCCGCCGGCGACCTCGGTACGACGATCTTCCACCCGGTCGGCACCTGCCGGATGGGCCGCGACCCGTTGGCCGTGGTAAGCGACCGCCTCAAGGTCCACGGCTGCGACGGCCTCCGCGTGATCGACGCCTCCGTCATGCCGACCATCACGTCCGGCAACACCAATGCGCCGACCGTGATGATCGCCGAGCAGGGGGCGCGATTCGTGCTCGACGACGCTGAGACCTGAACTGCGCCGCGTAGGGGACGGGCTTGTCCCGTCCCAGCGCGCCCTCCCGGCGCGTTAGGGTCGCCCCTACGATGCGAGGTCAATTCGCCAGGGATCGTCGACTCGGCGCGAACAACCGTCTGGCGGACTTGGCCAGCGTCGAAGGTGCCCGGCGGATGGCCTGCATGTAGGGCTGATGCGGCAGCGCCAGCATGGCGGGCGTCGCCACTAGGGTGAGCAGCGTGGCGAAGGTCAGGCCGGAGACGATGGCCTGTGCCAGTGGCACCCAGAACCCCGCCATCTGACCCCCGTAGATGATGGTGCGATTGATGAAATCGATGGACAGGTGGCTGGCAAGGGGCAAGAGGCCGCAGACGGTGGTCACCGTGGTCAGCAGCACCGGTCGGAAGCGCTGCGCCCCGGTGCGGATGATCACGTCGACGGGCCCAAGCTCCGGATGCCGCTCGCGTATGTGGTTGTAGGTGTCGATGAGCACGATGTTGTTGTTGACGACGATGCCCGCCAGCGCGACCACGCCGACGCCGGTGAGAATCGCGCTGAACGGACTTCCGGTCACCAGGAGGCCGATGAGCACGCCCGCCGTGGACATGATGACGGCGACGAGGATCAACGCGGCCTGGTAGAGACTGTTGAACTGGGTCACAAGCAGCACGAACATCAGCAACAGGGACATCACCAATGCGACGATGATGAAGGCGATGGACTCGGCCTGTTCTTCGTTTGCACCACGGAAGGCGATGTCGACGCGCGAGTCCAACTCCGTCCGCTCGAGCCAGGCCTGGATTTCCTCGACCTTGTCGTCGGCGAGCACGCCGGGGGCCACGTTGGCGCGGATGAACATCACCACCCGGCCGTCGATGCGTTCGATGCTGTCGAGGTTGGGTACCGCCTCGCGCTGCACGAAGTTCGAGATGGGCACGAGGCCCTTGGGCGTGCTGATCTTGAGCTCGTCCAAGGCGCTCAAGCCCCGGGCGCTGGACGGGTAGCGGACCCGGATGTCCACGGCGTCGTCCGCGGTGTCCGGCCGGTACTCGCCGACCCAGACCCCGTTGGTCACCAACTGAACGGCGACACCCACGAGGGATACGTCGGCGTTGTAGAGCGCTGCTTGGGCACGATCGACCCTGAGCTTCCACTCGACGCCCGGCAGGGATCTCGTGTCCTCGATGTCGCGCAAGCCGTCGACCTCGTTGTCGAGGTAGTCGCGGACCCGGGCCACGACCGGTCCGAGCAGCGCCTTGTCGGACCCGGAAAACTGGATCTGCACCGGTTTGCCGACGGGTGGCCCGTCTTCGAGTTCCTGCACGTCGACACCGATGCCGGCCAGGTCGGCCGTGCGCGTTCGGACCTCCTCGAGAATCTCCCGACCGCTTAAGCTGCGCTCGAACTCCTCGTGCATCTCGATGTAGAGCGACCCCACGGTGTCCGAGGCGCTGCTGGAACCGCCCAAGCCCGACATGCCGGCGCCACCACCCGTCTGTGTCCAGGTGTTGACGCTCTTGATGCCGGGGATGGTGAGCACACGTTGCTCGACCTCCTTCACTAGGGCGAAGGTCTCGAGCGCCGACAGGTTGCCGCGGGCTCGCACCGACACCTGGGCGTAGGCCGGGTCGGAATCCGAGAAGAAGGTCATGCCGCGCCCAAACTGGCTGTAGGCGAAGAACGACACCGCGAGGATGACGAGGGTGGCCAGCACCGTTATACCGGCGTGCCGGCAAGTCCTCCGGATGAGCCGGGCGTACATTCCGGTGAAGCCCTTGAGTTCGGTCGGGTCGCCGTCCTCGAGCTGGCGGAGGGTGTTTCTCAGGCGCTCGTCGCGCGCACTCGCTTTTCCGATCAACGATCCAATGGTCGGTCCGAAAACCAGGGCGTAGAGCAGCGACCCCGTCAGCACGAAGAACACGGTGATGGGCAGGTAGCGCATGAACTTGCCGGACACGCCCGGCCAGAAAATGAGCGGCAAAAACGCCGCCAGCGTCGTTGCCACCGAGGCGGCGACCGGCCAGAACATGCGCGAGGCCGAGGTCGCGTAGGCGTCGCGAGGCGGCATGCCTTCGGCCATCTTGCGGTCGGCGTATTCGGTGATGACGATCGCGCCGTCGATGAGCATGCCAAGGGCGAGCAGCATGCCGAACATGACCATGAAGTTGAACGAATAGCCGAGCACCCAAACGAAGATCAGTCCGAACAGGAACGAAACCGGGATCGCGGCACCGACGATCAACCCACTGCGCAGGCCGATGACGGCAACCACCAACACCATGACCAGCGCGAGCGCCGTGATGATGTTGCCCTGCAGCTCCGTCACCTGATCGCGCGCGTAGGGCGCCTGGTTCTGGGTGTAGAACAACTCGACGCTGCGCGGTAGCTCTTCGCGATAGGACTCTGCGATGGCCACCACCTTGTCGACGGTGTCCACAAGGTTCGCGTTGGCGCGCTTGCCGACGTCGATCGAGATGGTGTCCTTGCCGTTTACCCGGGCGAAATTGACGCGATCCTTGAAGGTGCGGCGGATTTCCGCAATGTCCGACAGCGTCACCACGGAGTCGCCGTTGGCCTTAACCGGAAGCTCGAAGATGTCGGCCGCGCGCTCGATGACGCTGGGCACTTTGACGGCCATGCGGCCTGCACCCGTATCGAGGGAGCCGGCGGCGATCAGCCGGTTGTTGCGCACCATCGTGTTGAGGAGCTCTGCGCTGCCCACTTCGTAGGCCTCCAGCGCGGC
Source organism: Gammaproteobacteria bacterium (assembly GCA_026705345.1). Taxonomy (GTDB): domain Bacteria; phylum Pseudomonadota; class Gammaproteobacteria; order Pseudomonadales; family Azotimanducaceae; genus VXYL01. Next base: position 6,443 of record JAPPAV010000065.1, read on the forward strand.
GGGGTCGATGACCACCTCGAGCAACTCCTCCCGCTCGCCCTGAAGGTAGGCGTCGAGAACCTCGGGAAGCGCTTCGATCTCGTCGCGGAGCTCCTTTGCGATGTTGTAGATGACGCGTTCGTGGACGCCTTCCCCCACCAAGTTGATCTGAACGATGGAAAACGTGGATGCGCTCACCTCCTCGATGTACGGCTCGTCCGTCGTGGCGGGGAAAGAGGGCCTGGCGCGATCTACCGCGGCGCGCACGTCGTTGAGCGCATCGTCGAGGTCGTAGTCGGCGTCGAATTCCACCGCCAGGCGCGCCATGCCCTGGTAGGCGTAGGCACGAACCTCCTCCACCCCCTCGACCGAACGAAGCTCCGTTTCCAGGGGCTTGACCAGAAGCCGCGCCGAGTCCTCGGGGGAAATGCCCTCGTGCGGCACGGCGATCAGGAACACGGGCACCTCGATGTTGGGCGCGGACTCGATGGGAACGGCGATCCGCGCGACGACACCGGCGATGACCACCATCGCCATGAGCAAGAGCGTCGTCCGCGACCGTCGAATCGCGGCTTCGACGATCGGATTGGTCATGACGGTTCGGGGGCGCCGGCCTCCCCGCGGGCGAGAGCGGGCGGCGCGTCGGCGCCACCTTCCGCCCCGGCCGCCCCGGGGCCGTTGGGCATCATCACGGAGACAAGCTCGCCGGCGGAGACGAATTCCTGGCCCACCGTGATCAACGTGGTTTGCCGGGGCAGGCCAGTGACCCAGACGCCGTCGCGGTCGTCGGCGACGACTTCCACAAGGCGGAACTCAACGCGGTAATCGGCGCCGATGATCCGAACCCCCAACTGGCCCTCGTCATCGAGCGCGAATACCGCCGGCGTAATCTTGTGCGCAAGCAACTCGCCGACGCGGATGTCGATCTCCGCGGTGACGCCGCTGCGTAGCCGGGAGTCCGCGTTCGGGACCGTGACCTCGACACGGTATGTCCGAGTTCCCGGATCGGCTTCATAGCCGACGAAACTGATCGTCCCGCTGACCTCGGCACCCGTGGACAGCCGACCCGTGGCCGGCGAACCCACCGCGAGGCGGTCCGCGTTCCGCTCGGTGACCTGACCGATGAGCAGCATCGGGTCGAGATCGACGATACGCGCGCATGGCGTGCCCAACTGGGCGTAGTCGCCCACCTCGAGTTGGACGTCCTCCACGACTCCCTCGAACGGTGCGCGAACGTAGATCCTGTCGAGATCCAGGGTGGCGGCGTCGAATCGCGCCTCGGCACTCGCGAGCGTCGCCCGGGCCCGCGCGATGGCCGTCTCCGACTGCAGGCCTCGATCCTTGAGCTTGAGGCTGCCGGCATGCTCCAAGCGCGCCTGGTTGACGTCTTGCTCACCCTCTTCGACGCGGGATCGACGATCCTCTTCGGCGATCTGGCAAAGCAGGTCGCCCGACGCGACCGCATCGCCTCGCTCGACGGGCCGGGCGACCACGCGGCCGCTCGTCTCCGCGCGGACCACGACGGTGCGTTTGTTCTCCGTGCGCCCACGCAGGGTCAACAGTTCCGGCCGGAGGGTGGCGTGGATCGTCCGCGCTCGCACGGGCGTTGGGGTTTCCGGGTCCGAGGCCTGGACGGACCGCCCGTTGGCCTCGGCCAGCGGCGGGTGTTCGGAAACCCGGTCCTGGGCCGTCAGGTAACCGGACAGCAGCCAGATTCCAATGGCCACGGTTATGACTAGGGCGGTGATATAGGTGCCGCGCATAGGGAGTAGTGGGGTGGAGTCGGCGGCGAAAAATACCACATGATCCCGACGAACGCCTCAAGACGATCGGCGCGTCGCCGTAGGTACGTGCCAAGACCGTTGACACGGGTGTCGCTTAATGTCTACAGTTGTAGATTATTTACATCAGTAGAGCTACTCGCCGTGAAACTATCTGAATTCGAACTGGACGTGATGCAGCTCTTTTGGCGCAACGACGAGTGTTCTGCGCCGGCGGTGCATGAAGCCGTACGCCTAACGCGCAATGTCGCGTACACGACGGTGAAAACGGTCATAGACCGCCTAGAGCGAAAGGGAGTCCTCAAAAGAGTCCGGCAGAACGGCAGAACCATCTTCTACAGCGCGGCAATCTCGGTCGATGTGGTCCAGCAGTCGATGCTCAAGCGCTTCGTGGCCCATGTGTTCGCCGGGGACCGGCGACCGATGATGAACTTCCTGTTGCGTGACGAGGTGTTGAGCGCCGAGGAAATCCGATACCTCGACGACCTTCTGACAGCCCAACGCCAACAGCAAGACCAGTCTGCCGGAGGAGAAAAGTGATGGACTATCTGTTGATGAGCGCAGAACTGTCTCTGGTCTCGCTGCTCGCCATCGCATGCTTCCGGTCGGCACCGGCACGCTGGCGTCTGGGTGTGGCGCTGGCGGCGTTGCCCGTCGCCGTCCTGCCGTGGTCCATGCTGCCAGCAATCGAAATCGTGCGCCCGGAAGTCACTCCACTCGTTCTCGAAGCGGTGCCGGTGCTGGGATCAGCCGACACGGTCGAGGTAGCCGCACTGAGCGGCCCCACCTCCGCAGGAGTCCGATTCCCTTGGCTGGCCGTTCTTGCCGCTGCCACCGTGATCGGACTCGTTGGGTTCGTGGTGCTGTCGGCTCGCCATCGGGAGGCAGTCAAGCGGTGGGCAGTTCGAGCACACGACGGGTCCTACCTGCTGGCTAGATTGCCGGAGGATTGGCGCGCGGCCTGTCGAATCCGGGTCGTACCCGAGTCGGACATCGCCGTGGCGACGGGATTCCTGCGACCGACCGTGTGGCTCGGCGCGCGCCATCTGGCCAATCGGGATCTCCCGACGGTGCTCGTTCACGAACTGGTCCATGTTCGGCGGCAGCACACTCGTCTCACGACCGCGGTGACGCTGATGCGTTGCCTACTGTGGTGGCATCCGTTTGCATGGGTCTGGTCGTGGATCGTGAGACGGGAAGTCGAGCACGACTGCGACGAGGCCTGCGTACGCCTGTTCGGCAAGGAGCCGTACCGGAACACTCTCGCGTCGCTGACCCGTAGCGCAACGCGGCAGCCGGCTGCGGTCGGATTGACAGGCCACACTTCGTTCAATGTCCGCCGCCTGCAGGTGCTCGAACGGATCCACCCGATCAGAGCCCGGCATGGCATCGCCGGTGCAGCTTGGGCTTGCGCCTTCGCGGCGCTCGTCGTGGACGTGACGGTGGTGGCAGAAGGTACGCACGAGGGGACCATTGAACGGAGTCCGGGCGGCGAACTTAAGGACTTGACGCTGTCACAGGACGAGAGCGGGTGGTGGCAGATCCGGTTTGCGCCCAACATGACGGTCCGCTCGCAGCTGGCGTACGCGCCCGACCAAGGCCGAGAGACGACATTGGCAATCGCCGGACGGGAGCAGCCCGGCAGTGATCGCGGTGGTGCGGATCGCCCACAGCTTCCGCCCGGGCTGGACGGATCCAGCCGTCGCGCGAGCCCGAGTTTGGAACTATCTTGTTCGTCCGACCTCGAAACGGCCGACGCAACCGTCAACTTCCACAGCCCGTGGATGAAGGTCGCCCCCGACGACGCGAAGGGACGGGACGGCAGCGTTCTGGAGATTCGGAGCCTCACTGGTTCGTCCGTGTTCTATCGGAAACCCCTGCACGACGGCACGACCGCGACGGTCGAATACCGTTTCGACTCGGAATCGGGTCGCATCGCCGCGGTGCCGTTGGCGTCCCGTGTGGACTTGTCGGCCACCGGCGACTGGCAGAGTCGTTTCACGTTGGACGCGCAGGCGCTCCTCAGGATCGGTGCGACGACGCAGCGGCCAGGCGAACTGACGGTGACGGTGAGCAACCCGACCAACGGCTATCGTACCGGCGAGATCAGCTTCGACCTCGCTTCGAAGCGGGCCGAAGTTGACGAATTCCTACGCCGCTGCGAGGGCTTTCGCCGTGCCGCGGCGGCGTAGCGCTTCCGAGCACCTGCGACAAGAAGAACCGGGAGTTAGGGACGTGAAGCGAAAGACACGGCTCCTTTGCATGGGGAGCCTCGCAACGATCATGGCAGTCGGGATCGACGCCGAGGTCCACAGGCTCTCGATTTCGGAGATTGCGTTGATGGTCGATAGGCAGGAAGAGGCCGACGGGGAACTCGGACGTTGGTCCTTCTCCTCGGGCGAGATTGCCGCCAAGCTGCCGGACATGGCACGAATCGTGTTGACCGACGGTTCGGATGCCGAGTCGTCAACCGTTACGGCCGTTTTCGCCGTCAAGAGCGGCGCGGTCGAGATCCGGGAGTCGATCGAAGTCGAGATGGAACGGGTCGGTCATGGCAGCTTCGGCGTTTCACCAAGGTCGGTTGCCCCACTCCAGGCGTGGCTTGGACCGAGATTCACCGAGCTGATTCGGGGCGATCTCGCCCTCGAGAGCGTCGACGGATTGCAGGGGCCGTTGGCTTTCCAACTCGCCTCTGCCCCGGCAGGCACCCTCAAGCCGGGAGACGACGGCATAGTCAAAGTCCTCGACCGGCTCCAGCGCAATTTGGTCGGGTTGCAGGACCCGGTGGGGCGTTCGCTCGGCAACGTGGGCTTCGCAGACATGCAAGGCAAAGCCCGGCAGCTTTCGGATTTTCGCGGAAGAGTCGTGCTGCTCCATGTCTGGGCGACGTGGTGCGGGCCTTGCATCGCGGCAATGCCTGGACTCGAAGCCTTGGAGGAACACTACCGCGATCAGGGCCTCACCGTGGTCAACCTCTCGGACGAATCAGCCGATGTCATCCAGGATTGGCTGGCGACGAATCCGACGGACATGGTGCACGGACGCGTTGACGACTTCGGCTTTCTGGGGATGAGCGGAACCCACGCGAACGAGGACGGCATGCTTCGCGTACGGCCGGTGTACGTGATTCTCGATCGCCAAGGGTATGCACGAGCACACCGCGTGGGCGGCGGCAAATCCCAGTTGAGGATAGTGAACGGCCCGGAGGGGGAAACCCGCTCAACAACTACGGACACCCGCTACCTATGGGAGTGGGTGCGGCCCCACCTTGCAGTCCGGTGACGACTGGGCGCGGCCGGCGACCCGCGCCATTAGGAGTCCAGGATCGTGACCGTCCCCCGGTTCCCGTCGACGGCGATTTTCTGACCTGATCTAACGCGTTGCGTCACATCGCCGATGCCGAGGACGGCAGGGATGCCGTATTCCCGGGCAACGATGGAGCCGTGGGCCAGGATGCTCCCGATGTTCGTCGCCAAGCCAGTAGCCTGGGGGAACAACTGGGTCCAAGCCGGTGTGGTCAGTGGACAGACGAGGATCGTCCCCGGCTTCATCTTGTCGAAATCGTTGGGTGTCATCACCACGCTCGCGATGCCCGTCACCGTTCCCGGCGACACCGCGAAGCCGCGCAGCACGTCCTCGCCTTCGGGATTGCTGACAACCGAGGAGAACGGCCCCTTCTTTTCGGCGGGTGGAATCGCCGCCGGCTGGTCCATCCGGAACCGCAATGCCCTTAGGCCGCGCTGCTCCTCGGCCCTGTCGGCGAGTTCGGACATCGGCCGAGGCGCCGATTTCGCCTCGATGGCCAGCGCGAGGTCTTCGCTGGTCACGTAGAAGACGTCGTCGGGTCGGCGGAACATGCCGGTATCGACCAGGCGGCGTCCGAGTTCGAGGGCCAGCGGCCGAAACGTGGACCATGCCAAGCCCATGTGGAACAGGGCTTCCTCGCGGGACGGGTAGTTGATGCGTGCGGTCCAATAGAAACGCAGGAACTCGAGGCGTTGCCGGCCTTTGAAGAATCGCAACGCCGCTGCGAACGTTCGCCGCCGGGTACGCGCAACCTCCTTCTGCCGGGTCGCGAGATCGTAGCCGGGATCGCGCACCAGCATTTTCAAGCTCATGGCGAAAGGCACCGGGTCTTCGGCCAGTGCCGGCTCGACGAAGTCGAGGTTGAACACCTGCCGGCCGAAATCGTGCAGATACGCGTCTATCGCTTCGCATACGGCCCCGCCGCTCCGGTGTTTGTGCAAAGCGTCCAGAACACGAGGCGGTGGGTTGACGATCACCAACTCGGTCAACGCCGGATCCGACCGGATCCTGTCCGCAATGCGGCGCAAGGCGAACTCGGCCTCGAGCGTCTTCGACGGGAAGCCCGACAGGAAACTGCCGCTGATGAATCGGCCCTCGGGACCGTTCTCTTCGAGATACCGCTGAAAGCCGCCGTCGGTGAGCTTCGCCGTGCCGATCACGCTGCGCAGGGCGAGCCAATATCGCGCCTCGGCCACGGTCAACGACTTCATGCCGGCAAGCAGCTCGGAGTCCGTGAGGGAAGCATACCTGCGGTCTTCCCACTCTCCGATGGCGGCGAGATACGCCGGCAACTGTTCGCTTTCCCAACGGACGATCGCCGGGTATTTCCTGAACGTGCGGAGCGTGCGGGCGAATAGGTACATCCAGTGCGGCATTGGCGATGTCTTCATCTCCGCGATCATGAACTCGGGCATGGCGAAGGTTGCCTTGAGGTTCGCCCACCAGGATCGCTCTGACTGCGCCGCGTGAGTCTTGGCCACGTGCTTGTCCCAGTCACCCGCGCCCACGTGATAGATCGGCTGGTAGGCATAGCCGTTGACGGTGATGATCACGAAATTCTTCATCCAGTTCCGGGTCTCGTTGCCCTTCCACTCCCAGCCCTCGGGCCACTTCTGCACGTCGAAAAGTGCACGCAGGTAGAGGTTCTCGAAAAGCCGCGACAAGGGATCGGGCATGTTCTCCGCCACCTGGCGCTTCAGGAGCTGGGCACCGGGAATCTCCGGCCATGTCACGTTTTCCGGGGGCGGTGGGGGAAGGTTCGTGATCGGGCGCGACTGCAGGATCCAGAACCGGGCGGTCGAATTCCCGGCGGCCCCGCAATAGGCCCACTCGATATCCTGGGGTACGCCATCGAACGTGCGCTCTACCTCGACGGCGAGGGCAGCCAGTTCCGACGCCCGGTCCCCGTCGAGGGAGGCCGCTGTTTGCCGTTCCGCGGCTACGGACTGTATACGGGTTCCCCCATCAGCCACCGGAACGACCATCAGGACCTTGGCACCGACAACGGTGTCCCTCGGCGCCAAGGTCCCCCGGTCGATCACCAAGGTGTCCGGAGTCACTTGGCCACCGACCACCGCCTCGCCCAGGCCGAAGCTCGCATTGACGATCAGCTCGCCGCGTTCGCCCGTGGCCGGATTCGCCGTGAAGAGAATGCCTGAGACCTCGGCCGGCACCATGACCTGCACCACCACGGCCATGGCCACGCGACCGGAGTCGATGCCCATTTCGTGACGGTAGTTCATGGCCTGGGGCGTCCACAGCGATGCCCAGCAATCCTTGACGGCAGCGATCACGGCTTGCGCACCGCGAACATTCAGGTAGGTCTCCTGCTGTCCGGCGAAGGACGCCTCGGGAAGATCCTCGGCATTTGCCGACGAGCGCACGGCAACAGCCGGATCGATCGCGGACGAGAGTCGGGCGTAGGCGCGAGAGATGTCGGCGATCAAGTCTGCAGGAAGGCCAGCGTCGAACAGCTGCCTGATGTCCGTTGAAGCCGCTTCGAACGACGCGGTCCCGTCCACCACCGCGGGTCGCGCGAGTTCGAGGATTCGGTTCTCGAGTCCGTGGTCCGCCACGAATCGGCGATAGGCGCCGCTTGCCACCACGAAACCTGGTGGTACCGGATAGCCTGCCCCGACGAGGCGCACCAGTGAGTGTCCCTTTCCGCCGACGGTCTCAAGGTCGGCGTCGCCGGCTTCCAAGGGAACGATGTGCCCGGTCATGTCAGCGTCACGCCGAGACGCCACCGCCCTGCAGTTCAACGAATCTCACGGTTTATCTTGAGAGTAACTTTGCGAGATGCGAACAAGCCCGCCGCGTACCGTAACAACAGCCGCCGAGTCCAAGGCTTCCCGATGCTGATCGATGAGCTGAGCCATCAGTGCAATTCGCTTCTCGGAGGGCCTGGTCCGGCAGTCGGACCAAACCGGCATGCGAAACGTCGTGTAGGTAGATCAGTTCGCCGAAGTCGGCGTCAAGTGTTACGAGGACTCGACGCTCTGCATTGGCGCGCTCAAGCAGAGCGCGGTCGCCGGGATCAGCTCCAAGCTCCGGGGCATCGACAACATCGTGTCCCTCGGCCCGCAGCCATCGCGCAACCCGTCTTCCGACGCACCGATCAACGAGAAATCTCACGCCTCCCCGACCTTCACGGCCGCCAAGGTGTCTCCAGCAACGACCGCGTGAGCGTATGCCGTGCAGGCCAGGATGTCCTCCCGCTCCAGTTCAGGGTAGTCGTCCAGGAGTTCATCCTGCGAGACCCCTTGTGCAAGCAGACTGAGTATCGACTCGACGGATATCCGCATATCGCGGACGATGGGTTTCCCTCCGAAGACATCAGGACGAGCCGTGATGCGTCCAAGAAGCCTGCTGCGTTCCGTCATGTTGATCTCCCTTGCCTGCCACCATCGGCATAGTCGCACATTTGCCGAACAAGGAGCCGACTCGAACGTATCCCGCACGATCAAGCGTTCCTTCGCTCATTCCACCGCGCAAGCGAACGATATGTTCGGTCAGCGACCCGGCGAGACGTCACCGCCCTGCAACTCAACGAATTCGCGGTACGGGCTCGCCGGATTCGCCATCAATGCGTCGTGGCTGCCGACGTCGCGGATGCGTCCGCCGTCGAGGAACACGATGCGGTCCGCATTCCTGATCGTCGACAGGCGATGCGCGATCACCACGACCAAGCGATCTTGTGCCGCCGCGTGCAGCGACGCCACGAGGTGGTTCTCCGTCTGCGTGTCGAGAGCCGCCGTGGGTTCGTCGAGAATCAGCACGCTGGCATCGCGAACCAGCCCACGGGCGATGGACAGGCGTTGTTGCTGTCCCACCGAGAGGGTGTCTCCGGAACGGCCGAGTACCGTGTCGATGCCCTCCGGCAACTCGTCGATGAAGTCCATGCAGCCAGCGGTGGCGAGCGCCGCGAGCATCCGTTCCTCCGACGCTTGGCGGTTGGCCAGCAGCAGGTTCTCCCGGATGGACTCCGGTAGCAGCAGGTGCTCCTGGAAGACGTAGGTGACTTCGCGCCTCAAGCTATCGAGATCGATGTCGTTCGCATCGACGCCGTCGACAAGCACCCTGCCCTTCGTCGGTCGAAGCAATGCCGGGATCAGGTAGGCGAGCGTCGTCTTGCCCGCACCCGTTGGTCCGACCAGGGCCACGAGTTCGCCTCGCCGTAGATCGAGGTTGATACCAAGCAGCGCACGGTGGCCGTTCGGATACGCGAACTCGACATCCATCATTCGAATGCCGGTGCGTACGGCGGCGAGCGTCCGCCCGCCTTGGCGGGTTTCCTCGGATTCGTAGTCCGCGAAGAAGAACACCCGGCGCGCCGCCGCGATGGCCTCCTGCAGCTTGATCCAGATCGCCCCGAAATACCCGGCGGGAACAGCGATGCCCCAGTAGATCCCGATCAGCACGGCGAAGTCGCCTGCCGACATGACGCCGTCGATGATCCCGTCGGTAACCAGGAAGGTGACATATAGCGCAGCAATGCCGCCGATGGCGCCGGCAACCATTCCGGCGGCGATGATGACGGCGAACGAGTAGCGCTCGCGCAGGAACGACTGGTGACTGCGGCCGGCGAAGCGCTCCTTTTCCTGCTCCCCCGCGCCCAAGCTCTGTACCGCGGCAATGCTGCCCATGGACTCCTCCATGGCGTTGGTCGTTGCGGAGCCGGCCGCACGCTTGTTCTGGTTGGTTCGGCGCAGCGCCCCCGAAAACGGAAACGTCGTGACGAAGGCGATCGGAACCGCGGCCCAGGCCACCCAGATCAGCTCCGGCGACACCTCGCCGTAGGAGTACTGCAGGATGTAGAGGTTCAGGCCGGCGCCCACCGCCATGAGGAAGGGCCCGGAGGTCACCCGGTACGCAAGGTCCGGCGCCATCGGCGTGTCGTAGAGCACCCGGTAGACGCCGTCCCCGGTTCGCTGGTCGTCGAGTACCGTCATCGGCAGATGCGTCAGGCGGTTGAAGAGCCGCGACCGCAGGCGATTGGAGAGCGTCTGGGTGAGACGAACGTTGACCATGAATTCGACTAGGCCCCACAAGCCTCCCGCCCTGCTGCCACCTTCGCTGATCTGGTTTTCCGCCTGGGTGGCGGCATCGCGCCCCTGCAGGAGTCCCGCACCGGTACCACCCGAACGACTGCCGAACAGGAACAGCAGGCCGAAGTAGATGAACACCAGAACCAGGGCGATTCCAAGCGGGTCCCGGCCCTGCACGACACCGAGTATGGGATCCATGAACGGCGGAAAGGCGACCTCGGTGGTCCCGAACGGTCGCTCGAGCATCGCGTTGTCGATGAGGATCTTCCCCATCCACGGCAGCAAGAGGCCCGGAAGCAAGGCCACGAAGGCGAGCAGCACCTTGGCCGTGAAGAGTCCCGGGGCCTCGCCGATGAGCCGGATGCTGCGCCCGATGACGCCGAGGGCCTCGACCGTCGTAATGTCCGGCTGGGTATCGATGCGGTCATCGAACTGGTTCCTGCCGGCAACCTCCTTGAGCAGGACGAGGGTCTTGCTTCGCGGCGAATCCCCCGGCTGCGCTCCCTTGGGTGGAACAGTGGTCTCGGTCATCCGGTACCGCTCCCGACGGTTTCGGCGTCCACGAATGCCCGATACCGGCCGTCGGCGGCGATCAGTTGATCGTGCGTACCGTGTTCGACGATGCGACCGTCTTCGACGAGGGCGATGCGGTCGGCGTTCCGGATCGTCGACAGTCGATGGGTGATCAGGAAGATGACCCGATCCCGACCCCATTCGGCCAGGTTCGCGAGAACCCTCTGCTCGGTGCGGGCATCCAGCGACGCCGTCGGTTCGTCGAGAATGAGCACCGGCGTATCGCGCACCACGGCCCGGGCAATCGAGAGCCGCTGACGCTGACCCGAGGAGAGCTTGCCGCCTCGCTCGCCGAGTTCGGTGTCGTAGCCGTTCGCCATCTCGAAGATGAAGTCCTCCGCACAGGCGACCTTGGCCGCCGTCTCGATGGCAGCTCGATTCGCTTTCGGCGTACCGAACGCGATGTTGTTCGCGACGGTCGCCGCGAACAGGACGTTTTTCTGCAGCGCGATACCGACATGTGCTCTGAGATCCGAGACGGCCATATCCCTGATATCCACGTCGTTGATGGACACAGTGCCCTGGTCGGGGTCGTAGAGGCGAAGCAAGAGGTTCATCAGCGTCGACTTTCCGGCGCCGGTCCCGCCGACGATGGCCGTGACCGTGCCTGCGGAGGCGGCGAGATCGATACCAGCCAACACGTCCTTGCCCGCTTCGTAGCCGAACCGCACCGATCGCCATGCAACGGTTTCGATGGGTGCGGGAAACGGCACGGGGTCGGCCGGGTCGGTGACATCCGGCTCGAGATCGAGCAGGAAGAACGCGCGTTCAAGCGCCAGGAAGAGATCCTGCATGCGCATCCAGATGCCGAGCAGGCCGCGGGCGCGTCCGGCGACGCCGCCGAGGCGCCCCCGTGCGATCTCGACGGCGCCTAGGTTCCAGATGACGAAGCCGATGATGCCGGCCACAAGTGCGCCCAGGAACGTCTCCCGTTGCTGGATGACCCACGACACCATGAGGTATTCGCCGACGATCACGAGGCTCGCGCCCAGCACCGCCACCACCAGCGTGACGAGGACCATGTCGAGGCGCAGGAAGTAGGCCGCGCTCAACGCTTCCCGCGAGTCCTCGTCGAACTGCTTGAAGATGCGCGCCTCGGCCCGGTTCGCCTTGACGACCTTGACGGCCGTGAACGCTTCCTGGATGCGCGACGTGAGACGGCTGTTGGCAACCCGGTTGACCAGTGCGCGACGGCGGATTCGCGGCGTTGACTTGACGATCGTCCAGCCGACGGGGACCGCGACAAGCACGACCATCAAGGCGAACCAGGGATCGAAGGCCGCAACGATCCCGACGCCGCCCAGCAGTGCGTAAATGGCCATCAGGGGTGCGATGATCGCGCTCTGGATGAGATTCACGATCATCGCGCTATCTTGGTAGACGCGGAAGATGGCGTCCCCCACGCGACTGTTGTCGTGGTACTTGAGCGACAGCGACTCGGCGCGTTCGATCATCGCGACGCGGAGGTTCTGGTTAACGCACTGCCAGACCCACATGCTGTAGTACCCGAACACGGCGCCGAGGAGACCGCCGAAAACGCCACCCACGACGGTCCACATCAGCAGGCGATTTCGGACCGTGCGGCGCTGATCCTGCGTCAGCTCCGGTTCGACCGCCGTTGCCGCCTTGTCCTCCCCCTTGGCCGCGGCACCGGTCGCCACGCCTGTTTTCTTGCCACCGGCACCCTTGGCTTTGCCTCGCCGGATCTTGCCGAGTTTCTGCGGGTCCGTGGTCACGTACTCGTCGTCGACAAACAGCACCGTTGCCTGGATCGGTTGCAGCCCCTCGCCGAGAAGCACCTTGTTGTGCATCAGGTCCACGCCGACGAAGAAGCCGACGAGTGCCGCGACACTGCCGGAGAAGGTGAACACCAGGACCACCACGATGTGCACGAGCATCGGCCGCATGTAGGGCCAGGTGCGCAAGGCGAGTCCGAACATCCGGCGGAAACTCATTTCCGGCGGGGCCTCAACGAGCCGCATGTCGCTGTAGCCCGCGATCAGGGAGAGGGAATCGTGTTCGCCGTCCGGCATCCTCGAACGGTCACGCCCCGTCGCCCGGATGTCGAGTTCGCTCGCCACGGCCTCCCCTGTTCGCACGGCCTACGCGACCGTTCCCGTCCACAGCCCGCGCGAGAGTTCGTGGTACGGCAGGCCGAAGGTGTCGATAGTTACCCATCGACCCACCAAAGGCAAAGCGGTTGTATCCCGTTTTCGCCAAGAAGCCGCCGCGGGTTGTCAGAATCCTCTTTGCATCGATCCGGAACGGGCGTATGATCGCGCTCCTTTTCGCGGCCGACTCAAGGGAGCGCTATCCGATGAAGCATCATCTGCACCCGCTGACCCTCGTGACGAGAGGGGACTAGCTCCTTCGGCCACGCCCGCTCCGCGCGGGATCACCACTAAAGCGGAGGTTTCCTCCGCCCTCCCCCAGGGGGCTAATCACCAGACGCATCCGCTCGTCGAAGGGCCTCGCGGCGCGTCCGTCCCGTATTCGGGATGGTGGCGTCAAATGTTCAATCTGAAGCTGTTGGCTTGAACACGTGAATCAAAAGACATCCAGAAACTTGTGGCGAATCACCGCCGGCCAGCGGGTGCGCTACGCATCGGCCATCGCGGTGACGGGCCTTGCGAGTGCGTTCATGCTTACCGTCCCGCTGGTCGGCGGCTACGTCCTCGACGTGGTGGACACCCAGGACCTGTCGCGGGGCGCCGCCGTACTCGTGAACGCCGCCCAGGCGCTGGCCGTTTTCTGGGACGGGCAACCTTACATCGCCTATCTCGTTCTCTCCGCCGTCGCGGGCGTCGGCCTCACGGCGCTGGGCGCAGTCTGCCAATACCTGCAGGGCCGATGGGCCGCCATCGCGTCCGAAGCGCTGGCTCGGCGACTGCGCGAAACGATGTACGCCCGGCTACAGCATCTGCCCGCGTCCTTCTTCGACGAGGCGGACACCGGGGACCTCGTGCAGCGCTGCAGTTCGGACGTCGAGACGGTGCGCGTCTTCCTGTCCTCCCAGGTGGTGCAGATCGGCCGCTCGGTGCTGCTGCTCAGCGTTCTGACGCCCATACTCTTCGTCCGCGACCCCCGGCTTGCGGGCCTCGCGCTCGTGCTCATGCCGTTCATCATCACGGGCGCGTACTACTTCTTCGCGAAGGTGCGGGCGCAGTTCAAGATCACCGACGAGTCGGAGGGCGCCCTTACCGCCCGACTCCAGGAGAACCTCACCGGCATCCGCGTGGTTCGCGCCTTCGCGCGCCAGGAGTACGAAGTCAGCCACTTCGGCGCCAAGAGCATCGCGCTGCGCGACAACCGTGAACGGCTGAACCGCCTGAGCGGCGCGTACTGGGCGATCAGCGACTTCCTGTGTACGGCGCAGGTCTGCATCGTGCTCATCGCCGGCGGCATCTTCCTCGCGGGCGGCACACTGACGGTCGGCGAACTGTTCGCCTTCATGATGCAGGTGACGATGGTCATCTGGCCGGTGAGGCATCTCGGCCAGGTCCTCAACGAGTCCGGCAAGGCGATGGTGTCGCTGGGACGCATCAACCATGTTCTCCAGGCGGACGAGGAAAGCCGAGGCCCGGCACCGAGTAACGGGCAGACCCGCGGCGAACTGGTACTGGAAGACGTAAGCGTCGAGTACGAACCGGGCAGACCGGTACTCAACGGCCTTTCGATCCACATCCCCGCCGGTGAAACGGTCGGTATCGTGGGGCCGCCGGGCGCCGGGAAGACCACGCTGATCCGGCTCCTGACCCGGCTCTACGAGCCACAGCATGGACGCATTTTGATCGACGGGCTCGAGGTCCGCGACGTTGATCGCCATTGGCTCCGACGCCAATTCGGCATCGTCATGCAGGATCCCTTCCTCTACTCGCGCACCGTCGCCGACAACCTGCGCGTTGCTCGCGCGGACGTGAACGACGACGAGATGACGGCGGCGGCCCGCGAGGCCGCCGTGCACGACGCCATCGTGGGCTTTCCCGCCGGTTACCGGTCACGGGTGGGCGAACGCGGGGTGACCTTGTCGGGCGGTCAACGACAACGTTTGGCATTGGCACGCGCGCTGCTTGTCGAGCCGCCGATCCTCGTCCTAGACGATGCCCTCTCCGCCGTCGACACCGGTACCGAACGCGAGATCATGGCGGCGCTCAACCGTCGTCGTGGACGCCATACGACGATCATCATCGCCCACCGGCTGTCTTCCGTTCGCAACGCGGACCGGATCCTGGTGCTGGAACGGGGTCGTCTCATCCAGGAGGGCACGCACGCCACGTTGGCCGCTGCGTCGGGCCCCTACCGGCGGTTGTGCGAGATCCAGGGTGCGCTGGACGAAGCCATCGAACAGGATCTGAAGGAGGCGTCCGATGTCGTTTGAAGACGAACAATTCGACGACGGCGTGAGCGACGACGCCGCAAGGGTCCAACTCGATCTGTGGAAGCGGCTGTTCGGCTACGCACTGGCCTACAAGAGGGAACTGGCGTTCCTGATCGTCGCGGCCATCGCAACCGCCGCCGTGGAGGTCTCCTACTCGCTGTTCGCCAAGTGGGTGGTCGACGACGTCCAGGCGAATGGCATGGACGCGTCGTTCGGGCTCTGGGCCGGGCTATACCTGCTCTGCAACCTAGTGGTCGCGGTGTCCGTCGGCGGATTCGAGTGGATTGCCGGCAGAGTCAGCTGCTACGTCAGCCACGACATCCGCTTCGACGCCTTCGTGAATCTCCAGAAGCTGTCGTTCTCGTACTACGACCGGCGTCCGGTGGGCTGGCTCATGGCGCGCCTGACCGCCGACTGCGACCGCCTGACGGGCATCCTGTCCTGGGGGTTCGTGGACATGATCTGGGGGCTGACCATCATGGTCGGCCTCACCGGGGCCATGCTGGTGATGGATTGGCGGCTGGCGCTGCTCGTGATGACGGTGCTGCCCGTGGTCTGGTGGGTGTCGATCAAGTTCCACCGCCGCATCTTGAAGAGCGCCCGCCTGGTGCGCAGCACCAACTCGGAGATAACGGGATCGTTCAACGAGTCCATCATGGGGGTGGTGACGAGCAAGACCTTCGTCAGCCAAGACGCCAACGCCAAACAGTTCGGCACGTTGACGAACCGGATGTACCAGGCCTCGGTGCGCAACCTCGTACTCGCCGCGGTGTACCTGCCGCTCGTCCTGGTTATCGCTTCGGTGGCCGTCAACCTGACGCTCACGGTGGGTGGATCGTTCGTCTATCTGGGACTCATCGGCGCTGGCACGGTGGTTGCCTTCACGATGCTCGCCCGCAATTTCTTCTGGCCGGCCGAGATCATGTCCTCCTGGTTCATCGAACTGCAGATGGCCCAGGCTGCCGCCGAGCGGGTGCTCTCGGTGATCGACGAGGATCCGGAAATACAAGACTCGTCAAGCGTTCTTCGGGCTCTTGCAGCCGCCGAGGGGTCCAGCGCAGCGCCCCTCGGCCGGTTCGCGGCGGACGGCGGCCACGCTCGCATTCAACGAATCGAACTCAAGGGCGTCGGCTTCGCCTACGATCCCGACCAGCCCGTGCTCCGGGACATCGACCTCGCCGCCCGACGCGGCGACACCATCGCCATCGTCGGGCCCACCGGCGGCGGCAAAAGCACGCTCGTCAACGTGATCTGCCGGTTCTACGAACCAACGGCCGGGCAGGTATTGATCGACGGAACCGACTATCGCAACCGAAGCCTGCATTGGCTGCAATCGAACCTCGGCATGGTCCTGCAGGACGCCCACGTGTTCAGCGGTTCGATCCGCGAGAACATCCGCTACGGCCAATTGAGCGCCACCGACGCGCAGGTGGAGCAAGCCGCGCGACTTGCCGATGCCCACGGTTTCATTTCGGCGTTGGACCAAGGCTACGACACGCCGGCGGGCGAAGGCGGCAGTCGGCTCTCGGCGGGCCAAAAGCAACTGATTTCGCTGGCCCGCGCGATCCTCGCCGACCCGCAACTCCTGGTCATGGACGAGGCGACGTCGTCGGTGGACACCGAAACGGAACTCGCAATTCAGCACGCCCTGGCCGAGATATTCAAAGGCCGAATCAGCTTCGTGATCGCACACCGGTTGTCGACGATCCGGAACGCGACACGCATCCTGGTGGTCGACGAGGGACGCATCGTCGAATCCGGCGACCACCGCGAACTGATGGCTGCCAACGGTCGCTACGCAGCGCTTTACCGGCAGCAGGGGCTCAACGAAGCCACGCGTGAATGGCGCCGGGTCACCAACACGGAGCGATCAACCACCACTTGATCGTCCGGAGAGAGTCGTTTCAATCGAGAGTCGGAAACTCGAAAGCGCTGTTCGATCTCGTCCTCGACGACGCCGGTAACACAACCTCGCGTCGTCTAAGTCAACCTGTAGCCGGCGATAGTCCGGAGGGACTCCCGAGAGCAAAGACGATACCAAAAGGCCACGTGAGAGACTTTCACCCTTATCCGACCAAAGTGAAACGACATCGTTTTACCGAATGACCTCAGTGGAAGCATAAAGATAGTCGTAAGTCGTGTCGAGATTCGCGAACCAAACGAGGGTTCAGCGACCGACTGGGCACCGCGCCAACTTGATAGGAGATTCAGCAATGAGAGTCATTTGTACTGCGTGGCTATCTGCTTTCGCAATAGTCGTGACAGCGGCATCAGCCAGCGAGTCCGAGGAACCATCGAGGGATGCCTCCCCAGTCGCCCACTCCGTCGGCCTGACCGAGGAGGTGCGAGAGCACATCGGCCGATCAATCCGCGAGGGCAAGAAAAACGCTGGCCTCACGTTCGCGAGGCCATTGGCGATAGACGACCTTCTCGGATTGAGCTACGAGCCGCTGGCCGGTCGCCTAGTCGACGAGTTCCTCGGCGACCTCGCCGCTTCCGGCGAGAGCGACATTGGTGCCGGAATGGTGTCAATCCTCAATCTGGAGGTCGCGACACCAGGCAGAGAGGTCTCGCTTCCCGCAGAGGCGGCCTTGCATGTAAGGCTGCATGCCCAATTGACGACTACACCAGACAAAGTCGACTTCCGACTGGTTGTCCCCGTCTACCAAAAGGAGCCGGGACGTTATTTCCTTCTCAATCCGATGGACTTCCTCCAGAACGTGCAGTTCAAATTCGCCAGCATTCTGGAGCGCGACGACGAAACACAACTAGCTGCGAAACCGACCTTGACGATATCGCACTTGGAGGGCTTCAAATTCAACGACCAGACGGTCGAGGACTTCATGCCAACAGGAGTTCCACTCGTTTACAAGATCGGGTTCGGGTCCGTGACCGTCGAGTCGGGCAACCAATGGGCAGGGAGGCCAACCGGCCTTTACGGTTTCGATCCGGTAGAGGAGTTCGTACGATGAAAGCGAGAACGAATGCACTGAACTCATTGCGCACCATTGTTTTTCTGGCGCTTACTGTTCCGCTAACAGGATGCCTATCCGGACAAATCGGCGGCAATCTGTCGGTCACCTTCTGCGGCTCTCCGAGCGAGGACTGCTACCAATGTGAGATGCAGTTCAAGAGGTCGTTCTTGGGTCAGACCTTGGTGGAGTTCACGGACACCATGGACAGTTGTGCAGAAAACGGAAAGTGGGATCAAGACATCTACGACCAGCACCAGCAGTGCCAGGGGTCGGAACGGTCAGCCTACTCGAATGCCACCTACGACTTCACGGTTGAAAACGGGGAGATCGACTACGACCGATCAGTCTCGCGGCTACGGTGCCGACGCTGAATGCGGCGCGGGATCCAGGAGGGGATTCACCCCGCCTGAAAACCCGGAGAAGGTTCTGGTCTGGAGCAAGCGAAACATGGGAACGCATAGACTGTGATCGCCCAGCAATGTCTCGCCAGCGTGTGGATTCTCGTCTTAACATTCTGGTTCATGGAGGTCGAGGGCCGTGTCGTAGCTGGGGATCCGGTCGAGAATTTCAGGTTTTTGGACACGACGGCAGATCTCATGAAATCCATTATCACAGCGATGCCCAAGCCATCGTGATTGTCGCCCACGCGACGAAGTGCGAATCATTCCTTCCGGACCTGCGGAGGATCGCCACTGCAGCGGCGGAGTGGGCGGATATCCGCTTCATGGTTTTGTTGTCGGACTCCGCCGACGCCGGGAACAGAGAGTCCCTTGCGGATGATATCGGGAACGACTGGTCGTTCCCCATTCTCATCGACCGTTCGCAGATCATTGGCGCCTCTTTGGGGTTTGAGCAAGCCGGTGAAGCAGTCGTAGCCGACCCGCTGACTTGGCGGGCTAGTTACGTTGGCACGCGCTTCCTCTCGTTCCTGGCAGAGGCGCTGCGAGACGACCCCACCGCGACGGGAACGGATTGCTATTTGGATGTGCCTGGTGTTCCGGAGATTTCGTACAGGAAGGACATTGTTCCGCTATTGGCGAACAAATGCGTGACCTGCCACAGACTTGGAGGAGCTGGGCCTTGGGCAATGACCGACTACACGGTCATTCGAGGTTTTGCGCCGATGATCCGCGAGGTGGTACGCACGAAACGCATGCCACCTTGGCGCGCGGATCCATTGTTCGGAGAGTTTGCCAACGATAGGTCGCTGTCGCCCCACGAGGCGCGTCGTCTCGTGCAATGGATCGAGGCTGGAGCGCCCCACAACGGAAACGGGGAAGATGCCTTGCAGGGTGACCAGGTGGCCGTGTCGGAGTGGTCGTTGGGCACGCCGGATCTGGTAGTTGACATTCCCGAGTACGAGGTCCCAGCGAGGGGAATAGTGGCGTATCGCTATCCGACCGTGAAAAACCCGCTAGATCGCGACGTTTGGGTGCGAGGTATCGAGATAGCTCCGGGGGACCGTCTGGCTTTGCACCACGCTTTAGTCGCGGTCGACGGGTCCGGAGACGGGGGCCCAGCCAGTGTGAGTTCGATTGGGAGTCTGGGCGGTTACGCCCCCGGCGATCCGGTTCTGCAGTATCCCCGCAACGCTGGCGTCTTGCTGCCCGCAGGCGCCGTGCTGACCTTTCAAATGCACTATACCCCCTATGGTCGGGCAGTCACGGACAGGTCGCGGGTCGCGTTCTATTCTCACGACGAGCCACCTGCTCGGGTTATGCGCGTCGCCATGCTTGCGAATACAGGAATACGCATACCTGCCTACGCAAAGTCCCACCGCGAAACGATCAGCAGAGCGTTCCATCGGAGTGTGCTGATCTATTCGCTGCTGCCGCATGCGCACTATCGGGGCAAGGCGTCAGAGTTCAGGGCAATCTATCCAGACGGGTCGGAGGAGGTGTTGCTGTCGGTGCCGAAATACGACTTTAACTGGCAGACGAACTACGTTCTGCGGGAGCCCAAAGTCCTGTCTGCAGGCACGAGGATCGTCCACACAACCTGGTGGGACAATTCCTCCGAGAACCTCGGCAACCCAGACCCCGGCACGGAAGTTAGATGGGGGTTTCAGTCCTCGGACGAAATGATGATTGGGTGGATCACGTTTAGTTACATCAACGAATAGGCAACTGCGGGACCTTAGGTTGACCCGCCGGTCGGTACACCAATCGATGTCAACGTTCGGAAAGCCGTCTCCTTTGCCATCTTGATGAACGCGTTGATATGCGTTGTTCTTCGGCAGTCGGGTCGCGTGGCTACATGCACGCAGCAGCGCAAGCCTCCGTTGCCCAACGGTTTCAACAATACGTCCTCCGGGAGTTCTTCGAGCACGCAACTCGGGAGGCAGCAGACACCCCGGCGTTGGGCCGCAAGGCGGACCATAATCGTTGGAAGCTCAGTTGCAAGGACATGGGCCGGCTCGATATTGGCCGGCTGAAGAAACCGAGTGAAGACCTGGAGGCGCGAACGTCGAACTGGGTAGGAGATGACGGTCTCTCCGGCGAAGTCGGCCGGCGACACCCAATCCAAGGCAGCGCACCGATGGCTGGGTGCGACTGCGACCTTCAGCTCTGTGGTGAACAACGGCTCATAGGTCAACGCGGGATCCTCGATTGGATCGGTTGTGAACACGACATCCAGATCGCCACGTGCCAAGGCGGGAAGGGGATCGAGGCTTAAACCCATCGGCACATCGACTCCCACTGTGCTCCATGACCGGTGATATTCGTCAATCGCGGCAAGAAGCCATTCGGTGGGGCCGTGTTGTTCCACGGCTACGAAGAGGCGGTCGACCGGGCCCTTGGAAAGGCCTTCGAGATCGGCCAGCGCCCTTCGCACATCGGGTATCACATCGTCGGCCAACGCAAGCAGGCGCGTTCCAGCCGGAGTGAATCTGACTGGATGGGTCTTGCGGTAGAACAACCGGCAGCCTAAAAGGTCTTCGAGATCGTTCAATTGGTGAGACACCGCAGACGGCGTGACGGCGATACGCTCGGCGGCATGTCGCAAGCTCTCGGTGTCCCGCAACGCGGCCAGCGTCCGCAGGTGCTGTATGTCCAAGCGCATGGCAGTCATACAACATCGCGACTGCGGCCACACTATGCTGTTGATTTGTCCGAGTCAATGATCGATGGCCACCCCCTTTGCTTGCAGTTCCAAGTCCCGTTGTCACAGGCGGCCTAGAGAACACCGTACTCGCAAGTCCTTCGCGCCTGGGTCCGGGAACGATTCAACTTCGGGCCGTAGAAGGGGACATCTTCAATCCACGCGCGTTCTGAAACACCGAACCCAAGGATCCTGCGTGAGGTACAGCGTTCCATCAGGCCGCGTGCGGTGTTAGCGTACTAGGCAAGTTATCCCGCAAAGGACAGACTCATGCACAACGGTCAATTCCCCCGCCTGCAAGGGCTCGCGACGTGCGCTATGGCCTTTGCGATTCTCGCCGCGCAAGTAGGCGGTGCCGAAGCCGCCCAATCAAACACGAAAGGCGAAAGCCAGAATGTCACGGCCTCTGCGGTCATCAAGCGCTGCGACTCGCAGCAGCCGATCGGTCGAGCTCGACTGATCGAGCGCGCCTCCGAGGAGGGGGTCAAGGTCGTCGAAGTGGAAATCGGTATCCGCAACGGGCTAACCGAAGGCAAGCACGCCGTCCATATCCACGAGACCGGCGCCTGCGAGCCGTGTTCGGCCGCCAAGGGACACTTCGACCCCGGCCCCAACAGCAATACGAGTCCGGACGGCAATCATCCGTTTCACGCGGGCGATCTCGTGAACATCGACATCACCCACATGTCGGACAACGTGACGCAGGAAGACGGAACCCCGTTGGGGAGCGGCAGACTTCAGACACTCACGACCCGAATCACGCTTTCCGACGGCCCGCTGTCCATCTTCGATGCGGACGGCAGCGCGTTCATCATTCACGTCGACCCGGACTCGTACTGCCCGGGCGGCGAGGAGGCAGGGTGTGCCGGCGGCGCTAGGGCCGCCTGCGGCGTGATCGTCAAGGACGCGCCGTAGGGGACGGGCTCGTCCCGTCCCGCTCCTGATCCCACTACGGATTCAGCAACCCTCCGACCAAGTTCCGAACGCCTGCGGTCCCATCGGCAACGCCGTAGCTGGCCAAGACCGCAAGCACGAAGTCGAGGAGCCGTTCCTCGTCGCTAAGCGTCTCCCCATCCACGACCGGCAGGTCCGGGTGGTTGGCGAGTACCGCTGCGGCATACACGCCCCGGCCGACGCGCTCGAACGAGCCGTCCTCCGCGAATACCTTGACGCCCGCCAAACCGCAGCTTGGCGAACGGTCGGCGAAGATGTAGCCGTGCACATCGTCCAGCGCCGCCGCGACTTCCGAGGCGTATCCCTTGAGGCGATCCGTGTAGTCGCGGGTGGGATCGTCCACCGCCACCACGCGCGGCGTGGCTGCCTCGCCGACAAGCTGGATCGGATCCCGGGGTACGCCCATGCCGACGCCCACCTCCGGACAGATGCCAACCAACGTGAAAAGACTCTCAAGCCGATGCCGCGGCCACGAATCGCCATTGTGTTCGCCGTTCCAACGCACCGGACGCCCGAGCAGGCATTCGCTGGCCGCGACTCGGATCGATCGGCCCGTCAACAACGAACGGAGATCATCCGACCCCAACGACGAACTCCCACACCGAATCCGCGCCGCGGCTCGCCACCTGCCTGCCGAGTCTTTCCTGCCAATCCGTCTCGCGCCCGCATTCGTCGCGCCACGCCCAGAGGCGGCGGGTGAAGTGGTGCAGGCTGTGCTCGTGGGTAAAGCCCATGGCACCGTGCACCTGGTGAGCGATCTCGGCCGCGATTCCGGCCGCTTCGCCGACGCGCGCCTTCGCCGCGCCGACCACGACGGCGAAGTTCGGTGACCTCGCGGACATCACGGCGCCATCGCAGGCGCAACGCGCCGCCGCCACCTCCCCTGCCAGGATCGCCAGGTTGTGCTGCACGGCTTGGAATTTGGCAATCGGGCGACCGAACTGCTCGCGTTCAGTCGCGTAGTCGATGGCCATCGCAAGGATCCGATCGAGCGCCCCCGCCATGAGGGCCACGCGGGACAGCGCCATGCGTTCGTAGAACTGCGCAGGCAGATCGACTCGACAGGCGTTGCGCAACGTGATCCGGTCACGGCTTTCGCCGGCGAGATTGGCACCCTCGGAGACGTCGAAGTCAGCACTGACGTCACCATCGACGGTCAAAACCCGGTCGGCCACGCGGCCCCACGGCGCAACACCGTCGACGGCGACGGTGGTCATGCCGTTCTCTTCCAGGAACGAGTTCGCCGCCAGGACCTCCGCTAGCGGCACCGGCAGGGCGTGTCGCCCGGCGATTGTCAGCAATCCGTAGAGGTCGGCGTCAGCGGTACCGGATCCGGGGCTGCCGACGAGGTGCAGGCCCGCCGCGCGAATGACATCCCAGAGTGCCACGGGGAACTCGCCGCCCTCCGCCGCATCCAGAACCCCCCGATCGACGTGATCCGAGAACATTCGCTCGGCCGTGTCGGCAATCAAGCCGTTCATCATCGCAACCCCAGGCCGCGGGCGATCACGCCGCGGAGGATCTCCCGTGTTCCCCCGCGCAGCGTGAACGACGGCGAGTGCAACAAGGTCTGGCGCAGGCATTTCTCGAGGCCCGCGTGGCCCGGCGGAGCTTGCAGGCGCACCAGCTCGCCAAGCAGCTTCTCGAAGTCGTTGCCGAGCGACTTGACCAGCGCGGACTCGACCACGGGACTACCGCCTTTCTGCAACATGCCGGCCACGGAGATGGACATTCGTCGCAACGTCATCAGGTGACTGGCCAATCGGCCGATCAGTGCCGCTTCGGCGGGTGCCGGCTCGTTGCCAACCGCGCGCACGAATTCGACGAATACCCGAAACGCCGACAGGAACCGTTCCGGGCCGCTGCGTTCGTAGCCCAATTCGCTGGTCACCTGGGTCCAGCCGTTGCCGGGTTCGCCGACCACGTCGTCATCGTCGACGAAACAATCCTCAAAGACGACCTCGTTGAAATCCTCGCCGCCGGCGAGGTTACGGATCGGTCGAACGGTGACGCCCTTGCCGCGAAGATCGATGAGCAGTTGCGACAACCCCGCATGACGGTTTTCAGACGGAGGCTCCGTGCGCACAAGCGTGATGATGTAGTGGTTGCGGTGCGCGTCCGTGGTCCAGATCTTGGTGCCGTTCACCACCCAACCATCCGAGACTCTCTCGGCGCGGGTCCGAACCGAGGCGAGATCGGAGCCCGAGTTCGGTTCGCTCATGCCGATCGAGAAGAAACATTCACCCCGGGCGATCCGCGGCAGGTAGCGCTGGCACTGATCTTCGGTGCCGTAGTTCAGCAGCAACGGGCCGCTCTGACGATCGGCGATCCAGTGCGCGCTCACCGGCGCCCCCGCAGCCAGCAACTCCTCGGTCACGACGTAGCGTTCGAAGAAGGTGCGTTCGCCGCCGCCAAAACGCTTCGGCCAAGTCATGCCGATCCAGCCGCGTTCCCCGAGCTTGCGCGAAAAATCCGGGCTGTGACCCTCGTTGAAGTCCGAATTCGGCCAGTAGTCCGGCGGGAGTTCCCGGACGACGAAGTCGCGGACCTCGGCCCTTAGCACTTCGGCCTCGCCCGGCAAGCGGGTGGGTTCGAACAGCAGTCCGGCGAACATCGTCATAGGCGGGGCCACTGTCCCAGACCGAGGTCGCTACCCATCCGATTCGCCGACACCGCGCGGATGTTGCGTGCGAGCCGGAACGAATCGCGACCCGCGTGGATCACGATTAGTTCGGCGAGGTCGAGAAGCTCCAGGGCCGCGTGCATGGACCGAGTGACCCTTGGCGCCGACGTTCGCTTGACCTCGACTCCGACATGCTTGGTACCGCGCATGAACACCAAATCCAGTTCGCCACCCGCATGGGCGCCCCAGAAGTGGGCATGCTCCTGCGGCAGCCCCAGTTGGCTGATGATGGTCTCCAGGACGAGCCCCTCCCACGACGAGCCAACCTTCGGATGCGAGTCCAGGGATCGCACATCGCTGATGCCAAGAAGAGCGTGGAGCACACCCGTGTCACGCAGGTAGACCTTCGGTGCCTTCACCTGTCTTTTGGCAACGTTGGCGTGCCACGGTTGCAACTGGCGAACCACCAACGCCCCGGTCAGGATGTCCAGGTAGCGTCGCACCGTGGTGTCGGCGACCCCGAACGACCGGGCAAACTCCGACGCATTCCACACCTGGCCGTGACGGTGCGCCAGCATCGTCCAGAATCGACGCAGTGCAGGTCCCGGAATGCGGATCCCGAGTTCCGGCAAGTCGCGTTCCAGGAACGTACGGATGAAGCTCTCGATCCAGACCGTCGCGGCCGCATTCGACCGAGCAAGCCAAGCTGGCGGGAACCCACCCCGGAGCCACCGACGGCTCAAACGGTGATAGCCGACTTCATCCAGACCCAGTCCGCCCAGATCGTGGTAGGCGATGCGTCCGGCAAGGGACTCCGAAGATTGTCGAATCAGGTCCGGCGACGCGCTGCCGAGTACGAGGAACCGGGCCGGCAGCGGACGCCGATCGGCCAGAACGCGGAGAATAGGAAACAGGTCTGGCCGCCGTTGTATTTCGTCGATGACGACCAGACCACGCAACTCGTCCAGTGCGAGCCCGGGATCTTCGAGCAGTCGATTGAGATCGGCGGGGTCTTCCAAGTCCAGACGATGTACCGAACCGGGATGCGATCGCGCGACCTGACGCGCCAATGTCGTCTTGCCGATCTGACGTGGACCGAGAATGGCAACGACCGGGAACGAACCGAGGCGTTCCGTGATCGCATCCGCGTGGGCTGTTCTGGGAATCACGATGAAACACGATAACATGAAAATTCAGCGGCAGGCACCGAGTTTTCAAGGTCACGGTCGGGGTGCCAACGCGCGTTGGATTTCGTGCGCCACGAGCCACAGTCGGTCCTGGCCCCAGACCCGAAGGCGTGTCTCTCCGCCGGCATCGAGCAATCGGAAACTCGGTACGCCCCAAAGTCCCAGATCGTACATCGTCCGACGATTCGCCTCGATTTCGTCCCGCCAAGCGCAGTCGTTCCACGCATCCTTCCCGACGATGGCTCGGGCCTCTGCCCAAGACAGTCCAGCCGCCTCGACAACATGGCATAGCCCGGCGTCGGTGTTGGTGTTGATCCCCTCCCGGAACGACGCACGCATGAAAGCGCTCAACAGTTCGATGCCGCGACCCTCGGCGACGGCCCAGGGGTAGAGCGAATAGCACCGTTCGACCGGTCTGCCGACGGGTTCGTAGTAGCAGCCCCAGTCGGTCAGGCCGTGTGAACGCGCCTCCCGTGCGGCGTCCATGAAGATGTAGACCCCCTTGGTGCGAGTCACGGGCACGCCGCGCATCACCATGGGCAGCACCGGTCGGACCCGCAGGCGGACGCCGGTGGCGCGGGCCAGGTCCACGGCCGCGTCGAAAGACAACGCCGTATACGGGCTTCGCACCGACGGAAACATCTCCAACGTCATCGATCCGTTGTCCTGGCGCGGCCCGTTCTGGATCGCCGGGGGGGTGCTGAGAGTCTCCCCGCCGTCGTGGCCTGCGCCGAGTTCGATCAGCCGCCTCTCGAGGTGGTGGAGACGGTCGACGCCCCAGTACCACTCCTTGCCGTAGTGAAACATCGCGCCCGAGTAGTGGCCAAGGCCGGTCCGCCGCCTCTCGCCCGACGCGAGAACCGATGCCGCGTCGCCAACGGGCCGGTAGCGTTCGAACAAGCCCTGCAACGCCGCCTCGGATCCGGACCAGAGCGCATCGCCGACCCGGGGTGCCGCGTCGACGAAGGCACCCGAGTCAGTCACGACGCCGGCCAGGATGCGCGTTGCCAGATCCACGAGACCTCGGTCTGGCGGAGCCGAACCCCCGGGAAACTCGAGGCCGTAGTGCGGGCCGATCCTAGCCGCGTCGTAGCGGGACAGGTCCAGCAGGAAGTCCGGCTCGGGCGTGTTCGGTCCGCTGGGTGGTGGTACGAGGTGACAGACGAGGCGAACGCGGTAGCGCTCGACGAACGCGCCGAGCATCTGGGCGGCAAGGTGGCTGTAGCCGTCGTCCACCTGGTGGAAGTACTCGACCACATGCTCAGCCCCCGTCTTGCGGCGCTTCGACTCGACCTTGCGGCGACGGGCGGCAATTCGATGCGGATCCGCAGCCCGGGCAAGTACCTTGGACATGACCCACCGCAACGGCGGCGACGGGTTCGCCATCTCGCCGCGGTGAGGTCTCCTGGGATTGGCTGTCATTGTCTCAACGGTCAGTCGGGATAGAGGCGATCAATGCGGTACGGAACCCAAACTCAGGGATGTGCGACATGGATCGCAGTGCTCTGCGCCGGGAGCCTGAACTCGGTGCCATCCCGCGTCAGGACTGTGCCGTCCGGCAGATCGTGCCGATAGATCCGCTCCATCAGGTAGTTTCTCGGTGGCGGCACGAAGTGGTAGACGGCGAGCATCCGCACTCCCGTTCGTTCTGCGAGCGGGCCTAGTTGGACGGCATGCGCATGGTAGGTCGGAATGTCCGAGAAAATCTTGGCCGGGCGGGACGCGCCAACCGCAGTCGCAGCGGCTTCCATGGTGCCAACGATCCGCATCGACAACACGTCGTGCAGCAGCAGATCAACGCCGCGCGCCGCCGCTTCGAGGGTGTCCGTCACGACGGTGTCGCCGCTGACGACCACCGACCGGCCGCGATAGTCGAAACGGTAGCCATACGCCGGCGTGATTGGCTCATGGTTGACGGCAAACGCGGTGATCGTCAGCTCGTTCTCTTCAACGACGATCCCTGGTTCGACGGTTTCGGCGTGCATCACACCCAATTCCGGGGCCAGAAGGTGGATACCGTGATGGGCGACCCGGAACCCTCGATCCAGGGCGAGAACCTCGTTGTACCCGCGGACAACCCTGTCAACGCCTTCCGGGCCAAGGATGCGAAGGGGTTCATTGCGCCCCATGACCCAGGACGCCAGGTTCATGTCGGGGATTCCGGTGATGTGGTCGGTGTGCAGGTGTGTCAGCAGAAGGACGCGCAGATGCGCCATCGGCTGACCGTGCATCTGCATCGTCGCCTGGGAACCGGCGCCCGAATCCACGAGGTAGAGCGACTTTCCAGCGGTGATCGCAACGCACGCCTGGGCCCGACCCGGCAGTGGCGAGCCGGTGCCGCACAGGAATACCCGCAGGCCGTCGTACTCGGCCGGAACCACACTGGCAAAAATGCCCGCGGTCGCTCGTTCGAGGGCAAGATCCTGGCCGTGCCGCGTGCCGAGTACGTAGTAGGCGGCAACGCCCACGACCAATACCAATCCGATAACCGCGACAATGACGATACGCGCTGCTTTGCCCACCGGTCCCCCACCAACCTATTGAGCCGATAGTAAGCGGGCCGCACGGCGGTTGAAACAATGACGAGAACCGACTCCCTCAAGTCCGGCAAGCGAAGGGGGCGACCGCGCGCCCTTCGGGCGCGTTGGGTGCGCGCCCTTCGGGCGCGTTAGGGTCGCCCCTACGAGTACCTTGGTTCATCGGTCAAGATGGAACCCTAGTCCCCACCGATCGACGTCCGCGTCGCCTCGAGTAGTTCGTCGAAGGGCGGCCGCGTTCGGTAGTCCTCGTGGGCGCGCTTCAACCGCACCACGCCTCCCGCGTCGACGAACAGGATGCCCGGCAGCGCAACACCGTAGGCGCCGTGCCCCTCCTCGAATTGCTCGTTGCGAATACCCAGCGCGTTGATGGACTTCGAGCCCTTGTCCGAAAGCAACGCGTAGCCGATCTCACGTTCCTCGCCGAATGCCGCCAGATCGTCTGCGGAGTCGTAGGTCATGATGGCAACGTTGACGCCGATGGCTTCGAAGTCGTCCTGCCAATCCCTCAGCTGAACCAGCTGAGCCTTGCAGAACGGTCACCAGACCGCACTTCGGCTGACTACCAGCACCAGCCCTTCCTCACCGGTCAAGCTGGCCAAATCGCGCACATTGCCGTCTTGATCCTCGGCAGCGAGCGTCGGGATGGTGTCGCCCACCGCCGGACCCCACCCGTCCTGATACGCGTCCGAGCCACACGCACCTGCCGATGCTTCGTCGGCGGCAAGACCGTTCGCCGAAGCCAGGAGACCAACTATCGACATTGCGGCCGCCGTCGGGCGTTCAATCCCCATGCGCATCCTCCGCGCCAAAAGTCGCGTCATTATCCGCCCCTCGGTGCGGCCTGTCAGTACCGCACCGACAGCGCGTGGGTCGCCCCCGGACACTTTGCTAACATTCCCGGCCTTTGTACCTGCGCAGGCTAGGAGGGACAGTACGTTCCCATGGCGAAGTTCAACGGCGGCTGCGGCGAGATCTACTTTGAGCACCGAGGGGCGCGGGCCGACCCGCGCGTACTCTTCGTGCACGGCTTGGGATGCCAACTCGTGCAATGGCCGGACTCGCTGATCGACGGCATCGTCGATGCGGGTTTTTGCGCCGTCGTATTCGACAACCGCGACGTTGGCCTTTCCGCGGGTCCGGCCGGACCGGCGCCATCAGTGGAATCTCTGCTTGCGGCGCAGGTTGACCCATCGGCGCTAGCGCCTGCCTACACGCTCTCCGACATGGCCGGCGACGTGGTCGCACTGCTCGATCATCTCGGGCAGGGCGGCGCACATGTTGTCGGTCTGTCCATGGGAGGCATGATCAGTCAGAGGCTCGCCATCGAGCATCCCGAGCGGGTCTACAGTCTGACGTCGATCATGTCGACGACCGGCAATCGCGACCTACCCGGTCCCCCCGACGAAGTGGTCGGCGCCCTGATCTCCACGGTCACCGGCACCGACACCGACACGATCGTCGCGCAGAGCATCCAGGCAGCGAAGGTGTTCGGCGGACCGCACTACGACTCCGAAATCCACGGCATCGGGCGTTTCGCGCGGATCGCCGTGGAACGTGCCCACCGGCCCGAGGGCGTGATGCGACAACTGGGCGCAATACTCTCGGCCGAGGATCGGCGCGGCGCTCTCGCGGAGCTCACCGTGCCGACGCTTGTCATTCACGGGAACGCCGACCCGTTGGTGCCGGTGGACGCGGGCCGCGACACTGCCGCCGCCGTCCCGGGTGCCCGCTACGTCGAGATAGACAAGCTCGGACACGATCTTCCCGAGCCGGTGATCGGGAGTATCGTCGAGGCCATCACGTCCCACCTCCGGGCGGTGGAGGTGAGCCGCTGAGCGGCGTGTCGTCCCGGGCGCTGTTTCTCGCAAGCCGGTCGAAACGGTCCACGTACGCGCCTAGCGATCCGGGTTCTCCGCGCTCGACGATGGCTGGTCTGTCCGCGGCGCTCGTCAGGTAGACGCGCCATCAATCCACGTAGGGCTCGCCATCCGGAAGTTCCTCCGGCGCCAGTTCCCACGACTCGGCCGCTTCCTCCCACGCCGCCAGCTCGGACTTGAGCGCCCAATCGCCACGCCCATCGCGCCGAAACAGCAGGTAGTAGCCCCGGTCTCCCGCGCCGAAGATCTCGACACAAAGTAGCGCGTCGTCGCCCGCCACACCGACGCGGGAGAGGGATACGACGGGCATTCCGCGACGGGCGCGGATCGTCTCGGCATCCGCGTCACTGGTGTCGAGGAGAAGCCTTGCCGCGTAGCGATCGAAGTCGAGCCCGCCGGCATCGTCGGCGTTCGCCGCTCGGTACGCCGTCCACGCTGCCGGTGGCACGGCCACCTTCGTCCCGCGGCAGTCGCTGGGTCGACTCACCACAACCACCTTGCCCATCCGCTCAATGACCGAGTCCACGAGAACATCGACCACGTCCTGCTCGCGGGGCGGCGGCAGATCCTGCTGACAGGCTGCCAGGAGCACCACGAACACCCCCCAGCGATGCGACCTGCCGTACCTCAAGCCGGTGCTCGTACCCCGACGGCACCGTCGGCAATCAGGGTCTCGATCTCGGCGGGCGAATAGCCGAGTTCATTGAGGAGCGCCCTGGTGGCACCGCCCATCGCGCCGGTTCCCGGGTAGTCGTCGCCCTTCGAGAAGCGAACCATCGGACCGTTGCGGAAGTAGTCGCCCCAGTCCGGGTGCACGGCCGGCACGCGCAACTCCTCAAGCCCGCAATGTTCGTCTTCGAGCAAGAAGGCCGGCGGCTGAAGGCCATCCGCTCGAACACAGCCGATGCCTTTCGTCGCGAGGCGAGCTTCGAAGTCATCGGCATCGCCCGCCGCGAAGGCGTCCCCGAGCACAGTCTCCAAGTCGGCGGCATCGCGGTCGACCTCGAGACGCAATTCGTCCCGTAGGACCGTCCATTCGTCGTCGGTCGCGACCATCAGGAATACCCAGCCGTCGGCGCATCGATAGAGCCGATGCAACGGTCCGAGTCCGTAGCCGTCCTGGTCCACCTCGGGTCGTTCGGGCTTGCCCTCGTAGCTTAGGAAATCGTCCCAGTTGGCATACGCGTTGGCACCGAACATGTCGACGAAGACCTTCTGGCCCCGGTCGTGGGCACGCCTTGCGGCGAGACCCAGCAAAGCCGTCGTCGCGACCACCATGGACATGTTGGGATCGGGGTTCACCTCGTTGGCCCGCAACAGCTTGCGCGCTGTCTCCCGCAGTTGGGCATTGTCCGGAACCTCATCCTCCGGCGGCAGGCCACCGAGTTGCCAGACCACGCCGCCGAGCGCTGCGCCGGGGATGGGGTGCGTCGAAGGCCGCTTGGCCCCCGGACCATTCGGACCGTAGCCGTTGGCGGACACGTAGACGAGATCGGGATTCACCGCCGAGAGTTGCTCGTAGCCGATGCCGAGTCGCTCGGGAACGCCCATCCGGTAGTTGTGGATCCAGACGTCGGCCTTCTTCGCCAACGACTGCGCGACGCGCTGGCCTTCGGCGGACTTGAGATCGAGGCAGATGCACTCCTTGCCGGCGTTGCATTTGGACGCACCAAAGCCGTGGAACATGGACCGGAACGGGTCACCCGCGAGCGGCTCGATCTTGATCACCCTCGCGCCCAAGTCGGCAAGCGTCGCGGCGGCGAGGGGAGCAGCGATGATGGTCGCACTTTCCACGACGGTCACGCCAGCCAGCGGCTTGGCGGGTCTCTCCCCTCCAACCGACATGGTCGCGACGGGC
Organism: Gammaproteobacteria bacterium; assembly: GCA_026705345.1. Taxonomy (GTDB): domain Bacteria; phylum Pseudomonadota; class Gammaproteobacteria; order Pseudomonadales; family Azotimanducaceae; genus VXYL01. The sequence continues at coordinate 38,624 of JAPPAV010000065.1, forward strand.
CGCGACTCGATAGCGTCGAACGTCGTCTCGACCGCCGCACCGCCAACTTCGCCGGGCGATTCCGTGAGGTTGGCCAACACGCCGAGCTGGGTCACGCCATCGCGATCGACCGCATGGCCATTCGCCGTGACATCCGGGTCGG
>JAPPAV010000025.1 GCA_026705345.1 Gammaproteobacteria bacterium
CGTCAGCATAGACCCCGCTTGCGGGTCCCGTCAAAACAAGTTAACGCTTATGGGGACAAGCCCGTCCCCTACGGCTCGTCGGTCTGAGGCGGCACCTCGCTAGTCCAAATGACTGCTCGAACGGGAACTGGTCACTTGAAGCGGCTGTTTTTCGTCGTGCTCCTGACGTTCGCGATCCCCGGTCTGCCAGCGTCTGATACCGCCACCGACACCGATGAATCGCCGGCAAGGTCCAGTCCAGAGGGTACTGACGCGATGAATCGAGCCCGGGATCTTCGCGACGCCGGCAAGATCGACGATGCCATCGCCGCCTACGAGCAAGCCCTCGACCTCGATCCGTCCCTCGTCGATGCCTGGCTCGAGTTGATCCTGCTGCTGACCGAGGTGTCTCAGCACCGGCGAGCCCTCGAGGCAAGCGAACGCGCCGTTCGGGTACTTCCCGACGAACCCAAGATCCTCGCGAGGTTGGTGTTCAGCCTGGCCGCATCGGGGGATGAAACCATCCGCGACGGCGAGCGCGCGGTGGAGGTGGCCGGGCGCCTGTTCGAGATCGAAACGGCCTATGTGACCGCACGGCTGGTGGCCGTGTCACATGCCGAGGCCGGGAACTGCGAAGAGGCGCTCGACTGGATGCAGCGAGCGATCAACTTGGCCGAGGCGGACTGGCAACATCCCTGGGTGCCGGGACCGGTCGGGCGAGCCCAGGTCGTGAAGGCATTGAACCGGCACCGCGACGAGATCGCCAACTCGCCGGTTTGTTCCACGCCCAAGCCCGCGCCGGGTGAGCACCCGGGACGTGCCTTCGCGCTGCAGCATTGCCAGACGTGCCACCTCTTCGTGGAACCACAGATGCTGCCGAGGCAAGTCTGGAAGGACTACGTCATTCCCAACATGGGTGCCTTTCTCGGCATGCACAACGCGGGATACGACTACGACGTGTTCCCGGGCCGGTCCCCCGCGGAACGGGAGATCATCGCCCGCGCCAATGTCTACCCGGATGAAGCCCAGGTCCCGACGGCCGAGTGGGATGCACTCGTGGCGTACTTTCTGAACCAGGCACCCGCAACACCCGCACCCCGAGAATCCGAACCCGAAGCCCGGATCGGCCTCGACCAGTTCCGTGTCGTCGAGTCCGGGCCTTCCCGGAAGACCCCGGCGACCACGCTGGTTCACATCGACAACGGCCGGCTTCTCGTGGGTGATTTCGAGCGTTCCGGTCTGACCGTATTCGATGGTGCAGGGCGCATCGTCGAGGAACTCACCACCCCCCATGCCCCGATTGCCCTGCGCCGTCGCGGGCGCGAACTGTGGGTCACCGATATCGGAAGCGTCTTCCCCTCCGACATGCCCAGCGGCAGTCTGCTCGTGTTTCGCGAGGAGGATGAGGGGTACGGTCTATCCGAGACGCAACTCGCCAATCTCCAACGGCCGACTCACACCACGTTCGGGGACGTCAACCAGGATGGGGTCGAGGATCTCGTCGTGTCCGAGTTCGGCCATCGCGTCGGCCGACTGGTGTGGTACGAGGGCCGAGGGCAAGGCGGCTACACGCCCCATGTCCTGCTCGACGAACCGGGGGCCCTCACGTCGTATCTGCACGATCTGGACGGCGACGGAAGGAAAGACATCGCGGTTGCGTTCGGGCAGAACCGCGAGGGCATCCACATCTTCTACAACCTCGGCGGCGGTGCGTTCCGTCACTCCTATGCCCTACCGCTGCCACCCACCTACGGGACGAATTTCTTCGCGCTTCACGACTTCAACGACGACGGACTCGTCGACATCCTCGCCACGAACGGGGACAACGGCGACTACGTGAGCGAGTTTCCGAAGCCCCATCACGGAATCCGGATCTATCTCAACGACGGCAACAATACCTTTGTCGAGCGGTTTTTCTTCCCCATGTATGGCGCAAGCAAATCGCTCGCGGTGGACTTCGATGCGGATGGCGATCTCGACATCGCCGGGATCGCCATGTTCGCCGACTTCATGCGTCGCCCCGAGGCCGGTTTCGTCTACCTGGAGAACCAGGGCGATCTGCAGTTCGATGCCGCCTACGCGCCCGAAGCCGCCGACGGCCGTTGGGTCGCCATGGACGTCGGCGACATGGACGGCGACGAGGACATCGACATCGTTCTCGGATCCTTCATCGAGGGACCGGGTGCCGTGCCGGCGGTACTCATGGAGCGATGGTTAGACCTACAGCGACCGCTACTCCACCTCGAGAATCAACTGAGGTGAGGCGGAAGGCCGGGGGGACAGGCACCTAGCCCGCGCTGAGCCAACGAGACGTGCCCTATTCCGGAGGCATCGGCCGTGGTTGGCGCTTCGCGATCCGGACCTCGTTGACCAGCAACAGTTCACTGCTGTTCTCTGCCCGCGTTTTTCGCCAACGGTCGAGGGCTCGATCCGTTGTGCGCGCCGTATCACCCCGCAGGCCCTCCTCCCGAAGGACAGTCCGCTCGCCCCTCGCGTTAGAGACCACGATCTCGTACCAGCATCGAAGACGCATGCGAAGCGGGGGCGTGCGCCTCGGGGCGAGGCCGTCGCGCAACCCGCCGATCCACCGTACATGACGGTAGCGCCGGTCCGTGTCGACATTCCGCCACCCGTCACGCCCTTGTTCGTCCAGAAAGATCCGTCCGGCACGGACCGCCTCGACCTGTTCAACGGCGTCAACCAGCGCAATCCGACGTTCGACCCACCTGGCGTTGCCGATCCAGGCCAGCATGGACGGGTTGCGCCCGGTTCCGATCGCGCCGGGAACGCGCGGATCCACGTAGTCCTCGTGCCCGCGTATCCAGATGCCGTTCTCGCCGTACCCTTCGGGCACTGGACGACTACAGCCATCGGCCGTCTCGATGCGGTGAATGGACACCTCGCCGATGGACCACAGCCCCTCGTCGTCCCGATCGAACCAATCGTCGTCGAGGATCGCATCCAGTTCCGCCATGCCGCCGTCGATCCGGTACACCGTGCCGTTGGTTGTCAGCGCGCGAAGCACAAGCACGCCCCCGGCATGGTCCGATCCGACATCCGCAACCGGCACATCCGCCGGATTGCCTGTCCAGAATCGGCGCTGGTGTTCAAGAACGTGCCGTGCTTGGCGAATGCGGGGTCCCGCGAACCACTCCGTGCGACCGCCAACGGTGCGCCGGTGCACAACTTCGTCGAATCGAATTCCCGACAGCGCGAGCGACTCCCGCGTCTGCGAAAGCGCCCGTCCGATGCCCTTGACGTTCTTCACCCCGAGTAGCGCGGCAACTTCCGCGCTCGTCAATCGATCCCCCGCATTGGCGAGTCGATCCAGGATTTCGATGCCGAGCCAATACCCGGCGAGCTGTCGCTCTTTGTCAGCCTTCACGTTCTTCCCGATCCCCCTCCGTCTTCGGCTATTATCGCCAACGCTTGCCAGAGGTTCCCATGCAGATTGAGTCACTTGGCCACGTGGTCATCAAGGTCCGGGACGTCAAGCGGTCCGAAGCGTTCTACAACGGCGTGCTCGGTCTGCCCATCGTCGCGCGCAGCACCCGCTCGCCGATGACGTTCTTCTCGCTGGGCGACCACCACGACTTCGCCATCGCGGGTCTCGGCGACGATGCGGAAGCCGCTGGGAGCAATACGGTGGGTCTCGCCCACGTCGCGTTTAAGATCGGTAATTCGCTCGACGAACTGAAGGACGCCAAGCGGCACCTGGACGAAGCCGGCATCGCGTGTGCGCCCATCGATCACGAAGTCACGCAGTCGTTGTACTTCGCGGATCCGGACGGGAACCAGGTCGAGTTGTACGTGGATGTCTCCGACGTGTGGAAGCAGGAGCCCCAGCGGGTGGCGCAGGCTTCGAAGCTCGAGATCTGACTGTCAGCGACTAAACGCGTGGCGTCCAGCCGCGGGTCGGGCTGCGGACGCGCGGGGAACACGGACCGTAGGGGACGGGCTTGTCCCGTCCCGCCACACCGTACGCAGCGGGCGACCACAAGGGTCGCCCCTACGGACCCAGCCAGGACCGTCCGTAGGGGACGGGCTTGTCCCGTCCCGTTCCCGTGGCATCGGCAGGTCCGGCGCGGGCGGGGACAAGCCCCGCCCCTACGATAGCGTCCTCAGAAAATCCAGTGCGGGCATGGCCCTGATGCCATGGGGAGATACGTAGCCGCGTTGTCCCGATAAGGCAATCTGGTAGGCATCCGCGTTGGGGAACCGTATTTTCAGGTAACGCAGGCCACGGTCGATGTCGCGGTCCGCGAGCTTGCATTCCACGAGCATCGCCGGTTGTCGATTCTCCAGGACCACGAAGTCGACTTCGCGACCGTCGATGTCGCGGAAGAAGCGAAGTTCGAGGTCGCGCCCTTGTGTGTCCTGTTGGAAGTGGACCCACTTCAGCAAGTGGCACGCGACCAGGTTTTCGAACCGGGCGGCCGGGTCGGCAACCACCGACCAGTCGAAGTGGTAGTGCTTGCGCTCCTGCTTGACGGCGCGAATGCGTGGGGCGCCGAACGGCGGGAGCCGAAACAGGGCGAACAGACGTTCCAGCGTATCGAGCCACGCGGCAACCGTCTTGTGAGCGACTTGCAGATCCTCGCGTAGCGCGTTTATGGACAAGGGCGAGCCGACGAGGTCGGGTAGCCGGAGCATCATTTCCTCCAACCGCCCGAGGTCGCGAATGCTGGTCATCCCCGTCACGTCCTCCTCGATCAGACGCGTTCGATTCTGTCTCGACCAGCGTCGCGCTTCGATCTCCTTGCCGCCCAGAAACGGTTCGGGGAAGCCGCCGAGGCGCAACAGGTCCGCCAGACCCCCGGCATCGTCAATGCCCGCCTCGGCGACGGAAAACGGATGCAGGCGGTGGAGGTGATAGCGGCCCTGAAGCGAATCGCCGCCGAACGAGAAGAGCTCCAGCCTGCCGCTTCCCGTCACCAATATCCGCTGGCCTTGCCGCCTTGCATCGTAGAGACCCTTGAGGAAGTTCCGCCACGGCCGGTACTTGTGGAGTTCGTCGAAGACCCAAAACCCGGTTGCGGGCAACTCACGGCGCAGGATGCGTTCCCGATCAGCCGGGACATCCCAGTTGAGGTACCCAGCGCGGGCTCCCGGCAGGTCCAGCGCCAGCGTCGTCTTGCCGACCTGCCGTGGCCCGACGACGAACACCATCTTGGTCGCCAAGTCGTCTTCAACTTGGGATGCCAGGTATCGCGTCGAGACAGCCACGAAGCGAACGCTACGAGCATTTTGGATCAATGTCAAAATTACTCGCGTGTATTTTTGACCTTACTACAATACACTCGCCTGGTTCAGGACGACTGAGGTCAGTTCGAGGAGGATGACGCCGTGCCAACACACCGCAACGCCGAGAACGGGGAAACCGCGCTGATCGTCGGGGGCGGTCCCGGCATCAGCGCAAGCTGCGCGCGTTTGTTTACCCGCAACGGCATGCGTGTGGCCATCGCGGCGCGTACGCCGGACAAGCCAGTGCTCGTCGACCTAGCTGCGCAACTCGGCGTACGGAACTACGCCTGCGACGCCGCCGACCCGGTAGCGGTCGGACGTTTGTTCGAATCGGTCACGGCGGAACTCGGCAGCCCGACGCTGGTGGTGCACAACATCGACGGGCGGATGGGGGGCATCTTCCGCAAGGGCATAACCGAGGCGGACCCGGACCTAGTTCGCGATACCGTGTTGAACTCGGCCTACAGCGCCTTTCTCGTCGCGCAGCAAGCAGCGAGACAGATGCTCGACGGACCGCCCGATGCCGCAAACGCCGGGCATCGGGGAACGATCATCTTCACCAACGCCAGCGCGGCGATGAAGGGCTATCCAAGGAGCGGCGCCTTCGCCATGGCTTGCCAAGCCAAGGCGGGGCTCGCGCAAAGCATGGCGCGGGAACTCATGGGACAGGGCATCCACGTCGCCCAGGTGCCGATCGACGCCGCCATCGGGTGGACGCAACCGGACGGCACGCGGGCCCACCGCATGGCCGGCACCTCGGTCGACGACAACATGGCCGATCCCGACCGCATCGCCGAAACCTACCTGCAACTGCATCGGCAACACCGTTCGACCTGGGCGTTCGAGGTGGTCCTGCGCCCCTGGGTGGAGAACTGGTAGCGCCCGGCCACGGACGTGCGAGGAACAACGGGACCGTAGAGGACGGGCTTGTCCCGTCCCACCATCCGGGCGGAGCCGGAAATGTCCAGCGCGCGGGCGACGACAAGCGTCGCCCCTACGATGCCAAATCGGCGCTGGGTGCGGTCGTAGGGGACAGGCGTGTCCCGTCACGCCAGGCGGGCGGAGCCGGAATGTCCAGCGCGCGGGCGACGACAAGCGTCGCCCCTACGATGCGGATCGGCGTTGGGTGCGGTCGCAGGGGATGGGCTTGTCCCGTCCCGCCAGGCGGAGCCGGCGTGTCCAGCGCGGGCGACGACAAGCGTCGCCCCTACGATGCGGATCGGCGCTTGGTGCGGTCGTAGGGGACGGGCTTGTCCCGTCCCGCCATCCGGGCGGAGCCGGAATGTCCAGCGCGCGGGCGACGACAAGCGTCGCCCCTACGATGCGGATCGGCGTTTCGTGCGGTCGTAGGGGACGGGCTTGTCCCGTCCCGCTATCCGGGCAAAGCCGTCACGGTCAACTCCAGGTTAGCGCGCCCGTGCTCTGACCGAAGGACTCCGCCTCTACGCCCACGGAGCGCAGCATCGTCACGAACAGGTTGCACAGCGGGGCGTTGTGCTCGCCTTCGTGGACGACGTGCTTGCCGTGGCTGAATCCGCCGCCGGCGAGGAGGATCGGCAGATTCACCGCGACGTGGGAGTTGGCGTTGCCGAGGTTGCTACCGAACAGCAGCGTGGTGTGGTCGAGGAGCGACCCGCCGCCCTCGTTCTGTCCGCGTAGCGCGGTAAGCAGTTCACCGAAGCGACGCACGATCTCGGTCTCGACGATCTTCAACTGGTCGATCTTGCCCTGGTCCCGGCCGTGGTGCGACAGGTTGTGCTGGTCCGCCGTGACGCCTTCGACCTTGGGCACGGTCTGGTGATCCTGGATCATCACGCTGACCACCCGTGAGGAGTCGGTGGCGAGAATGAGCGGGATCAGGTCGAACAGGAGTCTCACCCGACCGATGATGTCGGTGCTGTCTCCGATGTCCGTCGGAGGCTCTGCGGCGACGACCGGCTTCGGGCGTTTGGTCCAGGCCTGCACCTCGACGAGATCGCGTTCGGCAATGCGTACGGCGTCGAAGTAGGCGTCGAGTACCTCCCGGTCCGTGGCACTGACACGTTTGCCCAATGCGGTCGTCTGTGCGGAGAGGGTGTCGAGGATGCTCCGGCCGTCGCTCAAGCGTCGGGTCTCACGCGCGACTTCCTCCGGCTTGCCCTGCAGGAACAGCTTGCCGAAAAGCCGGGCCGGGCTGGTCTCCGCGGGAACCATCACGCCGTTTTGCGTATACGACTGGCTCTGGGGCGAGTACGTGCCGAGGACGGTCGACGGGTATCGCGTCACGTACCCGTAGTGGTTCGACACCACCTGATCGACGGAGATGGTGTTCTGGAATCCGTCGAGGCCCGGATGCCGCGCAGAGGTGAGCCAGGTGATCTCCGAATTGTGGGCCTGGCGACCGGTCTGCTCCTCGTGGCAGAGGCCCGAGAACAGCGTGTAGTGGTCCCGGTGCTCGTCGATGAGCGCGAGGTAGTCCGAGGCCTCGTAGTCCGTCCCCGCGGTCTTCGGGAACCAATAGTCCGAGTAGAGCCCCAAGGTCGCGCAGATATTCACCATGCGCCGGGGTGGCTGCGCAGCGATGCCCGCAAATGCAGGTCGCATCGACTCCAGGAACGGTAGCGCGAGCGCCACGCCGGTTGCGCGCAGAAACGTGCGCCGGTCGATGGGTCGTGAGATGGCCACTCCTCAAAGACTCTGGAACAGGTCGCTTTGCACGACCTCGTGAATGATGGAACGGACGGGATAGCCGCGATCCGCAACCGAGGTCACGATGCGGTGGACTTCGTCCCTGTCCGCAAACTCGACCTCAGCACCCGTCGCCAGCGTGATCAGTTGCGAGGCGAAGTGACGGGCGATCTGGCCGAGTTCCTTGTCGAGCAGGATCGCCTTGTACTCCTCGATGTCGGCGAACGCATCGCCCGTAGGGGTGACGCCGCTCGGATCGACGGGCGGACCCTTGCCGTAGGGCCGGGGCACCGAGAAGTCTCCAAACTTCGTCTCGCCCCGGGACGCCCGGTAGTTCTTGCGGAAGCCGCCGATGGGATCGAACGACTCGAGAGCGAAGCCCGGCGGATCGATGGACTGGTGGCAGCTGTTGCAAACCGCGTTGGCGCGGTGGGCCGTCAACTGCTCGCGGATCGTCGTGGTTCCGCGGATGTCCGGCTCGAGACCTTCAATCCCCGGCGGGGGCGGCGGCGCCGGCCGTCCCAGGATGTTGGCTAGTACGAAGTTGCCCCGGGGAACCGGCGAGGTCACCGTCCCGTTGGCGGTGATCTTGTGGATGCTGGCGTGGGTCAGCAGTCCGCCGCGCGGACTGTCCGCCGCCAACTCGACGCGGCGCATCTGCTGCCCCTTGATGCCAGGGATGCCGTAGTGCTCGGCTAGACGGCGGTTGACGTACGTGAAGTCCGCGTCAATCAGACCGCCGACGCCGTGGTTCTCGTCGATTAGTTCCTTGAGGAAAAGTTCGGTCTCCGCCGCCATCGCCTTGCCCAGGCGGTCGTCGTATTCCGGGTAGAGGCCGCCATCCGGCGTCGTCTGGTTCATTTCGTAGAGCCGGAACGCCTGACCGGCAAAATCCTTCACGAAACGCTGCGACCGGTCGTCGTCGAGCATCCGGTCGACCTGGGCCGCGAGCACATGGGGTTCCGAGAGTTTCCCGCTCCCGGCGAGCTCGAACAGTTCGTCGTCCGGCATGCTGCGCCACAGGAAATAGGAGAGCCTCGCGGCTAGCGCGAAGTCGTCCAGCGGACCGGCGGAAGCCGTTTGGTAGAGGAATGGCGGCGCACTCAGGATCGCCCGCATCGGCACGCGGGCCGCCTCGACGAGGGGTGCGCCGGCGGCCAGCGACGGAGCCGCCAAGCTGGCATAGGCCTCGGCTTCGCCGTCCTTCAACGGTCGGCGAAAGGCGCGCGTCGCGAACTCCCTGACGATGTCGAGGACATGCTCTTCCGAGGCTCTTGTCGACAGAACCTGTCCGGTCTCGTCGAAGTCGAGCCCCGGCAGCAGACGCCGGGTGCCCTCGGGCGGCCATTCGTCGATCAGCGGACCCTCCACCGTCAGGGACTTGATGGCAACGCCCTCGCCCTTGTAGTTCGCGACGGTCTTGTCCGGCGCGAAATAGTTGACGTAGTCACCGGGCGGCCGGTCGAGTTCGGCCACCGAAGGCGCCAACAGATCGCCCGGGCGCATGAAGGTGGTCACCTCCACCGTTCTCGCGGTGTCGTCCAAGAGATCGAAGGTCCCGATCAGGTCATCGAGCGATGCCACGACGCCCTGCTTGATGCCCTGGTAGAGGGTCAGCACCACCGGCGTATCCGCCTGGTAGGGCTTGGCGTCCATGGTGACACGGTACCGACCGGGATACGGCACGGCATAGCCCTCGGCCTCCGTGTGCAGCATGTACGTGGAGCCGGCGTCGTAGAACATCACGACGCGGTCGTCGACCCGTTTCGTGATGCCCCCGCCGAGGATCTTTGCCGTGTGCATGAAGTTCATGTAACCGGATTTGGCGTACTGGATGTCACGCCGCGTGGTCTCCGGCCGCGGACCCAGCACGAGGGCGGCATCCAACGCCCTGTCCGCCGCCTCGAGATAGCTGCGCACGTGCAGCGCCGAAATCCCCTGCTTGGCCGCGACCGTGTCGAAACCGCCGGTATCGGCTTCCGCCGGCAGGTTCTGGATGAGATCCATCCCTTGGGCTTCGTCGAGCCCGAGAAGATCACCGATGCTGTAGGCGTACTCCAGCCGGGTAAGTCGTCTCAAGGGGGTTCGTTGCCCGCTTCGAGCCGCGAGATTGGCTTCGAACAGCAATTCCTTCATCGACGCAAGCGCCGTCGCCAGTTCGTCGGGTTCGGGCATAAGCGCGCCAGCGGGTGGCATCTCGCCGTTTTCGAGGCGTTCGTAAACCCGGGCCCAAGCCCCGAAGGTCGCGGGGTCGGTGAGATCGTAGCCGAGCCCGGCCAAGTCGAGCGGTGCCAGGATCGTGCCGGTGTGGCAGGCGATGCAGTGCTTCTGAACGAGCGGCGCCACCTCCGCCTCGAACGCGTGGGCTGGATGGACGAGCGCTAGCCCGGCAAGCACGGCGGTCAGGCGGATTGGTGCAGGTTCGCCGACCCGTCTCGAACCCATCGTCGACCTCCCACGCAGCCTAGGTTCCGGCGTCCAACGTCCCGACCCTCAAGAGTGCCACCACTCGGGCAGCATTGCCATTGCGACGCCGCGGCACGAACCGTAGGGGACGGGCTTGTCCCGTCCCGTTTCCCCGGCAACGGCAAGCCGGCGCGGGCGGGGGCGCGCCCTTCGGGCGCGATAGCCCCGCCCCTACGAACGACCGCCGAAACGGCCCAAGAGTGTTCGAACGCGATCGCGAACCAACGCTGCGACGCGCTCCGAGACAGGGTGCGGCTTTTCGACATCGTCGATCTTCGCGAGGGTAGTCTCCAGCAGTTCGAGTGCTCGGCGCAGGACCAGCGGAGCGCCGAGTCCTGCTTCGACTGAAAGTCGACGGAGGTCATTCGGCGCGACCTGATCCGCAATATGCTGTCCGCCCAGGCGCATCGCCATCCTGCGGGCAAGCTCCGGATAGAAAGCCGTACTCACGAGGTCGTAGAGCGGCAATTCAGTCCGCTTTGCCGCGGAATCCCTCGTTGCCTTGGTAGGGAGCGTCCCGGGTCGTGAAGGCGTGCTTCAGGCCGCCTTCGCGGATCGACTCGCCGAAGCTGTAGGTCCACTCGGTCATCTGCGCCAACGCGTCCTGCTCGGTGGCACTGCGCACCGACGAGTAGATGCCCATGTTCTCGTAGAAGCGGTTCATGGTGAGCTTCAGCACCGCCAGGTGGTCCGCGGAACCGTTGGCGATCCGTTCGGCGAACTCGATGGTGTTGGCATCGAGTTCTTCCTTCGGCCAGGCGTAGTTGATCATCTCCACTTCCGCCGCTTCGGCACCGGTCATGTTGTCGCCGGTGTAGTAGTACTCCTTGGCCTTGCGCATGCTGAGCACCAGCGGCCAGATGCAGCCGTTGCGAGCCGTGCCGAGGCCGCGCAGGCCCGGGTGGCCGATCTGCGTGTCTTCGGCCGCGACAACGAGGTCCGCCATCATCGCCAGTTCGCAACCGCCCGCGAGCGCGTAGCCGTGCAGTTGAGTAATTGTGATCTTCGCCATGTTCCACAGGTACATCTGCACGTCGGTGATCTGCTGCATGGACGTGCGAACGTTCATCATCAACGTGCGTCGTTTCGCATCGACGGTCTGGTATGTGCGCTCGCCCGGCCGCCGTTCGCGACCGGGTGTTAAGTCGTAGCCGGCACTGAAACAGCGTCCCGCGCCGCGGATGATAATGACCCGGCAGCTTTGGTCCGCCTCCAGATCGTGCAGGCAGTCGTTGAGTTCGGTGAAGAGTTCGCCCGTCAAGGCGTTCATCTTCTCCGGCCGGTTCAAGGTGATCCGCGCCAACCGGTCTTCCGTGCCGAGGCGCTCCAGGATGAGCGTGTTGTAGTCCGCCATGCGGTCCTCCCAAGTCCTATGTTCCAGGACAGCCCTGAGTGGGTGTCCCCTTGGCAAAAAGCATAAGCGCGTGGGTCGAAGAGGTCACGAGGCGGTGCAGTTGTTACGCTTAGGTTAATTTCCCGAGGGGGTCACCATGCGGCACAAGGTAATCCTCGACCCGGCGTTCCGCCGCATGGACGAGATCTTCCATCCCGACGACCTATTGCGTCTGCGTGCGGTGTGCGACGTGGTCTGGGGCAAGGACGAGCCCATGCCACGCGAGCTGATCGAACGAGAGTGTCGCGACGCCTTCGCCATCGTCACCACGCGGTGGCGCTACGGCGAACTCGCCGATTTGCCGAAGCTGCGCGCGATCATGGAGGTCGGCGGTCGGCACCCGAGTCCCGCCGTCATCGACTACGACTACTGCCGGGCAAACGGCATCCGGGTGTTGAGTTGCGCACCGGCGTTCGGCCCGATGGTCGCCGAGATGGCGCTCGGCATGGCCATTGACGCCGCCCGCCAGATCACCGCCGGTCACGAGGCGTTTCGGAACGGTGACGAGAAGTATCTCTGGGACGGCAACGAGGGGACGTTCACGCTCTACGGCGAAACGGTCGGATTCGTCGGGTTCGGCGGCCTCGCCCAACGCCTCAAACCGCTGATCGAGCCGTTCGGTTGCCGCCTGCTCGCCTACGACCCGTGGCGCACCGACCAGTTCCTGAAGGACCAGGGCGCGGAACCCTTCGGGCTCCACGACCTGTTGTCACGAGCGCGGGTGATCTTCGTCTTGGCGATTCCCTCCACCGAGAACAGGGCGCAGATCGGTGCCCGCGAACTGGCGCTGATCCGTCGCGACGCCGTGTTCGTGTTGATAAGCCGTTCACACGTGGTCGACTTCGAAGCGCTCACGACGGCGCTGACCGAAGGTCGGTTCAGGGCGGCGATCGACGTGTTTCCTCAGGAGCCTATGCCGGCAGACCACCCGATTCGGCGTGCGCCCAAGGTCGTGCTCTCCGCCCATCGGGCCGGCAGCGTCGTCGGCGACTCGAACCTCATCGGCCGCATGGTGGTGGACGACTTGGAAGCCATGGCTCACGGCCTGCCGCCGTGGCAAATGCAGGTGGCAGAGCCGGAGATCGTGGCACGGTTGCCCTAGCGGCTCGAGGGCACAGCGAACGGTCAACTCGGCGGCAATTCGTCGCCCGGCACAGGTGGGACGTCGGGCGCATCGTTGAGATGGTGCTCCAACGCCCCGGGCTTTGCCATGGCGGCTCTTCGGCCAAGGAACTCGCTTGCAACTTCAACAGCACCCACCTTCTGCGCCACGGCGACGGTGATCCATTGGTTGAGTGACACGCCATCGTCTTTGGCAAGACGCACGACCGTCTCCTTCAGCGAAGCAGGCAGTTTCAGCGGATACTTGTAGCGCGGGGTCTCACTCATTCTTCTTGACTCCTGACGATCTCGCCGGGTGTGGTCACTTCAATACCCGGAGCCCGGGCCGGTTCGAAATCCCGAGTGTTGTGCGTGACGATGAAATCGGCTTCACCGTTGAGCGCGACCTCCAACACCATTCCGTCGTCGGCATCATGCAGAGACGGCCGAGTCTTGAGAGGCACGTCGACCGGCTCGGCACCGTACAGACATCTCCTAGGATGTCAACGCATACAAACCAACGTCGGAGCGTCCATCGCTTCCTCGGGGACATGGACAGTCGGGGGACGTCACAACTTGGTGCGCTGTTGGTACGCTAATAGCGCGACTTAGCCCCAATCAGGAGCAACATGAAGAAAGCGCTGACGGTCCTAGGTTTCGTTGTCGCGATCTGCATGGGTCCGTTGGGAGGCTACTGGGCCCAAGAATGGGCTAAAGAAAAAGCCGACTGGAGGCAGCATCACCCCATCACCGAAATCACCGTCAACGGCGTAGAGAGGAAATACCACCTCTTCGTGCCGACGAGTTCGCAGGAACGCCCCATGTCGCTCGTGGTGATGCTGATGGGTGGTGACGCGGGGAGTTGGAAGTTCCCGCAACAGGGCAAATGGGAGGAACTGGCGGAAACCGAGGGGATGGTCATCGCCTTCCCGGTAGGAAAACTGTTCCCGCCGAACGAAAGCGCATGGCAACTGAATACCCATTCACAGGCGCGCCATGACATCGACTTCATGGCGGCCATGATCGATGACATCTCAGCCAGCCACGCGATCGACTCAAGGCGGGTCTTCGCAGTTGGCTACTCGCTGGGCTCCATGTTCTCCTACGAACTCGCGTGCCAGATGAGCGAGCGTTTCGCGGCAATAGCCTCGTTCGCCGGCACCATGCCGGTCTCGCCGAAGTCCTGTGATCCACAACGCAACGTCCCCCTCATGCACATCCACGGCGTGAAAGATCCCATCATCTCGTACGAGCACGCATGGGACTGGAAAGACTGGGACTCTGTCGGAACGATGCGGGACATCCCGAGCTTGGTTCAATTCTGGCGCGATCGATACAACTGCCAAGAGGAACGCCGGGTCGTGTCCGAGAGTCGCGTCCACCTCGTCTACGATTCGTGCGAACAGGGAGCGCGGGTCGAGCACTATCGACTCGAAACGGTAGGGCATGAATGGCCGGAAACCCTGCGCGGCGTTTCGACCCATGAAGTCATCTGGTCGTTCTTCAGCGATTTCACGACACGCCAGCGCGTCGACGATGGATAAAGGAACACCGCATGGTTGGTGACGACCACACTGACCAGCAGACTGAGGAGAATTCCATTGCTACCTACACGTCTTGATCGGTCGAGGCGACTCGTTGCCAGGGCCGCGTTGGCAGCAGTACTCGGTGCCGGAAATAGCTTCTCGTCCGAAACAGCCGACAGCTGGCCCCACTACGGCGGTTCGCTTGGCGGCGACCGCTATGCCGCCCCTTCGGGGATAACCCCGGAGAGCGTCGGACGTCTCTCGCGCGCGTGGGTCTACAGAACCGGCGACGGTAAATCATCGAAGTTCCAGGCTACGCCGATCGTCGTCGGGGGCAAGCTGATCGCCTCCACGGGTTTCAACCGCGTGTTCGCCTTGGATGCGGCCACGGGTACGGAGATCTGGACGTTCGACCCGCAGGTTGACCGTCCGGACTCGTATAGCGAGTCGTATACATCCCGCGGCGTGTCGGCCTGGCGGGATGCAGCTACCGACCCGGGACCATGCCGCACACGGGTCTTCCTAGGAACCCTCGATGCCCGGCTCTTTGCACTCGATGCCGACACGGGCGTTCCATGCGCCGACTTTGGCGAGCGCGGCGTAGTCGATCTGTCGGCCGGCGTCCCGCGGTACGACAAGCGCGACTATTCCGTGACGTCGCCAACCACGGTGGTCGGAGACCTCGTCATCGTGGGTTCCGCCGTCGGCGACAACGGCGCGGCGGAGCTCGCGCCCGGCGTTGTCCGGGCCTACAACGTGCGCGACGGCTCTCTCGTTTGGGCCTGGGATCCCGTGCCCCGCTCGGACGATCATCCGGGCGCCGACAGCTGGGCGAGGGTCCAGGACAACCGTACCGGCGGAGCCAACGTGTGGAGCGTCATGGCCGCCGACCCCGGGCGGGACCTGGTTTTCCTCCCCACGACATCGCCTTCGCCGGATTTCTATGGCGGCAAACGTTTAGGGCACAACGCCTTCGCAAACTCGGTGGTTGCCCTCCGGGCATCCAGGGGCGAGTTCGTGTGGGGCTATCAGACCGTCCGCCATGACCTGTGGGACTACGACCTCGCCTCCCAGCCGCTTCTGTTCGAACACACGGCTCGGGACGGCACGAACCGTTCTGCCCTCGCCCAGGCGACCAAGACAGGTTTCGTGTTCGTGCTGGACCGGGCGAGCGGCGAGCCGCTTCACCCGGTGGAGGAGCGGGCCGTGCCGCGGAGCGACGTTCCCGGGGAGGAAGCTGCCCGGACGCAACCGTTCCCGAAACTGCGGTTGCACGACACCGATGCGCGACCGCTTCGGTTCTGGGGCCTTACGAAGGAACACCGAGCAGCATGTCAGAGACTCATGGAAGGGGTGCGCTACGAGGGCATTTTCACGCCGCCGAGCCTCGAAGGCACGATGCTCTATCCGGGCAACCCCGGCGGCACCAATTGGGGTTCGATGGCCTACGACCGCGGTTCGCGCATCGGCTACCTGGCCGTGGCCCGTTTGCCCACCATCGTCAAGCTGATACCACGCGATCGGTATGGCGCGGCCAGCCGCAAAGGCACGCTGAACGGGAAATCAGCGCAACACACCTCTCAGTCCGGCACGCCCTACGGGATGGCGCGCACGGAGCTGACCCACAATGGTCAGCCCTGCCTCCAAGGCCCCTGGGCGACGCTCGCGGCTGTCGACTTGGATGGCGGCGAGGTTCTGTGGGAACAACCCGTGGGCACGTTCAGAAGCGGCGGTCCGATGGTCACCGAGGGTGGTGTCGTGTTCTTGGCAACATCCTCGACGCTGCGGGCCTATGACGGAAGCGGGGGCAACGAGCTATGGACCGGGGCGCTGCCCGCCGGCGCGCATTCAACCCCCATGGGATACCGGCATCGCGGCATGGACTACGTCGTGATCACAGCGGGCGGGCATCTCGTCGAGGGCGAGGGGCGCGGCGACTACGTGGTTGCATTCCGGTTGGCTACGGAAGCCGCCGGACCGTAGCGCCCTGGCGGGTGCGATAGGGTCGCCCCCACGATTCTCATCATGTGATTCAATGGGTTGAGGGTTCGTTCAATGGAAGGAGACAGCAAATGAGTGGGATCAATCGGAGATCAGTACTGAAGGCGGGCACTGGGGTCGTCGTCGCGTCGTCCTTCAGCCGGCTCTGGGCCCGAGAGTCCGCGGTACCCGCCACGCTGGCACCAGTCGCAGACTCCGCCACAGGTCTGCCCCTCCTCAAGCTTCCCAAGGGGTTCACCTACCGATCCTTTTCCTGGTCGGGCGATGCGATGGCGGACGGCGAACCAACGCCCGAAAGACACGATGGCATGGCCGCCATTCCGACCGCCGGGGATGGCGTGATGCTTCTCCGCAACCACGAAGAGATCGTCGCGCCACGGATTAGAGGGGAAAACGTCCCCACCTACGACGATTTCGAGATTCCACCCGGCACGGAGGGGGCACCAGAGGGATTCCCGGGTTTCGGAGGCGGCGTAACCGGGGTTTCCTACGCTCCCGATCGGGCACCCGCGACGGTGCCGCTCCTCGCCGGGACCGCCATGAACTGTGCGGGGGGGCCGACGCCTTGGGGATCCTGGCTGACCTGCGAGGAGATCGTCCTCAGAACGAGTCGGGTCGGTGGCAAGGACCACGGCTATGTCTTTGAAGTTCCCGCCGAAGGTCGCGCGAGTGCTCGGCCGATCGTGGAGATGGGTCTGTTCCGGCACGAGGCGGTCGCCGTCGACCCCAAGACAGGCATCGTCTACCTGACCGAGGACAACGGCGCGAACTCCGGCTTCTACCGGTTCCTGCCACAAAACCGGCAACCCAAACACGGTGCGCTGGAAGAAGGCGGTCGCCTCGAGATGCTCCGTGTGGTGGGCACCCCGAACGCCGACCTGCGCGCCCCGTCGACCGGCGAGGTGCATGCAGTCGATTGGGTACCCATCGCCGAACCCGACAGCGATCCCGAGGGCTTCGCGCCGGAGCAATTCGGTGGCAACGTCGTCAGCGTCGGAAAGTCAGGGCCGTACCTGCAGGGCGAAGCCGCCGGCGGCGCACGCTTCGCCCGTGGCGAGGGCGCGTGGTGGCACGGCGACCTGATCTACTGGGTGGACACGTCAGCTGGCGCTGCGGGCGCTGGTGCGGTCTGGACCTACGACCCTGCCAAGTCCCTGCTCACCGCTTTCTACGTGTCACCGGACGAAACCGTCGTCGACGCGCCCGACAACATCACGGTGCACGACAACGGCCTCGTACTCGCGTGCGAAGACGGCGGCGGTCTGGTCGATGCGTCCGGCGAAGTCCTCCGCGGCGCGCGGCTCCACGCCCTGGACAGACAGGGCGGATCGTTCGAAGTCGGGGAGAACAATATCGTGATCGATGAACCCATCCCGGATAGGCCGGCGATCGAACCCGGCGACTATCGCCGATCGGAATGGGCGGGCGCCACGTTCTCGCCCGACGGCAAGACCCTGTTCGTCAACATCCAAACTCCGGGCATCACGTTCGCGATTACTGGGCCTTGGGAGGAGTTGGCCTCAGGTCGGCATCCGTCCTAGGAGATTTCCCGGGATACCGCGCGGCGAAACCCAACCGCGGCAATGGTCGACAGGTCCGTAGGGGACGGGCTTGTCCCGTCCCGTTGCCGAGTTCAACTCCCCGTTCGCAGACGTCACCTAGCCTGGGCTTCATCCACGTAGGTAGGGACGCCTTCCTCCTCGAAGATCTCGTCGATGGCGTGGCGATCAGCTTCGCTTAACTGCCAATCCGCTGCCGCAGTGTTTTCCTCGAGTTCGCGTTCGTTTCGCATGCCCACCAGTGCGACGGTCAGGGCCGGGTTGCCCATTACCCAGGCAATGGCCAGTTGGGCTACGGACTTCCCGTGGTCGGCGGCGAACGTCTTGAGCTTGTCGACGACGCGAAGCTCCGCGCGAAAGTGCTCGCCCTCGAAGAGCGGCAACCCGAACGCCTTGCCGCTGCTGCGCCAGTCCCAGTCGACGAAGGTGGTCTCGGGCGTCATCGCACCCGTCAAGAGCCCGAAGCCGAGGCTGCCGTAGGACATGAAGCCGATTCCGGCCTCGCCACAGAACGGAAGGACTTGGGCTTCCATGCGACGGTCGAACAGGTGATAGCCGACCTGGTTTGCGGTCAGATGCCCGTGCCGTTCGCACTCGCGCATCATGGGGACGTCGTAGTTGGAGACGCCGTAGTGGCGGATCTTTCCGGCCTGCTTCAAGGCCTCGAGCGCGCCAATAGTGTCGTCGTGGGGCGTCTTGTGATCCGGCCAGTGGATCAACAGCAGGTCGATGTAGTCGGTGTCTAGCCGGCGCAGGCAATCCTCGGCGTGGGCGGTGATGTGTGCGGGAGAGGCATCGCGGCCCGTAACGGCGGCCCGACCCCGGGTGTCGTCGTCCCGGTAGGCGAATCCGACCTTGGTGACTACGACGACGTCCCTGCGTCGCGGGCCCAAGCCCTGGGCAAGCAACTCCTCGGACGTGAAAGGCCCGTAGACCTCGGCGGTATCGAACAGGGTGATGCCGTGGTCGACGGCCATTTCGACGGCGCGGACGGCCGCCTTGAGGTCGATGTCGCCGTATTGGGTGCCACCCATTTCCCAGGTACCGAAGCCGACCACGGAGCAGGCGAGGTCGGTGTTGCCGAATTTGCGGTGTTCCATGGCGTCTTTCCGTGGAAACGGCTAGCCGCCGGCCCTTCTCCTTGAGACGCGCTTGGCGATTGCGTGAATCGGTATGGCCAGTAGCCCTACGATGATCGACACGACCGTGATCGCGACGACCAGACCCATGACCGGAATCAGGATGACCGCAAGCAGCAAGGCGATCGGCACCATCACGGCCAGCACGACCAACACGATCGGCACGGCCAACGGCAAGGCGACCAGTGCCCCAAACAGGGCCTCGGGCAACGCCGCCAACGCCTTCGGCTTAGTCGCGGCCAAGACCACCCCCGCACCCACAGCAACCCCGACGAGCACCCATGCCCAAGGTTCCATTACCGTCCCCATTTGTTGGTCGACGACCCGATCATACGCCATGCGGTCGGCAACCCGGGCAAGGGGCCGATTCGAGTAGGCGACCGCGTAGTTGCCGCTGGGGTTTGACTCAACCGATCAAGCTTCAATCACCCGCGGATGGGCTTGCACCGACGGCGGCGCCATGAGCCGCCGTTGTCGATCCGTTGCCTCGGGAAAGTCCGTGGGATCGTAGGGCCGCTTGGCCCAGGTCGAGTGCGGCGGGCTGTACTTGTAGAGCAGCGTCCGGCGTTCGTGATCCGCCGTCCACGTGGTCGTGCCATGGATCAGGGCCTCGGTGAAGATCAGCACGTCGCCCGCAGCCATGCTCGGCTGCACGACCCAGTCCTCCCTGCGCTCGAACCGCGCGACGTCCCTCGGCATGTGCTGGAGGAAATTCGACTTGTGGCTACCGGGAACGCAGGCGAAACCGCCGTCGCCGGGGCCGACATCGGTGAGGTTCCAGGTGGCCACGGTGAGGCCGTTGCGCATCACGCCGTCGTGGTAGCGGTACCAGTGGTCGGACTCGTACCGCCACGGGCCGCCGTGGAGGGCGTTCGAGCCCGCGCCCTTTCTCATGAAGATGCAATAGTCGTGGTCGATGCGCAGCCGGCTGCCGACCAGGTCCACGAGATAGGGCAGCAGCCTGTCGTCATCCATGAGGTCGACGAATTGCTGACCCCAGGACGAGATGCCGTTGAAACGTCGGAACGGCCCGTCCTCGGGCTGCCGCGGCCAGATTTCGTCCGCGAGCCGGATGAGGTCCTCGCACTCGTCAAGGCTTAATACGTTGGGTACGACGACGAATCCCCGCAGGTCGAAGAGGAACTTCCCCTCGTCCGTCAGGGCGCTACTGCGTTCAGGGGCGCTCTTGGGTTCGATAACGGTCGCCGACAGTCATTTGATTCGAGCCTATGTCATCCGGCTGGGTTGTTCCAATGGCCATGCTTGCCAGCTTGCGCTGACAGGTGCCCTATGAGTTGCGTGTGTCCAGCCCGAGACGTTTAATCTTGCGGGACCATCCCTAGGTGGCCCCATGGCATCTATCACTGCGGCCGAGGCACGCACCAATCTCTGTCGGCTCATCGACGAGGTGGCGGCGTCACATCAGCCCCTGCTTATCTGCGGAAAGCAAAACTCGGCCGTATTGGTATCCCAGGAAGATTGGGCCGCCATACAAGAAACGCTGTTTCTGCTTTGTGTTCCAGGAATGCGCGGATCCATTCGGGATGGCTTGGCCACACGTGTCGAGAACTGCGGCAAGTTACTCGATTGGTGAGCGCCGCACTTCCACGGAACAGCTTGTCAACCCGTTGAATTGCGTGAGCAAAATCGTTGAGGCGACGTTTGTCGTCGCCCGTCCCAAACGCTCCGGTTTCCTCGGCAACGGGACGGGACAAGCCCGTCCCCTACGGTTTCGATGTTCCTTGCACGTCCGCAGCCCGGCTCCAACGAAGCCGAGGAACCGAGAGCTCGTTCATCGTGGATCATTCCTACCGGAGTCTGACTCCCGTAACGAGGAACTGCGGTAGACAGAACAGGTAGCGGTCGTCGTCGATTGCCGCTTCCGCCTCGGCAAGCAGGGCGTTGACCTCGTCGGCGGAGATTGCATCGAAGGCACTCGCATAGCTCGCCATGTTGCGAAGCACGAGCAGGCTGCCGCCCTCGGTGTCCACGCCGGCTTGCACGCGCACATCGACATCGTCGAATCCGGCATCGAGCAAGTGGGCACGCAGCTTGCGGCCGATCTCCGGTTCCTTGAACGCCGGTGCCGCCGCATCGAAGAAGCGTCGGGTGCGTTGCCTGCCCCAGGGTTCGACGGCGATGAAGCCCCAGTCGCTGTCGATCAGGAGTAGACGTCCGCCCGGTTCGAGAACGCGCCGGAACTCGGCGAGCGTGGTCTGGACATCCGGAACGTACTCGAGGACGTTCTTGCACAAGACGCGATCCACACTGGCGTCGGCGAGCGGTATGCGGTTGCCGTCGACCAGGTGAAAGGAGATGTTGTCCGATGCCGCATTCCTATGCGACGCCTTCGAGACGAAACTGGCATTGAGATCGACCCCGTAGACGCGCCCGCCGGGTCCGACGATTCCAGCCATTCCCTCGGTAACGAAACCGGGACCGCAGCCGTAGTCCAATACGCGGGACCCCGAGCGAAGATCGAGGGGGGCGAGCAGCGCCGCGTGACCATCCCGCCACACGAACATGCGCTCGTAGCGGGCAACGCGTTCGTCGTCGATTTCCCGCCAATGGTCGGTGTAGAAGGTGTTTTTGGTCACGGCATCTCGTCAGCAGTGCGGGAGACCACAAGGGTCTCGCCTACGGGCTTGCCGGCAATCGGTAGACCCGCGCGGCGGTCCCGCTGAAGATCGACGCCTTCTCGGTTTCGCTGAGGCCCATCTTACCGGCGATGCGCTTCATCAGGTTCCAGAGGGTGCGGTAGGAAACGCATTCCTTGTCCACCGGGAAGTTGCTTTCGAACATGCAACGGTCCGGCCCGAAGGCTTCGATGGCGTATTGGTAGAACGGGTAGAGCAACTCGCAAAGCTCCGCCGATCCCATGGGGCCCCCGGGGCGTTGATGCATGTGAAACGGCGGCTCCCAGTCCCGACCGACGCGCTGCTGGGCACCGCCGCATTTGATGACGACGTTCGGGTACGCGGCGATGGAGTCGATGCACAAACGCCAGCGGGTGTTCTCTGCCGCGGTGGCGTTGGGATCGATCTTCCCGCCGAGGTGGTTGACGATGATCGGCACGTCCGGGTGTGCCGCCGCGAGCTTCGCAAGGGCAGGCAGGCGTTCGTAGTCGGGAGAGTAGTTGTCGAAGCTCAGGTTGTGCTTGCCGAGCAGCGCGTAGCCCTCCTGGAATTGCTCGTTCAGGTCCGAAGGAAAAGGGCTGCGGATGCCGCGGAAGTTGGGCGAGGCGGCGAGATGTGCCTCGAGCACTGGCTCCGCTCCCGCACCGAGACGCAGATCGGCAGTACTGAAGATCCCGGTACACAGGCGCGCGCCGCCGTACTTCCCGGACCGGCTCATCGCGGCAATGCCGTGTACGAACTCCGTCTCCCCGACGCAACGCATCTCCTCCGGACCGTCGGCGCGGTAGAAGGCGCCGCACTGGGCAAAGACCGTCTGCACCACGTTGTGTCCGGATATCCGAATCTCCTCGGCCATCTCTTCGCAGAGGTAGACGCTCTGCTCCCAAAGCGCTCCTTCGCCCCGCATGTCCCACAGGTGATGATGGGGATCGACGATCGGCAGGTGCGGCTCCAGTACGTCTTCAGGCTGCTCTTTGGCCAGCCATTCCTCCAACGGCGCGTTCTCGGCATAAGGCATTGCAGACTGCTCCTAGTGTTTGGTTGCGAAGGGCAACGATACAGAACCCAATACGCGGGCGACCACAATGCGCCCGCAGGGCGCGCGGTCGCCCCCTACATCGCTCAGCCCGCCCATGTTGTGAAGTATGCTCACGCGTTCATTGGATCCCAATGGGGATCGGATGCGCACGACGCTTGCGACATTGCTTGCTAGCCTGTGCCTGTCGACATCGGCGGCGGAGCTGGCCCAGCGGACACTGCTCGACGACTACGTCAAGCAGGACGACGACAGCCATGCTTGGCAGGTCGCCGCCTCGAAGACGCTCGAAGGCACGCGCATCGTCGTCTTGGACATGGTGTCCCAGCATTGGCTCACCAAACCGCAAGTCGACCGGACGGAGTGGCGCCATTGGCTTCGCCTGTCCATCCCGCCCACGGTCTCGACCGACATCGCCTTCCTCTACATCCAAGGTGGCGGAAACAACAGCGAGGCGCCCGCGGATGCGGATCCCGGGATGGTCGCTATCGCGAACGCCACCGGATCGGTGGTGGCCGAACTCGGCATGGTTCCCAACCAACCCCTGTCCTTCGATGGCGACGGCGTGCCGCGTTGGGAGGACGACTTGATCGCCTACAACTGGGCGCGGTCCTTGACGGGCGACGGCCAGAAAAGGCTCGTACTCGAGGCCATGACCAAGAGCGCGGTGCGTGCCATGGACACGGTGACCGCGGTCATGGCGAGACCCGAGTGGGGCGAACGACTCATCGAACGGTTCGTGGTTTCCGGCGGTTCGAAACGCGGGTGGACGAGTTGGCTCACCGCCGCCGTGGACGAGCGGGTCGTGGCCATTGCGCCGATCGTGTTCGACGTGCTCAACATGGAGGCATCGATCCGCCATCACTTCGCGGCGTACGGGCACTTCTCGCAGGCGGTTGCCGACTTCGCCTTGCACGGCATCCTGCCGCGAGTCGGCCAGAGGGCGGTGAATGAACTGATGTGGATCGCGGACCCGTACCGCTACCGGCATCGCGTGACCGTTCCCAAGCTGATCCTCAACGCCTCGGGGGACGAGTTCTTCCTACCCGATTCATCGCGGTTCTACTGGGACGAATTGCGCGGCGAGAACTACCTCCGGTATGTCCCGAACGCACCGCACAGCATGTCGGGCACCGATGCCCTCGACACGGTCGCCGCTTTCCATTGGCTGGTCGTCAACGATCAGCGGCCACCGCGGTACTCCTGGGCACAGCGCGACGACGGAACGTTGCAGGTGATGCCGCTGGATCAGCCGCAGGGAGTGCTGCTCTGGCAGGCGACCAACCCCGAGGCACGGGACTTCCGCCTCGCCACCTTGGGTCGCGCGTTCAGCAGCACGCCGGTCGAGGCCGATACGCGGGGCATGTACACGGCCCGTGTCCCCGCGCCCGAACGCGGGTGGAGTGCCTGGTTCCTCGAACTCACCTACGACGTGGGCGCGCCCAAACCGCTGAAGCTCACCACGGAGGTCGTGGTCACGCCTGATGTCCTGCCGTTCGAGGGCAAGCCACTCGACCTGCCGACGTCGATCACCATCGCCTGCTCGGGGGCCGACCCGGCGTCGGCGCGTGACATCGGTGTCGCCGTCGTCAACGCGCCGAAGGAAGACTTGGATACCGAAACGATCACCACGGAAGTCCTCGACGATCGACTCTACGTCAACTGGACGCCGAGTACCGATAGTCGCGCGAGCGCAGTTGCCGTAGCCAAGTTCCTCGAGACCGAAGGGTGCACGGACGGGCTATACCAGCTCGAGTCAGGTGAGGGCATGACCCTGCCGCCGGTGCGTTGACCTAGGCGGCCGGGCGGCGGCGCGCCCTACGGGCGCGATAGCCCCGCCCTAGGGCCGATTAGGCCGCGCGCGAGCAGCTCACACCGCGTATCCCCAGTAGGTGAATCCGGCGATCCTTGGCGTAGAAGGCAGGTACATCGTCTCGAGCTGACCGATGTTGAAGCCGCCTTCGCCAAGCAGGCTGGGGATATCGCGGTTCAGGTGGCAGCCGCCAGCGATCTTCGACCAGAGCGGATCGATGCGATCCTGCCAGCGCCGGACACCGTCGTCAGGTGCTCTGCCGTGCTCACTGAACAGCAGCTTGCCGCCCGGTTTGAGTACGCGGCGCATCTGCCTAAGGGCCGCTTTCCAACCGGGGATCGTGCACAGCGTGTAGGTTAGGACGACCGTGTCGGCACTGTTGTCGGGAAGCGGGATCTCCTCCCCGGGTAGATCGAGCATGCGCAACTCGAATGGCGCGGCCTCAACCCGGGCGCGCGCTCTCTCGCGCATGCCCGCCGACGGCTCCAAGCCCCAGACCAACTCGACCTTGTCGACCGTATAGAAGGGGATGTTGAGGCCGGAACCCATGCCCACCTCTAGGATTCGACCCTCGGCCTGGGGGACGACCTTTTCGCGCTGCCTGCCGATGGGTTTGGCGGCGCACCCCTTGTCAATGCAATGGGGCAGGATTCGATCGCTGTAGAAACCCATGATCGTCTTTAGTACTCGTGCATCTGGCTCTGGGCAATCCGCTCGAGGACTCTTAGTCGCAGCGCGTCTGCTTCGTTCCGGTACTCGCTCAAGCCCGCAAGATTGTGTTCCTCGTCGGGATCGTTCTCGCGGTTGAACAACATGCAGGTCTCGCCATCCTTGTTGAGCGCGATCTTCCACTCGTCGTTCATCAGCATGAACTCGCCCATGATCTCGGACAGCGCATCGTCCCGATGCCGACTGCCATCGAGGGCACCCACGAGCGATTTGCCGAATTGGCGATACCCGAGTTCGCCGCCGGCGAGCTCCGCCAGCGTCGGTCCGAGATCGACGGTCTCCGCGGGCGAGTCGTTCACGATCCCCGAGTACTCGGCACCCGGCGTCCTGACAATCAGCGGCACCCGGACCGCGCCGTCGTAGAAGTTGCTCTTGGAGATCAGACCATGGTCGCCATTCATCTCCCCGTGGTCCGACGTGAACGCGATGGCCGTCGCATCCATTTCGCCCCGATCCTCGATGACGGCGAGAATCTCGCCAATCTGGTCGTCGATCAGGGAGACGCTACCGGCATAGTCAGCACGCATGGCACCCACTTCGTCTGTCGTGAAGGGCGGATAGCGTTGCATGCTCTCGAACCTTCGGTCGATTTGTCCCCTCGGCCTTGGCGGGTCGGCATTGTTCATCGCAGGCGGAGGCATCGACTCGGGGTCGTACAGGCTGGCATAGGGTTCCGGGGTGTCCCAGGGCTGGTGCGGACCCCCCCAGCTGACCCAGCAGAACCAGGGCTCGTCCCGATCATAGGATGACAAGTAGCGTTTCGCCTGCTGACCCACATAGACGTCGTAGTAGTCCGGGAACGGTAGAACAGAAGGGCGAACAACCCATGCCTTGTTGGACGCCCGTTCCTTGAAGTCGTCCCGGTACGCCTTGAGCAGACCCTTGTCCTCCCACAACGCCGTCATGTGGCTCATCCCGCTCGTGGAGGCGCGAGGGCCGCCGATCTCGTCCACATCATCCAGACCCAAGGCGTGCAGCAGATCCTCCTTTTCTCGGAGGTCGGAGGCGCCATGCGGGTGCAGATGCGTCTTGCCGAACAGGCTTGTTCGATGACCGAGTTTCCGGATCTCGCGCATCCAGTTGGCGGCGTCGGCCGGGACGGAATAGGGTATGTGGCCCCAGACACCGTTGTTGTGCGGGTAGGCGCCGGTGGCCAGCGTCACCCGCGCCGGCACGCAAAGCGGCGATGTCGTGACGCAGTTGGTGAAGCGCACGCCCTCGGCGGCGATGCGATCCAGATTCGGCGTGTCGACCCAGCCGCCACTGCAACCCATCGCGTCCCAGCGCTGCTGATCGGTCATCAGAAAGAGGATGTTGTGCATAGGATCCCACACGCCTTTGGTCGATCCGGGGAACACGTCAGCGCCGTATCCATCATTGTCGCATGGTCAAGCTGAGAGACTGGATCAATCGAATCAGCCTGTCCGCGGGCATGGCCAACTTGGATCGGGCGTCGGAAACCGGCACCATCGACGGTCAACCAAGGTTCTGGTGGCCCGTGGAGACGATGTGGTGGAACACAAATGGCACTGGCGGCTTGCCGTCGTGTTGGCAATGACACTCCCGCAAGTAGGGGAAAGTGCCGCCGAGGTCGAGCCCTCGGATTTGATCGAGTATTCCAACGAGCAGGACATCGCCTTGCGCGCTCACGTCTTCGCTGCCCAAGTCGGAGAACCTCCGCACCCCGCCATCCTGTTTTTCTTCGGCGGCGGCTGGTCATCCGGAACGCCTCGACAGTTCTATCCGTTTGCCGCTCGGCTCGCCAAGGAGGGGTTCGTCGCGATACCGATGGAGTACCGCGTCCGTCAACGCCACGGCAGCAGCATCCCCGACAGCATGGCGGATGCGTTCACGGCCTTCCGATGGGCGCAGGATCAGGCCGACCAACTGGGCATAGACCCGGCGCGCATCGTGGTGAGCGGTGGTTCGGCAGGCGGACACCTGGCGGCCGCCGTCGGCACAATTGCCGAACATGCTCGCTTCGGACCTGCGGCCATGGTTCTCTACAATCCGGTTACCGACTTGAGCGGCTTCGTCGGTGTACCACGGCTTCGAGACCTGATCGCGGGCGATGCCGATGCCGTGTCGCCGTTGTCGCACGTCGGGGCGGGCGCCCCGCGGACGATCATTTTTCACGGCGAAGACGACAAGACCGTACCCATCGCGCAGAGCGAGGCGTTTTGTCAGGCAATGACCGCTGCCGGAAACGACTGCGAGTTGAAGCGGTTCGCCGGCGAAGGCCACGGGTTCTTCAATGCCCGGCGCCAAGCCTTCGATCCCGTGCTGAACGAGACGGTGCGGTTCGTGCTCGCCGAAGTTCGTGAGTGATCCCCGGGTAGATTAGTCCGATGACCGATGCGATCGCCTTCTATCCATCTTCGCCCGAACGGACGAAGACGCTGACCGGCGAGCAGATCCAGCGATTCAATGCGGATGGATTCGTACGACCGCTCGATGCGCTCACAGCGGATCAGGTTGATTCGGCCCGTGCCTACTTCGAATCGCTGCTGTCTCGCATGCAGGCAATGAAGGACCGGCGCAACACCTACGCGCTCGACGGCTACCACCTGCGTTGCCGCGGCATCTGGGAGATGGCACTACATCCCAAGATTCTCGACTACGTCGAAGATCTGCTCGGGCCCGACTTCGTGTGCTGGTCGACGCACTACTTCTGCAAGATGGGGGGCGATCCGAAGCGCGTGCCGTGGCATCAGGATGCCACCTACTGGCCCGTGCGCCCGACCAAGACCGTCACCGTGTGGCTCGCCATCGACGACGTGGACCTCGGCAACTCGCCACTTCGGTTCGTACCGGGCAGCCATCGGCTCGGCGCCGTGGAATGGCGCAAGGCCGAAGGCGACATCGTGCTCCACCAGGAAGTTCCGGATGCGGAACGCTTCGGCAAGGCGGTGGACAACGTCCTGAAAGCCGGACAGGTCTCGATCCACACGAGTACGCTTATCCACGGCTCGGAACCGAATCGTTCCGACCGCCGGCGCTGTGGCCTCGCGCTACGCTACATACCGTCAAGTTGTGGTGCGGTACCCGGCGCGGAACGCGTCCTGAACATCGGGATCCCTTGTCGCGGCGATCTCGGCAAATGGCATCGCAACGAAGCGCCCAAGGGCGACGATCTCACGGCCTTGCATCAACACTATCGCGACTGACGGGTTGCCGCAGACACGTGATCGGGTCGACGCGGGCGGGGACAAGCCCCGCCCCTACGGGTAGGATTGAACGCTGCACGACTGGGAACGCCCCAAGGAGATGACCAAAATGTCCATCGAGGTAGCTCCAATCGATGCCACGCTCGGGGCCGTCGTCAACGGCGTCGATCTCGCGGCGCTCGACGACGACACGTGGGAGGAAATCCACGACGCCTTTCTGACCTACGGATTGCTGGTTTTTCCGGGCCAGGACAATCTCGACGACGAGTCGCAGGGGGCGTTCGCGCTGCGCTTCGGCAAGACCGAGAAGCTGTACCCGAAGCAGGAGAGCCCGATCGCGAGGTTCTCCAACCAAAAGGCGGACGGCACGCTGGCGCGGCCCGGACAGCCGCAATACCAGATGCTGAAGGGCAACGAGGGTTGGCACACGGACAGCACGTACATGCCGCTGGCCGCCAAGGCCGGCATGTTGATGGCCTTGGTGGTGCCGCCCGAGGGCGGGGAGACCGAGTTCGCCGACATGCGGGCCGCATACGAGGAACTGGATGACGCCACCAAGGAGCAGCTCGAGGGGCTGTCCGCCTACCACTCGCTGTACCACTCCCAATCCAAGATGGGCTACACCCACACCACCGACAACCAGTACGGCTTCCACGACAAGGGCGCACCGTTGCGCCCGGTCATCAAAACGCACCCGGAGACCGGCCGTAAGTCCCTCTACACCGGGCGACATGCCTATGGAATCCCGGGGATGAGCGAGGAAGAGTCGGATGCCCTGCTCAACAAGCTGCTGGCCGACGCTTGCCGGCCGCCACGCACCTACCGACATTCGTGGACGGTTGGCGATTTGGTGGTCTGGGACAATCGCTGCGTAATGCACCGGGCGAGACCGTACGATCCGAATCACAAACGCCTGCTCAGGGCATCCAGGATCTCCGGCGAGCCGGAGTCCGAATTGGCGCCGACGTTCGCCGATCCCAGGGCCGACTCGTTCCACCCGTCGTCGACAAACGAGTCGTCGTTGAACCAAGAGCGGGAGGCGGCCGCGAGCGCCCAATAGGCCACCGATCGCTTCCCCACCACAAGCCGAAGGAGGTCGCCGTGTGCAACATCCAAGACCGTTCCGGGTCAAAGCCCAGCCAAGTCGCTACTAGGTGGAGTCTCGGCGCAACGCTTTGCGTCGCCCTTTTTTCTGTTGCCCACGGTCAAACAGGCGATTTGTTGAGCGTCCAACCCGCGACCGTCAAGAACGGCGCTGTCGAGGTCTACGGGATCATCCGCGAACTCGGAGACCACCCGTTCGAGGACGGTACCAGCCTCGCCGTCCAGGTCACGGCGGCGGATTCCGATGCGTCGACCACCCTAAGGCTGCAAGCGGACGGCGAACCGTGCCCGGACTGTACGACAACCCACTACTTCCTCGTGCGTGAAGTCGGTGATGAAGATCCCGAGCTGCTGGCGCGTGCGGCCCCCGGTCCAGTGACCCACCTCCACCTCGACGGCAAGGAATACATGGTGAGCGAAGTCGTCTTGTCGTGGACCGACGGCGAGCCGCGACTCGAGCGCGCGACACTGTGGCAGACCGGTTTCGCACCGCCGATTCTCAAGCGGAAGCTGAGAATCCGCTTCGATGCGCCGCTCAATTCCGGTCCTCTCGCCGACGATGTCGCCGGGATGGCGATGCGCGACGCGATGGAACAAGGCCGACGTGCCCAACGCGCGTATGAAGAGGCTGTACGACAACATGAGCAGGGCGAACGATGAATGAAGAGAGCGCCAAACAGGCCATTGCGGTCACCAAAGCGTTCGTCGAGACGTTCAATGCGCAAGACCACGAACGCCATGCGGCAACTCTGAACTATCCGCACATCCGCTTCGCGAACGGAAGGTTCGCCACCATCGAGAACGCCGAGGCGTTCATTGCCGGTTCGAAACGCGGCGAATCCCGGTTGCAGGAGGAGGGCTGGCACCACACCGTCATGGCGAGTCTGGAAGTCGTGCACGCAGGGAAGGACAAGGTGCACATCGCCATACGCAATGACCGTTGTCGCGCGGATGGAACGGTCTACCACAGCTTCGACACGTTCTGGATCGCCACGCTGGTCGACGGCCACTGGGGCATCCAGTTCCGATCGAGTTTCCTGCACGCGGAATAGGGACCCTACTACTCGGCTGCGGGCGACCGCGCGCCCTTCGGGCGCGATAGGGTCGCCGGGCGACCACAAGGGTCGCCCCTACGGGGTCGTCAGGATCTCGATCGCCTGTTCGCATGCCACGGCAGCACGTGCACTGACCTCCTCGGGCGTGCAACTGCCGAGGGGATGCTCGAGAATGACGAAGGGGTAGTCCGGCAGGCCCATCATCCTGGCGATGTTCTTCGCCGTGACCTCGAACGGTTCGGTGCAAAGAACCACCGCCCGTTTTCCGGACTGCTCGAAGGTGATGCCGTCATGCAAACTGCACGTCGAGCAACTACCTCAGTCGCCCGCGGCGGTAATGAGGTAGTCACACTCCGGCGTGAGGTTGGTCAGTAGATCCGCGGGTGCGGGTGCCGAGGCGTTTCCCTTCGACGCGATCGGCAATACCTTGCCCCCGAAACGGGCCCGCAGCAGATCCGCCGTTTCCGTCAACAATCGATCGGCGTTGAGCTTGCCGTTCCAAAGCAGGCCGATAGTCCGGCCTTCGAGGCTTCCAAGCGCGGGCGCTCGCTTTGCCTCTCCCTCCTTCGAGGGGACGGTTGGATTGACGAGTTTCATACTCCCTCCCTAGGACGGCTCAACAGTCGATGCAAACCCCAATGGCCTGGGTCTGCATGATGGATCCCCGACCACGGCTCCACGACGGGATGAAGGACGAGTGACCGCCCGCATCGCCACCACCCACGGTGACGAGGATGTCGTCCGGCCCAAAGCCGCGATGACAGTCTTCTCGCCCCTGCCTCAAGTAGCCACGGTCGAGCTTGCCGAGGCGTTCGATGGTCTGCCGGGGATGCTTCGCGTGTTCAAACAGGTATTCCCGGACCTCGGCCTTGGTCCATCCCGTTCGGGCGACGATGTCCGCGTGTTCGGGCGATAGCACGACGACGCTCTGCCCGGTGCTGATGCAGCCGTAGTTGGCCATGGCGCTCGCCATGGTGTCCAGGATCGCCTCCGGGGTGTTTCCGCCATGGTTTTCCACGTTGCAGAACCCCGCGCCCGCGAACACGGTGACGGAACTAACACCCTCGGGATAGCCGAACTCTTCACACAACGCCGGCCAGGGGTTGCGGTCCGCCCGCTCGGCGATACAAAAGCTGTACTTGCCAGGGTTTCCCTGCGTCGACTTGTCGGCAATCCCCGGCACGATCCTGAATACGTTGAGCAGCGTCAGCCGAATAGACCGCCCAATGGTCGCGTTGGCTCGGTTCCCCGGTCCGAACAGGTTGACGCCCGCGTTCATGCCGATCTCGTCGACGATCGGTCCGCTGACGATCAACAGGTGGCCGGATCCGCCGGTGCTGACCGTGCTGCCGTGGAAGTTGAAGGGTTCGCGGTCCATCGCCTCGAAAGCCGCGACGACGATCGGGAAGTACTCCGGGAGACAGCCCGCCATCACGGCGTTGACCGCCGCCGCCTGCAACGTCAATTCCAGGCGGGTTGCCGGGTGATGGGCGATGACGGTTGCGCCTGGACGGCCTTCCATCGCCAACATGGACTGAACGCGGCCCTCTTCGGGTGGCACAACCGGCAGGCCGTCGGTCCAGCCCTGCTCGTAGCAGTAGTCGATGGCATCCAACGGATCGTCGGCAATGTCGTGGAGGATCGTCTCGGGCACGGCGTCCCGTATGGCAATTGCAACACCACGCATGCTACTACCCCCAAAGCGTTCGATGTACCTCGCGCTTTTGGGCGACGTCGACTCCCGGGTGTGGACGTCGGCGTCACGTTATCCCGGCTCCCCGCTGTCCTGTTGCGCCTCCAACAGGTCTACGACGTCGGAGACGACCTCCGAGAGCGAACCGGCCACCGCGGCCAACTGCGCCTTGAGGACGGTCTCGCGGAAGTTCAAGTCACCCGCGGATTGTTCGACATCGAAGGTTCTGGACGCGACGGCGGAGAGCGGCACGACGCCCGTGCGCGTATCGATCAGCACGGCCTCAACGCCGCAGAACGCGCGTGCGCGATTGTCTCGGAAAACCCGGTATTTCTGAAAACTCCGACAGAAACTGCGGTAGACGAACATCAGATCGGCCTGAAATCTTGCCGCCGCTTCGCGGAGGTGGGGTACCGAACGCCTCTCCGGGGTCAACACCGACGGAAGGAAAGCGGCGTCGTAGACGCGAGGCGACGCCTCGAGCACTTCGACTACGTCTCTCTCAAGCTGTTCGGTAGCGACGGCCAACCCTTCGGACCAGCCCGACCACATCTGCCTGCCGGCAGGCATCAGGGCGATGCGACTAAGGGTCGGCGGTGCATAGCGGTAGTCTAGGATGCGCCTGATCGCATCGTCGGTGAGGACGCTGGCATCTCCCGGAAACAGGGAAACCGGCTCATCCCTGTCCAGCGACGCGGCTCGCACGCCGTCGTAGTAGCTCTCCGGGCGCACGGTTGAGGCGACACTGCATCCTCCCAGAACAAGCGGTATCGCGAGGAACAACAGAAGTACACGAGGGCAGGAGAGGACGTTCATCAAACATTCCCGAAGCGAGTCCACCGTCCTGTAGCGCCCGGCCGAGGCGAAAGGTTCACGTTGGGGCGGTTTCAGTCCCAGACCTTCTCCCAGGTACCACTCGTCACCGACCGGTACATGGCCAGCGCGGTGCGAAATTCGCCGAGCGAGTAGGCGGGTGATGCTTCGGGCGCCTTGCCGTCGAGAACCGCGCAACTGAAGTCGTGCAGCTCCACGCCGTAGCTTGCAGCCTTGCCTTCGAATGCGCTCATTACGGCCAGGCCGCCGGGATGCTCGCCGTTGAAGAGCATCAGGCGACCGTCGCGACCACGTTCCATGACCAGTTCCCCGTCGGTACCGGTCACCCGGAAGTCCTCGACCGGGCCAACGGCACCCGTGCTGAGCAGGGCGTCGAAGGTTGCGATGACGCCACTCTTGAAGCGGAACAAAGCGTGCGCCGAGGACTCGCCCTCCATGTTCGGAATGTGTCGGTCGGTCGCTGCGATGACTTCGTCGATCTCGCCGAGAATCATCCGCAGTGGGCGAATCCAGTGGGCTCCGCCGTCGATGGAAATCCCGCCGCCGGACCGGGCTAACTCGTAGCGCCAGGGTTTAGCGCCCGGCACGACAGGCGACGGGTCGTAGAAACAGGCTCGGGCCATGATGACCTCGCCGATGGCCCCGTCGTCGATCAACTCTCGAGCTCGTCGCACGTCGGTCCAGTATTGGGCTTGCTCCGCGATCATGAATACCGTGTCGGCTTGCTCCGCCGCCGCGAGGATCCGTTCGCAGCTTTCCAGGCTGTGCGCCATCGGCTTCTCGAGACAGACATGCTTGCCGGCGGCGAAAGACTGAAGCGCCGCCTCTTCGTGCAGGTCGTGGGGAAGCATGATGTCGACCGCGTCGAAGTCGCCGTTGGCCAACGCGTCGGCCAGGGACGAGAACGCCGGGGCGCCGGTGCGTTCGGACATCGCCGCAACGCTCTGTGGAACCGTGTCCACCACGGCGGTGACGTCGATTCGAGGGGCGTGGTGCTGGATGCCGCGCCAATGCGCCCGGGCGATGTTGCCGCAGCCGACGAGTGCCATCGTCAGCCGATTCTTGCCTGCCACGTCAGCGCGCCGTCAGCCGGGCGAGGGCGATTTCGTTGAGGTCGATGCCGAAGCCGGGTTTGTCGGTCAGCGACATGGCGCCGTCCTTCGGCAGGACGTCGTCCCCGTAGAGTTCCCCCACCTCGTCGAGGGGGCCGGAGAACTCGATCGAGAACTCGTGCGGGCGAGTGGCGTTCTGCACCGTCGCGTAGACGTGCAGCGACGCCATGGAGTTGATGCCCGCTTGCGGGCTATGGGGCATGACCGGCTTGTTCAGGGCCGTAGCCATCTCGTAGATGCGCTTGACCTCGCTTGGGCCGCCGGCATTCAGGATGTCGGGCTGCAGGATGTCCGGGTCGCCGAGCAGGACCAGGTGATGGAACCACCAGCGGAACGCGTCCTGCTCGCCGGCGGAGACCGCGACGTCCAAGGCATCGCTGATCTGCTTCAAGCCGGGCAGGTCGTAGTTCGGGATGGGCTCTTCGAAGTGGTCGATGCCGAGCGCTTCGAAGCGTCGGCCTTGTTGAATAGCCGTGGACACCGAATAGCCGTTGTTGGCGTCGAAGCCGAGATACTCGCCGCCCGCGAGGAATTCGCGCGCTGCCTTGAAGAGTTGGTAGTCCTTCTCGGGGTCGATGTCCTGGCGCCAACCCCGCCAGTCCATACGGATCTTGAAGGCGCGGAAGCCTCGTTCCCAACCGTCCTTGACCAGGGCCAACATCTCTTTGGGCTGCATCCGCCAGCCGGAACCCGTGCTCCAGTAGAGGGGAATCGTGGTTCGCCTGGCACCCCCCATGAGGGTGTGGACCGGCAACCCGGTGTCCTTTCCGAGCAGGTCCCACAGGGCTACGTCGACGACGCCGACCACCCAGCCGGGCAGTTTGTAGAACCGCTCGTCCCGACCCAGTGCAAAGGTCTCCCAATGGCGGTCGACAAGCCGAGGATCTTCGCCCACCAAGGCGGGTTTGATGGCCCCGGCCAAGTAGCCGTTGAAGACCGCATTGTTGCGGCCCGGGACTTCCGCCCATCCCTCGACTTGGGCGTTGGTCTGGATTCGTAGGAGCCCCTTGCCGAGGCTGAGGGGCGTGCAGGTGATATCGGTTATCTTCATAGCGCAAGACTATAACAAGGCACCGCTTTTCGAAGCGAAGGTATACTCGATCGAATGCAGATCGAAGACTGGCCCTCGGCGAAATCCCTGTCGCCTCTCTACAGGGAACTGAAGCAACTGCATCTCTTGGAGCACGTCGCCGAACTCGACGCGTTCGGGTTCACGGTGTTGCCCCCCGATGTGGTCGGTCCGCCCGAGCAGCACGAGGCCGTTCGCGAGGCGTTGCTGACGGTCGCGTGCGAACGCAAGAAATGCACCGAGACCGAACTGCCCGAGGTGTTCCGCGACGGCCAGGAGTTGATGCGTTTCATGCTCTGGGACGACCCGATCTTCGAGCAGATCATCGTGCATCCCGCGGCGCTGGGACTCATCCAGTACCTACTCGGCACCAATTGCATCCTGAGTCTTTGCGACGGTTGGCTGAAGGGCACCGGCGAGTCTCGCACGGGGATACACTGCGACTGGGCTCAGTTCGAGATGCCCACCTTCCCGCCCGAGCCGTACACGGCGAACTTCAACTATCTCCTGTCGGACTACAGCAAGGACGATGGCGCGCTGGCTTTCGTACCCGGTAGTCACCGCTGGCGTCGATGGCCGTCGTCGGAGGAGGGCGAGTACTGGAACGATCGCAGCCACGCGGTCGAAGCGCCGATGGGGTCGATGGTCATTTGGGGCGACCACACCTGGCACGGGTCGTACCCGCGCAAGACCGACGGGTTGCGGCTGATGATGCTTGGCACCTACTGCCGGGCGCACATGCAGACGCAGGAACCGTTCCGACAAACCGTTGACCAAGACGCGCTCGACCGAAACCCGGTGCGTTTCGGGCGGCTGATGGACGTCTACGGTGCGTTCCCGTTCGGCAAATCACCACCACGGCCCGGGAAGGACGCACAGAACGCACCGCGCGCGGGCTACTTGAGCCTATTCGATACCGAACCGGCCGCCGGCAAGGTCAAGCTGCGTCCTGAGCACGACTACGGCACCTACGACACGAAGTTCGCCGCGGCCATCGCCAAGCGGTCCAAGGGCACAAAGATCCGGTTCCCGGATCTCTATCGCGACCGTGGACGCCGCGAACCGTCGTAGTTTGAGAATCACAACCCTTAGGAGCACGCAACGTGTCAAACAGACTGGAAGGCAAGGTGGCGGTCATCACCGGCGGCAACAGCGGCATCGGCGAGGCCACTGGCCACCTGTTTGCGCGGGAAGGCGCGAGGGTCATCCTCATGGCGCGCCGGGAAGCCCAGGGCCAAGCTGTCGCAGCCAACATCCGCGATGCCGGTTTCGAAGCGACGTTTATTGCATGCGACGTCGGAAACGACGACTCCGTAAAGGCCGCCGTAGCCAAGGCGGCAGAGGCCTACGGCCAAATCGATGTCCTGTTCAACAACGCCGGCGGCGGTGGTGCCGGTCGCTTCCCGGACGAACCCAATTCGGACTGGCTGCGCATCATCAACACCAACCTGACCGGTACGTTCTTTGTCAGCCAGGCCGTGTGGCCACATCTCGTGGCGGCAGGCGGGGGCACGGTGGTCAACATGTCCTCACTCGCCGCGCAGCGGGGGTTCAGCCCGAAGATGCAGGACGAGTTCGGAACCGCGGCGGCGTCCTACTACGCGGCAAAGGCGGGTGTCGACGCACTGACACGCTACATGGCCGGGGCCGGCGGACGGGACAATATCCGGGTCAATTGCGTGCGTCCGGGTCAGATCCTCACCCCGGGCGCCACGCGCGGCACCATCAACGACCCCGACGGCGGGCATCATGTGTTCGAGAAGATGTTCGACTACGCGCAGATCGTGCAGGGACCGGGGTATCCCGATGACGTGGCAAACCTGGTCCTGTTCCTCGCCTGCGACGAGTCGCGGTTCATCTCCGGCGAGATCATCAACGTCGACGGGGGCGTTGCCGCCAAGATTTGATCCCGCGTGGCCACGCTACAAAAAAAGCCCGAGGGGGATTTTCCCTCGGGCTTTTGTTTGATGCCTGACAACGACCTACTCTCACATGGGGAGACCCCACACTACCATCGGCGCTGAGACGTTTCACTGCTGAGTTCGGGATGGAATCAGGTGGTACCGACCCGCTATGGTCGTCAGGCAAACCGTTTAACCGGTTGTCACAATTCGTAGCCAACGAAGCCGCGACGCCAAGTGCGTCGACCGACAAAGAGAAGAATGATGTGCGCCCGGGTGCTACCGGTGCTTCACGCCGAGTCGTGCGGACTCGGTTATATGGTCAAGCCTCACGGGCAATTAGTACGGGTTAGCTCAACGCCTCGCAGCGCTTACACATCCCGCCTATCAACCTCGTAGTCTACGAGGGCCCTTAAGAAATCTTGGAGATTTAGTGAGATCTTATCTCGAGGGGGGCTTCCCGCTTAGATGCTTTCAGCGGTTATCCCGTCCGGACGTAGCTACCCGGCGATGCCACTGGCGTGACAACCGGAACACCAGAGGTCCGTCCACTCCGGTCCTCTCGTACTGAGAGCAGCTCCTCTCAAATCTCAAACGCCCACGGCAGATAGGGACCGAACTGTCTC
>JAPPAV010000053.1 GCA_026705345.1 Gammaproteobacteria bacterium
ACGGGGATCGTCATCTGCATCCTGATCGCGACGTTCATCCTCGGCTTCTTCCTCGACTGGCTCGAACTCACGCTCATCATCCTGCCGCTGATCGAACCCGTGGTTCGCACGTTGGGGTTCGATCCGGTGTGGTTCACGGTGATGTTCGCCGTCTGCCTGCAGACCAGTTTCCTGACGCCGCCAGTGGGTGGCGCGCTGTTCTACTTGAAGGGCATTGCGCCGGCGGGCGTCGATCTCCCGGTGATCTACCGGGGCGTGGTGCCGTTCATCGTCATCCAGCTAGTCGGACTCGCGATCATCTTCGGATGGGAAGAACTCGCGACCTGGCTGCCGGCGCAGGCCTACGGGTTCAGGTGATGGCAGACGTAGGGGACGGGCTTGTCCCGTCCCGTGCTCGGTAGACCGATGCCGTGCCGAAGTCGAACGCGGGGCGTGCCCTTCGAGCACGATAGCCCCACCGCTACGAACGCATCCAATCGTTGGCACGGGATGTAACGCGCCAGGTTCCGTCGCCGCTGTACTCCGCGATATCCGACAATGGCACGGCAGGTGTGCCCCCGGTACCGCGCGGCATGCCACCGGTTGGCAGTAGAGGCAGGTTGTACTTCTCCCACCAGGCGGGTTCGTCCACGACATTGCCTTCCACCGGGTAGCGGCCCATGTTCCACTCCCGGAACATGTCGTCGAAGGGTTCCGACCGCGCTAGGACGAATTCGTTGGAATCCATGATCCACTGGTTCGTCACCTCCCGATAGCCGTCGGCCGGGTCGTCGTCGGACTCCTCGGAGAAACGGAACACGCCGTCCATGTCGCAGTTGATCCGGGGTCCGCCGTTCTTGCCGGCCGCGGTCCAGCGCATGTGGCTGCGCTCGCGCACCTTGTTGAAGTCCTGCACCGCCGCCATGCG
This sequence comes from Gammaproteobacteria bacterium, assembly GCA_026705345.1. Classification (GTDB taxonomy): domain Bacteria; phylum Pseudomonadota; class Gammaproteobacteria; order Pseudomonadales; family Azotimanducaceae; genus VXYL01. Next base: position 908 of record JAPPAV010000053.1, read on the forward strand.
GATGCGGTTGGTCTCGTGGATGCCCGCGGAATGAACGATCCAGCCGTGGCAGAAGATCACGTCACCGGCTTTGCCCGTGAATTCAAGCGGTTGGATGTTGGTTTTGATGTGGTCCATCACGCCCGCCGACCGTTTCGTAGCCACCCAGTTGAGGGCTTGTGCGGATGTCGGATAGAGCAGCTGCGGCGAGGTTGGATAGATCGTGAAGCCGCCGGAGTTGGGCGGTACGTCCTCTAGGTAGGTGACTGCCGACAGCTCCGTCATGCTCTGATCCATGTGCGGGCCGAGTCTCGGCGCCGCTGCCTCGGGATCTCGCGGAAACACCGCGTAGATGCCGCGGTTGCGGCGCGGACGCTTGACGGGGCCGCCCAGCAGGGTCTCCAGCATGTAGAGCATGCGCGGATGCGCGGAGGTCGCGGCAACGAACGCCGGGTCGTGGCCGATGCCGTGCCAGCGCCAGACGTCGTTGCTCATGTCCCGGGTCAGCTTGTACGGGAGACGTCCAACGCGTTCCCCGACAGTGGCGCCAGGGCGCTCGTCCTCCGGCGACGGCCAGGCGACGCCGCCCATCCAGTTGTTGGCGAGGCCCCAGCGGTTCTCCTTGGGCCAATGTTCGCCGGGTGCGGGCCAACCACCTTGATCCCGCGACAGCCTGGCCGCGGTCACCGGCGGCTGTTGCCACCAGAGATCGACGAACGGCTTGAAGGCACCCCTCGGAATCAGGCCGCGCTTGACGACGAATCCCTGGGTTCTGAACTGCTCGATCTCGGCGCCGCTCAATCCCAGCCGGTCGGCACCTGGCGGGTCGAGGTCGGCTGTGATCGGCACCGACCGCATAGCCGGTGGCAACTTGGTCGACAGGGCCATCTCCGGATCTCTCGGCGGCGGTACCTGCTTGACCATCGACACTTCCCCGCCTATTTCATCCGGTAGCGGATCGGCAGGCTCTTCAGACCGCCGACGAACGTGGACCGGGTGTACGCCGGCTCGCCGTTCAATTCGAGACGATCGACGCGATTGAGCAGTTCGCGATACAACGCTGCCAACTCCATCCTCGCCAGGTGCTGGCCAAGGCAGACGTGGGGCCCGTAGCCGAACGCCAGATGGTTGGCACGTCGGTCGACGCGGAACGAGAACGGTTCTTCGAACACGGCCTCGTCCCGGTTCGCGGATACGTACCACAGCGCGCAGGCTTGGCCCTTCGCCACATCGACGCCACCGACACGGCAATCGTCCGTCGCCGTCCGCATGAACTGCCGGACGGGTGTTACCCAGCGAATGACCTCGTCGATCGCGGGTCCCAGGTAGCGGCCGGGATTCCCGCGCAGCTTGGCCAGCTCGCCGGGATTCTCGATGAGCGCCAGCAGGCCGCCGGCCGCCGAGGAACTCGTGGTGTCGTGGCCGGCAGTGGCGATGATGATGTAGTAGCCGTTGGTCTCGAGTTCGGGCACGGGCTCGCCGTCGATGCGGGCGTTCGCGATCAGGCTTGCGACGTCGTCGGTCGGCTTCGCGCGGCGGTCGGCCGTCAAAGCCTCGAAGTACGCCTCGAAGTCCGCCACGACGTCCATCAGCGACTCGGGTTCGAAGGACCGTTGGACATCCGGATCGGCGCTTCCGAAGAGCTCTTGGGTAAGCTTCAGCATCAGCGGCTCGTCCTCGTCGGGAACGCCGAGAATCGACATGATCACGCGCAGCGGATACCACATCGCGACATCCTTGACGAAGTCGCACTCGCCGCCGAGATCCGCCAGGCGGTTCACGTACTCGGTCGCCAACTCGGCGATCCGGCCCTCGAGCCGCTTCAGGTTGGATCCCATGAACCAGCGCTGGGTAAGCGCCCGGTAGCGCGTGTGGTCCGGATCGTCCATGGTCACCAGGGAACGGACGAGGTGGCGCCGTCCGGCGAGATAGCGCGTCATGGCCTCCAGGATCTTCCCGGAGAGGATGGGCCGCGGATCGTTGACAAACAGCTTCTTGTCGCTCTCGATGGCCTTGATGTCCGCGTGACGCGTGACGGAGAAGAACGGATCGAAACCGTTTGGGGACATCCATCGAACGGGGTCGTTCTCGCGCAGCCAGGCGAATTGGGCGTGCACCCATGCTTCGTCCGCCCAGCGCCTCGTGCTGACGAGTGCGTCGTCGAGGTCGGGCGACTCGGTGACGACTTCAAGCGTCATGTGGCACTTCCACCGGCGGCAGCCGGCCCGATGCATATTCGGGGCTGACCGGGAAGGTGAGCCGCGCCGGGTAGCGGCCCCCTTGCTCCGCACGCTCCCGCTCGACGGTCTCCTGCATGCCGTCCCATTCCGACCACATGTCGCATAGGTGATCGATGGTTGTCTGGTACGGGTTGTAGCTCTCGTAGTCGAACTCGACCGCCGTCGCATCCGCGAGGCGGTCGTTTTGGTCCCGGGTTCCGTGAAGCCACCGGGGGTCCCCCTCGTAGGGGTTGTTGGGGCGAAAACGGCGCACCCGGAAGAATGCGCCGTAGCGCGTGTGTCGGGAGTGGTTGGCGGTGCCGGCGTGGGGCAAGCCGTGCAGGGCGACGAACGCGTCGCCTTCCTCCAGCAGAACCGGCGTGATCCAGGAATAAGGTTTGCCGCGACTGTCGCGCCACCCCTTGATGTCGACTAAACCGCCGTGGCGGGCCTGCGGTGGCCGCAGAAGGGGGGCGGGCATTCCCATCCGCGGGGTGCCGCTTGCCACGGATGCGGGATCCACGCGGGGCCAGCCCGGTCCCTCGTAGCCTATGGGGCCACCGGCCTCGCGCTGCATCCGGAAGAACTGCTCCATGTCGTGGTGGAAGCCCCGGCGCACACCCGTTTGCCCGCAGCCCATCCGCGTCTGGTCGCTGAAGGCGATACCGACGAACGCCGTGAAGGTCCCGAGCGTAAGCGTTCGTTCCGGGTCCATGTAGAACGGCGTTCCCATCGGGTTCTGGACGGTGTGGTCGAGGTGGCTCATGTAACGGTGCATCGCCTCGGGGTCGTTCGGATCCTTGCCGAGAGCCACGATGTCATCGACGCTTTGGGGGTAGTACTGCGGCGGCGGGGCCATCATGCCGTCGATATGACCCATCTCGCCTTGGTCGCCGCCGACGAATCCACTGTCGTCGGCACCGGGCGTGTTGTGGGCATCGCAGGCAATGATGGGCGAGAACGGCCCGATGAGCTCCCTCAAGGCACCCCCCAGCCAGCTGCCCTCGAACATGTTCACGAATCCCTGCTGGCACGCCGGCGTGGTCGCGAAGAACTGGAACCCCCGCTGGAAGTCGGTCGTGCCGCCGCTGGCACGCAAACCCTGGACCCGCTCACGCGCGTCACGGGTCAGTTCCAAGGGCACGGCGTGCTTGATGACGAGGAATCCATCCCGGTAGAGCCGCGTCTTCTGCGCCTCGTTGATCTCGAGTCGACGGCCGGTAGGCGAGGGTAGCGGTTTGGCGTTGACTCCGGCGCGAACCTCCGGAAAGTGCTCGTAGTCGCGCGGCGGGCCGTTCGTCGCCAACTCCCAGCTCACGGAACCGGCGACGGCCGGGTTGGTCTCAACACTGTCGTTCATGGTGCCCCTGCGTATTCAATCTAAGGCGACTACCCAGCCATTGAGTTCGATGTCGATTATCGGCGTTTTCGGGGGTTCAAATCACCGGATCTCGATCTGCACTTCGGTGATGTGCTGCTGAGTCTGGTGGTCGAAGGCATGGTAGAGCTCGCGGTAGAGCCGTTCTGTGTAGACGAGGCCCTTTTCCTTGGCGCGTTCCTCCCAGCGAAGCTGTTGCCAGCCGCTGTTGGGCTCGTGGGGGAAAGGACCCTCGTAGATCAGGCTCGAGAACCTCATCGCCGGGTAACGCTTGATCTGGAAACCGCTCGCCGGGTCGACCTCGGTCCCGTCTTCCACGATGACGCCGGCGTCGAAGACCATCGGTCCCTGGGCGCCTTCGATCCAGTTGTAGAGGTAGACCTCGCTCGGCGTATCCGCCTGTAACGCCACGCCGGCGGTTCTCACGAAGTCCCACAAGCCAGCGGTATCCATGTAAGGAAGCATGTCTCGACCGAGGTTGATCGGTTCGTCGCTGGACTGCACGAGGAAAGTGGTTGGTGGGTACTCCTTGACGCCGACGTCATAGATGGCGAAATGCTCGCCCTGTTCAACGGGTTGGAGCAGTCCGCCGCGAACCGCGGAGACGATGCGGGCCGTTTCCATGCCGCTCGTCTGCTCGGTGTCGGTGTCCACCTGGCCGCAACCCGCCAGCAAGGCGAATGCCGTCGCAACGAGACCGTAGGGGCGACCCTTGTGGTCGCCCGCTCGACCCTTGTGGTCGCCCGCTCGGCCCTTGTGGTCGCCCGCTCGGCCGTTGTGGGCGCCCGTGCCGCCGAACCGGCGCGGTTCTTCGTACGTGGACGGGCGAGGGTGTGCCCGCCAGGCTCGACACCACGATGTCGATGGACGTGTCATGGGCTGATAGGTTGACAGATGCGGCCGTATTGCGCGACGTTGGGGCCTCGTTTTTGAGGCTTGATGCCATTCCCATCGCACGATGCGCCCCGAAACAGCCCCGACGACCACCCCTCGGCAACGCGTCGACCTCGTCTTGGAGCGAGTGCTCTCAACGACGACCGATGTTCCGCCAAGACTTGCGGATGCCATGCGCTATGCCGTACTCGGCGGCGGCAAGCGCATCCGCCCCCGACTGGTCTACGCCTCGGGGCGACTGGCGGGTGCGCCGATCGGGGTGCTGGATCACGCTGCGGCCGCCGTCGAGATGATTCACGCCTACTCGCTCATACACGACGACCTGCCGGCAATGGACGACGACGAGCTGCGCCGGGGTCGCCCCACGGTCCACGTCGCGTTCGACGAAGCCACGGCGATACTCGCCGGCGACGCCCTGCAGGCGCTGGCGTTCGAGACGGTTTGCGACGGGGGTGTCGACGCTGCCGTTTCCTTGCTATGGGTTCGACTCCTCGCCCGGGCGGCGGGCGCCGAGGGCATGGTGGGCGGCCAGGTCCTCGATCTCGAGGGAGAGACCCGGCGTCTCGATGCGGCCGAACTTGAACGATTGCATCGCCGCAAGACCGGCGCCCTGTTGCACGCCGCGGTGGCAATGGGCGTCGTGGCCGGAAACCTGCCGAGTGCGAAGGCCGACGCCCTTGACCGGTTCGGCAGGGAGATCGGTCTGGCGTTTCAGATTCACGACGACGTGCTCGATGCGACGGTTGCGACGGAGTCCCTCGGCAAGCGCCAAGGTGCGGACGCTGACCGGGGCAAGTCGACCTACGTCACGGTTCTCGGCCTCGAAACCGCGCGCCAGGAAGCTGATCGCCGAATGACAGGTGCACTCCAGGAGTTGGCGTGCTTCGGAACCGAGGCGGAAGAGCTCGCCGAGCTCGCGAAGTTCATCGTGTTGCGGCGGCGGTAGGCGGGGTCCTTGCGGTGGCCCGTTCGTGAAACCGGTATTTGAACGGTCGCGACGGATCGGCGGTGGATCCGGGACGGGACAAGCCCCGTCCCCACGGGCAACTTTCAAACTGATACATTTCCAATGGTTTGATTTTCCAACCGTAACCGGCCATGGTGAAGTCCGGTTGTGGAACGACGTATTAGGTACCCGATGGCTGTTAGCGCGGATCCCTTGACGTACCAGTCCGAGGTCTTGCCGGGTGTGTCCCGGACGTTTGCGCTGACCATCCCCCAGCTTCCCGAGCCGTTGCGCCACGCTGTCGGAAACAACTATCTGCTGTGTCGAATCGCCGACACCGTCGAAGACGAACCAACCCTTTCCCTCGAAGAGAAGGGCATCTACCTGGATCGGTTCGTGGACGTCGTCGAGGGCCACTCATCCGCTCGGTCGTTCGCGGCGGATCTCCATCCACGGCTGTCCGAAGGGACGATCGAGGCGGAACGGAATCTCGTCGCCAATGTCGACACGGTCGTCGGCGTCACCCACGGGCTTCGGCAGGCGCAACGGCGCGCAATCGAGCGCTGCATCCGAATCATGGCGCCCGGAATGGCCGAGTTTCAATCCGAGTTGACGGTGCGCGGGCTCCAAGACATGCGCCAATTGGATCGCTATTGCTACCATGTCGCCGGCGTGGTCGGCGAGACAATCACGGAACTGCTGTGCGACTACTCACCCGTCATACGGGGTCGGCGGGACCAGTTGCTCGGGTTGTCCCGTTCGTTCGGCCAGGGACTGCAGATGGTGAACATACTCAAGGACTTCTGGGAAGACCGGGAGCGGGGTGCCTGCTGGCTGCCAAGGGACGTGTTCGCGGACGCCGGCGTGGACCTGTCGTCCGTCCGTGCAGGCCAGACCAGCGCCCGGTTCGTCGTTGCCTTGTGCCGGCTGATCGAAGTGGCGGTGCGGCACCTGGCCTCCGCGTACCGGTATACGATGCTGATTCCCGCCCGGGAGACCGGCATTCGCCGATTCCTGCTGTGGGCCTTGGGCATGGCGGTGCAAACCCTGCGCCGGATCCGCGAGAACCCCACCTTCAGTGGCGGCGACCAGGTCAAAATCTCACGCAACGAGGTACGTGCCATCGTCTTGGCGACCAGCGCGCTCGTGCGCTCGGACCGGGCTCTGCGGTGGCTCTTCGAGAGCGCCGTCGACCGAATACCGCGTCCTGCCAACGCAACGTGACGGTGACCAACCTCGCCGAGAGAACTTACCGAAGTCGGCGATCACACCGGCAAGGCGCGCGGCTGGCAGCGTCCCTCGCCGTCGCGACTCTCGCCGTCTCCGCCGCGCACGCGGAGCCGTCGATCGATTCGGCGCGCACGGCCTTTGACGAGGGGCGCTATCTTGAGGCCGCTGACATGGCGGAGTCGCTGGATAGCTCGGAAGGTTACGCGTTGGCGGCTGAAGCGTTGGCGGTGCACGGGCACTACATTGCCGCGGATGCTGACAAGCAACCGCTTCTGCAACGCGCCCGCAGCCTGGCAGACAAAGCCGTTGCGCTCGACGAAACAAGCGCCGAGGCCCGGTTTCAGGTCGCTCACGCCATGGGGCGCTACGCGCAGAGCATCGGGCCAACGCAGGCCCTGCGACAGGGCTTTGTGGGTGGGTCGCGCGAGGCGATCGAGGCCGCACTCGAGATCGATCCCGACATGGCCGAGGCCCGGTTGAGCTTGGCGTCCTGGCACGCCGACGTGGTGGACGGCTTCGGTCGGATGCTCGGCAGAATGACCTACGGCGCGACCGTGCAGGCCGCGATGGACAACTACGAGCGGACCCTCGAACTCGCCCCGGACGAGAAGGTTGCCTACGTCGAATTCGCTCGCGGGCTAGCGGCAATCGGGGGCCGCAAGGACCGCGCCCGGGTCCGGGAGCTCCTCGCCCAGGCACTGGAGCTACCGGTGCGCAACGACTTCGACCGAATCATCCACGAACGCGCCACGGCGCACCTGGAGAGCCTCGACGCACCGTAGGGGACGGGCTTGTCCCGTCCCGTTTCTTTGCCACCGATGCCGGCGCGGGCGACCACAAGGGTTGCCCCGACGAGGTCCCGGACATCGAACGCGCCCGGGTCCGTCCGTAGGGGACGGGCTTGTCCCGTCCCGTGTTGCGTGTCTCGAAGCGAGTGCGGAAACCCGGCGCGGGCGGGGACAAGCCCCGCCCCTACGGGGTCTCCGCCGCGTGACGGGGCAGTCCGTTGGGGCCCCGTCCCGCCAGCCCAGCCCGAGGTGCGTTCAGGACGGACGGCGGCACCCCAGCGAGGACAAGCCGCCCCTAAGGCCCCGTCGGTATTCCGCGCCGACTCCACTAGAAACTGTAAACGACCCCGACCTCCACGAAACTGTCCCGGCGTGTCTCGTACAGAATGTCCGTGGGATCCAGTTCGCGCAACGCAATGGCCTCGAGCCTTAGCGACCAGCGATCCGCCAACCGGCGGTTCAATTCGGCCGAAAACACCCGTGAGTCGTGGTCCGCCCCCTGCAATGTGCTGACCAGCAGTTCCGTTCCCTGGACATCGTTGAACGCCAGTCTTGCCCCTAGGAAAAGGTCGTTCTCGAATTTCGTGGTCGACCGGATGCCGCGGTCGTCGTAGGACCACTCCGTTAGCACGGTGATGTCCAACGCGGATCCAAACACCGAATAGAACGAGTACTCGCCCCCCAGCACGAACGACGAGTACGGTTCTTCGCGACCGAGTCGATTGAACATCCCGGACCTTTGGATGGCTTCGAGCTTCAACAGCCACGCGCCCAGGGTGAGCTGGCCATCGAGCCCTAGCTGGCGAATTTGTCGGTAGTGCGGGGCCAGCGCGATGTCACCGTCGGCCCGGAACGCGGGGATCAAGAACGGCTCCCGGCTCGTGCCGTCGAAGGCGCTAATACCGAAGTCCAGCGCGCCGACCGTGTGGCTGTATCGCGCAGCCACGTCGACGTGTCGTTCCTCGGCACCGCTCTCGTAGGTAGCGAGGTCGGCATCCACGAGCCATGGAAACCGAAGCCGGCCGGACCGTCCGGGAAAGGTTCGTTGCCGGTGAAACGGCATTCCGAGCAGTTCGACGACGCCCCAGGTTGCCGCGTACGTGAAGTGACCCATGAACTGGCCCAGCTTGGACTTCTCGTCGGGGTGTTCCACCAAGTCGATCTGATTGACGATGTCGACGAGGTTGTTCGACTCCACGACACCCCAGAAGACGCGGTCAACGCCGACGCGCAACTCCCACTGTGCGTCGCCCGCTTCGCCGAGAAACAATGCGTAGGCCTCGTGCACATCGGCGTGGGTCCGACGGGGATCCTCGCCATCGAACCGGTAGAACGGCGATAGCGTGAAGCTCCATCCCGTCTGACTCTCCACGTACAGGCTCGGCATCGCGACCAGACTGCTTGGCTGCGAACCCTGCCCCGGGTGGGCGGGAGATTCCGGAAAGCGCCGCGCCTCCACACCGAGGCTGCCGGAGAACTCGACGTGGGCGATGCCGCTGGCGGCGGCTGGGTCGCAGAGCGTTAACGCCAAGAGGAGTGCAATGACCCGACCGAAGGTGACGGTTTGTTGTCCGCCGACCCCGGCGATGCCGCGAACCATCTAGCGTGCGCGTCTTAAGCCGGTCTGCGTGAACTCCATGGCAGCCAGATCCGTCTGAAACTGGTAGTCGGTCCAGGTCAGGACCGTGCTTTTCCCGGTCAGGTGGTTGACCATGTTCATGTTGCTCGCCTGCCAATAGCGATCCAGGTAGCGCTCGTAGCCGTCGACGGTCAGGGTTTTCAGGTGCGCGTTCTTGCGGTCGAAGTACTCGACTTTCCAGAGCCGAAGCTCCTCGGTGTCCTGCCAGACGACTTGCCGGCTGTAGCCGGACTTGCCGTCCACCGGAAAGCGTTCCACGACGGTGCAGGTCAACTCGCCGCAGGGCTCGTCGTGCAGGTAGCGGTAGGTGAACCGCTCGACTTCCGGCGGGCTCATGTCTTCGTAGGCGAACTCGCTGCCCATGAACGAACCGGACCGGTTCGCGGAGCTGATCCGCTTGACCCGTTTCAGGGCCGGCAGGTAGAGCCATTGATCGTCGGGCTTGTCCGTGTGGCCGTGAATGAGAAAGGCCGTGCCTTGGACATCTCGCGGCTCGTCGAAAACGAACAAGCTCCGGTCCCCGTCGGCATCGACTTCCATCACCTTGACGCGCAATGCCCGGCGGCTCTCGCGTCCCTGCTTGTTGCGCAGCACCATGACCTGGCTTGCCGTGAAGTTCTCGAACCCGTCCTTTTTGGCCCTCGCCTCAAGGGCGATATCGAGACCCTTCTGCTCGGCTTCGGTGAGTTCCGAAGCCCCCGTGCTTAGGGCTAGCAGTATGGGGATGATTGCGGCCAGGCCGTGCGCAATGCGTTGGAGCGCAAAGGGATTCGACGTCATGTTTTTCTCCGGTCGAGGGCCAGGAGCAGCGGCGGCAGCAGCAGGAAGTCGGCGACCAGTGCCAGCACGAGGGTGTTGGCCACCAATATGCCGAGCGTCCAGCTGACCTCGAAACCCGACGATGCAAACACCAGGAAGCCGGCCACAAGAATCGCCGTGGTCGTCCAAAGGGCTCGTCCCGTCGCCTGGAACGTCGCGCGTATGGCATCGGCCGGAGAACGCCCCTCGTTCCGGACACGCCGGTACTTGGTGAGGAAGTGCGTCGTATCGTCAACGACGATCCCGAAGGCGATGGCGGTCATCACCGAGCCGGCAAGGCCGACTTGGCCGACGAGATAGCCCCAGACCCCGAAGCTCATGGCCGCGGGTAGGTAGTTGGGGATCAGGCTGATCACGCCGAGGCGCCAGCTTCGCAGCACCAGGAGCAAGACGATCGAGATGCCGCCCATGGCCAGGATCGTGGCTTGCAGCATGCTCTCGATGTTGCGCTGCGACAGGTGTGCAAAAGTGATCGTGAATCCGGTCGCCGGCGTGACGAGGTCCGGCGTGTTGTCCTCCAGCCAGTCCTGTGCCCGCGCATCGAAATCGCGTTGCTGGCGTGCGGTCAGCCCGCCGCGTGCCATCGCGGTCAACCGGGTCGCCGACTTGGCGATGTCGATACGGTTGTTCAGGTCGCTGCCGAAGGGCAGAGACAACTCGTAGATCAGGAGATACTGCGCGGCCAGCGCCCCGTCCTCGGGAATTCGATAGTACGAGTCATCGTCGCCGTGCATGTTCTTGTTCAAGCGCTTCATGATGTCGGGGAACGCCTGGACGTGGCTGACCTCGTCTTGGGCGCGCAGCCATTGGGCGAAGCCCTCCACGTCGCGCAGGTAGTCCGGGTCGGTGATGCCGCCCTCTTCGCCCGAGTCCAGGGAATACTCCCAGGATTCGAGGCCGGTCAGGTTTTCGACGATGAAGTCCGTGTCGCGCCGGAACTCGTAGCGGTCGTCGAAGTACTTGGTCCAATTGTCGGTGAACTCGAGCTGTGAGATTCCGGCGATCAAACCGACGGTCACCAGCGACATCACCCAGATGAGCGTCGTGCGGCGCGCGATGACGAAACTCGCCAGGCGGTCGAGGAACACCCATTTGCCGCCGCCGCGACCGGGGCGCAGGGGCAGGATCGCGAGCAGCGCCGGCAACAGGGTCATCGAATAGACGAACGCGCACATCACGCCGAACGCCACCAGGTTGCCCAGTACCCGGAACGGCGGCGCCTCCGACGCGTTCAGGGTCAGGAACGCAATCGCCGTCGTGACGGATGTGAGGAACACCGGGTAGGCGTTTTCGCGCATCGATTGCATGATCGCGTCGCGTTTAGCGAGGCCTTTTCCTAGGCCCGCCATGGCCCCCGAGACGATGTGAATGGAGTCGGCGACCGCAATGGTCAGGACGATGAGCGGGACCCCGGCGTTGACCGGATTGAACACGGTGCCGACCCAACCCGCGAATCCCAAAGTCGTGTTGATCGTGAACATGAGCACCGCGACGACGGCGACCGTCGCGAGGGCCGAACGCAGAACGGCGATCGTGACCAGGACGATGACCAGGAAGGCGAAGGGCGTCAGCTTCTCCATGTCGTCCTTCGTGGCGTCCGCGAACGCGCGATTCAGCGGCACGTCGCCGGTGACGTGGAAGCCCACCTCCGGGTGCTCGCTGCGATACTCGTCGAGAACCTCGTTCAAGTGATCGGTGATCTCGATCACCGCGGCGTCGGCGTCCTCGGGCAGGGCGAAGGTGATCGCCAGTGCCGCTACGCGCGCGTCGGCCGACACGAGGCGACCGGCGATCTCGGGCGCGTTCATGGCGATTTGCTCGACACGCGCCAGGGCGTCGTCGGTGAGAGTCTCCGCACCTTCGACCAGCGGTCCGACGGCGAGGTCGTCCTCGACGGACTCGCTGTGGTTGTAGTTGGTCAGCGAATCGACGCGGATCGAGTGCGGCGTCAGCCAGGCGGCCTGTGTCAACGACTCCAAGAGGGCAAGCGTCTCCCGGGTGAAGACCGATGCGCCGGGGTCCACGGCGATCAATGCCGTGTCGGACTCGGTGTACGTTTCCTCCAACGCCTCGTAGGCGAGCAGTTGGGGGTTGTGCTCGTCGAACAGCACGCGGTGGTCGTTCGTGACGCCGATGAACACGGCACCCGCCGTCAGCGCGAGCATGGCGAGCCCCGCCACGCCGACCACGGGCCAACGTCGGTCCAGGACCGCCGATGTGTAGCGGTCCCACGACACCCGACCCGCTTCAGCCATGCAACCCACGCATCATTGGGAAACGCGCGGACCTACCACGGATTGGAGCGGGCCGACAGATAGTGATCCGGCATTCGGTAGCGATCATCGGGTCTATCGTAGACGGAAATGTCCAACAGCTGCGAAAAGTTGGTCAACCGCACCTTCTGCCTTCCTTGGACAAACCGCTGGAGTCGCTGACGGACCCGAAAGGCGGCCAACGAGCCCATCGTGTTCATTTTCGGAAACGCGAGCTGGTCGGCGAGTTCGTTGCCAATCAGCGAACGCGAAAGCCGGTAGGCGAGTTTCATGACTTTCCGTTGCTCGCGCTCCCCCTCGATACCTGCCGTCAAGGGAATCGCCCCGATCAAGGCGTTCGCCATGCTGGCCGCGTCCGAATCGGGCGCTGGCTCGCACAGATGGGCGATTTCGAATATCCGCCGCGCATGGTCCCGGTCGACGAACAGGATGCCCTCCGGGACTCCCATGACCACCCCGGCGTAGCGCCAGACCTGCATGACGCTGGCCTCTTCGTTTTCGTTGAACACCGCCCCGACCAGCTTGGCGTGTTCCAGCAGGCGCATGGAAAACACCGTGGTCGCGAGGCCCAAATGGGCCGCGCTGATCGGCGTGCCGTAGTGCTCGACATCCCAAGCGCCGGAATTCGCCAACAGGTGACGGACGCGCGCGTGCACGAACCTGAGACGCGTCGACAGTTTCCAGCCGTCGCCATCCCGCTCCATGCCGCCCGGGAAGAACACCTCCATGAGATGCCGATTGTTCTGCATCAAGCGCCGACGGGCGGATTCGGGGTTCAAGACCCGACCGGTCGTGGCGAACGACTTCGAGATGAGCGTGGAGAACCCCTCGATCAGGACACCGCAGACGAACGCGACGAGTACATTGGCGGCGTTGACGTTGAAAGCCCGCACCGCCGGCACATGCGCCTCGAAGTCGAGCCACGGCGGCGGACCCACCTTGTCTTCGAAGAAATGCCGAAGCGTCGTCGGCGCTTGGCGAAGTGCCTCGGCATCCTGCTCGATGCCGGCGCGGATGGCACGCTGCAACTGATCGCTGGCAAGGTCCGCCACGTCCTCGATGACGGGATCCAGATCGGGATCGCCGATTCGCGTATGACGTATGTACGCATCTGCCAGCGCAGCATCGACGCCCCTAGCCGTGGCGTACCCCTCCACATAGGCGCCTGGGGTTTGCAGCGCAGTCACGACACCTCGAACGCCAAGGCGTCGTAGCCTGCATTCTTGATGCCGGCGAGCACCGAGTCCGTGCCGTCCGGACACAGCGCCACGATGGACCCGCCGCCGCCGCCGCCGGTCAGCTTGGCCCCGACCGCACCGTGCCGCCGCGAGATTTCGACGAGTTCCTCGAGTTCCCGGGTCGAGATCTGCAAGGCGTTGAGAAAACCGTGGCAGAGGTTCATCAACTCGCCTAGGTCGGACAGCGCGCCGTCGCGCGCGGCGTCCGCACCGGCACTCGTGAGCATCTCGATCTGATCGAAGATGCCGTCGTAGCGCGATGCGTTCCGGCGCCGGGCCTGCGCCACGCCGGCAACCGTCTTGGCGGTGAGGCACTCCTTGCCGGTCATGCCGATCACCAACGGCAGGGGACGCTTTAGCTCGATCCCGGCGAACGAGGCATCGCGACCGTTCGAGGCCGCTCGGAACAATAAGGTGGTGCCGAACGTGGCCACCGTGTTGTCGACGCCGGAAGGCGTGCCGTGGGCCTCCCGCTCGCACTCCAGGGCGAAGTCGTTGATCTCCGGATCGGACAAATCCAACGCGAAGTGCCGATCCAACGCCCTGATCACGCTGACGGCGAGCGCCGCCGACCCCCCGAGCCCCACGGCCCGCGGAACATTCGGGAACACTTCGATGGTCATCGACCGGTCGCCGAGGTCGAGTCGTTCAAGCAACACCGCGAGAATGCCCGCCGCGCCCGTGGGGTGTTCGCGAACCGGCGCGACCCGCTGCTCGACGCCCCACCGGGGGATCAGCAGTTGCACGCCGTCGCCGGTGTCGACCACGCGCGACTCGACGGCCAAGGGGATGGGGGCCGCCAATGCCGACCGGCCATACACCACCGCATGTTCCCCGAGCAGGATGACCTTTCCGCACGCCGAACTCCGGGGTTCGGTGTCCTCGTCCGGCGCATGGTCGGTCTTTCGGGTTAGCCGACGGACGATCTCCTCCGCCTTCCACACCTTGATCTCGCCGCTCTCGATCAGCCCGTCGACGACCTCGTCGAAGTATTCCTCGGGAACCCCGGCAGCGGAGGCTACGCTGCGCGCATGCAGAGTCATGTGATTCTGCTGGATGCCCGCCGTCGCCAGAGAACGCAATGCCGCATAGTTCTGCGCCAATCCAACGGCGCCGATGACCCCGGCGAGTTCGGCGGCGTTGGGATTGCCGAGCAGCCGGTGGCTCAGCCGCACAGTCGGATTGGTCTCCAGCGAACCGCCCACGGTACCGACCTTCATGGGCATCTCGATGTGGCCTTCGAGGTCGCCGTCGTCGTTGGCGAACCAGCGCGTTAGCGCGCGATACTGGCCGCTGCGCGCCGCGTAGGCGTGGGCTGCCGCTTCGATGGCGCGGAAGTCGTTTCCGGTGGCGATGGCGATCGCGTCGACACCGTTCATGATGCCTTTGTTGTGGGTGGTTGCCCGGTACGGATCCACCAAGGCCAGATCGTTGGCCAAGATGATCCCATCGCGAACGGCCGTGCCCGCGTAGTCCTTCATCGCCAGGTTTTCTACGGGAATACGCACCCTCGCCCGCACCAGGGCACGATCGGTCAGGTTCGACAGGATGCGCAGGAAGACCCTTCCGCCGGTGATCGCCTCGACGAGGCTTGCGACGCCCTCGCACATGCCGTTGACGATATTGGCGCCCATGGCTTCGCGCGTATCCACAAGTAGGTGCACGACGATCATGTCCCGTTCCGGACCCTCGGGATCCCCGCCCTCCGGCGCCCGGTGATGGAATACCTCCACGTCGCGCACGCCGCCTCCCCTCGCCACCATCTTGGGGTGCAGGCTGTTGGCCAGGTTGAGAATGTCCTCTTTGCGTGCCAGCAGGGTCTCGCGGGCCCGTGGAACATCCGCCACGTCGACGACCTGCACCTGGCCGATCAGCACCGGGTCGGTGACCTCCGTGCTGTAGCCGCCAGACAGCCGAGCGGTCCGGGCCGCTCCGGAAAGGCCGGCGACGATGGAAGGCTCCTCCACTGAAAGCGGCACGATCACCTCCCGACCGTCGACCAGGAAATTGAGGCCGACGCCCATGGGTAGTCCGAACACCCCGACGACGTTCTCGATCATCTTGTCGGCCACGTGGAGCTTCAACGTGTGCGAGCCCGCGTCTAGCGCGGCCAGGTCTTCTTCGGTCAGGGCCGTACGGTCGCGAAGTGCTTCGATGCGCGCCCCTACGCTCAGCTTGAAGAAGTTGGGAATCCGCGATCCCGAGTTGGCGGGCGCGTTGTCGGCCGTCATGGATGAAACCCCCTTGTTGTGCGAGTTCTACCGCATCGGACAACGTCCCTACATCGTAACACGCTGTCCTTGCGGTGGTTTCTCCCGCGAGCGGTAGGGGCGGGGCTTGTCCCCGCCCGAAGCCGCTCAGGACGGTTGAATGCGAGTAAGGAACTCCTTCGTCAGCCGTTGCCATTCGATCTTCAGCCACGGCGTGAAATGCCCAGGCGCAGCTTCCATTTCCTGGTCCAGTTCGCGCCGCGAGATCCACCGCCACTCGGCGATCTCCGACGAATTCACCTGCGGTACCTCACCGCCGTGGCTCACGAATACGGAACACAGTTCGAACTCGCTGCCGAGGTCGCCAAACGACGCCTGGTACTGGAACTTGAACAGGAACTCGGGCGCAACGGAGAGCCCCAGTTCCTGGCCGGCGCGGCGCACCACGGCTTCCTCAAGGTCCTCGCCGAGCCGAGGATGGGAGCAACAGCCGTTCGACCAGTACCCCGGCCACAACCGCTTGCTCGCGTGCCGTCTCTGCAAGAGGGTGTCGCCGTTGCCGTTGAAGACGAACAGCGAAAACGCCCGGTGGAGCGCACCCGCGCCGTCGTGACACGATTTCTTGTCAAGCGTGCCTACCTCGCGATCCTGCTCGTCGACGAGGATCAGCGGTTCGTCGTCGCTGGATACGACCTCGAATCGTGCTCCGGGCTCCATGGCAAGGAGTCTAGCCACCCCAACGAACGAACGCACGTTGCCCGCGCGTGTGCCGTGGGGGCGACCCTCGTGATCGCCGTGACCGCGACCGGCGGTGGTTCGGCGCGGGACGGGACAAGCCCGTCCCCTACGGACTGCCCGTCGCGGGGCGGACCCCCGTAGGGGCGGGGCTTGTCCCCGCCCGCGACTCGGTATCAGGAACGGCTGTAGTCGGCATCTCCCGGCTTCGCTTGCCCGGGTGTGGATCCGGCCAGCGGCCGGCTCTTCGGTGCCGACTCGTACTCGCCCCGGAAGTCCCCGAACGGGCCGTCCCGCCACTCCAGCGCTGCCTTCAGGCCGAATTCGCGTACCCGGCGACCGAATTCGGAGGCGGCGGGGCGGTGCTTGGACATGGCTTCCACGTCGGTGCCGGACATGAGGCCGGTGCGGATACCCATGATCTCGTACTGTCGGTTGACGGCCCGCTTGTTGTAGTTCAACTGGTCGTTGTCGATGTGCCCGAGGCGGCGGGCGAAGCGGACGGTGAAATCCTCGAGTTCATCCTTCGGCTTGCAGAAAGTCGCCCAGCCGAAATCCGCCATCTCCTCGCCGCTGAACCAGTCGCCGGTGTAGGCGAAGGCGCGGGCCTTGCCGGGTTTCATGAACCAGGGCGCCCACATCATGTCCATGGTGCCCATGGCGCGAACCGGCGGGTAACCGACGCGCGCATCGTCGGCGATCATGCGCATGTCGCACATGGACGACAGTTCCGTGGCACCGGCTAGGCACCAGCCGTGGATCTGGGCAATGACCGGCTTGGCGAGTTCCCAGATGAGCCAATGGCCCATCAGGGCATGGCGCGACCAGTCGTAGTGTTGCGGATGGGTGGAGCCGGTGTCGGGCATCCTCGAGCGGTGGCTGACGTAGTCGCTCTGCTCGTCCGGGTTGGGAGCGAGATCGTAGCCGGCGGAGAAGGCGCGACCGGCGCCTTTCAAGATGATGACGCCGATCGCGGGATCGGCCTCCGCCTCCTTCATGGCGTCGTAGACCTCGCCGCGCAGCGCATGGCTCAAGGCGTTGAGCTTCTCCGGGCGGTTCATGGTGATGAACGCCAAGCGGTCGTCGGTCTCGTAGATGATGTTGTTGTAGCTCATAGTGTCTCCGTGGATGGACGCGTTGATTAGTCGAGGGAGTCGAGGAACTTGACGAGCGCCTCGTTGGTGCCCTGGGGATTCTCCTGCTGTGTCCAGTGCCCGATGCCCGGGAAGGTCACGACCTCGGTGAGATTGGGCACGGTGTCGCGCAGTTGGTCCCCACTTAGGAAGCCGCGCGTCACGTCCCGCTCGCCGATGATGTAGAGGGCAGGCTGGGTGACCTTCATGCCTTGGAACGGGGCCGACAAGACCCAGTTGTGGTCGAGGTTCCGATACCAGTTGAGGCCGCCGCGAAACCCGGCGCGCTGGAACTCCTTCGTGAAATAGTCGAGATCACCCTCGCTCAGCCAATCGGGCAGTTCTGCCGGATCGGTCATCGAGTCGAGGAACCCGGCACTCTTCGGTAGCGACCCGCCGCCCCGGGTGGTGTTGTTTCCGGATGCGGAATACAACAGCATGCGCAGGCTGCGCTTGACGTCCTTTTGCAGCTCGTGTTCGGCAACGCCGGGCGTCTGGAAGTGCAGGATGTAGAAGAAATTGTCGCCGAACCTTGCCTTCATGCCGGCGGTCGGTGGGTACGGCGGCCGGTCGGTTAGGGGCACGCTCATCGCCACGACGCCCCGGAAGATGTCGGGGCGCCACATGGCGGCATTCCAGGCGACCGGCGCTCCCCAGTCGTGGCCCACGATGACGGCGGTCTCCTCGCCAAGGGCATGGACCAATCCCACGATGTCGCCGACGAGGTGGAAAAGCGAGTACGCGGCGATGTCATCCGGCGCATCCGTACGACCATAGCCGCGCTGATCGGGCGCCACTGCGCGGTAGCCGCTGGCGGCCAGGGCGAGGATCTGATGCCGCCAGGAGTACCACGACTCCGGGAAACCGTGGCAGAGGACGACCAGCGGTCCCTCGCCTGCTTCGACGTAGTGCATCTTGATGCCGTTGGTGTCAACGACGCGGTGGGCGATATCCGTCATGCGGCACCCCTTGCGCAAAGCTCGCCATCATACCAATTGACGCACCTCGACCGGCGTGCAACGGCCAGCCCAAAGCAGGAGCTTGTTCGACTTGGGCGGGCTCGCGAGTTCGGCTCCTCCCACGGTGTTAATCTTCGCCGCTTGCAGCGGGCGGTATGCCCAGAGGGATCAACGAGGAGGCCTAAATGAGAAAGTGGCAGTGCATGACCTGCGGGTTCATCTACGACGAGGAACTGGGTTCCCCGGACGAGGGCATCGACCCCGGCACGCGATGGGAGGACGTCCCCGAGGACTGGGTATGCCCGGAGTGCGCGACACCGAAGTCGGACTTCGAAATGGTGGAGATCTGACACGGCCAGTGGAACGGCGCTGCGGCCCGGGTCGTGGTGCTAGCATGATCGTTCGTCAGGGGAGGGCGATATGGTTGATCTAAGTGGCCGAGTGGCCATCGTTACGGGCTCGACACGCGGCATCGGGGAGGCGATCGCGAGACGCTTTGCCATCGCTGGAGCGAAAGTGGTGGTCACGGCGCGCACCGTGGAGGTGCGCGACGAACGTCTGCCGGGGACCGTCCATACCGTCGCGGAGGCGATCCGTGCCGCCGGCGGGGACGCCACGGCAGCGCCGGCGAACCTCCAGAAGAAGCCCGAACGCGAGCAACTCGTGCAGGCGGCGCAGGCCGCCTACGGCCGAGTCGACATTCTGGTCAACAATGCCGCGATCCTGGTGCCAGGGGCCACGGTGGACTTTCCGGAGCGGTACTACGACCGCATGTTCGAGATCCTCGTCAAGGCACCCCACCACCTTTGCCAGCTGACGCTCCCCGGAATGATCGAGCGTGGCAGCGGTTCCGTACTGAACATCTCGTCGAAAGCCGCCATTCATCCGAAGCCCGGTCAACGATCCTACGACGGAGCCGTCTACGGGATGACCAAGGCGGCCATCGAGCGATTCACCACTGGGCTTGCGGCGGAAATGTACGAACACGGTATCTCCGTCAACGCCCTGTCGCCGGACAAGGTGGTGGCGACGCCGGGCCAGATGTTCGGCCGCAGGTATACGCAGGAAATGCTCGATGCCGCGGAGCCGGTCGAAGCCATGGCCGAAGCGGCGCTGGCCTTGGTGAGCGGCGATCCCAAGGTCGTGACCGGGGGCATTCGCTACTCGGCGGAGGTTCTCGAGGAATTCGGGCTCGCGCCGGCGGACATCGGGATGGCGGCACCGACGCCGAACTGACCGTGTGCCGACAAGGCTTCCGATGTCTTGCCCGATGTTGAACCGCGGCGAGCTCCGAACATGAGCGACGATCCGTACACCATCCAGCCGGGCCGTACGCGCGAGCCGCCCACGACGCTGTTCGGCAGGCTCCGTTACCTGGGACCCGGCATCATCGTGTCCGGATCCATCGTCGGATCCGGTGAAATTCTCCTCACGGCCGGTCTCGGCGCCGCAGCCGGCTTCACCCTTCTCTGGTTCGTACTCTTCTCGTGCTGGATCAAATCGTTGGTCCAGGCAGAGCTCGCGCGCTACGTCGTGACGACGGGCGACACCTATCTGCGAGCCCTCAACCGTATGCCGGGAAGGACACCCGCGCGTGCGCGGCCATTGCGTTGGTTGCGGCCCTGGCGTGCGTTGCAGCCCAAGGTCGAAGTATCCTGGCCCATCTGGTTGGGGTTGATCGGCTTCTTCCCGGGACTCGTCACGGCGGGCGGGATTATCGGCGGGGCCGGGCAGGCACTCAGCCTGTTGATCGACGCGGTGCCGGCTGTTCCCGAGGTGGACGGCAAGATGGCCACGGGCATTGCGGCGATCCTTGTGATGCTGCTGCTCTGGACTGGCCGCTACGGTCGCATCGAGAAAATCCTGGTGGTGATGGTGATGAGCTTCAGTTTCACCACCATCGTCTGCGCGGCATTGATGCAGACCACGGAGTTCCAGGTGACCGCTGACGACATCGTCCGTGGACTGCAGTTCGATTTTCCCTTGGAGTTCCTGTTCCTGGCGGTGGGCATGTACGGGGCGACCGGCGTCGCGTCCGGAGAAATCGCCGGCTATACGTACTGGTGCGTCGAGAAAGGCTATCCGAGTTTCGTCGGCGGCGACCGCGAGGATCCCCGTTGGGTGGCCAGGGCCAAAGGGTGGGTTCGGGTCGTGCAGGTGGACGTCTTGGTCACGTTGGTGATCCTGACGTTCGCGACACTCTCGTTCTACTTCCTGGGGGCTGGTGTCCTGCACAGCCAGGGTCTCGTGCCCGAGCGGGAAGAGACCGTGGCCATTCTCGCGAACATGTACTCCCTGACGCTCGGAGACTGGTCGACCTACCTGTTCATTTTCGGCGCGTTCTTCATCCTGTTCTCCACGGTACTGTCGGGTCTTGGGGCTGGGTCGCGTTCGTTTCCCGATCTCCTGGTCACGTTTGGGTTCTTTCCACGCAAGCACCTGGAGACCCGACTGAAGTGGACCCGGGGTTACATCATCGGCATGCCCATCCTGAGCTTTCTGCTCTACATGCTCATCGAACGACCGATCGCCATGGTAATCGTGGGTGCCACCTTCGGGGCGTTCATGCTGCCCATACAGGCCGTCGTAACCGTTTACATGCAGCGCAAACGCATGGACCCACGGGTGCGACCGAAGAACTGGGTGACCTGGTGCATCGTCGGCGTATTCTTGGCGATGGCGACGCTCTGCGTGTTCTACATCTACGGGGTTTACCTGGACAACTTCGGATGATCGCGGCCGTTCGGGAGTCGGCGTGTCTACGGAAAGCCAGTTTCAGCCGCTGAGCGCATCGCATATCGCGGTGCTGTGCCTCGTCGTCATCGTGCCGGTCGCCCTGAGTATCGCCGCGCGACGCGGCGGCGAGCGGACCACCAAGATAATCTGTGTCAGCTTCGCCACGCTGATGTTCGTCAACGTGGTTGTCCACTGGATCTACCGACTCGCCGAGGTGGGGATCGAGGAGTTCGTGCAGCGGCACCTTCCCTTGCACTCTGCGGCATCGCGGCGCTTGCCCTCGTGGTGACGTTGCTCTTGCGCAATCGCTACACGTTCGAGATCGTCTACTTCTGGGGGCTCGCCGGGACCCTGAACGCCTTGGCGACACCCCAACTCGAGGTGGTCTTTCCGCACTACCGGTTCTTCCAGTTCTTCATCGCCCACGGCGGCATCGTTGCCGGGGCGCTGTTCGCAGTCTGGGGGTTGGGAATGCGACCGACATTCGCCTCGCTTGGACGGGCCTTCGGATGGCTCTTCCTGCTGACGTGCGCGTTGCTCGTGGTCAACCCGCTCCTAGGCAGCAACTACATGTTCCTGCAGGAGCCGCCCGTTTCCGCCTCGCCGTTCTTCTTCGCCCCGTGGCCCTACTACATTCCCATTCTCGCCGGGGTCGGATTGGTGTTCTTCTTGCTGCTGCTGGCGCCGTTCGAAGTCGCCAAACGGTGGCCAAGACGGCCCTAACGTCGTTTGCGCAGGTTGTAGGAGACCTTTTCCTGGTTGACGACGATGTGGCCCTTGGCCTGAAGCTGGGCGATCACGGATTGCACCTCGTCGTCGCTCAGTCCGTCTTTGAACAGCGATCCGATGGTGCTGGCGAGCGTCCGTAGCTTGCGCGGTTTCGAGGAACCCCGACCGGCGAGATTCTTGACCACGTCGTCGACGATGCCGTCGTCGCCGACCGTTTTCGGAAGGCGCAGCGCGCGGATCTCGAAGAGGTCGCCGACCCGGCTGGCCTTGATGTTGTTCGCCTTTAGGTAGGTGATCAGCGGATCGAACCCCCGGTCCTTGGAGACGATGTGGAACGACGCGTCGGGTTCCCGTTCGGCGAGGCGACCGATCATGTAGGCGATATGGAAGTCGAGCGCGTTGTGGCCGTTGCCGGAAATGCGGACGTATTCCGCAGCCTTGAGACTTTGCACCTGCATGGCGAAGTCGGTGGAGATCTTGTGCTGGCTGGCACCCACGAACACCATCAGGTGGTAGGCCTTGTCGGTAATCGGCCCGAGATCGATGGCCTTGACGTTCTCGTAGTCGATCAGGATGTAGTCTTTGGCCACGGTGCGGCTCAACGGTTGAAGTTGGGGTCGCGCTTCTCGAGGAACGCGGCGACCGCCTCGGCATGGTCGGGGAGACGTCGGGCGATCTGGTCGCGCAGCCCTTCGCGCTCCATCACCGCGTCGAGATCGTCCTCCATCGGGTTCTTGCGCAGCAGTTCCTTGATCATCATGACCGCGCGGGTCGGGTTGTTGGCGATCTCCTCCGCCTTGGCGAGCGCCGTGGGCAGCAGGTCCTCGGGTTCGGTGACCGCACTCACCAGGCCCATGCGCATGGCCTCGTCCGCAGGCACCATGCGACCGGTCAGGCACATCTCGGTGGCGTTGCCGAGGCCGATGAGTTGGGCGAGGAGGTGGGTTGAACCGAGTTCCGGCATCAGGCCCATCTTGATGAAACGGATGCTCAAGTTGGCGCTCGTGGACGCAATGCGCACGTCGCAGGGCAGGATCATCGTCAGGCCGACCCCCACCGCGTACCCGTTGATGGCCGCGATGGTGGGTTTCGACTGACGGATGAACTGGGTCACGTTGGCACCGCCCCGGCGCAGTTGTTCGCCCTGGCCTTGCCGGTTCGTCTCGACGCGCTCGGCGAAGTTGCCGACATCGGCCCCGGCGCAGAACGCTCGGCCTTCGCCCGTCAGGACGATGGCGCCGATGCCGTCGTCGGAATTCCAGGCGGTCATCGCGTCGATGATCTCGCCGGACATGGTGGCCGTCCAGGCATTGAGCTTGCGCGGGCGGTTCAGTCGGATGATGCCGACCCGGTCCCGGGTCTCGGTGAGGATTTCTTCGTAGGCCATTGATCTACCCCTTTGTTTCAGATCGTTTTCTGTTCGCGTAAAACCGCGAGTTCGGCGTCGACGATGCCGATCTCGCGCAGTACTTCCTCGGTGTGGGCACCGAGTTCCGGCGCGGCCGCTCCCGGTGTGAGCGGCGTTCCGCTCATCCGGATCGGCGCTCCCACTACCTGCATCGGTCCGCCTTCCGCATTGCCCGTCTCGGCGAAATAGCCATTGTCCCAGGCGCCGGAATCCTCGAGCACCTCTCGATGATCCCTAACGGGAGCGTAGCGGACTCCGGCTTCCCGCAGTACCCGGCACCAGTGTTCGGTGGGATGTGTCTTGAACGCCGCCACGAGTTGGTCCATTAGCCAGTCGAACGCGCCATGGACCGCGACTCCCTGCAATCGGTCGTCCAGGGTGAGGTCCGGTCGGCCGAGGGCGATGAAGAAGGCGTCACGGACGTGCGGCGGCACGCCGGGAATCGCGATCCAGCCGTCGGCCGTCTCGAAGATCCCGTAGACCCCCTTGATCAGCGAATGCCCGTCGTTGGCCCGCTTTGCGGGCTCGTTGGTCAACATGAGATGGGTGAACTCGGTGGCCTGCGCCCAGATTTGTCCGCCGAGCAAGGACGCTTCGACGCGTTGACCGCGACCCGTCACCGTACGGGCGTGCAGGGCGGCCAGGATGCCCGCCGCGAGGTTCAGCGATGCGATGTGGTCGGCGATGAAGACCCCGACGGGGGAGGGTGGATCTTCGTCGCGCCCGATCGTGCTGATGAGCCCGCCGGCCGCCTGTCCCGCAAGGTCGGCGCCCTCCCGCTCGGCGTCGGGTCCGACCGGTCCGAAGGTGCTGCCCTGGGCGCAGATGATGCCGGGGTTGATTTCGGCCAGGTCGTCGTAGCCGATACCCCAGGTTTCCAGGGTGCCGGGCTTGAAGTTGCTGACGAAGACATCCGCGTCCCTGGCGAGCGTCTTGAAGATTTCGCCGCCGCGCGGATGCCGAAGATCCAGCGCGACGCTGCGTTTGCCGCGGTTGCACGCGGTGTAGACGGCGCTGCGTGGATCGTCGGGGCCGACATGGATGTATCGTCCCTGGTCTCCGAGGCCCGGCAGCTCGATCTTGATCACGTCGGCGCCCATGTCGGCGAGCAGCGCTGCCGCCTGCGGGCCTTGGATGAGGAGACCGGCTTCGAGAACCCGGATGCCGTCGAGTGGGCCTGGCAACTCCGAATCCTCGCTCGCGGTCAGTAGACAGACCGCGATCCGGCGGACTGCTGGCGAACCCGTTCGGTAAGTTCCTGGTCGATCCCGATCGCGAACGCCCCGGCGGGGCCGACGATCTTGTGGACCATGAGCTTTTCGACTTCCTTGCGTTCCCGCTCCGTGATCTGCTGGTACGCGTCGCTGTCGAGGAACGCCTTGTAGGTGCCGCTCGTATCCATGAACGGCACGATGAATCCGGGAATGAGCGCCTGGATGATGGCGCCGCGCTTCTTGTCAGTCTGGTTCATGCCGGCCCGGTGCCAGGTTCGTGCGTCGTAGAGGACGATCGTGCCGGCAGGGGCTTCGATGACGTCGGCTTCGGGACCGGCATAGGGCAGTCCGAACTCGGCGCGGTGGCCCCGCCGGTAGGTATTGGTCGAAATGCCCCACTCCCTGGGCGGTGGCGTGTTGGACGTGTGGCTGCCGAGTTTGAACAGGGTCGCGCCGTTTTCCTTGGTGAAGTCGGAGACGCAGACATTGCGCTGCATGCCGAGCACGAGGTCCCCCGATGGCACGGGAATCCGGTCGCCGGTGCCCCACAGGTAGGGAAAGTCGTTGTGCCAGCCCTGGACTTCCCGTTTGCCGTCGTCGCGGGTCAGGGCCGAGACGCCCGGAGAGTGTCCGAGGCGGATATCCCGCGTGTGCATGTACTCCCGGGTGAGCCACAGGGACACGGGTTCGACGCTGACCTTGGCGACCGCGGGATCCTGGGCAAGCGGCGCCTGGCGCACGGGATCGCGCTCGGCGTAGGCGTCCACGCAGCCGACCCGTTGCAGGCCGTCCACGACGCTCGGCGGCAAGATGCACGCGAGGGCGACCCAACCCTGTCTGTCGAGCATGTCGAGGTACTCGGATGGCAGCTTCTCCGGTCCATGGTCAATGTGAAAGGTACCCGGGGATACGCCGTTTCCCGACGTGCCGTCCGCGGCAACGTTGGATTCGTCGAGCCGCAGCTGCGTCGCGGAATCCAACGTGGTGGTGTCTGACTGCAGGCGTAGGCCCGTTGCGACGTGCTCGAAACCTCCGTCCGAGACCTCCCAGATCGCGGCATCGTCGACGTGGCCCTGTACGCCAAGGGTCCTGCCGTCGGCGGTGGCCAGCCAGTCGCCGTTGTCGTCGGTCAAGTAGCGGAAATGGTGCTTGGGCCTGGCGACGGCGGTCACGCGCGGGTTGTATTCGTCTGCCGTGGTTGTCGGTTCGCTACTCGCTAGCACTCTGCCGCCCCCTCATGGCCGTAGCACGCCAGTATACCCGCGATGTCGGGGCGGCCCTGCGTTCCCGGCATCGCGGCTGTTCGGGGACGGAACGGGACAAGCCCGTCCCCTACGGCCTGCCCAACGTCGGTCCCCATCGTAGGGGCGACCCCCAGTGGTCGCCCTTCGCCAGTATCCTCGAGCGTTTGCAAAGGACGGGCGAGGACAAGCCTCGCCCCTACAGACGGTAAACCCGCGCTGCCGTGCCGTAGAACATGGCGTGCTTCTCGTCCTCGCTGAAGTCGGCGGCGATCTTCTTCATGCCGTTCCACATCACGTGGTAAGAGATCGACAGCCTGTCGACGGGGAAGTTGCTCTCGAACATGCAGCGGTCCGGACCGAAGCATTCGATGGTGTGCAGATAGTAGCGCCGCTGGGCTTCGACGAACTCGTCCGAGGTGGGCGGCATGTCGCGCTTGTCCCAGCCGAAGCCGTTGTCTGGCATCGCGAGCCCGCCGAGCTTCGCGACGACGTTGGGACACTCGGCGATGGCGGCCATGTCCTTCGTCCACTGCGCGAAGATCTCCTCGCGCTTGTCGGCGTAGGCGCCGACGCCCAGCGGCGTGCCGAAATGGTCGAGGATCATGGTCGTGTCCGGCACTGCTTGGGCAAGGGCCAGGTAGTCGCGGTTCTGGTGGAAGAAGTGCCAGGTGTCGTAGGTGTAGCCGAGGTGGCCCAGCCGGCGCATGCCGGTGCGGAAGTCCGCCTCGCCGTAGGGGCAGGGCTGCCCTCGGCCGGTGTTGGTGAGCGTGCCGGTGGTGTCGTGGGGACCGGCGTGGCGGATACCGCGGAAGAGGCCTCTGCCGGCTTCCTCGTGTGCGGTGAGGACCTCCTCGACCGCGTCGCCCAAGAGCAGGTTGGCGTGACTCACGATTCCCGCGATTCTCGCCGCACCCTCCCGCTTGGCGCTCTCGGCGGCGACGGCGGCGATGAATTCGGTTTCGCCGACGGGGCGCAAGTGCTCGGGACCGTGGCGCCGGTAGCCGGAGCGGCAGTCGATGAACACCGTCTTGTCGATGTTGTGGCCGGATTCGGTGTCTGCCCAGAGGTCCTCCAAGACGTAGGCGCCCCACATCGACGTCGTTTCCCAGAGGTGGTGGTGGGGATCGATGATGGGGCGTCCCGGATCGACGATCTCCTCTTGGACGGCCGCGTACCAATCCGGGGTGCGTGGTTCTGGCATGTTCCCTCCCGCAGATGACTGCTGCTGTTTACCTCGACAATTGTCACCCATTGGCGCCGGGCACCGCACGTCGCGTGTAGACTCCGCCTGCTGATGCCAACTCAGGAGCGTCTGGTGCGCGTAACCCGCTTCTACACCACCCCGGAAGGCGGCTCGGCCTTCGACGACGTCGACATTCCCATTTCGCTGGTGTCTCCGGATGCCTGGGGCAACGAACTGCGGACGAGCGAGTCGTTCGTCTCGCCGGCCGTGCGGGTGTTCGAGGCCCCGGTCGGCGCCTTCCAGGATTGGCACAACGCCCCGCGCCGGCAGTTGTGCATCATGATGCAGGGGATCTGGGAGATCGGCACCACGGACGGCCAGAAACGCCGCTGGGGACCGGGCGAGCCTTTCCTGCCCGACGATGTAGAGGGCAAGGGCCACACCAGCGAGGTCATCGAGGGGCCGGTGCGGATGGTGTTCGTGCCGCTCCCGGACGACTTGGATCTCAAAGCCTGGCGGGTCCGATAGCGTGTTCGACCCGGTGGCCTCGCGCATCGATCTGGCGCTCGCGGCGATGAACGCCGAGTTGCCGGCCGACACGCCGGAACTCGACGCGTTGTTTGCCAAGCTGCGCGCGGCCCGGGAGGACACCGAACGCCTGGCAACGACGCAGCGTATCTGGTCGGTCTGGTGTTTCCACGCGGATGCCGCCGCTGCCGATGCCATGCGTTCGGTGGTCGAGGCGTTCGACTCCGGCGAACTCGACCACGTCGGGGTCACCCTGGATGGCATGGTGGATCGCTGGCCGGACTGGGCGGAGGCCTGGAACAAGCGGGCCACCCTGCGCTTCGTCGAGGATCGCCACACCGAGAGCCTTGACGACATTGCCCGCACGCTCGAGCGGGAACCGCGTCACTTCGGCGCGCTTTCGGGTCTCGGGCAGATCTGCCTCGGTCACGGCGACCTCATCTCCGCGCTGTTGGCTTTCGAGCGCGTGTTGAGCATCGATCCCGGCGTCCGGGAGGTGCGACAGGCCGTCGACATGCTCCGAAAGCGTGCCCAACCGACGATTCACTGAGCGGCGTGACGATCGCCTTCGGTTGGCGGATAATCGAGAAATGCGCGCCTATCCCCTCGAGGCCCGACGACACAACGCTGGCCGTGCCAACGTTCCCCTGACCGCCGAGCAACTGCGCGAGTTCGTCGCCCGCGGTTTCGTGACCTTGAAGTCCTCGTTGCCCGAGAGCTACCACCGGGTCATCTTCGAACGGTTCGACGAGTTGTCGGAAGGGATCGGGCACTTCGGCAACAACCTGCTCCCGCTCATCCCGGAATTGAACGAGTTCTTCGAAGACCCGGTAGTGAAGGGCGCATTGACGAGTGTCGTTGGCGAGCGGTATTCGATGCACCCGCACCGGGCCTTGCACAAGAACCCGCCCGGCAGCGACGAGCAGGGGTTCCACAAGGACAGCTACTGGGGCTATGTGCGCCGTGTGCGCAACCATCGGCCGTGGTGGGTGATGATCATGTATTTCCCCCAGGACACCCAGTTGGCCAAGGGACCCACGGCGGTGATGGACGGCAGCCAGCACCTCAACCAACGGCCCGAGGATTTCTGCGACGAGGTGCCCATTGCCGGTCCGGCGGGTTCGTTCGTGTTGATCCACTACGACATCTGGCACCGCAAGATGAAGAACCACACCGATGCCCGTCGGTATATGTTCAAGTTCGAGTTCGTGCGCTTGCAGCCGCCGGGGCGAGTCGACGCCGCGATTCGCTGGCGCAAACCCCGCCGCGCGCCCGATCCCGATCTCTCGCCGGTGTGGCGGTCTACCTGGAACTGGCTTGCGGGGCAGGGCGCTCCTGCCGCGAACGGCAGGTCGAGCGTGCACGACCTGAACGCGGAAGACGAATCCGTCGGCATCAACGCGGGCTACCAGTTGGGCCTGCACAACGAGACGCGTGCCCTGCTCGACGCGTTGGACTCGAACCCGGCGACCCACGAGAACAAGCGCCGGTACTCCGACAACGGCCAGATCTGGCGAGAGGACGCCGTGGTGCGCAACGCGGCCCATGGATTGGTCCAGGCGGGCGACCCGACCGTCCCCGGTCTCGTCGACGTACTCCGCGCCGGCACCCCGCGTGGCCGTAAGCACGCGGCCTTCGCGCTAGGGGAGATTGGTGCCGCGGACGCTGGCGGTGCCTTGATCGATGCCTTGGCGGACGAAGACGTACACGTTCGCATCGCCGCGGCGGAAGCCCTTGGCATTGTCGAACCCACGCCAGCGACCCGTGACGGCCTGTTGACGGCATTGGCTGATCCCGCATCCGAGGTGCGTTTCGATGCGGCCCTGTCACTGGCCCGGGCGGCGGTTTGCGGTCCCACCGAACTGATGGCGGCGACCGTGGCGCCGCTCGAGGAAGCCCTTTTCGACACCAATCGCTACGTCAGCGCCTACGCGGCGGAAACCCTGGAACGAATCGGTACGCGCGAGGCGTTCGAAGCCTTGATGCCGTTTCTGCGGACCGCCCGTTGGTGCCCGCACACGGACAATCGCAGACCGTTCTGACCGCGAACCGGTACGCGGGATCCCTCTCGTGCTCATCGTCCTAGGTGGCTTGCCCGGCACGGGGAAGTCGACGTTGGCGAATGCACTGGCGGATAGGCTTGGCGCAATGCATCTCCGCATCGACACGATCGAACAGGCCATGCGCGACGCCGGTCAAGCCGTCGCGGGACCGGAGGGCTATCTCGTAGCCCGGAGTGTCGCCCGGGAGAATCTGCGACTCGGGCTGCCGGTCATCGTCGACGCGGTCAATCCCATCGCCTATACACGCAAACTCTGGCGCGAAACTGCGGCGGCGACGGGCGCGCGGCTGGTCGAGATCGAGCTTGTCTGCGGTGACAGCACGGAACATCGGCAACGCGTCGAGACCCGAACCTCTGATATCGACGGATTCGGATTGCCGACCTGGCAAGACGTGGTGGACCGGGAATACGAGCCGTGGCGGACGGCTGAAGTCGTGGATACGGCGGGGACGAGCATCGAGGAAGTCCTCGCCGAAGTGATTCGCCGTGGGCGGTTAGACTAAACGGCTCCATTCTCTTACCCGAAGGAGGACCGGTCGCCATGGCAGACCTCGACTTGATCCAGACCATCGACCACTTCCAGACGGAGTACCGCTTGGGCGTCGGCACGGTCCTGCCCCATCGGCCGAGCAAGGAAGCCAATCTGGACAACATCCGCCGCTTCGGCGATGGCGTTGGCGACTACAACCCGCTCTGGCGCGACGAGGCGCATGCGGCGGCCAGTCGCTTCGGCATGATCACCGCGCCGCCGCCTTTCCTCTACGGGGTGACCCTCGGTGTCGTGGCGGGCGAGACGGGCGCCATCGACCGCCGCCGCGTGTCGACCCGGTACCTGCCGGTGAACTACGCCGGCGCCGAGATCGACTTCGTCCGACCCATCTGGCTCGGCGACCGCATCACTGCGCAGGAGCAGGTCGGGGAGACGGTTCGCAAGCAGAGCCGGCGCATTGGCCCCATCAACTTCAATACGGGCCATGTGACCTTCACGAATCAGAGGCAGGAAGTCGTCGCCACGATCAACACCCTGATGGTGCGCTACCAGAACACGGGCCACACGATGGAGTACGACCGGACGGCGAAGAGCGCGGGCGGCGAGCCGGTCGAAGCCGTGCTGGTACCGGCGGATCCCCTCGTCTGGGAGCGCGAACGTCGCGGTTCGCAAACCCGCTACTGGGAGGACGTGCAGGAAGGCGAGAGCATCCCTTCGCTGCCCAAGGGCACCTATTCGGTCACCGAACTGTTCCTGTTCACCCACGGCGTGCTTGGCACCGGTCGCAGTTCCCGGGCTGCCTTGGACGCGGAAGGCTCGGCCGATCTCGGCGGCGGGGGGCGTTTCGACTCGGAGCACGCCACCAAGCGGCGCAACATGCCCGGACAATTCGACTACGGGCCCCAGCGGGTCTGCTGGCTAAGCCAGATCGTCACCGACTGGATGGGTGACGATGGGATCCTTAGGAAACTCCACGCGTCGATCCGCCACCCCAACGTCGTTGGGGACACCAACACGCTGCACGGCGAAGTCGCGAAGAAGTCGATTGTCGACGGCGAACACCTAGTGGAACTCCAAGTCCGCAACGAGAACCAGTCGGGATTGCCCACCGCCTACGCCACCGCAACGGTCGCACTGCCGTCGCGCCCGTAGGGGCGACCCTTGCGGTCGCCCGCAAAGAAACCGTCGTGGGTGCGTCACACCGGGACGGGACAAGCCCGTCCCCTACGGAACGCCGGGCGCGCCGCGGGAACCGCGTAGGGGCGACCCTTGTGGTCGCCCGCACCGGCATCGGTGGTGAAACCGGCATCAGTGGTGAGAAAGCGGACTACGGCGCGCGCGCGTGCTCGAAGAATTGCGCCGACAACGTCCGCTGGTTCTCGTAGATGGACCCTTGGTAGGGCGCACGCGGTAGGGGCATCTTCACCGGGACGTCCTCCAGCCGAGGGCGCAGCGTCGGTTCCCCATGCACCATCCGACCGTTGAAGTCCTCCAGGTCGGTTAGGTTCTCGATCCCTGCCAGCGGCCACGCATCGGCGGCCGCGTACTCGAAGAACAGCACGCGCCGCTGCCGGTCCGACTGGTTCATGCCCGAGCCGTGGACGAGGCGTGCGTGATGGATGGTGATGGATCCCGCCCGACCGTGGACTTCCCGCGCGCAGGAGACATCGAGGTCCTCCCGGGCAACGTCGATCGCGCCGCAGAACGCGCCGTAGCTGTGGTGGTCGTAGACGGGTCCCCAGTGCGAACCGGGCAGCACCATCAGCGGACCGTTGTCGGGATCCATGTCGTCGAGCAGGATGCCGACGGCCAAGACGTTTTGGTTGGTGTGCGGATAGAACGCCCAGTCCTGGTGCCATTCCACGGGAGAGCCGAAGTCGGCGGACTTCATGTTGATCTTGCCGCCCGCGCGCAGGCGGATGTTCTTCCCGATCAGCGGTTCGAGAGCGGCCATGATGCCCGCATGGGCGGCGAGTTCGCGGTAGAAGGGATCGGCGAGATGGGGCTGTTTGATGCGTCTCACCCGGGGTGCATCCGGGGTGTGCGACGCTTCCAGGTCGAGGATGTTCGTATGGTCCTCGATGCCGGCGGCGCTGGCGACGATTTCGTCGGTGACCCGGCGGAGGTCGGCCAGAGTCTCGGGTTCGAGCACGTCCTCCGCGAGCACGTAGCCGTCCTCGCGGTATTGGTCGATCTGCGCCTGGGTCAGCATCGATCGCGCGGCATCGCGTTCATTTGCCCATCATACCCCACGTCCCCAAGGCGCCTGCCGCGAGCGCGGCGTGCAGTATGATGCGCCGTTTTGCCGGGGGAGCGGAACATGACAACACGTTGGGGAATCCTGGCCACGGGGAATATCGCCCACAAGCTCGCCGATGCCGTCGTGGCATCGGACACGTCGGAGTTGACCGCCGTGGGCAGCCGCACCCAGGACGCGGCCGACGAATTCGCGAAGGAGTACGGACTCTCGTCGGCGGGTTCCCACGGCAGCTACCAGGCACTGATCGAAGATTCCAACGTGGACGCCATCTACGTCTCGACCCCGCATCCCATGCACGCCGAGTGGACCATCAAGGCGCTGGAAGCCGGCAAGGCGGTGCTGTGCGAAAAACCGATGGGCGTCAATCATCCCGAAGTCATGGCGATGGTGGAGACCGCTGCGTTTCACCGCCGCTTCCTGATGGAAGCCTTCATGTACCGCACGCATCCCCAAACGGCCAAGGCCGTGGAACTGATCCGCGACGGTGCGATCGGCGAAGTGCGGCAGATGAACATGAGCTTCGGCTTCGCCTCGCCGTTCAACCCCCGAGGTCGGCTGCACGCCAACGAACTGGCCGGTGGCGGCATCATGGACGTCGGGTGCTACCCGGTGTCCATGGCCCGGCTTGTTGCCGGGGAAGAGCCCGACGCCGTGGTCGGTTTCGGGCAACTGAGCCAGACGGGCGTGGATGCCTGGGCCGCCGCGCTGCTTCGTTTTCCGAGCGGCGCGATCGCGAGGGTCTCGACGGCGGTCCAACTGGGTCTCGACAACGCCGCCGAAGTGTTCGGCTCGGAGGGATCCATCCGCATCGCTTCGCCCTGGATGGGATCGCGCCCCGACGGCAACTGGAGTTTCGAACTCCGTCGAGACGGCAAGCGCGAGACCATCGCGGGCAAGACCAAGCCGCTCTACGTCCACGAGGTGGACGCCGTCGCCGAGGCCTTGGACGACGGTGCCTTGGAGTCGGCGTGCATGGACTGGGAGGACAGCCTGGGCAACGCGCGCGTGCTCGACCTCTGGCGCCGGGAAGCCGGCGTGCAATTCGATCTTGAAAAGCCCGATCGCTGCACGGTGCCGGTCCACGGCAGGCCGCTCGCGGTCAGACGGAGGACGATCCCCGGCAGCGAAGTTGCCGGCGTCGGCAAACCGGTGTCGAGACTCGTCATGGGCTGCGACAACCAACCGGACATACTTCATGCGTCGGTGATGTGGGACAACTACTTCGAGTACGGCGGCAATACCTTCGACACGGCCCACATCTACGGCGGGGGTCGCATGGAGCAACTGCTTGGGACGTGGATGGCCAATCGGGGCATCCGCGACGACGTGGTCGTGATCGGCAAGGGCGCGCACACGCCGGCGAATTTCCCGGACCGGGTAGGCCCGCAACTCGATGTGACCCTGGAACGGCTCGGAACGGATCACATCGATCTCTACTTCCTGCACCGGGACAACACCGAGGTTCCCGTCGGGGAGTGGATCGACGTGCTGAATGCCGAGCGTTCCGCGGGACGTATTCGGGCGTTCGGCGGGTCCAACTGGTCCCTGTCCCGGGTCCAGGCCGCCAACGCCTACGCCACGGCCAAGGGTCTGACGCCATTTGCGGCGGTGTCCAACAACTTCAGCCTGGCTCGGATGGTGGATCCGGTGTGGGCGGGGTGCATCGCCTCGTCGACAGCCGAGTGGCGCGCATGGCTCGAAGCGGAGCAATTGGCGCTGTTTCCCTGGTCGAGCCAGGCGCGGGGCTTCTTCACGAGCCGGTTCGACGCCATCCGCGCGGCGAGCGGCAAGGGCGCCGATGGTCGGTTCTTCAATCAGCCGAGCGATGCCGAACTCGAACGCTGTTGGTTTGCGGACGACAACTTCGAGCGAAGGGCGCGGGCCGTGGCGTTGGCGGACGAGCGCGGCGTCGAACCGATCAATGTCGCCCTGGCCTACGTCCTCAGTCAGCCGTTCCCGTGTTTCGCGTTGTTCGGTCCGCGCGTACTCGCCGAGACCCGCTCGTCCCTGGCGGCGTTGGGCGTCGAACTCAACGAGGCCGAGCGCCGGTGGCTCAATTTGGAAACGGATTCGCGGTAGGCCCCGCCTGTGCGTCTGGCGGCCGCAGCTAACGCAGCAAGTCTCCGAAGTACTCGTGCGAAGAGGCCGTGTCCCATCGCGCGCTGCCCACGTGGGCGAACACGACGCGACGCGTCTCGTCCAGCACGAAGGTCGACGGGATGCCGTTACTCTGGAACACCGGCGGAACCTTTTGGGCCGTGTAGATGGGCAGGCGCCAACCCTTGTCCTCCACGAATGGCACTACCGTCTCGAGGGGTTCGTTCGACACGATCAAGAACGCGATGTCTTCGTCCTGCAGGTCCCAAGCGAGGCTCTCGATGCTTGGCATCTCCTCGATGCAGGGGGCACACCAGGTCGCCCAGCGGTTGACGAACACCACCTTCTCGGGGATGTCGGCGAGGTCCGTCTCGTTGCCGTCGAGATCCCGCAACCGCCAGGTCATCGCCGTCGCCGCGCCGGTCGGGAACGGCGGTGCCTGGAGACCGCCGCCGGCGACGGGGAGTGATCCCAGGGCCGATCCCATTGCCAG
This sequence comes from Gammaproteobacteria bacterium, assembly GCA_026705345.1. GTDB lineage: Bacteria > Pseudomonadota > Gammaproteobacteria > Pseudomonadales > Azotimanducaceae > VXYL01. The sequence continues at coordinate 35,792 of JAPPAV010000053.1, forward strand.
GTTTTGAATCCAGACTGCAACGAGCAACAGCCCGACAATTCCCACGACCGCGAGCGTTGCGGCCCCGGCGAGCATCCCCACGTAGAAGTGCTTGTTGAAAAAGCTCACAGTTAGCCTCCGATGTCAGCGATGCGGTCGCGATCGATCCTCAAGGCGGTGGCGACGCCTTCCACGCACCTCGGTTCCTTGTTGCGCGGGTCGCCCACGTAGGCCGATACCGGCACGACGTCGAGGTCGACGGGGATGTGGGGGGTGAGCAGTGGCTGCATCTCGGAAGGTGGCACGTCCCGGGACATCCACCGGCGCGCGCCGGCTCTCGAGAGCATCACGGGCTGCCGGTCGTGTAGGAACTCGAGCTTCGCGTTCACCCCTGTCGTCACGATGGAGAAACTCGTGATCTGCTGCGTACGGTCCCGGCTCCGCCAGCGGTCCCAGACCCCCGCCAGCAACAAGCCCCCGGTTCGCGGTCGTATGTAGTGCGGAAACCGGTGCCGGCCGTCCTTCTGCCACTCGTAGTAGCCGCTGACGGGTACAAGGCACCGGCGTCGCCGGAACGGCTCGCGGAACGAACTCGACGACGCGAGGGTCTCCGCCCGGGCGTTGAAGGTCGCGTACCTGGGTTTTGGCGTCTTCGACCAATAGGGTGTCAACCACCAGGTTGCCGCAACCGCCTCCAGTTCCTCGCTTGAAGGACCGTCGTGACGCACGATCCACGCGGTTTCGGTGGGTGCCGTATTGTGGTTGGTTTCGCCGGGGAAAGGATGCCCGACGAGTTCCTCGAAGACCTGGTTGAGCGGGTCGTCGGCCGCGTTGAAGCGTCCGCACATCAGCAGTTCGCTCCGATGCCATGGTGTCGCTTCAATGTCGAATACCGCATCACGATTGCCTGACCATACCCCGGTTTGTCACGTTCGTGCACTGGTGTTCAGATTCCGCACTGAGTTGACAATGCTGACATCGTCTCGGAAGCCACCGACGCAAGACCAATGGAGGAGTGGGGCCTTGGAAACAGGAACATAGGCATGTTTCAAATCAATATGTCGTGTGGAACGCCATGCCTTGTTGTTTCGGAAGCGGCACACAGGTGTGCACTTGCCGTGTTCCGGGTCGATCCGACAAACTGATCCCACCGGGGCGGTGTGCCGCTCATTCGAGGAGAAATGCGAAGCGATGACGGTGCCTAAACGAATTGCCCTCACCTTGCCGGCGGGACCGGCTGTCGAGGATTCGATCACGCTGGTCAAGTGGGCCGAGGCGAACGGCTTCGACGATGTCTGGTTCAGCGACGCGATGGCACCGGACAGTCTGACCATGGTGGCGGCGGTGGCGCCCTATGCACGACGCATGCGGGTGGGGGTGGCGGTGACGCCGGTCTATACGCGCACGCCGGCGGTGTTCGCGGCGACGGCCAACGTCCTGGCCCAGCTGCTGCCGGGCCGGTTCGTGCTGGGACTCGGGTCGTCGAGCCAGGCCATCATGGAACGGTTCAACGGGATCAAGATGGAGAAGCCGTTAACGCGGGTGAAGGAGACCGCCATCATGGTTCGCTCCATGCTCGCGGGAGAGCGGTCCGATTTCGACCTCGCGACGCTCCGAAGCAAGGGCTACCGGCAGGAGCCGCTGGCGTCGCCGCCGCCCATCTACCTGGCCGCGCTGCGCCCGAAGATGATCGAGATGGCGGCG
>JAPPAV010000123.1 GCA_026705345.1 Gammaproteobacteria bacterium
TGTCCGGTGGTGTGGGAGGGGTGACGGGCGCAATCCCGTCACCCCGACCCGATCGGGAATGCCCGGGCGCGCGGAAACCGCGTAGGGGCGGGGCTTGTCCCCGCCCGTGCCGGACAAATGTCGTCGCAGGGAAAGGGACGGGACAAGCCCGTCCCCTTCCAGTCCTTGTCGACGCGAGGTTCCGAGGTTCAATCCGGCAGTCCGAGCACCCGCTTGGCGATGATGTTGAGTTGCACCTCGTTGCTCCCGCCGGCGATCGAACCCGCCTTGCCGGCCAGCCATGCCCGGGTCATGCCGAGTTCGCCGCCTCCGAAGCCTTCGCCCTCCCAACCGATTCCCCGGGTGCCCATCATCGACACCTGCAACTCGGCGCGTTCCTTGCGCAGGTTCGCGCCGTAGTACTTGAAGATCGACGTCTGGGGTCCAGGCGTGGAGCCTTGGGATTCTTCCACAGTGCGACGTTGGGTCAGTCGGAACGCCTCGGCATCGATGTAGTGACCGGCGATGGACCGACGTAGGTTCTCGTCGAGGATGCGACCGTCGTCCGCTCCCGCGAAGCGGCGGGCGACGTCGTAGAGTTCCGCACCGGACTCCCGGTTGGTGCCGCTCGCCAGCATGCCGATGCCGGAGCGCTCGTGCTGCAGGAGACGCTTGGCGACGGTCCAGCCCTTGTTCAATTCGCCGACCAGGTCCTCCTTCTGAGCGATGGCGTTGTCGAAGAAGGTCTCGCAGAACGGCGATGCGCCGGAGATCAGCCGGATGGGCCGCACGGTGACGCCGGGCTGATCCATGCTGAACAGGAGGAAGCTGATGCCCTCGTGCTTCGGCACGTCCGGGTCCGTGCGCACTAGGCAGAAGATCCAGTCCGCATTGTTGGCACCCGAGGTCCAGATCTTCTGGCCGTTGATCACGAAGTGGTCGCCCTTGTCCTCCGCCCGGGTACGCAGGGAGGCGAGGTCCGAGCCGGAACCGGGTTCCGAGTAGCCCTGGCACCACCAGACTTCGCCCCGGGCGATTCTGGGAAGGTGACGCGTCTTCTGGTCCTCGGTGCCGTATTCGAGCAGGGTCGGCCCGATCATCGTGGTGCCCATGCCGGACACCGGCGAGCGGATCTCCAGGGAGCGCATCTCCTGGAGCAGCGCGACGAACTCCTCCTTGTCGAGTCCGGCCCCGCCGTACGCTGCCGGCCAGGTCGGTACGGTGAAGCCGCGCTCGGCGCAGCGATCTATCCAAAGCCGCTCGTCATCCGTCATCGGCACCTTGGTGCCGCCACCGGGCACCATGCCCGGTCCGCGGCAACTCTGCGGACAGTTGGCGTCGAGCCAAGCCCGGACTTCGCTTCGGAATGACATGGACGTCCCCCTACCCGACCTGCGTCCAATGCTAGCGCAGCCGTCGATCCGTTGGGGCTTGTTGGTTCTGGCCTGGTGGCGATGGGTGGGAAACCACCTTCAATCCATCTCCCTGAACGACGAAGCCGCCATGCGTGCGGCGCGGAAGATGGCGCGGCCCTTGTTCATGGTCTCCTTCCATTCCAACCGTGCCAGCGAGTCGGCGACGATGCCCCCGCCGGCCTGGATGTAGAGCCGGCCGTCCTTGAGGATCGCGGTGCGGATGGCGATGGCCGTGTCCATGTTGCCGTTCCAAGCGAGGTAGCCGACGGCGCCGCCGTAGATTCCGCGTTTGACGGGCTCGAACTCGTCGATTATCTCCATGGCGCGGATCTTCGGCGCCCCGGACAGCGTGCCGACGGGGAGCGTGGCCCGAAGCACGTCCACCGCGGTTCGGCCCTCGGCCAATTGGCCGACGACGTTCGACGACAGGTGCATGACGTGGGAGTAGCGTTCGACCACGAACTGTTCGGTCACCTCGACGCTGCCGATCTCCGACACCCGGCCGACGTCGTTGCGGCCGAGGTCGATGAGCATCAGGTGCTCGGCGATCTCCTTGGGATCGTTGACCAGTTCCTCCTCCATGGCCAGATCTTCGGCTTCGGTGCGGCCGCGGCGTCGGGTGCCGGCCAGGGGCCGATTGACGATCACGCCGTCTTCCACGCGGGCTAGGATTTCGGGAGACGAGCTGACGATGTGGAAGTCCCCGAGATTCATGAAGTACATGTAGGGGGAGGGATTCAGGCTGCGCAGAGCGCGGTAGAGGTTGATTGGCGGGCTGACGAACGGGATGGACATCCGCTGCGAGAGCACCACCTGCATGACGTCGCCGGCGCGGATGTACTCGCGGATGCGTTCCACGGCGGCCATGAACTTGCCCCGGCCGAAGGCGGATTCGAAGTGCTCCTCCTCGACGGTCTCGTTCGCGGTGGCGGTGATGAACTGCGGCGTCGCGCCCGCCAGCTTGGCGGACATCGTCTCCAGTCGTGCCTTGGCGCTGGCGAAGGCCTCGGGTTCGGCAGGGTCCGTCAGCGCGATGAACTTCACGCGGCTCGACATGTTGTCGAAGTCCATCTGGGAGCTGGGAGCCCGTAGCAGGAAGAAGAAGCGGGCGGC
>JAPPAV010000097.1 GCA_026705345.1 Gammaproteobacteria bacterium
GATGAAGTCGATCATCACCAGCGAGTCGTTGACGACGACGCCGCTCAGGCCAAGTATGCCGAGGATGGCGGTGGTGGTGAAAGTGATCCCGAGCGCCAAGTGCCCTAGGATGACGCCGACGACGCCGAACGGGATCACCGCCATGATGATGAACGGTTTGGTGTAGGACCGAAGCGGAATGGCCAGCAGGACGAACATCACGAGCATGGCGATCGCGAAGCCGCGATAGAGCGCATCCAACGAGTCGAGTTGCTGTTGCTGTTCGCCGCCCATCGTGTACGTCAAGTCGGGGTTCGCCGCAGTGAGTTCCGGCAGCAGCGAATCGACCAATATGGCATTGGCTTGGCCGCTGGTAATGACAGCTTGGTCCACGTCGGCGGTGACCGTGACCACACGCTGGCTATCCTTGCGTCGGATGACCGGTGGGGCGACGCCGGTATCCAGTGTTGCAACTTGGCGTAGCGGAACGTCCCCTCCCGCAGGGGTGCGAATCCGATAGGCTTCGATATCCGTGATCGCGTTCCGCTCGTCTTCCGGCAACCGCGCATACACCCGCACCTCGTCGCGGCCCCTCTGCACCCGATCGACCTCGGTGCCGAAGAAGGCCGCGCGCACCTGCATGGCGAGTGCTTGCTGGGTGAGTCCGAGGGTGCGCGCCTCGGGACGCAGCCTGAGCTGAAACTCCGTAACGCCGGGGGTGTGGTCCGAGCGCACGTCGAACACGCCGTCTATGCCGCGCAGGCTTTCGGCCACGCTGCTGGCGACCTGCACGAGCCGATCCGTGTCGGGGTGCGAAAGCACGAGCTCGACGGGATTGCCGAGGTCAATGACCACGCCGCTGAAGGTGATGCCGCGCACGTGGGGCAGGAAGCCAACCTCTTCGCGCCACGCCTGCACGACTTCAGCGGTGGAGATGTTCCGTTGCTGGGCGCCGACGAGCTTGAACTCGATGGCGGCAACGTTGGCTTCGGGATTCCTTGTGGCTACGGGAGCAAGGCCCCCGCCCTCGCGGCGCGGCCCCTCGCCGACCGTCACCGTGACGCCCGTCACCAAGGATGACGCATCATCGCCCCGCTCGACGGACAGAGCCTCAATGGCCCGCTGACCGGCCGCCTCGAGCGCCTTGGCGACCGCGAAGGTTCTCTCCGCGGTGGTCCCGTCCGGCATGTCGAGCCTCGCCGTGACGAAGTCGCCCTGTACGTCGTCGGCAAAGGTGGAGGGGACGATGCCGGCCGGCAACAACGAGACGCTGACGATGAAAAGCCCAATGGCCCCGGCCACGACCAGTGCCGGCTGGTTGGTCGCGAACTTCAGCGCCCGATCTAGGGGGCCGTCTATGAACTGCGCTAGGCGGCGGTCCACAACCTCTCTAGTGCGCGCGAAGAACCGGTCGATCCCGCCGGTCGGTGTCCAATCGGGACCGTGCAGCCGGGAGAGGGGATTGGGCAGGATCAGCAGCGACTCGAACAGCGAAATGAGCAGCATGGCGATGATCATGATCGGCAACGCCCGCCAGATTTCGCCAATGCCGCCGGGTATGAAAAGCACCGGAGTGAATGCCACGATTGAAGTCAGGACGGCAAACGTCAGCGGCACCCTGATGCGGCGCGCACCGCGAATCGCCGCTATGACGCCGGGAGTGCCCCGCTGGCGTTCGAGATGAATGTGCTCCGCCACGACGATGGCGTCATCGACGATGATGCCGATGGCCAACACGAACACGAACAGCGAGACCGTGTGGAGCGGGACGTCGAACGCCAGCATCACGGCCAGGACGCCAACGAACGCCGTCACCAAGCCGACAACCACCCAGGCCGCGAGGCGGATTTCCAGAAACAGCGCCAGCGCGACCAGAACGAGCAACAAGCCCATGCCGCCGTTTTTCAGCAGCAGATCGACGCGCTCGTCGTAGGTCTGCGACTCGTCGTTGAGGATGTCCACCCGCACGCCCTCCGGGAGCGATGGGACGATGACGTTCGCAACGTGTTCCTGCACCGCCGCGGCTACTTCCATGACATGCTCGCCGGCCATCCGCGAGACCTCCACGAACGCAGCCGGCTTGCCTTGGTGGCGGACGATCAGGTCCGTGTCCTCGAAACCGTCGCGGACCTGGGCGATGTCGCCGAGTCGGACGATGGTGCCGTCGCTGCGGCTCAGGACGACGATGTTCTCGAATTCCCGTTGCACGTAGCGCTGTGCAACGGTGCGCACCCGAATCTGCTCTTGCGCGGTGTCGATCTGACCGGCAGGCAGGTCCATCGAGTTGCGGCGAATCGAGGCGGCGACGTCATCGAGGGTCAGACCTAGGGCGCGCAGTTGGCGCAGCGGTATCTCGATGGATATCTCGTAGTCTCGCACGCCGCTGGTCTCGACCATGGACACGGGTGGCAGCGACGCCAGTTCATCTTCGATCTGGTAGGCGAGTTCCTTCAGCGAACGCTCGGCCATCACAGGGCCGTGCACGAGGGCGGCTGGCGGGTCGAGATGGGGGAGGCGGG
>JAPPAV010000146.1 GCA_026705345.1 Gammaproteobacteria bacterium
CAGTGGCAGGAGGATAGCCAACGCGCATTTCCCATCTCCTGCGCGCCCGCCTGTGCCCCTCAGGCGCGGCCCGTGTAGGACGGATTCGCGTGTGTCCCCGACTCCTTCCTGTGTGTGCCCCGCCGCCCCGGTCGGCACGGCCCCGTGTAGGACGGATTCGCGTGTGTCCCGGACTCCTTACGGGACTCCTTGCAGCATGTAGGAAGGATTCGCGTGTGTCCGGGACTCCCGCGCGTAGGACGGATTAGCGTGTGTCCGGGACTCCTCCTCTGTGTCCGCGACTCCTCCTCCTCGATCCACTTCCGCCGCCGACACCTGAAGAGACGGCGGCGTTTGTGGCTCGCCATCCTTGGATGTTCGAGTAGCTTCGGGCATTTTCTACTGATCGACGGAAGGGAAAAGCTTCGTCCTGTCCACTGTGGCACAGATGGCGCGCTTGGCCGCATCCGATAGATCGCCGCGTTCGCTCCATTCCAGGAGCTTCGGGACGGCTTCCGGGCCGTAGGCGGCCAGCGCCTTCTTCGTCACGGGCATGCTTGCGCCGAGCGGGTTGTCGCGCAGCGCAGCAAGAAGCGCGTCGACCCCGCCGGGGGGCTTCGCCATCTCGATCCCCAACGCGCCCGCCGCGTAGGTCATGGAGTCGCTGCTGGCGAGGGCGTCCATTCTCATCTGGTTCGCCTCGGGCGTGTTGTACCTTCCGACGTTGAGGGACATGAGAGTCGTAAAGGCGTGTCCGCGATGCGCGTGGTAGTCCCATACGACGCGGTGCACATCTTCGTCGCGGGGGAAATGGGCGGCCAGGATCAGGGGCGCATGCCACCCCACCATGGCGGGGTCGGCATACGATCCGGGACTGTCACGGAGGGTGGCGTTCCAATAGTCGATCAGGAAATCCTTCAAGCCGGGGATCCGCGAGAAACTCCGAGAGACGACCCGTTCGTGCATCGCAAGTCCCGTCGCATGCAGCCCCATGCCGAACACCGTCCGGGCGATGTCGCGGGGGTCGTCGCTGGTGATCCCCCGCAACACGAGATCGTTCGCCGTGGCCGTCGTCAGTTCCGGATCGAGAATCCCGCCGGGGGCGTTCACTTCTTGGTACCAGGCCACCACCAAATCGGTGCCCTCGTCCGCGGGGGCGGAAAGCGTCAGCGCGGCGGCGCAAAGGAGGGCGATGGTTGTTGTCGGTTTTCGTTCCGTCTTCATCTCAACACCTCGTCTGCCCATTTGATGCTGTTGCGAACGAGGGCATGGTACTGATGCCAAGGGTCTCTCGTATGAACCGTGGTGAGCATCCGTTTCTTCACCGTGTCGTGACGCGGGCTTTCCACCACCGGGTTTTCCCCCTCGTACAAGACCTCGCCCTCGTACTCGCATATGCCTTGGTCTGCGTCTCGCTCGACCTTCGAATCCACGTAAACCACGATTGGACCACCAGGCGCCCCTATGGTCGCTACGTAAATCTTTGCAAAGTCGACCGCGAGATCCTCGTTCACGGGGAAGAACCCCCGTTGAATCTCCGAGTTTGCGAGCGCGAGGTTCTCCACCAAGACGTTCGGATGCGTCGGGATAGGCAGGTACTCCGCCAACGGAATGTCCAGTGCTCTTTCGCAACGCGCCACCTCGTGAAATGCATCGCATTGTCCCTCATGCTCCCCGTCCGGGCAAACCCTGCAAGCCGTTCCATCCTCGTTCGGCACCTCGCCGTCGCCGCACGCCTGGCATTCCTCCGAACCGCCGCCGATCTCGTCGTCGCCGCACTCGTGGTCCGCCTCGCACTCGCCCGCGTCGTTGAGGTGCTGGCCCTCAGGACAAATGGGCCGGATGATGATGACCGTGCCGGGCGGCGCGGGGGGACCGATACCGTCGTCATCGCACGCAATGCACGCGCCGCCGACAACCATTCTGCGGAAGGCCACCGCGCCGGTGACGGCGCACGCCGCAGCTGGACTGGGGTGTCTCCCCCCTCTGCCCTCGTCCGAGCAGTTCCACATGGTATGCGCCGCGTAGTCGTCCCCGAACGTTTCAGCAGCCACCGCAGCCGCGGCGATGAGCACCGCCGCCTTCGTCAATTGTCTCATTTCGCTTTCCTCCCAGCGGAACAACCTTCACGGCGGTCGCGCTCGGCCGAGCCCCAGGTTGTAGTTCAATTCGCATAACTTGCGTTATCCGAAGTGGAGAGACCCCAATGAAAGCCATGTCCCGACGCCTGCATCGCCTGCCCGAAGCCGTCGCGCCCGCCGAACGCCCGATCGTCGTGGTCTTCGTCCTTGCCGAAGCGACCTCAACGCCGGAAGCCGACCGGCCGGCGGAAGCCGAGGCGACGCCGGACGAGGTCCTGCCGCACCTGGACTTCGACCTGGCGATCCGCCTGTTCGACGAGCTGCCGTCCGGGAACACCCGCAAGGCGTACACGTCGGCGCTCCGGGGCTACGAGTCGTGGCTCGACGGACGGCCTCCCACCGACCCCGTGCTCGCGGAGTACCTCGGC
>JAPPAV010000114.1 GCA_026705345.1 Gammaproteobacteria bacterium
GTCCCTGTCGGGCAGCGAAAAGCTTTTTGCCATCTGGGCGTATCTGGGCGACCCGAGCACTGGCGACCAGAATGCCGTGCCCATTCGTGGCCCGGTGGAGATGGCGGGCGGATACCACGCGGAGGCCGCCCACGCGATCAACCAGCTCACGCCGCTGATCGAGCAGGAGTTCGACGGCACGACCGGCGACACGGCTTCCGAACAGGAGGTGGCCGGCGTCACGATCGAGAACTTCGCGAATGTCGCCTACGCGATCCGCGTGGGGTCGGAGACCGAATTCACGCTCGGCAACGCCCTGCGCGGGGTCCGGTCGGGCAGCCCGCTGCAAATTGGTGCCGCCAACTTCTACACGAAGGCGAACGACGACAAGCTCTATCGCACGCTGGACTCGGCCTCCGACGGCACGCTGGAGATATGGCAGGTCAACGACCTGGCCGCGCTCCGGGCCGCGCTGGCCGCCTCCGGGGACGACGGCGGCATTGCCGGCGGCCTGGAGCCGCTGGAGCCGCTGGAGGGCGACGGGCTGTCCGTGGGCGACGTGGTTCTGTCCGGCAATGCCCTCCATCGATACACGACGCCGGGCACGGCCAACGCCTTCGCCGGCGTCCTGGGAACCTACAGGGAAGCCCAGACCTACTACCTCGTGACCTCCCGCTCCGACAGCCACTTCGGGGCGCATGGCCGCTTCACGGACAACCACGACGCCGCCATCGGCGCGGTCCTGGTCGGCCAAAGCACCAACAACATCATGGAGGTGCACATCGACAAGGCCGCCTACGAGACGGCCAAGGGGTCGGCGGTCGCGTCCGGCGACGAGATCAGCGCCGCCTTCACGGGCACCGTGAGCGGGTCGTCCACGACCACGACCCACGTGCTGCCCTACGTCCGGGCCTTCACGGTCGGCGGCAAGACGTGGCTGAGCTTCGAGGGGCAGGCCCCGAACTCCGTGCCCAAGCGCGTCGGCACGCACCCGGACGGCTGGTCGCTGATCGTCAGCCAGGGGGGATCGGTCCTGCTGACTCACGGCGTGGACGCCAGCCATTTCACGGAATACCCGGTTGCGGGCATCGACCAGACGGCACGGGATATCATTGACGCCGAGACAACCCCCGGAGCAATACGGGACGCGCTGCAGACCCTGACGGACGAGAACCGCCTCGCCGCCAGCGCGATCAAGGACCTGCCGCAGCCGGTGACCGGCCTGGCCGGGCTGCGGACGGAGAGCATCGAGTTCCGGGAAGACATACCGGAAACGGCGGACGACGAGCTGTCGCCGATTGCCCAGGACCCGATTGTCGTCGTCCACGGCGATGGCGACCCGGAAATGCTGACCGGCCTGTCCGGCAACGATTTTACCGTGCAGCCGGGGCTGTATTTTCTTCAGGCGAAGGGGAATCACGACGGCGAGGGCGTCGGGCATTTCGCGCTGCAATTCCGGCAGTCCTCGGACGACGAGGTCATCGCGGCGCTGAGCAACGTGTTTTTCTACGGCGGGCCGGAGCAGCCGTTCACGTCGACGGCCTACTGGCACGTCACCGAAGCGATCGAGGTGAACCTCTACCTCAACCGGAACGGCCGCACGGTCGGCGTCGCGGACCTGGTGATCTCCTTCGCCCGGCTGACGGCCGAGGACACGGCGGACCATCACATCATCGAGCCGCTGGAGCCGCTGGACGTCGATGAGGCGAAAGACGGGAACGTGGTGCTGTCGGAGCACGAGTTCTACGTGCGCCAGCCGGGGCACGGGACGGCCAACACCTTCGCCGGCGTGTTGGAGCGCTGGACCGACGGGGCGGACACCTGGCTCGGCACCGCGATACGGAACAGCGTCTACGGGCAGCGCGGCGAGTTCTCGTCCAACCCGGACTCGAACGTGGGCGTGCTCCTTGCCGGGGTGTCAACCGACAACGCCAACACCATCGATGTCTGGATCCGCAAGGCCGCCTACGACGCCGCCCTCGGCAGGGCCGTGCAATCCGGCGACACGGTGAAGGTCGTCATTACAGGTGAGGTGAGCGGCTCGTCCACGACCGTCACCTCGACCTTGACCTACGCCGTCTTCCACGGCGACTCCGGCTACTACTCCTTCTCTGCGGTCGATGCTGCCAACGTGCTGCGCCAACTCGCCGACGGGTCGGCATGGAGCATGGTCGTCAACCGCAGCAACGACACGCCGCTGCTCACGCATGCCGCCGGCGCCGCCCATTTCGTTGAGTACCCCATCCGCAGCGCCATCGACCAATACGCTCGCGATGAGGTTGCAAGGGCGCTGTCGGAAATCACTCTGTCCTTCGAGCAATCCCGCTATCCGAGGGACGAGACCTTCACCATTCCGCAAGTGGGCACCAACGGCGTATCGCAGTTCGACCCCATCATTCTGGCAGCTAACGCTTCCGGGGCCAACGCCCATCTGGTTGGTAGTTTCTTGGGGGATGTGAACGTCTTGGGGCGAGACGACGCACTCAACGACGGCATTGAAG
>JAPPAV010000037.1 GCA_026705345.1 Gammaproteobacteria bacterium
CAAGGGGATGGCTCGGAAGTCATCGTCGACGAAGCGTTGAAGTACATTTCAACGCAGGTCGCCGAGGAAAAACCGGTGTTCGTCGTCATCTGGTACTCGGCGCCCCACGGTCCCTGGGAAGCCTCCGAGGAGGACATCAAGCCTTTCCTTAAGGTGATCGATCGAGTCTCGGCGCATATGCATGGCGAAATCGTCGCCATCGATCGGTCCATCGGTCACCTGAGGCAGGGACTCAAGGACCTTGGCATAGCGGAGAATACGCTCGTCTGGTTTACCAGCGACAACGGCGGCACGCCCGACATCGACTACCCGGCAGACTGCGGCGCCTCGTTGGATCCCGACCTGACCAGCGACGAAGCCAGAGCATTCGGTTGCTATCGGGGAGGCCGACCCGATAGCACCGGTCATCTTCGCGGATTCAAGAAGGACTTCTACGAAGGCGGACTGCGCGTGCCGACCCTCGTCGAATGGCCTGCCGGCATCGAACCGCGGGTATCCAACTTCCCCGCGGGGACCGTGGACATGTTCCCGACGCTCATCGACGTGGCGGGGCTCAGTCCGGACTCCATCAACAAGGTGCACGATGGCATCTCGCTCGCAGGCGTCTTCAAGTCAGAGCCCCCGCGACGTGATCAACCGTTGGGATTCAGAGCAAGCGACGGGAGGATGTGGCTCGACAACGACTGGAAGCTCGTCCAGAACGTCACCCACAAAGCGGGTGGAGAGTCCATCGTAGAGTCCTTTGAGCTCTACAACGTCATCGGCGATCCGAAGGAAGAGCAGAACCTGATCGAGCTGTATCCGGAAATCGCCGAGCGCATGCACCGTGAACTGGCCGCCTGGAGTGTCTCGGTGAGTCGCAGCGCGTGGGGTGCCGACTATCCCGAAGGCAAGGTTCTTCCGACCGGACGCGAGGGCGATCCCGTCATCGACGAACGCAGAAATACCCGAATGAAGGAATGGGCCGACGAAGTAAAGGCCGCGATGCACCCGTAGGGGCGAGGCTTGTCCTCGCCCGTGCCGAGCCGGTATCGAGTCGAGAAGGAACGAGGCGCAACGACCGTGGATATCGAAAGGCTGCGGCGGGATCTCGAAGCCAACAACGGCATGCCGGGACTCGAGATCCTGCGACCCGACGAGGTCGATGCGGCGGTCCGCATCTTCCACCGGGACGGCTTCGTCGTCGTCCGGGATGTGCTGACCGCGGACCAGGTCAAGTTTCTGCGCCAAGGTTGCGAACGTGAAGCGGCCGAGGTCGTCGCGATGGATCCGAACCGCGACGGCAACCGTCACCGCAACCGTTACTCCTGGGGCGGTGCGAGCCTCACGAACTCCGTCCTGCACCGCGAGGAGTGGGTCATGTTGGTGGACCTGCCGACCCTCAACCCAATCGTCACCGCGATCTTCGGCTCCTCGGACTACCACGTGCGGCGGGCAGCGGGCGACTTCTGCCTGCCCGGTGCGATGTACCAGCGTCTGCACGCGGACATCGGCGACCGCGTCGGCGGCTTCAGCGACCCGCGCGGCATCCTGACGATCCGCGATCTCCCGTGTCCCGTGGTCTGCTGCAACTTCCTCGCCCAGGACTTCACCAGGATCAACGGCCCGACGCGACAGATACGCGGCACGCAGAACTCGCGGGAGAAAATCCCCGAGCTTGGCGAGGAGCCGCTCTGGATGAAGTACTCGACGGTCTGTCCGGCACCTGCTGGATCCGTGGTGATCCGGGACGTCCGCGCCTGGCATGGCGGTACGCCGAACGTGTCGAGCGAGATGCGCGCGATCCCAAACGCGGTCTTCCTGGCCCCTTGGTTCCATGAACGCCAGCTGCCGGCGATGCCTCGGGAAATGTTCGATCTACTGTCGGAACACGGTCGACGGATCTGTGACTCGGTGGTTGCCGACGAACCCCTGACGACTGGGTATACGTTCGATCCCGCCCGCAAGAAGAAATTCGCGTAGGGCGACCCTAACGCGCCAGGGCGCGGTCGCCCCCGCATATCGGCACACCGGCGATGACATCAACGCCGATGGGAACGAGGACCAGCAGCACGAGTGGATTTCGGTCTAGTCATGCAAACCGACCCTCCCGCGGAACGGGTGGTCGATCTAGCGCAACGTGCCGAGGCGTACGGGTTCACCCATGTCTGGGTCTACGACTCGCCGGTCCTGTGGCAGGAACCGTTCGTGATCCTCGCCCGGATTCTTGCCGAAACGGAAAGGATCACCGTCGGCCCCATGGTTACCAATCCCGGTACCCGGGACTGGTCGGTCCTCGCGTCGACCTTTGCGACCTTGAACGACATGTATGGCCCGCGGACGGTCTGTGGCATGGGGCGTGGCGATTCCGCGTTGAGGTATATCGGCCTCAAACCGCGAACACTGGGGGAAATGGCTGAGGCGATGCAGGCCGTCAAAGCGCTGGTCGCCGGTGAGTCCGTCGAG
>JAPPAV010000104.1 GCA_026705345.1 Gammaproteobacteria bacterium
GGACGGGTCCTTGTGAATCACGCTCGATAGGAGCGCTTGGTATCGTATGCCTTCCCAACGCACTTGCGCCTGGGAAGGTCGAAGTCGCGTTCGGTGACCCTGCAGGTTCACCCAGCGCGTCGTGTTGAACGTGTTGCGGGCCGATTCCCGCGCCGTCGCCATCAGTATCAGACCGCTGTCGGTGACCTCTTGAGCGGTGTTTCGGAACCGCCTGCATAATCTACCGACAGAACGACTGGGAGTAGCACGTGTCCAGCCACACCATCGAAATCACACAAACCCTTTACGACTATCTGCTCACGAACGGCACGCGGGAGTCGGCGGTGGCCCGGGAACTGCGTGCCCATACCCTTGCCGCGACGCGCGCGCACCGGATGCAGGTGTCCCCCGAGCAGGGCGCTTTCATGCAGTTGCTGGTGAGGCTCCTCGGCGCCCGGCGCACGCTGGAGGTCGGTACCTTCACGGGCTACAGCGCCTTGGTCGTGGCCGAAGCGCTGCCGGACGACGGTCGTCTCATTGCCTGCGACGTGTCCGAGGAATGGACCGCGATCGGGCGACCGTTCTGGGAGCGGGCAGGGATCGCCGAGAAGATCGACCTGCGCCTGAAGCCGGCGCTCGACACCTTGGACGAACTGATCGCGGCGGCGGAGGCGGACTCCTTCGACTTCGCCTTCATCGACGCCGACAAGGCCAACTACGATGACTACTACGAGCGGTGTTTGACGTTGCTGCGGCGCGGCGGCGTGATCGGCATCGACAACGTGCTCTGGGGCGGCCGCGTCGCCGACGAACGGGCACGGGACGAGGATACGCGCGCCATCCGGGCGTTGAACCTGAAGGTCAACGCCGACGAGCGCGTCGATGCCGCCATGCTGCCGATTGGCGACGGTCTCACCCTCGCGCTCAAACGATGATGACCCTCGAGACGGTCGAACTGCAACCCGACGGCGGTAGCGCCGGGACCGTGATCTGGCTGCACGGGCTGGGCGCCGACGGGCACGACTTCGAGCCCATCGTGCCGATGCTCGAACTCGACGCGGCGGTGCGGTTCGTGTTTCCCCACGCGCCGGTGCGTCCGGTGACCATCAACGGCGGCATGGAGATGCGGGCTTGGTACGACATCGACCCGCGAAGTCCGCTCTCCGGCAGCGACGATATCCGGGCATCGGGCGATGCGATCGAGGAGCTTGTACTCGCCGAGGAGGGTCGGGGCGTGCCGCGTTCGCGCATCGTACTTGCGGGTTTCTCGCAGGGCGGCGTCGTCGCGTTGCACCTGGCGTTGCGGTCCGAGACGCGGTTCGCGGGGGTGATGGCACTGTCGACCTACGTACACGACCACGAGAACCTCGCCGATCTCATCAGTTTCGCGAGCATCGATACGCCGATTCTCATGGCCCACGGCCAGATGGACCCGATGATCCCCATCACCCGCGCCATCACCTCCCGGGAGGCCTTGACCGGTTTGGGCTACGACGTGCAGTGGCACGAATACGGGATGGGCCATGAGGTCTGCCCGCAGGAGATCGCCGACATCGCACGTTGGCTCGACGCCAGCCTGTCCTGACCCTGAGGACCACCTAAGCGGCACACGTTCGGTCAGCGCCTCGTCAACTTGCCGCCCCACAGCTCGTCGAGGAAGTTCGCCCAAGGCATGATGCGAATGCCATCGACGGTTCTCGGCGTGGACTCCATGCACGCGACGATGTAGCCCTCGAACAAGCCCTCGTCTCGCAACGCGACCAGACCGCGCATGTCGCGTTTGCCGACAACGCGTTTCGCCTTGACATCGACGGCGAGGTTGCCGACCAGGAAGTCCACTTCGATGTTCGATTTGGAACGCCAGTAGCGGGGCGTGTCGAGGCGGTGGTAGTCGCAGAACGCCTTGATCTCCTGGAAGACGAAGCTCTCGAAGGCGCTGTCGTACTCGGGGGTTCCCGGCGGCAGTCCGGTTCTGCCCTGGAGATGGCGGGCGAGACCGATGTCGAACAGGTAGTACTTCGCTGTCGAAATCGCCTTGCGCTTGGACGTCTCCGCGAACGCGGGCACCTCGTGCGCGATCAGCGTGTCCTTGAGGATCTCGTAGTACTCGCGCACCGTGGAGACCGGAACCTGCGCGTCGTTCGCCATGTTGGTGAAGTTGATCATTTCGCCGTGCGCGAGCGCCGCGACTTCGAGGAAGCGGCTGAACGCGCCGACATTGCGGACGAGCGCCTCGGCGGCCACCTCCTCCTTCAAGTAGTCCCCGGCGTAGGCGGCGAGGTCCTCCTCGGGCGCGTCGGAGAAGTAGATAGGCGGCAAGAGGCCGTATTCCAACGCCCGGCGAAGTTCGAACCGGGTGCCGAGTTCCGTGCGCACGAAGGGATGCAGCCTGCGGGAACGAATTCTGCCGCCGAGCAGATTGACACCCCGCCGTCGCAACGACCGGGCGCTGGAGCCCGTCAGGAAAAAGCGGATGCCGTGCTCCTCGATCATGAGATGCACTTCGTTCAACAGTTCCGGCATCCGTTGGATTTCGTCGATGACGATGGCGGAGGACTCCGGCGTCAAGGCTTCGCGGATCAGCGTCGGATTGCGCGACAGACGTAGGAACAGGCCATGGTCCAGCAGGTTGTACACCGGCAGCCCGTCAAGCTGCTGGCGGATCAGCGTCGACTTGCCGGTCTGGCGGGGACCGAACAACAGACAGGACCGTTGGTCGAGAATCTCACGGACGTTCAGGTAACGGGGAATCGGGCTGGGCAAAGTGCGACAATCAGCATCTTAGTTGTGGAATATCATGATAATCAGCGGCAGTTATGTCAAAATGTCGGAAACGAGAGCCTCGTCCCGCAGGCAATCCCGGCGAGGCTGGGCTTGCCGATGACGCCGGTCGGTTTCAGCAAGGGCGTCGCCGTGGTTGCCGGAGTGACGCCCTGCAGCAGGCGTCGGCGAAGGCGCGTCGGACTGGCGCGTTCGATCAGCGGTATAATCGCCGTGTTTCTGCCGATGCACCCTCCATGTCCCTCCGTGTCTTCATCGACGGCCAGGCCGGCACGACGGGACTTGAACTCGCGTCCCGGCTAAAAAGCCATGCCCAGATCGACCTGCTCGCCATCGAGGAGAATCTGCGCAAGGATGCCTCGCGGCGGCGGGAACTGTTCGCCGAGGCAGACGTCGTGGTGCTCTGCCTGCCCGACGCCGCGGCCCGGGAGGCCGTCGAACTCGCATCCGAAGCGCGCTTCCTCGACGCCAGTACCGCGCACCGAACCAGCGCCGGCTGGGTTTACGGACTGCCCGAACTCGAGCCGGGACAACGCCGAGCCATCCGCTCGGCCGACCGAGTTGCGAACCCCGGCTGCTACCCGACGGGCTTTGTGTTAAGCGTGCGGCCGTTGATCGACGATGGACTCCTGAGCGCCGAGGTGCCGTTGCGCCTGAACGCCGTGTCCGGCTTTTCGGGGGGCGGCAAGTCGATGATCGCCACCTACCGCGACTGCGATTCCGCCGCCTGGCGCCACCGCGCCTACGGCTTGGATCTGAACCACAAGCACGTGCCGGAGATGCGCCGCTACGCGAACACAAACCAGGCGCCCCTGTTCACGCCCGCGGTCGGCCACTACCCCAGCGGGATGCTGGTGCAGGTGGGCCTCTTCGCAACCGAATTAGCGCGCGGGGCGGCACCCGGCGACGTGCATCGCACCCTCGCCGAGCGCTATGCGGGCGAACCGTTCGTCCACGTCCATCCCTACAACCCCAACGACTTCTCGGACGACGGCTTCCTGTCGCCAACCGCGCGCAACGGAACGAACCACCTTGACGTGATGGTGTTCGGCAACGATGAACAGGTCCTCATCGCGAGCCGCTACGACAACCTGGGCAAGGGCGCGGCCGGGGCCGCGGTGCAAAACCTCAATCTGATGCTCGGCCTGCCTGAAACGGCCGGACTTTGCGACGGGGCGAACGCGTGACCGCACGGGAGGACTTGGAGGGACGTTTCGATTCCCTCAAGGGAGCGAACCTGAGTCTGGACCTCACCCGCGGCAAGCCGGCGGCGGAGCAACTCGACCTCGCCGATGAACTCGACGGCTACCTCGGTGGCGACTACGTGGCCGAGGACGGCACGGACGTGCGCAACTACGGGATGCTGCGGGGTCTGCCCCAAGCCCGCGCCTTGGGCGCCCGACTGCTCGACGTAGCACCGGACGAGGTGATCGCCGGCGGCAACGCGAGCCTCACGCTGATGTTCTTCGTGCTCGACGCGGCGATGAACACGGGTCTCACCGGGATACCGTGGCGAGATGCCGGCCGGGTCAAGTGCCTGTGTCCGGTGCCCGGGTACGACCGCCATTTCGCGCTGGCCGACGCCTTGGGCATGGAACTCGTGAACGTGCCGATGACGGATGCCGGTCCGGACATGGACGTGGCCGAAGATCTGGTGGAGAACGATCCGGACGTGCGCTGCATATGGTGCGTTCCCAAGTACTCGAATCCGACCGGCTGCATCTATTCCGAGGAAACCGTTCGACGCCTCGCGGACCTGCCGCGCCGCCATGCCGGCAACGGCCAACAGCCTTTCCTCGTACTCTGGGACAACGCCTACACCGTTCATGATCTTACGTTCCCGCCGCCGGGGTTGACGCCGATCCTGCCTTTGGCCAAAGCCGCGGGTACCGAAGACTCGATCGCCATGTTCGCATCCACCTCCAAGATCACCTTCGCCGGCGGCGGCGTCGGCTTCGTGGGCGGATCGACAAATTTCCTCGACGCGGTGGACAAGCGGTTGTCGATTCTCATGGTCGGCCCGGACAAGGTGAATCAGCTTCGTCACGTGCGTTTCCTGGAAGGGGAACGCCTGGAGGCCCACATGCGCGCCCATGCGGAAGTCGTGCGGCCCAAGTTCGCAGCCGTGCAGCGAGGTCTGGGACGAGGCCTGGGCGGGACGGAACTTGCGACGTGGACGGATCCGAAGGGTGGCTATTTCGTCTCCCTCGACACGCGACCCGGGCTGGCAAAGGCCGTGGTGGCCTTGGCCGGCGAGCTGGGCGTCGCGCTGACACCGGCTGGCGCGACGTTCCCCCACGGACACGACCCGGAGGACCGCAACATCCGCATCGCGCCGACGCTGGCGACTCTCGAGGAGGTCGAATCGGGAATCGACGTGCTCGCTCTCTGCGTCAAGGTCGCCGCGGCCAGACAGTCGAATCGGGCGTGACCTCGGATCCGCTAGCCGAACGGGACCCGGCCTTGGACGACGGCGAGGCCGTCGAGTTTTCGGAGTTGGCATTGCCGGAACCCATCATGGAGGCGATCGGCGATCTCGGCTTCGAACGTTGCACGCCCATCCAGGGCGAAGTGCTGCCCTATAGCCTTTCCGACTACGATGTGACCGGCCAGGCACAGACCGGCACGGGCAAGACCGCGGCATTCCTCATCACGATACTCGCGCGGCAGATCGAATTCCCGGCGGAGCGTCCGCTGCTCCCGGGCGGGGCGCGAGCGCTGGTGCTGGCGCCCACCCGGGAGCTGGCGCTGCAGATCGAGGCCGACGCCCGCGACCTGGCCAAGTACACGTCCACCCGGATCGTCTGCCTGGTGGGCGGCATCGACTACCAGAAGCAGAAGAATCTCCTGCGCGATGGTCCCATCGACATTCTCGTGGCGACGCCTGGAAGGCTTTTGGACTTCTGCGGCCAACGCCTCGCGAACTTGGGCCGGGTCGAGGTGCTGGTCATCGACGAGGCGGACCGGATGCTCGACATGGGCTTCATCCCGGACGTGCGCCGGATCGTCTACCAGACACCCCGCAAGCGGAGTCGCCAGACCCTGTTCTTCAGTGCCACGTTCAACGACGACGTGATGAATCTCGCCGGGCAGTGGACGCTCGACCCCGAACACGTCGCGATCCGGCCCGAATCGCTTGCCGTCGACACCGTCGATCAGCGCTTCTGGACCGTGTCGCGGGACGCCAAGCGCCGGACCCTTCTCGACTTCGTGCGCAGGAACAAGCCGGACCACACGTTGGTGTTCGTGAACCGTCGCGACGCTGCACGCGGGCTCACGGGCTACCTGCAACGCCATGACGTCAAGTGCGAGAGCCTCGCCGGCGACATCCCCCAGCGCAAGCGGCTGGCGACCATGCGGCGCTTCAAGAACGGCGACACCAACCTCGTCGTGGCGACGGACGTCGCCGGCCGCGGCATTCACGTGGAAGGCATCAGCCACGTCATCAACTACGACCTGCCGGAGGATCCGGAGGACTACGTGCACCGCATCGGTCGTACCGGTCGCGCGGGCGCGAGCGGAATCGCGATCAGCTTCGTTTCCGAAGACGACGCCTTCGACCTTCCGCCCATCGAGGAGTTGCTCGGCCACGGCATCAAGTGCACGTTGCCGGAGGTGGAATGAGCCGCAAGACAAGCGTGGGAGTCGTGCAGATGTGTGCGACTTCGGATGTTGCGAAGAACCTCGACGCAACGCTGTCGCTGGTCGTCGAGGCGAGTCGGGCCGGGGCGGAGGTCGTGCTGGTCCCGGAGGCGTTCGCGTTCATCGGACGCGAACGCGACCGTTCGGCCTGGCTGGAAACACTGCCGGCAGGCGGCACCGCCACGCCGGGGCCGATACTCGGCCGCTGCGCCGAGACGGCGCGGTCCACGGGGGTTCATCTCGTGCTCGGCGGTTTCCCGGAGCTGGCTCCCGACGGCCGCGCCTACAACACCTGCGTCCATCTGACCCCCGACGGCGGCGTCGCCGCCGCGTACCGGAAGATCCACCTGTTCGATGTCGATCTGGCTGACGGCACGCGCCTGCTCGAATCCCGCGCCACCGCGCCGGGCGATCGTGCCGTGGTGACGGACACCCCGTTCGGGTCCCTGGGATTGACCGTCTGCTACGACGTGCGTTTCCCGTTGCTCTACCAGCGGCTCGCCGACTTGGGGGCGGTCGCGATCGCGGTGCCGAGCGCGTTCACCAAGACCACGGGCCGCGACCACTGGCACGTGCTACTTCGCGCGAGGGCCATCGAGTGCCAGTGCTACATCGTTGCGCCGGCCCAGCACGGCGACCACGGCCATCGTGGTCGTCAGTCCTACGGTCACGGCCTGATCGTCGATCCCTGGGGCGACATCGTCGCCGAGTGCGAGGGCGGCGACGGCTTCGCGATCGCCGACATCGACCCAGCCCGGGTCGCGGAAGTTCGCGGGCAACTGCCGAGCTTGGCCAATCGAGGTGAGTTCCGGTGAGCGGACGGGTCTCGTCCTCCAATCCACTGCTCGCACTCGCGGCGCTCGTCGTCGTCGCCGCCGGCATCAAGGCGGCGGAGCAGGTCATGGTGCCGTTCCTGCTGGCCGCGTTCATCGCCACGATCGCCGCAACGCCGGTATTCTGGCTGCAACGGCACCGCTTGCCCGTGGGCCTTGCCATCACCGTGGTAGTGCTCTGCCTCATTGCCGTCCTGGTGGGCTTCGGGGCCATCGTGGCCGAGTCGGCCGATGCGTTCCGCGAGCGCCTGCCCTTCTACCAGGAACGGGCGGTTGCCCTGCTCGAGCCCGTGCTGGCATTTCTCGGTGGACTCGGCGTCGAACTGTCTCCGGAACTGCTCGACCCCGGACGGGCGCTGGGTTTCGCCGGCGATGCGTTGGGCAGCCTCGGCAGCGTGCTCACGAACAGTTTCTTCATCCTGCTGGCGGTGGTCTTCATCCTGACGGAGGCGTGGAGTTTCCCGCGCAAGCTCGGGACCGTGCTGTCGCACCCGGAGCGCGATCTTCCCCATTTCAAGCGCTTCGCCGAGAAGCTCAACCGCTATTTCGCCATCAAGACCACGGTCAGCGTCGCCACCGGCGTGTTCGTGGGCCTGGCGATGTGGCTGCTCGGCGTCGACTTCCCGATTTTGTGGGGCCTGCTCGCGTTCCTGCTGAACTACGTGCCCAACATCGGCAGCGTCATCGCCGCCATTCCCCCGGTTTTGCTCGCGATCATGCAGTTGGGCCCGGTCAGTGCGATTGCCACGGCGGGTGTTTTCCTCGTCGTGAACGTGGTCATGGGCAGCGTCGTGGAACCCAAGTTCATGGGTCGGGAACTCGGCTTGTCGACGTTGGTGGTTTTCCTGTCCCTGGTGTTCTGGGGCTGGATGCTGGGTCCGGTGGGCATGCTGCTGTCGGTGCCGCTGACCATGACCGTGAAGATCGCCATGGAAGCCAATCCCTCCACCAACTGGATCTCACACCTGCTCGATCCCGCGGATCCGCGCCGGGAAGCGGAGGACGAGGAGCCGGACGAAGACGGACACGCCGACCCGGAACGATGAGCTACGAGCGGGACAACGTTCGGCGCATGGCCGGCTACGTCTACGGCGAGCAGCCGCAGGATCCCGACGTGGTCAAGCTCAACACCAACGAGAACCCCTATCCACCGTCTCCCGCGGTGGCGCAGGCGATTCGTTCCTTCGATGCCGACACCCTGCGCCGCTACCCACCGGCGACCGCCGAGAACTTCCGCCGCCTGGTGGCCGCGCGATTCGGCTTGTCGGCCGACCAGGTGGTGGTCACCAACGGCGGCGACGAGGCGCTTAGGCTCGCGATCACGACATTCGTGGACCCCGGGGCGGCATTCGGGACCACCGAGCCGGGCTATTCCCTGTGTCCCGTGCTCGCCAACGTCCAGGACAGCGAGGTGGTTCGCGTCGAGTTGACATCGGACTGGTCGTTGCCGGACGACTTCGCCGGACGGATGAATGCCGCGGGTGCCAAGTTGACCTGCGTGGTGAATCCCCACGCGCCATCCGGCGCATTGGTGGACGCGGAGGCGATTGCGGGGGTGGCGACGGAGCTCAACGGCGTGCTGCTCGTGGATGAAGCGTACGTGGACTTCGTGGATCCCGAACTTGGCCACGACCTGACGTCGCTGTTGCCGGGCCACGACAACCTGCTGATTCTCCGAACGCTGTCCAAGGGATATTCGCTTGCCGGGCTGCGCGTGGGGTTCCTCCTCGGCGCACCCCTCCTCGTGAACCCGATCCTGACCAAAACCCGCGACAGCTACAACGTGGACGCAATTGCCCAGGTTGCGGCAGCGGCGGCTTTCCTCGACCGCCCGCACGCCGAACGGGGCTGGGTTGCCGTTCGGGCAGAACGCCGACGTTTGACGGTAGCGCTCGCCGATTCGGGTTTTTCGGTCACGGACTCCCAATCGAACTTCGTACTCGCCGAGGTGCCCCCCGGCGTGTCCGCGGCAGCGTTGACGAGGGGGCTTCGCGAAGATGGCATCGTCGTTCGCCACTTCGATACGCCACGCTTGGCGAACAGTCTGCGCATCACCGTCGGTACCGCCTTGGAAAACGACATGCTGCTTGCGGCAATCCGGGAAATCTGGCCCAGCCTACGCTGTCGCAGTTGACGCCTTCGGGATTGCTACAATCGCGCGGCTACCGAACCGCGAGCCCCCATGCCCGATCCACTTCCTGCCCTGAGTCTCGCCGCCGTGCCCGGGCGTCGGCGCGCAACGCTGGACCTGGCGCGGGAGATCGAGAACCGTGGCTTCCCCGGCATCTACTGCCCAAGCCTCGGCGATGGCGTCTCGCTATGCGCCGCGCTTGCCCAGGTCACCGAACGGATTCGTTTCGGAACCAGCATCCAGCCCATCTACACGCGCCACGTCCAGGACTTCGCCCAGGCCGCGAGTTTCATCCACGAGACATCCGGTGGCCGCTTCGACTTCGGTGTCGGAGTCAGCCACGCGCCGGCGATGGAGCGTCTCGGAGTTAGCGCAGGCAAACCTCTCGCGGACATCCGCGGCTTCGTCGAGGACTTGAAGGCGGTGCCCAGGGCCGGGGAACTGCCGCCCATCGTACTCGCGGCCTTGCGGCGACGGATGATCCGACTCGCCGAGGAGATTGCGGACGGCTTGGTGTTTGCCAACGGTGCGCGGTCGCACATGACGAAGTCGCTCGGTGTGCTCGGTTCAGCGAGCCGGGAAGGAGACGGCTTTTTCGTCGGCAACATGATCCCCACGGTGGTGTCGGACGACCTGAACGCCGCAAAGGCGCGCAATCGACGGACGCTCGCGAGCTATGCCGGGCTGCCGAACTACCGGGCGTTTTGGAAGGAAGCCGGGTACCGGGAGGAAATGGAGGGCGTGGAAGCGGCCCTGGCGGTCGGGGATTCCGAGGGCGTGGCTCGATGCCTGTCGGACCGTTGGCTTGCCGACACCACCCTGGTCGGTCCGGCTGCCAAGGTGCGGGAGGGCATCGAGGCCTGGTACGAGGCGGGAATCAAGACGCCGATCATCGTGCCGTCGTCCGTGAACGGCGGCCAGTTCCAGGCGTTCGAGGAGTTCTTCGCGATCTGGTGATGTGCGGCACATGAAACAATGCATCTGGGTAATCCGTCACGGCAAGTCCGCCCGCCCGTTCGGCGTGTTGGATCAGAACCGTCCCTTGGCGAAACGCGCCAGCGAGGACGCGGCCCTGATCCGGGACTGGCTCGACTCGGGCCCCACGTTGTTCGTGCCGAGCTCCGCTGCGCGTGCCGTTCAAACCGCGGATTTGCTTGCCGATCAGTCCCCTGTCTTGCCGAGTGCGGATCTCTACGTGGCGTCTCCCGGCGAATTCCTGCAAGTCATCGAAGACGCGGTTGCAGGACACCGCGACGATCACGTGGCATTCATCGGCCACAATCCCACGGTGACATCGCTCGTGAACCACCTTGCGGGTCGGACCGTGACCGACAGCGTGCCGACGCTGGGCGTCGCGGCATTCGAGACCGTCGACGGACGCTGGCAACTTCTCGACTATGTCACCCCGAAGGAACTCCGCTAACTCTCTCGTCCGCGGCAAAGGCTCCCACCCGGGTCAGGTCTCGATCCCGTATCGTCACCATCGCTCGTCGGGCTGAGGTGCCACCGGCCCGAAAAACCGCCATTGTGGCGGCAACCGAATCGCGGTTAACCTGCCCACAGGTTCTCTTGTCCGGAGGCTCCATCATGGATTTCCTCGTTTTCCTTGCCGCCGGTGCCACGGCCTATTTCGCCTGGCGTATCGTCGATCAACTGCCCGACGTGCTCTATCGCTTGAGCGAGATCCAGCGCGACGTCGCCGAACTGCGCCGACGGGGGGAGTCGGAAGACCCGAACACCGACGGGGAAGCGGACGATTGAAACCCCTTGTTTCGAGGCCGACTTCCTTCCCGACGCAAAGCGAGCGGCGGGTCGCACCGAGTTCTTGAACGCCGACACCCCCGATCCGGTCGCGCTACTTCGCCAAGACCGCGCTCGTGCGGTTGAGCGGGCGGATTCCATGGCAAGCTTGTGCGTGGTGGCGACGGTGGACGCCGGCGAACCGGAGGCCCGGACGATGGTTCTGCGCGACTTGGAGCCTGCGCTTTCCGGGCCGCCGAGTCTCGGGCTCTTCGTAAACAGCACGAGCCCGAAGTTCCGGGAGTTTCGCCAGTCCTCCACCGTCGTCGTGGTGGTCTACCTGCCGAGCGTTGCGGTGCAGTACCGTATGCGATGTTCGCTGGAGCAACTCCCGGAGGGTCTCGTGCGAGTCAGTTGGCAGTTGCGGCCGCCGATTCCCAAGCGCATGGACTGGCTGTACGAGGACCGCCCGCAGAGCAGCGTCATCGAAAGCCGCGAAGCACTCCTGGGTCTTCTCCACGGAGGCGATCCGACCTCGGCGCCGGAGTCCGCGGTCGGCTTCAAGTTGGTGGCACAGAGCGTCGAACGCCTCGATCTCAACACCGAGGACGGTGTTCACGATCGACGGCGGTACGCGTTCGACGGGCAATCCTGGCACGAGGAGGTGCTCGTGCCTTGAGGGATGCGACGGAGCCGGATCAGGCGTTCTCGGTGTCCGCCGCTTCGAGTTCGGAGTCGGTGGGTCCGATGCCCACGAGGTTCTGGTAGCAGGTGTCCTTGGCCAAGGCGACGAAGGCTGCGATGTACGGCGCGTCGCGTTGCTCGGTGCGCACGGCGGCATAGAGGTTCGGCCAGATTCCCTCTTCCCCGAGGGAGCGGGCAACGACGTAGTCCCGCTCGATGTACTCGTGCAGCGCCCAGTTCGGCAGGCAGCAAACGCCGCGACCGCTGGCCACCAGTTGCACCATCATGGGCGTGAGTTCCGCCGTTCGAACCCTTGCCGGTTCGACGCCCGCGGGATCGAGGAACCGGGTGAAGATGTCCTGCCGCGAACGGTCGATGGGGTACGTGATCAGTGTTTCTTCCACCAGATCCCCGGGGTCGATCCACTCCTTCTCGGTCAGCCGGTGGTCCGCAGCCAGCGCCATCTGGGCTTCATAGCCGAACAGCGGTAGGTAGGCGAGTCCAGCCTCCTCGATCGGGTCGGCGGTTACCACGAGGTCGAGGTCGCCCCGCAGCAGTGCGGGCAAGGGCTGAAAATGGAATCCGCCCGAGATGTCCAGTTCCACCTCCGGCCAGTCCTCCCGGTAGGCATTGATGGCCGGCAGCAGCCATTCGAAGCAGCTGTGGCATTCGATGGACATGTGCAGGCGGCCCGAGTGCCCGCCGGCCAGTCTGGCCAGGTCGAGCGACGCCGTCTGGACCAGGGGCAGGACCTCGTCCGCCAACTGCAACAAGCGCTTGCCCGCGGATGTGAACCGCATCGGACGGGTCTTCCGTATGAACAACGTACAGCCCAATCGCTCTTCGAGATCCTTGAGCTGATGCGACAGCGCCGACTGCGTCAGGTAGACGCGCTCCGCAGCTTCCACGAGCGTGCTCGCACCGCGCAAGGCAGCAACTGTGCGGAGATGGCGGAGCTCGATGTGGTGCATGGAATCTCCTCGGACGCCACAAAGCATACTGACACACGCGCGGCGTAGGGGCGACCCCAACGCGCCCGAAGGGCGCGCGGACGCCCGTGCCGGACGTACTGCTTCCTGGCAACGGGACGGGACAAGCCCGTCCCCTACGGTCGTAGGGGCGACGCTTGTCGTCACCCGCGGCGATGACGGGCGCCTGGGCACGGGACGGGACAAGCCCGTCCCCTACGGTCGTTGCCGCACCTCCGCCGTTACGGCGTCTCGTCCGCCTCGTTGTCGTCCAGCCGCATGGCCCACGCCGTCGCCTGTTCGCGCATGGGCGCCGCGTCCTCGGGTAGGACCATGCCCTGCTCGATCGAACGATCGAGCGCGGCGTTCCATGTCTCTAGGTAGCTCTCGCTGTCCGGGTACAGCTCGGCGAGTTGCTCGGCGTCGAAGTCCGTGGCGGTGCCGTATAGGAAGCCGAACCTCGATTCTTCGCGGGGCGTTCCGAATCCGCTGTGCGAGGCGGTCGGCACGGCGATATCCGGCAGGCGGATGCCCCCTGCGGCATTGCCGTGTTCGTCCCGGACGACGTTGGGGCGGGGTACGCCCGGCGCAAACTCGATGCGTGGCATTGCCGGTGGCTCGGTGCCATCCTTGATCCAATGGTGGAGGTGTCGGATTGCGGCGTTGTACACGGGAGCGTAGGACATCCAGTTAGAGCCGCCCTCGGTGGGTTCCGCAGGCCTCGGAACCGATACGTGCGAGGTGCCCGCGACTTCCCAGAGCCGGAACCGTTCGGAGTCGGCTTCCCGCACGCCGTAGTAGCTGTTCACCTCGGTCTCGGAGTTCACGACGATCACCGGGACATCCAGATCGGCGCGGATCGAGGCCGGGCTGCCTCGGCGCTGGCCGGCGAGCTCCGAGCCGAACGCCACGGGCCGGCCGAAGTCGATGAACGGTATGTAGCCGTCGAACACGCCCGTCGATTGGTGAACGCCATTGATGTAGCTGCGCAGCCGTCCGGCGGACTGCGAAGCGCCCACGGCGATCAGCCGCTCGACCGCCAGGCCGTCCATGGGGTCCAAGCCGACGCGAGGGCGATCCGGACCGACGGCCGTCCCGGCCTGCGTGAAGATGTCGTAGGAATACGCATCGCCGGGGTGAACGAGGGAGCCGTAGCGCTCGGGGTCCCAGGCTTTCAGCCCCTGGGGATTCTGCGGGAAGCCGTCGATGCCGATCTTCTGCGCGGAAACGCCGACCCAGGCATAGCCGCGGAGGGCCTCGGCGGAGGCGGAACCGAGCTCGAAGCCCGCGGTCACGTTCAGCCAGAACACGATCACCGTGCCGTTGAACATCGCGGGATCGTCGGGCCGGACCACCAGCAGACGCGTCTTGAAATCCGCCTTGTCCTCGGCCGGCCGCGTCTTCCACAGGCCATCCCGGGTATGCGTTCCCTCGGCCAACTCGTAGGCGGTCGCCTCGCCTTCGAGGAAGTATTCCTCGGTCAGATACGCTTGGTCCGCGGCATCCACCGCGGCAAATGGACTGCCGCGCTCACCGCCGGTAACCGGCCCCGACAACGTCCCGGCCCTCGCGGTAACCGCGAAGCACATGAGCACCAGCAAAACCGATCTCGCCTTCATACGAATCCCCTTTTCCCGTTGGACATCGAGTGTAGCAACTCGCTACGGTCCCACGGATGATCCGGTTCCGGCTCAATGGCGAAGCCGCGCAGTTCGACGACAGCGAACGCGACATGCCGCTCCTCTACGTCCTGCGAAGCCCAGCCGTGGGCGAAATGACACCCAAACTCGGGTGCGGAATCGAGCAATGCGGCACCTGCCGCGTGCTCGTCGATGGCGAGCCCGCGTATGCGTGTACCCTCCCGGCGGGCGCGGTAGAAGGCCGACACGTGGAAACCGCCGCCGGCTTGGATACGCCCGTCCGTCGAGCCTTGATCGAATCCAATGCCACGCAGTGCGGATACTGCCTGCCGGGCATCATCGTGGCGGCCGAGGCTTTGTTTCGAGCCAATCCACGGCCTTCCGGGGCCGAGATTGCAACCGCGCTCGACTCGCAGTTGTGCCGCTGCGGTAGTCATCCGCGTGTGCTCCGCGCCTTGCTTGAGGTCGCGGGTCGATGAAGCCGTTGCCCCACGCGCTCGTCGCGACGCCGTCGCTGGATCGTTGGATCCGCCTAACCGGCGACGGTGCCGTGATCGCCTTTACTGGCAAGGTGGAGATCGGACAGGGCATTTTGGCGGCGCTCGGTACGATAGTGGCCGAGGAACTCGACGTGGCCCGACGACGCGTGCAGGTGGTGTCCGGCCACACCGGACACACGCCGAACGAAGGTGTGACGGCCGGTTCCATGTCCATCGAGACCAGTGGTGCGGCACTCCGCCAAGCCAGCGCTTGGGCCCGCTGCCTGCTTCTCCAGCGGGCTGCGACGCGTCTCGGCGTCGCGGAGGACAACCTGACGGTGGCGGACGGCGAGATCACGGGGCCTGGCGTCAACGAGCGTTTGACGTACTGGAACCTCGCCGATCGGCCGTTCGGTTTCGAGATCCGCGACCGAATGCCTGAGAAAGCTACGAGTGCCTATCGGTTGGTGGGACGCGACGGACAGCGGCGTGCGGACATTCTCGCCAAGGCGACTGCTGCCGCATTCGTCCACGACTGCGCGGCACAACTGCACGCCCGCATGGTGCGGCCGCCGTCGCTCCGCCACCGGCTGATCGAACTCGACGTGGACGTAGCCGCTCCGGGGCGATTGGTGGTCGACGGCAGCTTCGTGGCCGTGGCGCATCCGGTCGAATTCGAGGCCGAGCGCCTCGCGCAACGCATCGCCGGCAGTGCCCGGTGGCTACGAATCGGGTCACCGCCGGAAGGGTTCGACATCGACGAATCCCGTCGGGAGACGGCGGAGGCGTTTCCGCTTCGAAACGGTGTGCCGAGCCCAGTGCCGCGCAGGCAAGTCGCCACCACGCACCGGGCGGTGTACAGGCGTCCCTTTCTGATGCACGCTTCAATCGCACCATCGGCAGCCATCGCGGTTTGGCGGGACGGCGCATTGGCGATCGAGTGCTCCAGCCAGGGAATCGAACCGTTGCGGCAGGTCGTCGCGCTTGTACTCGGGATCGACCCGGACGCGATCGAGATCCGCCATGTGCCGGGGGCAGGCTGCTACGGCCACAACGGTGCCGACGATGCCGCGCTGGATGCGGCACTGGTCGCCCGCGCCGTGCCGGGTCACCGCGTATCGCTGAAGTGGTCGAGGGAGGAAGAGCACGGATTCGAGCCGTTGGGACCGGCAATGCATGTTGAGATGGGCGCGAGCCTCGATGCCGAAGGCCGCGTATCCAGTTGGACGCACGACGCCTACGGATTCACGCACGTTGCCCGTCCATCGCCCGGCGCGTCCGGCGTGGACCTTCTCTCGGCACGCTTCTTGGCCGAACCGTTCGAGCCGACGTCTCCAAGACCGGCTCTGGGGCCGGAGGTCGGCATTCACCGCAACGCCTTGCCGATCTATTCGTTTCCCGACCAGGAGGTGACCAAGCACTTCGTGGCTGACGCGCCCGTGCGCACGTCGGCGCTGCGGGGCCTCGGCGCCCAGGGCAACGTGTTCGCCATCGAGTCGTTCATGGATGAACTCGCGCACTCGGCGGGTGTTGACCCGGTGGAATTCCGCCGTCGCCATCTCCGCCACGACCCCAGGGCCTTGGCGGTTCTGGAGGCCGTCCTGAAGTCGAGCGGTGGCTTGACGGGCCATCGCGGCTTGGCGCTGGCGCGCTACAAGAACCGACAGTGCTGCGCGGCCGTTGTCGCGGAAGTGTCGGTGGATCCCGAGACGGCTGAGATTCGCGTCCCGAGACTCTGGATCGCTGCCGACGCCGGACGCGTCATCGACCCGGATGGGCTCACCAACCAACTGGAAGGCGGTGCGGTTCAGGCCCTATCGTGGTGCCTGAAGGAAGCGGTGTCGTTCGATGCCGACGGTGCCGTCACGAGCCGGGACTGGTCGAGCTACCCAATCCTTCGGTTCAGCGAGGCTCCCGAGATCGAGACCGTCTTGCTCGACCGCCCCGAACTCGATCCGCTGGGCGCCGGCGAAGCCACTGTCGGCCCGACTTCCGGGGCTTTGGCCAACGCCGTGTTTGCCGCGACCGGTCTGCGGATTGGCGATCTCCCAATGACTCCAGATCGCCTGCGGGAGGCAGCGGCGCGGTGAAGCGGTCCCGCCTGAGAATGAACACGAACGTGCGTTCGGCGGACTGAGAATAGAATGACGCCGATGTCGAAATGGACGCTGGTTCTCGCCTATCAGGATTGCATCCTGTTCGAGGTAATCCCTGCGGCGCAACGCCTGGAACCGGTGTTCGCGGTTCGGGTCGCAACGCCCGACGGCCATTCCTTCCGCGACGACAGTGGCGTCACGATCAGTCCGGATTGCGCGTACCAGGAAGTGAATCCCGATGATTGCGCCTGCGTGCTTGTTCCCGGGGGCAATCCCGATCGGATCGCCAGCAACCCGGATGTCCGGCGCATCGTAAGGGGCGTCCGGGATCGAGGGGGGATTGTCGCCGGCATCTGCGCGGGCGTTGCGGTACTTGGTCTTGCCGGGGTGCTTGCCGGGCGACGAATCGCACACAACTACACCGAAGGCGACGTCCCCGCCGAAGTGAGGGTTCACACCGATCCGTTGTGGCGCGACACGACCTACGCCAAGGCTGGTATCAGCGTTGACACGCGTGTGATCACCGCTCGACCGGAGCGCTATGCGGAGTTCGCGTCTGCGGTCGTTGAGGCGGTGAGCAATGCGTTCGGACCCACACCCTGAACAACACGAGCAGGCTCCCTACCGAGGCCGGCTTGTTCGCTCCGCTCTTTGGGGGTCGTACCACCAGGTGTCCGGCGCGGGAGATTCGTAGACGGCCAGCGCGTCGGTGTCCGGTTGGCCGAACCGGTCCCAGTACACGATGTGCGTGTCTGTGGATGCCTCCAGCGGTATGTGGTAGTAGCCACGCAGCAGTACCCGGTCGAGAGCCCGACAGGCGGCGACCATGGCGTCCATGTCGGTGGCGTTGAGGGCGTGATCGATCAGGGCGTCGATGGCGGGGTCGTCGACGCCGGTCAGATTGGATGTCATCGGTTGGCTCGCGGCCGCGGAGGAGAACTGGAACGGCAGAAGGGCCATCGGCGGCAATGGAAGCACGAGTTGGCGCACGATGGCGTCGAACTCCCGCGAGCGAATGAGGCGGATGAACTGGGCGACCTCCACGAGGCGGATGTTCGCCTCGATGCCTAGCCTCTTGAGCGCTTGCGTGTAGGGGATCAGGATTCGCTGCTGGTCGATGTTGCGGGCGATGAACTCGATCTCGAACGGCTCGCCCGCCGGGTTGACACGGCGGTCGCCGGTGACCTGCCAGCCAGCCTCCGCGAGCAGCGCTTGGGCCTTCGACAGCGCCTCCCGACCGTAACCTCGGCCAGCGGACGCGGGAAGATGGAAGGGTTCGGAGAAAACACGCGGGTCGATGCGATCGCGCAGCGGCTCCAGCAGTGCGACCTCGTCCGGCGTCGGCAGTCCCGTCGCGCCGAAGGCGCTGTTCGGAAAATAGCTGAACGCGCGTTGGTAGGCCCCGGCATGCAGGGCGCGGTTCAGCCAGTCGAAGTCGAACGCGACGGTGAGCGCCTCGCGCACGCGGACATCGTCGAGCGGCGGGCGCTTGCTGTTGAGGCCGATGGCGGTGTTCATTCCAGCCGCCACACGGCTCGTGACTTCGCCGCGCCGCAGGAGACCCTTTTGGGCTGCGGGCGTGTCATAGCTCCCGGCCCAATGTCGAACATCGTTTTCCACGTAGTAGTCGATCAACCCCTTGCGCAACGACTCCCGGAGGACGGTCGCATCTCGGTAGACGTCGTAGTGCAATTCGTCGAAGTTGTAGAAGCCCCGTGTCACCGGCAAGTGGCGTCCCCAGTAGTCCTCCACGCGTTGGTACTGGATGTGGTCCCGGGCCCAGCGCTTGATCCGATATGGGCCGCTGCCGACGGGCTCAACCAGAGTCGTCTCGGAAGGATTTCGGTCCCGCCAGTGATGCTCCGGCAGGATCCGCGGCTCCGCCGTGAGGAAGCGGAGATGGGAGTCCTTGAGCGTCTCCTTGAGGTGGACGCGCGCCTCCCGTTCGCCGGTCACTTCCACGGAGTCTATCCACGACAGCACCAAGCCGCCGTCGATCGTCTGCAGCGCCCAATCGAAAGTGAACTTGACGTCATGCGCAGTTACCGGTTCGCCGTCGTGGAACCGGGCTTCGGGATGCAAACGAAATACGAGCGTCTGCCGGTCGTCGGTCACCGCGATCCCCTGCGCGAGGCGGCCGTAGAAGCCTCCCAGCTCGTCCCCGGAACGCACGATCAGGGTGTCGTAGATCCGGCCGTAGCCAGGTGGTGCCGCGATCGTGTTGTCGAACTCGCCGGCGAAGTTTCGGATGTCCTCCCCCGAGGAGAACGTCATCGCGCCGCCCTTGGGTGCATTCGCATCGACGTATTCGAAGTGCTCGAAATCGGGGCCGTACTTCAACTCGTGCAAGAGCGAGATGCCGTGGCTGAACTCAAGCTCGTCGGCGCCGCCGGCCTGACCCAAGAGGCACAGCAGGCCGCCCGACCATGCCCGGCGCACGCGGCCTGTTGAACGTTTGTGCGGGTGTGCGCGCATCGCAAATCGGAACTGCAAATCGTTTGGCTGTTGCGACAAGATACTAGACTGCGTAACTGACCGACGGCTGCGGAGAGCGGGCATGACCAACTATTCGATCTTCATCGGGACGGTGGGCAACGGGCTGCAGTTCAGCCGCAACCGGGGCGAGCGGTGGCATTCCACCCCCGTTGGCGGGCTCGAAGGCAATGTTCGTGCCCTTGCGGTCTATCCGGACGATCCGCACCGTCTGCTGGCGGGTTCCGACACAACGGGGCTCTACCGCAGCGACGACAACGGCGCCAGGTGGGAGAAGCTCGACTCGCCCATGGAAGGCATGGAGATCTGGTCCATCGATGTCGATCCGGAGGACCCCGACCGAATCTATGTGGGAACCCGGCCCGAGGGATTTCGCTCGCTGGATGGCGGCGAGACCTGGGAGGCATTGCCCATGGGTGTCGACCGCGACGCCATGCTCTACCCGCCGAGAACCACGAAGATCCTAGTCGATCCGAACGACAGCCGGACTATCTGGGCCGGGACGGAGGTCAACGGCGTGTACCGCAGCGGGGACGCCGGCGAAACCTGGCGGCGCCTGCCGGACATCGGCCCGAGCCCCTGGCATCAGGACAACCACTGCCTCGCGATCCGGAACGGGGATCGGCGGGCGATATACGTCACGGGTCCCGAAGGGCTGGCGACCAGCGTCGACGACGGCAAGACCTGGCGCATCGAAGCCCTGTCGCCGGTTCGGAACGAAAAAGGCGACGTGTTCAGCACGGGCGCCCGCGTGCCGGACCACGCCTACTGCCGGGGCATGATCATCAAACCGGACGATCCGGACACGATGTTCATCGGGACCGGCAATACGATTCCCGGCGAAGTCGGCGGGATCCAGCGCACCCGGGACGGCGGCGAGACTTGGGAGTACGTCTCCCTGCCGGTGCTGCCGAACTCGGTGGTGTACTGGTTGGGGACGCACCCCGAAACCCCCGACGTGATCGCCGCGGCCAGCATCTTCGGCTACGTCTATCTCAGCGAAGACGGCGGCGAGATCTGGACCAAATCGCGCCGCGAGTTCGGCCACGTGCGCGCCGTCGCCGTGACGCCGAGTTGAGCAAGATGACCTCCCGGAGAACCGATCCCATGCCCTGTACCCGAAGCGTCCAACGTCGTTTCTTGATTCTTGCCGTCTGCGCGCTGGCGCTGCCGTCGTTCGGCGGCGTGTCGCCTGAACGTCTCGCCCGGCTCGACGCGTTCCTCGATGCCTACGTGGAGGAGGGCAGGATCCCGGGCGCCGTTCTGCAGGTCACCCACGACGACCGTACCGTCTACCACCGGGCGGCGGGGTTTCGGGACCTCGCCGCCGGCTCTCCCATGCAGACAGACACCATCTTCCGCATTGCGTCGATGTCCAAGGCCGTCGTCAGCGCCGCCGTCCTGATGCTGCAGGAGCGCGGCGCGCTGCTCATCACCCAGCCCCTGGGCGAGGTGCTGCCCGAGTACGCCGCCACCCGCGTGGCGGTCGCGGCAGACGATGGCGGCTACGGGATCGTCGACGCCACGCGGCCCATCACGATTCGCGACCTCCTGACCCATACCGCCGGGATCGGCTACGGGTCTGGTCCTGCGGCGGCGGAGTGGCAGGCCGCAGGACTTCAGCATTGGTACTTCGGCCACCGGGACGAACCCATCCGCGAGACGGTTCGACGCATCGGGGCTATGCCCATGGATGCCCAACCGGGCGAACGGTGGGTGTACGGCTACAACACCGACATTCTGGGGGCCCTCGTCGAAGTGGCGAGCGGCACGACACTGGACGAGTTCCTCGCGACGGAGATGTTCGCGCCGCTCGGCATGACGGACACGTCGTTCTACCTGCCGCCGGCCAAACGCGACCGCCTAGCGGTCGTGTATTCGCGCACCCCGACCGGCGAGCTGGTGCTCCCCGAGGAAAACACGCCGTTCCACGGTCAGGGCCACTACGTGACGGGCCCGCGAAAAAGCTTCTCGGGCGGTGCCGGTCTGCTCTCCACCACGGCCGACTACACCCGGTTCCTCGAAGCCATCCGGCGGGGAGGGGGACCGATCCTGTCGCGCAAGTCCGTCGAACTGATGACCACCGACAACTTGGGCGACATCGAGGTAGCCCCGGGTCTTGGCTTCGGTTTGGGCTTCGGTGTCGTGTCGGAACCGGGGGTGCGCGGCGAACTCGGTTCACCGGGCGAGTTCAACTGGGGTGGCGCGTACCACACGTTGTACTGGGTCGATCCGGTCGAGAAGCTGACCGTCGTCTACATGACCCAGGTGCTTCCCGCCTTCGGATTGGACGACTTCGGGAAGGTCAGGGCACTGGTCTACCAGGCGATCGACTAGCTCGGCACCGTTCAGTCGCCCACGTGGCTGACAACAGTCCCGTCATGAATTGGTGGCGAAACCGCACACGCATAGTCGCCACGATGTCACGCTACAGGCTGGGCGGGATGCGTGACCTGGCGCCGCTTTGTTTCGCCGTTCTACCTGTCTTCGGCCTACCGTGTACGGCCATTGCGGTCCCCTTGGAGGAATTGGAGTTCAAGCACGGGATCGCGTTCTTCCACGATCTGAAGTATCCGGCCGACTTCACCCACTTCGACTACCTGAATCCCGACGCCCCCAAGGGCGGCAAGCTGGTCCTGGCACATCCCTTCTCGTTCGACACGCTGGCGCCGATGGCACAGGGCGAGACCGGCGCGCCATCCGGGTATCTGTACCGCGGCGACACGCTCATCGTGCGCGGTGGGGACGAGATCACGGCGTTCTACGGCCGGCTCGCGGACGGCATCGCGGTTGCCGACGACCGGACGATCGTATTCAGAATCCATCCCCATGCAAGGTGGGACGACGGCGTGCCCATCACCGCCGATGATGTCGTGTTCACTTTCGAAATGCGGAAGAACGAGTTGGGGGCAGGGTACTTCTTCCGCTTCATCGAGTCGGTTGAGGCACTGGACGAACGCCATGTGGTGTTCCGCATCGACGCCCCACTGACGCACGATCACGTCACGTTGATCCAGTACATCGCGATCCTGCCGCAGCACTATTGGCGCGACCGGGACCCGTCGGCCCATACCCTTGAACCACCCGTCTCCAGCGGGCCCTATCGCATCAAGGAGGTGAGGGCGGGCCGCTATATCGAGTACGAACGCAATCTGCGCTATTGGGGTAGGGACCTGCCCATCAACGCCGGCCGGTACAACTTCGACACGGTGCGCTACGAGGTGTACCGCGACAGCACCGTCGCAAGGGAAGCCTTCCGCAAGGGGCTGATCGACATGCTGGACGAGGACGACATTCGGTATTGGGTGACCGGCTACGAGGGGCCTGATCTCGATAGCGGGCGGATCAGGAAGACCCGCCGCGAATACGGCATTTCGGTGGGCATCGGGATTGCGATCGTACTGAACAGCCAGGTGCCCAGGTTGGCCGACCGGCGGGTGCGCAAGGCACTCGCACTGGCGTTGAACTACGAGTGGATCAACGAGAAGCTGTACCACGGCCAGCGCACACGGGCGCTGAGCTATTGGCCGGGGACCATCTTGTCGGCCACCGGCTTGCCCAGCGAGGACGAGTTGTCGCTGCTGACGCGCTTTCGGGACGCGCTGCCTTCGGCGCTATTCGAGCGACCCTTCGGCTATCCGGAGACCACAAGCCCGACCACGTCCAACCGGAAGCTGCTCGAAGCGCGGAATCTGCTGGCCGCGTCCGGTTGGCGAATCGACGACGGCGCGCTGCGCGATGCCGGCGGGACACCGTTCACGCTCGAGTTGCTGACCCTGGATCCCGAGCACCAGCGAATCCTGCTGCCCTGGTTCGTCGCGCTTCGACAACTCGGTATCGAGGCGAGAATCCGTCTCGTGGACGTCAGCCAGTACACCAACCGCACCCTCCGCCACGACTACGACGTGCTCGTGCAGGGCTACGGCATCCTGATGCCGCCGACGCTGGAGTTGCGTTCCCACTTCCACTCGACCTCGACGGGGCGCGAAGGCTCGCGCAACGTGGTCGGCGTCAGCGACCCGGTGGTCGACTATCTGGTCGAGAAGGCGGAAGCGGCCGAGACGCTCGATCAAGTGATCGCGGCCTGTCGCGCCCTGGACCGTGTCCTGCTCTGGGACCACTACCTGATTCCGCTCTACGCGATCGATCAGCGTCGTACGTTGCACTGGGACAAGTTCGGACGTCCGCCCGAACCGCTCTATCGGCCGGCCTACCCCGACGGCTGGTGGTACGACGAATCCAAGGCCGCGCGTCTCGACATGGAACGTTGACGGCGGTTCCTGTAGGGGCGACCCTTGTGGTCGCCCGCTAGGGCGCGCCGGGACGGGACAAGCACGTCCCTACGGTCCCGTTTGTTCCCAGCATTTCGGCACTCTCGGGGTCAGTCGTCCGCTTGGATGACAACCGTCCCCGCATCGCCGTCCACCTCGAGGATCTGACCGCTCTCAACCCGCTGGGTGACGTTGCCGGTGCCGACCACCGCGGGAATGCCGTATTCCCTCGCCACGATCGAGCCGTGGCCGAGGATACCCCCGATGTCCGTCACGAGCCCGACCGCGTGGGCGAAGAGCTGGGTCCAGGCGGGGGATGTCATCGGGCAGACCAGGATTGATCCGGGCTGCATGCGGTCGAACTCCTGGGCATTCATGATCCGGCTTGCCGGCGCGGCGATCGTGCCCGGACTCACCGGGATGCCGCGCAAGGTGTCGCTCGAGTCGTCGTTCTTGAACTGGGTCTCCTTGAACTTCAGGCCCGGGTTCTCCCGGGCTTCGTCGGGAATCGTGCCGGGTGGGTGCAGGCGTTTGCGCGCCTCCCTGAGTTCCCGGCGCTCTGCGGTCAGGGCGCGATATTCTGGCATCGCCTTGCCGACCTCCCGCGCGACCAGGGCGGGTTTGATCTCGTCGGTGGTGAGGAAGTAGAGGTCGCTCGGCTCGCCGAGCGTGCCAACGTCCACCAGCCGTTGCCCCAACTCGGCGGCCATGCGGCGCAGCACGGGCCAGGCCGTGCCGAGTACGAAGCAGGACTCCTCGCGCATGGGGTAGTACTGGTAGGCGAACCACATCCGATAGCGGAACTGCCAGTATTCGAACGGTTCCAGCAGTTCGCGTATCTCCGCAAGGGCGTCTTCCCGTTTGCGCGTCGCCTCCGACTCGTGGTGAGCCGGGTCGTAGTCGGCCCGCTGCACCATGTTCTTGAGGGTCACGAACATGGCCGACGGATCTTCCTGCTGGGTCGGCTCGCAGAAATCCAGGCTGTAGCCCTGGTGGCCGTAGGTCGCGAGATAGGAGTCGACGGCTGCCAACACCTCGCCGGTGTCGTCGCGTCGCCGGAGGACCGCCATCAACCGCCGTGCGGGCGTTGCGATCACCACCTCGTAGAGCGCGGGCGCCGCCTTGATCAGGGTGGCGATCGCGAACATGTCCTCGTTGGCCTGCATGATTCGGGACTTGAAACCGGACAGGAACTGGCCGCTGGTGAAATGATGATCCGGCAGGGACTCTCTCAAAAAGGCCTGGAGCT
This sequence comes from Gammaproteobacteria bacterium, assembly GCA_026705345.1. Classification (GTDB taxonomy): domain Bacteria; phylum Pseudomonadota; class Gammaproteobacteria; order Pseudomonadales; family Azotimanducaceae; genus VXYL01. The sequence continues at coordinate 24,987 of JAPPAV010000104.1, forward strand.
GGTCGTCCACCGATTTCGCCACGCCGAAGGTGTGTCCGCCGTTGCTGGTCCAGTAGTAGCCCTCCGCATTGGCGAGTTCGGCGATGCCAGAGAGCAGAGCTTGATCGTCGGTGGCGGCGAGGTCGGCGGCCTCCCATTTCCTGGCCGCGCCTTGAAGCTCGGGCCACGCGCGATCCCAGAAGTCCTTGTGTTGATTGTCGTTGGTGGCGGTCTTGTTGAACGCGATGTAGGTGGGATTGTCGCTTTCCGGCATGGTGATCGCGTGGGGTAGATTGTCACTGCCGAGCGCGGTTGCCATGGCGTTGAACTCGCCGCGTTCGTGATCGGAAAGCGTCGCCAGGAACAGTTTCAGGTCGTGGGCTTCCTGGGCCTTGACCTCCGGCTTTCTTGCCTCGTCGTCCCGCCGACGCCTCAGGTTGGCTCGGAACTCCTCGTCGGTTTTCTCCGTACCGGAGCCGAAGATCTGAAAGGCGAAGCCGTGCAGGGTGGTATACATGGACCTGCCGGTTCTCTTGCTGACCAGCCCGCCGTGAATATAGAGCTCGTCGAACAGCGGGCAGGTCGGATCCGGGATGTTCTCGACGATTTGCCGACGCACCAGGCCGAAGACCTCGGCAGGCGCCTGCCACTCCACCTCGATGGGCTGGGGCGGCAGGTTCGTGATTGGCCGCGACTGCAGGAGCCAGAGCTTACCCTCGGCGACAGCCCACTCGATGTCCTGGGGCTGGCCGCCGAAGTGCGCCTCCACCCGGGTGGCGAGCCCGGCCAACTCGGTCAGGAGTTCGTCGGGCAGGGACGACGTATCTCGTTCGCCCGCGTCGACGTCCACCAGGCGGGTTCCCTGGTTGCCGTCGGAGACGATTTTCTGCTCCTTGGTGCCGATCATGGTTTCCTTGGCGGCAAGCGTGGACTTCTCGACGATGAACGTGTCCGGCGTGACCTGACCGCCCACCACGGCCTCGCCGAGGCCGAAGCTGGCGTTGACGATCATTTCGCGGCGCTCCCCGGTTGCCGGATTCGCCGTGAACAGGATGCCGGCCACGTCGGCGGGCACCATGATCTGTACCACCACCGCCATGGCCACGGCGTCCGACTCGATGCCCATCTCGTTGCGGTAGCTGATCGCCTGGGCTGTCCACAGGGAAGCCCAGCAGTTGCGCACGGCTTCGACGAGCGCTTCTCGTCCGCGGACGTTGAGGTAGGTTTCCTGCTGACCGGCGAAGGACAGCCCCGGCAGGTCTTCGGCGTTCGCCGACGAGCGCACCGCCACGGCGGGATCGTCACCCGGCAGCGCCTGGTAGGCCGCCCGGAGGTCGGCTTTGAGCGTGTCGGACAGCTCGCAGCCGGTGATGAGCGCCCGGATCGATCGCGACGCCGACTCGAAGGACGCGCGAGAATCAACAATCTCCGGGCGGGCGAGCTCGAGGATGCGCGAACCGAGTCCGTTGGTGGCTACGAAGTCCCGGTAGGCGGCCGTCGCCAACAGGAAGCCTGTCGGCACGTCGAACCCCGCCCGGGTCATCTGGGCGAGGGAACGGCCCTTGCCGCCGACGGCTTCCAAGGCGTCGTTGGCGGTGTCGATCGGAGTGATGACGGCAGGGTTGTCTGACATTGAAGAAGTCCTTGCTCGGTGTTGTTCGACCTGACGGACGTCCTCTGTGCTCGATTTCACCCGACGTAGACCTGACAAGGAATCGTATCAGACCGCGACTGCGATCCAACCGACCCGAGCCCTCGGCTCCCCGCGAAGTCGGCGGCGACGCACGGGGTCCGTGGTAGAGTTGGCCGCCAACACGGTACGAGCGTGTCGTGCCGTCACGGGAGGTAGATCGCGGTGTCCAACGTCATCGTCTTCATGTCCGACGAGCACAACCCGCGCTACTCGTCGCCCTACGGCCATCCCTTCGTCGACACCCCGAACATGCAGTGGCTGGCCGACAACGGCACGGTCTTCGAGTACGCCTACTGCCCGTCGCCGCTGTGCGTGCCGAGCCGCTCGGCGTTCCTGACCGGCAAGCGTGTCCATGCGGTCGGGGCCTACGGCAACAACCGGTTGGGCATCCCGCCGGAAACCCACGGCCTCGGGGCGGTGCTCGGCGATCAAGGCGTACACACCGTGTTCATCGGCAAGGTCCATGCCTACCGGCCGGTGGCGGAGCTCGGTTTCTCGGAGACGATCGAAGCGCACGACCTGGGCTGGGGTTTCGACAAGGGGCAGCGGCGGCGGCCGGTTGCGGTGCGCGAAGGCGCGTCGGCACGTTTCGAGCAGTACGGTCCCCATGATCCGCCGTGGAAAAACGATGTGGTGTACATGGACGCCGCCGTCGACTGGCTGCTGACCCGCGCACCCCTCGTCCAAGGACCGTGGGTCCTCTACGTCAACCTCGTGAAGCCCCACTTCCCCCACTTCTGCACCGACGAACTATGGGACAAGTACCGCGATCACGGGGATTTGCCGGAGCACGGCATCGAGGCGCAGACCGCGCAGCATCCCTACGCGGGCGACCTGCGCAGACACTTCGAACTCGACGGCATCGAGGAGCACGATATCCGCGGGCTGCGCCGGGGCTACTACGCCTGCGTGACCTTCATCGACGAGCAACTCGGACGGCTGCTGTCCGCCCTGGTGGAAGCGGATCTGGCGAGCACCACGAACCTGGTCTACACCTCGGATCACGGCGAGATGCTCGGCAAGTTCGGGCTGTGGTGGAAATGCAACCTGCTGGAGGACGCTTCTCGGATCCCGTGCATCGCGGCGGGTCCCCACTTCGAGTCCGGCACGCGGGTGGCGACGCCCGTCGATCTTCACGACTTACAGGCCAGCGTGTTCTCGCTGACGGGTTCCGAACATCCGGAGCCCTGGCATGGCGTTCCCTTGGAACAGCTGCCGATAGAAGACCCTGATCGGGTCGTCTTCTCCGAGTACCACGGCCACGGCACCCGGGCCGGTTCGTTCATGGTCCGCCGCGGCGACTGGAAGCTGATCCACAACATCGCGGCCGAAGACCAGCTATTCGATCTCGGCAACGACCCGGAGGAACTCGACAACCTTTGTAAGGCGTGCCCGGCAGAGGCCGAGGATCTCGCGGGAGCCTTGGCGGGCATCTGCGAACCGGCTGTCGAGGACCGCGACGCGGAAGCTTTTTGGGAGATGCAGGTACGGCTCAACGCCGAGGAGGCAGCCAGGTCGGGCGCGGGCTAGCGTGCTTGGGCAGGGCGCAACTCTACATTTGGACAAAGTTTGGGCGATCCCGTAGCGCCCCATAGCCGGGTCGGCCGCATCCGAAGGACGCGCCTTCGCCCTTCGCTGTGCGCCGACTCCGCCTCCGGCCCAGCCACGCCGACCTCCCATGGAACCAACGCCACGGTCGCAAGCTCCCTTTGGCGTTTGTTCCATGCAAGCGGCGAGGCTATCGCGCCCGCTAGGGCGCGCCCTCGCCCGTTGTTCCACGGTGCCGTACGAACGGCGCGGGACGGGACAAGCCCGTCCCCTACGGCTCGTGGCTTGCCGCGATAGCTACTCCCAAGGCCGCCGGTAGGCGAACGCCCCCTCTTTCGTCGCGTAGTCCAGTTGACCGTGTCCGGTGACGGGTAACTTCGAACCGTCGAACTTCGGATCCACGTAGCTCGCGAACCAGTCGTCGAGTTCCCGGCGCAACGACCGTATGCGGTCGCCTTGGCCGGACCGGCTGAACAGGTTGACCCGTTCCTCCGGATCGTCAGCCACGCTGTAGAGTTCGTGGGGTCCGGCGGGGTAGCGCCAGACGAGCTTCCATTCACGCGAACGGATCATCCGCACGGGCCCGTACTCGTCGAATACATAGATGCTCTTGCGTTCGTTGATCGACCGGCCGCCCAGCAGCGGCGCGAAGGACCGTCCCGGCAGTCCGTCGGGTACCCGGTCCGCCACGTCGAGGTATTCCAGGAGCGTCGGCAGCCAGTCGTACTGGCTCAGGAGGTCGGTGTTCACCCGGCCTGCGGGCACATGTCCGGGCCGGCGAATCAGGCAGGGGACCTTGACGCTGGTGTCGAACATGTTCTGCGGCCAGGTCGCGTTGCCCTTTCCGAACAAGCCGTGGTGACCCATGTTCATGCCGTTGTCGCTCATGAAGACGACGAGCGTGTTGTCCGCGAGACGCTGTTCGTCGAGCCGATCCAGGAGTCGGCCGACGTTGCGGTCCATGCCCTCGATGGCCGCAAAGTAGCCGGCCAGGTTTCGTTTCCGCTCAGGTGCGTCGACAGGCAGCGCGTAGAAACCGATCGGTAACGTCTCGCCCACGGCGGGCGTCGACTCGAACGGACAGTTGGCGTAGTAGTCGTCCCACAATGTTGCCGGATGGTGTTCGCGTTCCCACGGCCGATGCGGTGCCGTGTAGTGGACGGCGAGGCAGAAAGGGCGATCCGTGGCGATGCTGTCGTCGAGGAACCGAAGCGCGTTGTCCGTGAACACCTCGGATGCGTAGCTGCCTTCATGCTTGGTGAGTTCGCCGCCCTCCACCACCGGCACGGTGTAGTAGTTGGTCGCGCCGTAGGGCATCGGATTCCACGTTTCGAACCCCGCGCGTGGCGTCAGGCCGTCGCCCAGGTGCCACTTGCCGGACAGGCAGGTGTCGTAGCCGAGACCGGTGAGTATCTCGGCGTACGTCGACATGCCGGCGAGGAACGCAACGCGATCCGCGGGAACCTGACGGGCATGTCCTCTGGACGACAGGGTGTCTGTCTGAAAATGCAGGTAATCGTGCACCCCGTGCTGGGACGGGATGCGCCCGGTCAGGATCGACGCTCGGGCGGGCGAACAAACCGGCGAGGTGCAGAAGAAACTGTCGAACCGGATGCCTTCCCGCGCGAGGCGGTCGAGATTCGGCGAGCGGATCTCCGTGTTGCCCGCGCAGCCCATCGCCCACGCGCCCTGGTCGTCGGTCAGGACGAACAGAACGTTGGGGCGGTGCGGATCGCGGCTGGCCATTACTTGGTGTCGATTTGGCGGCCCAGCGCGGCTAGGAAGTTCTCCTCGTCTCTAGGCGATACGAAGATCCGGAACTCGGCGTGCTTGATCAGTATGCGTTTGCTACTCAAGGCGAAGTCCTCGCCGTCTTCGATCGGATAGGACCAACGGGGCCATGGCTTGATGGCCGTGATGTCAGCCAGGTCGATGTGCTTGCGACGAAAGAGTTTCGAGACCGTCAACGTTCCGTTGCGAAAGCGGTAGGTTGTTCCCGCCAGTAGCCAAATGGGCATTGCGACGGCAAGAATCAGCACGGCGGTCGCGATCAAGCTGTGCCTGGAGCTGGTCATCAGCAAAAGGATCATCGCGGTGCCGGATAGGGAGCAGCCCAGCGTTCGGACGCAGGCGGGCCAACCGACCGCGGATCGAAAAACCCGCCTCGGCACGTCGCCGGGGCTTGTCGGTTTGCGCGGGCGTTGGTCTGCCATCGGCCGGACTGCAATCGGGAGCCTTGGCCTCTTGTACGCCAAGCGTGCCGAACTGGCAAGGAACGGACTTCCTCGATGCCGGCCTGATGCACACATCTGTACGGGAGTGCTATGGTCCCTTCGTCGTTGTGGATACGACGGCGATCAATGGCCGACACCCTTACACCCGCGCAGCGAAGCGCCCTGATGTCCCGCATCCGGGGCGTGGACACCAAGCCGGAACTCGCCGTGCGACGTGTCCTTCACGCCCGGGGCTACCGCTACCGCGTCCACCTGCGCGGATTGCCGGGACGGCCGGACGTGGTGTTCACGAAGCGGCGGATCGCGGTGTTCGTGCATGGCTGCTTCTGGCATCGCCACGGCTGCGCGAAGACGTCCGACCCGAAGTCGCGCGTCGAGTACTGGCAGAGGAAGTTCGAATCCAACGTCGAGCGCGACCGCCGCAACCAGGAGCAGTTGGTCCGGGACGGCTGGCGGGTCTTCGTTGCCTGGGAATGCGAAGTGGAGAAGGACGACACGCTCATCGCGCGGCTCGCGGATTTCCTCGGGCCGCCGCGGCTGCCCGAATCTGCCTGACGGGATCGTCCGATGGAACGAACGGCTGCCCATGCGTTGGTGGAGACGCTTGAGAACCAGGGCGTCGACCGGGTCTTCTGCGTTCCCGGCGAGAGCTATCTCGATGTGCTCGACGCGCTGCGGGACTCGTCCATTCAGACCGTCGTTGCCCGCCAGGAAGGCGGGGCCGCCATGATGGCGGAGGCCGATGCCAAGCTGACGGGCCGCCCCGGCGTGGTCTTCGTCACCCGGGGCCCGGGTGCCGCGAACGCCAGCTCGGGGGTTCACGTGGCCCAGCAGGACTCCACGCCGCTGGTGCTCTTCGCCGGCCAGGTGGCGCGTGTCGCGCGGGGCCGCGACGCCTTCCAGGAGATCGACTTCGCGGCGTTCTACGGCGGGATGGCCAAGTCCGTGGAGGAGGTCGCGGACCCCGCCCGGGTTCCGTGTGCGGTTGCGGACGCTTTCCGCGCGGCGCTGTCGGACCGGCCCGGGCCTGCGATTGTGTCGCTGCCGGAGGACATGTTGGGAGAGCCGTGCGCGGCACCGCCCGTCGGGCGCGCCGCGGTGGGCGACGAACCCTTGGACGAGGCTCTGGTTCGCGAGTTCGACGCTCACCTCGAAAACGCCAAGCAACCCCTTGTCGTCGTCGGCGGTTCGCTTTGGCGTGCGCCGGACACGGCGAGACTCGCGAACTACGCCGAGGTCGCAGGCGTTCCCGTCGCCTGCGTGTTCCGGCGCCAGCAACTCTTCGACCACGAACATCCCCACTACGCGGGCGACATCGGCATCGGTCTCAACCCGGCCCTGCGCCGGGCGGTCGAGGAAACCGATCTGCTCGTGCTGCTCGGCACGAGGTTCTCGGAGATCCCGAGCCAGGCCTACGCGCTGCCGCTGGCGCGTACGCCGGTGGTTCACGTGCATCCCGATTCATCGGAGCTGCAGCGGGTGCATCGGGCGGAACTGGCGATCCAGGCCCGTCCCGGCGCTTTCCTGGCGGCATCGGCGGCACGGGGTAGGCGAAACGTGTACGTGGATGCCCTGCATGCGAGCTATCTGGACTGGTCGCGTCTACCGCATCCGTCGCTCGGCGGAATGACCATGGGCAAGGTGATGGCCACGCTCCGCGACCTCGGCGAGCCCGATATGATCGTCACGAACGGGGCGGGGAACTACTCAGGCTGGGTGCACCGCTTTCACCGTTTCCGCCGGTTCGGAACACAGGTGGCGCCCACGTCGGGGTCCATGGGCTACGGGCTGCCGGCGGCGATCGCTGCCAAGCTTCGCCATCCGGAACGCACCGTGGTCTGTTTTGCCGGGGACGGCTGTTTCCAGATGACGGGCCAGGAACTCGCCACCGCCGTGCAATACGACGTCCGGGTGATCGTGCTGGTGGCCGACAACGGCATGTACGGCACCATCCGCATGCACCAGGAGCGCGCCTTCCCGGGCCGGGTCCACGCCACGTCGCTGACGAATCCCGACTTCGCGGCGCTGGCGAGGGCCTACGGCGCGTACGGCGAACGCCTGGAACGCGATGCGGACTTTCCGGCCGCGTTTACGCGGGCGCGGGAAGCTCGCGCGCCGGCGGTATTGCACCTTCTGGTCGACCCCGAGGCGATAACACCCGCCGAGACGCTGTCGTCGTTGCGGAACACCCCGTAGCGCCCCATAGCCGGGTCGGCCGCGTCCGAGCCACGCCGACCTCCCATGAAACCAACGCCACGGTCGCAAGCTCCCTTTGGCGTTTGTTCCATGCAAGCGGAGGGGCTTGTCCCCTCCCGTGCCAAGCCGCGGATTTGTTCGAAAGACCCCCGTCCGGGTCACTCCATGCTGATCAGCTCCGTCACCATGGTGCCGCCGCCGGCCATGGGAGGCAGCGTCGCCTCGGTCTTGACGGCGACATGCGGCTTGGCCTGCGTGACCCAGCTCTTGCCGGAGATGCCGGTGCCATCGGCGCTGGCAATGTCCAATCGGTACACATCGAAGTTTCCGGCAGGGGTCTCCACCGACTCTGGCGCGACCACCTCGATGTTGATCTGCTGCACCTGCTGCATGTTCGGCTCGAACGCCTGCACGCGGGTCTTGAGACCCGGTTCGAGCGGCATGACGGCGAGGGCGGTTTCCAGGTGGCCGAGAACGGACCCTTCGATCCGTAGGTCGACGTCCATGGTGTTGCCGCCCGGCATGGTCACGCTTCCCGTGATGGCGTCGTCGGCGAAGTCCAGCCTCATGCTGACCGGCCCTTGATCGATGGCACGATGCACAGGTCGAAGGCTATTCACCTCTAGAAAAGCGACATCGGACGCCTCGCCTACCGGAAGCTCGACCGTGGTTGCGACGCGCCAGACCTCCTCGTCGTTGTGCGTTGTCCTCGACCGCTCGACGACGGTGTTCATCGCCATCGACTGACCCGCCATCTCCATTGTGATTCGGTAGGTCGCCGTCGCGGGCGCCAGGACAGAGCCGTCGAGGGCGACCTCGACGAATTCGCCGCCATCCGGTCTTGGCATCTCGACGTCATCGAGATCGACCCGCAGCGCACGCAGCTTCGCCGAGACCTCGGGCGCCGCCTGGCGCTGGTAGCGACCGTCGAGATGCCGCGCCAGGAATCGCTCGATGGCGGCGAACATGGCCAGCCGATTCTCCTTACCTCGGAAGCCGTGGCCTTCGTCCGGCGCGAGCAAGTACTGCACGGGACGGTCGAGGTCGCGCAGCGCGACGACGATCTGGTCCGACTCGGCTTTCTTGACGCGCGGGTCGTTGGCGCCCTGGATGATGAGCAGCGGCGCTTCGATGTTCTCCGCGTGGAAGAACGGTGATTGCGCCGTGAGGCGCGCGCGGTCTTCTTCGTCGTCCGGGTCGCCTACCCGGCGTAGGAACATCTGCTTGGTGGGTCCCCAATAAGGTGGGATCGAATTGAGCAGGGTGATGATGTTGGACGGGCCGACGATCGAGACCCCTGCGGCGTAGAGCTCCGGCGTGAACGCGACCCCGGCCAGCGTCGCGTAGCCGCCGTACGACGCCCCCATGATGGCCACCTGTTCGGGATCGGCGATTCCCTGGTCGACGAGGTGTTTCACGGCGTCGGTGATGTCGTGCTGCATGACGCCCGTGCCCCATTCGCCGTTGCCGGCGTTGAGGAACGCCTTGCCGTAGCCCGTCGAGGCGCGGAAGTTCGGCTGCATGACGGCGTAGCCCCGGTTGGCGAGGAACTGCACGAACGGGTCGTACCCCCAGTAGTCGCGTCCCCAAGGCCCGCCGTGGGGCAGGATCACGGTGGGTAGGTTCTCCGCAGGAGTGCCCTTTGGTGTGACGAGATACCCGGGAATCTCGACGCCGTCCCGCGCCTTGTAGCGGATGGCCTGCATGGGAGCAAGTTGGTCGCTTGGCAGTTCCGGCCGGGAGTCGTAGAGCTTTTCGAGTTTCCGCTCGGCGCGGTCGTAGAGATAGACCGCGCCCGGATTGGTATCGCTCCCGACCACGACGATCTGCCGGGATTCGTCCTCTGTCCCGGATTGGTAGCTGATTTCGCCGTCGGGAAGTTCATTGCGCAGCCACTCGAGTTCACGCTGGAGGGCCTCGGTGCGTGGATAGATTCGCACCCGGTCGCCGGTGTAGACGGTCGCGACCAGTTCCTCCGTGACGTCCGAGAACCAGGTGCCCCCGAAGTCGACTTCGCCTTCGGGGTCCGACTCGATCGTCTCCGCTTCGCCGGATTCGACATCGACCAGCAGCAACCTCGACAGGTCGACGCCCTTGTTGCTTGCCATGTACACGCGTTTGCCGTCCTTGTGGAACCGCACGGGGCCGCAGTCTTCCTCGAAGTCGCATTCGTAGAGAACCCGGCCTAGAGCGCCGTTGTCCACGACCAGCGTCTCGTAGCCGCCGTCGCCTCGCTGCCGAGCGGCGAGCCGGACCTCCCCCGCCAAGTCGGTGACCCAACCCGCGACGTTGCTGTCGTTCTGGATCAGGAGTTCGCGTTCCCCGGTGTCGATGTCGAGTCGGTAGACGTCGTGCAGTGCGGGGTCGCGGTCGTTGATGCCCACGATGATGCGGTTCGGCGTCGCCTCGGGCACGGCGTAGATGAAGGCCCTTACGCCCTCGATGGGCGTCAGGTCGCGGGCATCCGGTACCCCGGTCGCTTCGTTCACCTCGCCCGCGGGGTCGACGGCGTAGACGTGATAGTTCTCGTCACCGCCCTTGTCTTGGACGTAGAGCACGTAGCGGCTGTCCTCGGTCCAGAAGTAGCCGGCCACGGGACGTTCGGTGTCGGCGGTTATGGGTCGGGCCGCATCGAACGGCGCGTCGACGGCCTTCAAGTAGATGTTCATCACATCGTTGTAGGGTCTTCGGAAAGTGATCCACTTGCCGTCCGGCGAGATCTGGGAGCCGGAAATTTCGGGGTCGCCGAAGAAGACCTCCCGGTCGATCAGCGGCGGCAAGCTGGCTAGGCGACTCTCGACGGGGTCGTCCTGATCTTGTGCGAGGGCTGCCACGGGTGCGACGGCGAAGACTGCCACCAGCGCACTCCGGACGTATTGAGCAATTCGCATTTGCTTACGGCTCCGCCGTGTGGGGGCGGAAAGCGTATCACTTGCGCGCGACTCCGCATGGACGCAATCCGGACGCGAAGGCGGCCCGCTGGCAAATGCGGCCGCCCAGCGATGCGAGGCTCCTTCGTAGCGCCCCATAGCCGGGTCGGCCGCGTCGGAAGGACGCGCCTTCGCCATTCGCTGTGCGCCGACTCCGCCTCCGGCCCAGCCACGCCGACCTCCCATGAAACCAACGCCACGGTCGCAAGCTCCCTTTGGCGTTTGTTCCATGCAAGGGGCGACCCTTGCGGTCTGTCGAGTAATGCAGCGTCGGTTCAACGGTACGAGAATGCGGCAGCATTCTGGATCGCGCCCGCAGGGCGCGCCGGGACGGGACCCAGGGACAAGCCCGTCCCCTTCCATGGAACTTCACGTAAGTGATTGAACTAAAGGGG
>JAPPAV010000033.1 GCA_026705345.1 Gammaproteobacteria bacterium
CCTGATTCGCGTGCTCGGCAATCTCATGAAGCGCCGCGACAAGTTCGACTATGTGCTGGTGGAGACCACGGGGCTCGCCGATCCCGGCCCGGTCGCCCAGACCTTCTTCATGGACGACGAGATCCGCGCGGAGTTCTCGCTCGACGGGATCGTCACGCTCGTCGATGCAGCCCACATCGAGCAACAGCTCGGCCGAAGCGACGAAAGCACCGAGCAGATCGCGTTCGCAGACGTCCTTGTGCTCAACAAGACGGACCTCGTCGACAGCGAGGCGCTCGACGGGCTCGAAGCTCGACTCCGAGACATGAACCGAATGGCGCAGGTCGTGCGTAGCGAGCGGGCGGACGTCGCCGTCGACACGGTGCTCAACCTCGGTGCATTCGACTTGGACCAGGTGCTGGAACGCCGTCCCACCTTCCTCGAGCCCGAGTACCCGTTCGAGTGGACTGGCGTCTATTCGCTCGATAGCGGCCGCTACGAACTCAGTCTCGACGAGGGACCGGATCCGGCGATGTCGCTGGTCGTGGTGTCCGACCAGGGTACGGATGACGCGGCGCTGCGCGACAGCGCCGAATGGTGCGTGCGGCGCTACGCCGAACCTGCGACGCTCGTCCGCCCGGGGGAAGGGATCCCCGTCGGAAAGCACGTAAACCTGCAGCTCGACTCTGCCGGGCGCAAGTCGTTCTCCCTCGAGGTCGACACGCCGGTGCGACTTGGCCTCTACGCGCAGCACACCGCGGAAGAGTTCGATCTGCATCTGGCGGACGCCCAAGGCGTGCCGATCAGCCCAGCGGCCGAGCGCACCTGGGTCGCCCAGCACGAGCACGACGACGAGGTCGGCTCGATCGCGATCGAGACCGACGGCGACGTCGATTCCGAGTTGCTCAACGCCTGGCTTAGCAGACTGCTCCGTGAACGCGGGGTCGACATCTTCCGCATGAAGGGCTTCATCAGCCTAGCGGGTGATCCGCGACGCTTCGTCTTCCAAGGGGTCCACATGCTCTTCGACGGCCAGCCGGATCGTCCATGGGGAGACTCGCCCCGGCGCAATCAGCTGGTCTTCATCGGTCGCAACCTCGATGAAGCGAGCATGCGGCAGGGATTCGAGGCATGCATGATCTGAATGTCGACCGCCCGATGGGCGTTCTTCGCCGGGGCTGGTCGGCGGCGGTCGACGACTACGCCATCGCCGGGGGCTGGACACACCGCGGTCGGACGCTGGTGGTCGCTGACGCCGCAGGTGGCGTCCACGCGTTCGACGGCAAGTCTGGCCGAAGCACCTGGACGCGGAACGGGGCGCATGATGGCGGTGTGTTGGCAATGGCGATCCACCCGCTCGGAGCCGCGTTCGTGACTGCTGGCCAGGACGGACGAGTCGTTGTCTGGGATGTCGCCGAAGGCCTGGCAAGGCAGGCTATCGACGTCGGCACCGGTTGGGTGGACAACGTGGCGTGGTCGCCGGACGGCCAGTGGCTCGCTGCTTCCTGCTCCCGGCGGGTTCGCGTCTACGATGCCCACGGTGGCGAAGCCTGGCGTTCCGATGACCACCCCAGCACCGTCAGCGCGATCGCCTTCTCCGGCGCGGGGGAACTGGCGACGGCCTGCTACGGTCGGGTGGCGTTCTTCGACGCGTCCACCGGGGAGCTTCGCCAGAAGCTCGCGTGGAAGGGTTCCTTGGTGTCGATGGCACTGAGCCCGGACGGGGATGTCGTGGCGTGCGGCAGCCAGGACAACACCGTGCATTTCTGGCGTCGCTCCACGGAGGAGGACTCCGAGATGTCCGGATATCCCGGCAAACCGTCGGCCCTGGCCTTCGACGACGCGGGAATCCTCTTGGCCACCGGCGGCGGTGACTCGGTGACCGTCTGGAGCTTCCAGGGGGGTGGTCCCGAGGGCACGCGGCCCGGCGTTCTAGCGCTTCATGTTGAACCGGTCACGACGCTTGCCTTCGCCCGCGGTGCGTTGCGCCTGGCCTCGGGAGGCCGCGACGGTGCCGTGATCGTGTGGTCGCTTCGTCCGAATGGCGAAGGCGGTCCGGTCGGGGCCGCAGTCGTGGCGGGCGTGGTGGCAGAACTGTACTGGCGGCCAGACGGACGCGCACTGGCCGCACTCGACGCCCAAGGTGGTGTGACGGTGTGGCGAGTCGGATGAGCATGAACCCAATGACACCGCGGTCCCTGTAGGGTCCCGCAGCCGCTCTTCTACCCACCTTAAGGAATCTGCTCGATGGCTACGCTGACCTTCATGACTCACACGATCTTCGACCACGGCGCCAGTCGGCGACTGGGCCGAGTGTTGGCACAGCACGGGATCGAGCGCCCCCTGCTGTGCACCGACCGGGGACTCGTCGGGATGGGCACGCTTACCGTACTGGTCGCCGTATCG
>JAPPAV010000009.1 GCA_026705345.1 Gammaproteobacteria bacterium
ACTGCACGTAGACCGGCATGGCCCGCGTGTGCCGGACCGAAATCGGTCGCACTTCCGCCGCGCTCGACTTCAACAGGTTGGTTTCGTCGGGCAGGCAGATGCCGACGAGCGAGCACCGTGGGCACTTGGGACTGTCTTCCAGCGGCGGTGGAATCTCGCCCCCATCGACAACATCCCGCAATCCCCTGAGGGACTCTATCGTGAGCGTTCTCAACTCCTCGTCGAACGCGACCCGCACACGCTCCCGCGAGCCCGCGAAGTACAGGTATCCCTCGCGACAGGTGTAGCCATGCTCTTCAAGCAGTAGACCCTGCGCGCACAACTGGACCCTCTCCGGATCGTATGCATGCCGCGGAACATGCGGGCGCTTGCCGCGCTTGTAGTCCACCGGCCGGACTTCGCCGTCCTCGCTCTCGACGAGGTCGATCTTGGCGACGAGGTCCAGCTTCTCGGAAGACAACTCTACCGACCGCGCAATCCTCAAGTCCGCTGCGTCGTCATCCGGCTCGGGCAGTGCGCCGCCTTGCTTGTCAACCCGACGGTGCACATGGCGTCCTTCCACGGTGTCCGACGAACTCTCCCACTCCTTCTGCACCCACTCGAGATAGGCGAGACGCGGGCAGTAGACGAACTCGTTTAGAATCCGCGCAGGGATGAGCGGCTTCTCTTGAGCGTGCCGCCCTGCCTTCCTTGGCTCCGCAGCCCGTTCCGACTCCGGAACAGCGGCAGGACGCAGTGGAGAATCCGGCATGAGCATGATCGTCAATTCCCTGGACGATCAACTTATCCCTGATCGCCCCGGTCGTCCAGCGGTCGCACACAGTGCTCGCAGCAAGGCAGTGAATCTGGCGTGTTCGCCCGACCGTCGGGCCGAACTCCGCCACACGGTCTCAACCAGAATCCGGCGGTCGCTATCCCTTGTTCCCCGCGTAGCGACGTCCGCGACCTTGACGTTCATCCTCCATTTGGCGACCCTCTGGTCGGCCACACCAAGCTGCGGCCCTTCGATATGTACCGCTGGAGATCCATATAGTGGAATTCACGCTCGACAGTCTTTCTGCGCTGATGGCGGACCCTGCCGTTCGCGGTCTCTCGATCCTGCGCCATCTCCAACCTCTGGGTGGCCCGGGTGATGCCATTTCGCCACCTACCTTTGCTCAGCCAGAAGGAGAAGAGAAGGGTCCTCGTTACGTTTGGTCGGAGCGCAGAGTAGACGACGAATTGGTCAACACGTGCCTGCTCGACTCTCCGGCGTCGCAAGCCAACAGAATCGAAGAGGCGCTCCTCGAACTCGTCAGCGCCGAAAAACTGCGCCTCCCTCTCCATCGAATGCACGTTCCTCAGATAGGCGAGTTGACGGATCTCGATCTTCCACATCGCACGTACGATGCGGCAATCGGTACTGCCAAGCTCACCGACGGTACTGAATGGCGGAAGTCGGAAGTCGCAAAGCAGTTGCGTGAGGCCAGTCGGAAGGACGCCGCCTCTCTTCTGGAGCACGCTCCGCTCATCCTCATCCTCGGCGGATGGGACTCGCACTCGGGTACAGCTGCCAATGCATGGCAAGGCCGCCACGAAAAAGCCATTTGGTCCAAAATTGTCGCGATCGACGCGTTCAAGATGAATCGCCCTGGCGGGCGCTTGGACCCGATGGGCCTGCCGTCCTCTCACAAGGTAGATCTCGGTGACGGTGCCAAGGACCTCGTAGCCCAGGGTCTCGGCGTCGTTCCCCCGTCGATGGAAAAACACCCGCGGCTCTCGATCACGATGCGCTATGCGGAGCAGCGGTCAGTGATTTCGTTCGGGGTCTTTAGGAATATCGGGTTTGGCGGCGCGAGGAAGGACGACACGGCGCGCGACTTCCTCGCCGCCCTCGGGATTCTTGGACTGGCTGCCCTTCACCGCAACGGGGGTCACCTGCGTAGTGAATGCGACTTGGTCTGCGAAGCCACATACGGCTGGCAAGTACGCCGAGACAACGCCGAGGATGAACTGTTGTCCGGCATTACCGTCGAGTCCGCGCTACAAGCTGTCCAGGACGCGCTCTCTCGCTTTCCTTCCTCCGGCCTGAGGTTTCGCACGGAACCTATCGATCTGCACGTCCACGAGAGTCTTGTAGCGGCCATGGGTCGAAGCGAGATCTGATGCTCGAGATCTCCGTCCGTTTTCTCGGCGGGGAGTTCGTCGCCCGCACTCCGACCCAATCGTCGGAGTGGCCGCCGCATCCCGCCCGGCTTCTCTACGCCCTTGTTGCTGCGTGGTACGACGGGGAGTGCCAGGAATCGGAAGCCGAAGCTCTCCGTTGGCTGGAGTCCCAAAACGCGCCGGACATCGTCGCTGATCGCGACGCACCGGCCGAAGAGTATGAA
>JAPPAV010000011.1 GCA_026705345.1 Gammaproteobacteria bacterium
GCGAGTTGCCTCTCGACCTGTTCGGTCCAGCCGCGATTGGCAGCGGGACTTGCCGGGCTCGGGTGAAGGATGTGGCCGATGCCGATGTCCCTGCTGCGGAGGATCTTTCGGGCGCGTGCCTCCCCGAATCGGCCCACCCCGAGGACAAGGCTCGGTTGCAGGAAGTCCACGATTTGGACGAGCGCGTGGTCGCACGCGCCATACAGTGGTTCACGTTCGGGTGGTGGCAGCTTGTCCGGCGTGCGGTTGCGACCGGTCTCTTCGAGGAACGCGAGGGGGCAATAGTTCCAGATGAAGAACCGCCGGAAGAATGCGTCGGGCGTTCGGAACCGGTCCCTCGCCCAGCCCCACAGGCGTTGCCCGCTGATCTCGCGGCGCGCGCACTGGAACCCTTCGACCGGTCGCTTGCCATGCTGGTGCCGGGGAGGCGAGACGCCATCCGTGATGCCGAGCCAGCCCGTCACGGCCCTCACCTCGCCGAACGGCACGCCGGTCTGCACCATGCCGAACGGCCCCGGGTTCATCCCTAGGAGCAGGATGTCCGCCTCAAGCCGGCAGTAGCGATGCAGGTACTGCCGGTGCGCTTCGAAGGCGTAGACCAGCGGGTTGTAGACGTGGTGGACCGGCGGACCGAACCGGCACCGACCGGCGTCGCGGCCGAGGGTTCGGGCGATCTTCTCCGGAGTTGTCAAGGTCGTCGTCATCGCCCCGCGAAGTCTACGGCTTACCGGCATCGGCCGGTGGTTCGGGGGTTGCGGCCCGCTTGGGTTCGTTCGACCAGTGCTGTACCCTGCCGGTGTCGTAGGTTGCTGAGTCCGTTGAGGTGCGAGTCGCGGTACTTGGGGGAGACGGCTTCGTCGGTTGGCCGACGACGCTGCATCTTTCCAACCTCGGCCACGAGGTTGCCGTGGTCGACAACCTGAGCCGACGGTGGATCGACACCGAACTCGGCGTCCAGTCGCTGACGCCGATGGATTCCATCCAGGAACGCCAGCGCATCTGGAAGGAGGTCACCGGTCGTTCGCTTCTGTTCGAACACATCGACGTCGCAGACGAATACCCGCGTTTCAAGGACTGGCTTGCCACTTGGCGGCCGGAGGCGGTGATCCACTTCGCCGAGCAACGCGCGGCGCCGTACTCGATGAAGAGCGACCGCCACAAGACGTACACGGTCAACAATAACGTCAACGCCACCCACAACCTGCTGAACGCCCTCGTCGCCACCGAGACCGATGCCCACGTGGTTCATCTCGGCACGATGGGCGTGTACGGCTACTCCACGGCAGGCGCGTCGATTCCGGAGGGCTACCTGACGGTCGACGTGAGCTTGGACGACGGTGGCAAAACCTCCCGCGAGATCCTCTACCCGACCGATGCAGGCAGCATCTACCACATGACCAAGTGCCTGGACCAGGTGCTGTTTCAGTTCTACGCCAAGAACGACGGGGTGCGGATCACCGATCTCCACCAGGGCATCGTCTGGGGGACGCACACGGACCAGACCCGGCGCCACGAGCAACTCATCAACCGCTTCGACTACGACGGCGACTACGGCACGGTGCTGAACCGGTTCCTGATCCAAGCGGCGCTCCACCACCCGTTGACGGTTCACGGCACCGGCGGCCAGAGCCGGGCGTTCATCCACATCCAGGACTCGGTTCGGTGCATCGCGATTGCGCTTGCCAACCCGCCCAAGCGAGGCGAACGCACGAAAATTTTCAACCAGATGACCGAAGTTCACCGGGTGCGCGACTTGGCGAAGCTCGTTAGCGGTCTCACCGGGGCCGACATCGTGTACCTCCCCAATCCGCGCAAGGAGGCTGCGGAGAACGAACTGTCCGTAAAGAACGAACAGTTCGTGGCCCTCGGCTTGGACCCGATCAAGCTGCAGACCGGATTGCTCACCGAACTGGTTGACGTGGCCGGCAAGTACATCCATCGCGTTGACCGGTCCCGCATTCCGAGCACGTCGGCCTGGACCCGGGAGATCGCCGCGAAACTGGTCACCGAGATAGAAGCCAACGGCGCGCCCGGCGGCACCGATTGATCCGGCCCGGTCCGCGATCCAAAACAGACCCAAGGCCGACATGTTCGCCTACGTGACTTTGGTCGCGAACGCCGACTACCGGGTCGGCGCGCTGGCGTTGGCCCGCTCGTTGCGTTGGGTGGGAAGCGAATGGCCGCTGGTCGTTCTGGCGACCGAGGCGGCGGGGTCGCTCGACGAACTCGAAGGCGAAGGATGCATCGTCAAGCGAGTCTCCCGGCCCGCGTTCTCGGACGAGTTCCAGCGCCGGCACGAGCGCGAAAGATTGCACGCCCGGGCACCGTACACGAAGGGCAACAAACCGGCCTTTCACGATCCCCTCGACAACTTCTGCAAGCTCTTGGCGTGGCAGCTCACCGCCTACGAGCGTGTGGTCTTTCTCGATGCCGATACGCTGGTCATCAAGAACATCGACAAGCTGTTCGGCTACCCTGAGTTCTCGGCGGCGCCCAATCTGTACGAAACGCTAGAGGACATGCACCGGCTAAACTCCGGAGTATTCGTCGCCGCGCCCAGCATTGACACCTACGCCGGCATGCTCGAGCGTCTCGACGGACCCGATGTCTTCTGGCGGCGCACCGACCAGACCTTCCTTGAGAGCTACTTCCCGGACTGGCACGGCCTGCCCTACACCTACAACGCGCTGCAGTACGTCTATTTCAACCTGCCGCAGATGTGGCGCTGGTCGAGCATCAAAGTCGTCCACTACCAATACGAAAAGCCCTGGGAGGAGAATCATCCGAAGGCCGCCAAGCTGCGGCCGTTGATCGAGCTCTGGCAGACGGTCCTCGACGGCAACCCGGTGCCGTCGGATCTGGCGGATCCATGCTAGTCGCCGTCACCGGAGCGACCGGAATCGTCGGTCGCTTCGTTGTCGAACGACTCGCTAGGGAAGGCGCCCGAATCAGAGCGCTGGTCCGCCCAGCATCGGATCGACGCGAACTGCCGCCCGGCGTCGAGTGGGTCGTCGGCGGCATGACCGATTCCTCGGCGCTTGCCGACCTCGTCGACGGTTCGGACGCCGTCGTGCACTGCGCCTACGAGCACGTTCCGGGCCGGTATCGCGGCGGCGAGGGCGACGACTTGCCGGCATTCTGGCGAGCGAACCTTCAGGGCGGCATGGAGTTGATGCACAGGGCGCGTGAGGCAGGCGTAGGCCGGCTGGTGTTGATGTCCAGCCGAGCGGTATTCGGACAGAACGCGCCGCCGGGTTCTTGGGTCGACGACGACACCCGCCCCGTTCCGGACACTCACTACGGAGCCCTTAAGCTCGCCTTGGAGGCCCATGCAAGCGCGTTTGCCGCCGTCGACGGGGTTTGCTTCTGCAGTTTGCGGCCGACGGGCGTTTACGGGGTCACCTATCCCCTCGAGCGAACCAAGTGGCTGGACCTGGCTTTCGCACAGGTCCGCGGCGAACGCCTGCCGGAAACCCGCTTGGCAACCGAGGTCCACGGGCGCGACGTGGCAGCCGCGGTTTGGATCTTGCTGACCGCACCAGCCGAGGCTGTTTCCGGACGTGCGTTCAACTGTTCGGATCTGACCATCGACACGCGCGATGTCATCGCGGCGTTGGCTGCCCGGCTCGGCATTCAACGCGAACCGCCGCCGGTATCGACAAACCCTCTGCGCAACTCGATGCGCACCGCCGGCCTTCGGGATCTCGGCTGGCAGACCGGTGGCGAAGCACTGCTCGCGGACACGATCAGTGAATTAGCTACTGTAGCGAACCGCGTCACCTAGTCCTCGATCAGACCGAGACATTTGGCCTTGAATTCCGAAGCCTTGATGGTTTCCATGTGATCCACCCATCGAGACGAACCCACATGGTCAAACCTAGTCTGCCGAGTGGGCTGTCAAGCGAGGCGTATCGGCGGCTCACGTGAGGTGGAAGACCTCTTTAGCGGTTCAAACGCGGCCGCCCCATGAAGTCCCGCTTGCCGATCTGGGTGCCTTTCATGCGCAGCATGTCGTAGGTCGTCGTGGCGTGGAAGTAGAAGTTCGGCAGCGAGAACGTCAGCAGGAAGTCCTCCGCCTTGAACGGCATGACGAGGCTGCCCATGCGGAACTCCATGGCATTGCCCTCGAATCCGTTCACCTTCTCGGCGGTGTATTCGGCAACGCCTTCCCGGGCATCGGCCACAAGCCCTTGCAGGCCGGCGTAGTCGAGTTCGAGAGATGGCGGCGGCGAGAAGACGCCCGCTTCGACGCCCTTCAATGCTCCAAGCGAATGGTGGGCGACCGAGATGACCTGGAAGCGGAACGGCAGCATGTCGTCGATCAACTGCATGCCGACGACGTCGTCAAGGTCGATGCCGTTCTCCTCGCAATGGGCGCGGCCCTTTTCGAGTACCCCTTCGACAGCGGGAAGGATCTGTTGATAGGTGCCGACGGTGGCGTCGTAGAGGGAAGTGGACATTGGGCCTCCGGTTGTTGAGGATTACGACGAAAGCGCGCGAGTATACGACGACGCGAACGCTACGCGGTCGCCCGGTGTCCGAGAGGCGTTCGAGTAAACGTTGTGGCAGCGCAGCAGCGGTGCAGCGGTGCAGCGGTATAGGTGGAACTCATGAAGGCGTTGAAGATCCTGGGCATCGCCCTCGTCGTCTACGTGGCGATCGTCGTGTTGTTCGAGTCCCTGCTCGGCTATTTCCAGCCGGAACCGCCGGGTTCGCTGACCATCACCACGACCGACGAAGACGGCAACACCTACGACCGGGTGCTGACCGAGCTTGCCAGCGACGGCAAGGTCTACGTCGCGGTCAACCATTGGCCCCGCGCCTGGTATCGCCGGACGCTCGTCAATCCGAACGTCAAGGTCTCGCGGGGCGGCGGTACGGGACAGGACCACGTTGCGGTTAGAGTGACGGGAGACGAACACGACCGGGTCGCCGAGGACAATCCGCTCGGCGTGGCGTTTCGTTTCCTGATGGGATTCCCGCCGCGGTACTTCGTGCGGCTTGATCCGGCTTGAGTTCGGCTATTCGCCGCGCCAGCGACGCGGCCGCATCGTTGCGCCACCCAGGCGCCGGTCGAGGCGCTCGAACTCCTCGCGGTCGGCACCGCGCCAGCGAAGGTCTTCCAGTTCCTCGGCCAGCGGCACGTCCTCCACTAGGATGGCCAAGCGCTTGTACAGCGCGACTTCGTCCCTCATTTCGTTGAGCGTTTGAGCGAGCCGGATGCCGCCCCGGACGCTCACGTCCCAATTCGCGGAACGGGCGGGTATCGCTTCGACTGTCCCGTATCGGGTCAGCAGCGCAGACGCCGTCTTGGCCCCGAATCCGGGAATACCGGGGATGCCGTCCGCAGTGTCGCCGACCAGCGCCAGCCAATCGGGAATGCTCGCCGGGTCGCAGCCGTTGCGTTGGCGAACACCCTCCTCGTCGATGACGCGACGCCGCATGCGGTCCACCTGGACCACGCGGTTGCCCGTCACGCACTGTCCGAGATCCTTGTCCGGCGTCAGGATGCGTACCTGCGCCACCTGGTCGCGCCAGCGTCTAGCCGCGGTCGCCAGGGCATCGTCCGCCTCGTAGCGGTCCATCGACCAGACCGTGATGCCGATCGCCGCCACGGCTTCCTCGACGAGATCCATCTGCGCGACGAGCACGGGATCCATGCCTTCGCCGCTCTTGTAGCCGGCGAACAGATCGTTGCGAAACGACTCGATGGGGTTGTCGAAGGCCACGGCGATGTGCGTGACGTTCTCTTCCGGGTCGTCCAGCAGGCCGAGCATCGACGCGACGACGCCCGCGGTGCCCTTGACGTCCATGCCGTCCGGCGCGACGCGCTCGGGCCGTTTCGAGTACTGGGCCCGGAAGAGCTCAAAGGTGCCGTCGACCACGTGCAAGCGCATATGCCCATTACAAACGACCCGGCGTGCGGGTGCAAAACGGCTTACTATTGGTTGTCCGAATTGACCGGGAGGGGACAAGTGGAGTTCGGCGAATTCAAGAACACCGAGGGCTTCAATCCGACGTTCAAGCGCATCCGCGAACTCGGTCTGGAGGAGAACATCTTCGAACTCGACTCCTATGGGTTCACCGTGGTGCCGCCCGACAAGGTGGCCGACAAGGCGTTCTTCGAGCGCATGCGGTCAACGGTCCTGCGCATCTGCAAGGAGCGTACGGGAATCGACTTCGATCTCGAGAGCAACGGCGCGTTCGGCGACTACAAGGCCCAACCGCAGACCGACGGCCAGTTCCTGCTGTTCTACCTGCTGATGGCGGACCGCGTCTTCGAGGAGTGGGTGCTGAACCCGACGCTCTATTCGCTCATCGACTACCTGATGCGCGGTCAGCAGCAGATATCCAGCATCACCTCGTTCGTGAAGTGGAAGGGCGAGCGTGAGACCCTGGGCCTGCACACCGATTGTCCGCCGGATCGGGATGGCCGCCTGCCGGCCTGCTCCGACGTGGCCAACGCGGCGTACTGCCTGACCGACTACACCTTTGAGAACGGGGCGATCGCGATGGTTCCGGGCAGCCACCTCTATTGTCGGCAACCACGCCGGGGCGAGGGCGAAGACTCGGCGATACCGGTGGAGGCTGAAGCGGGTTCGCTGATCGTGTGGCACGGCAATACCTGGCATGGCGCGTTCGAGAAGAAGACCGATGGGCTACGCCTCAACGTGACGACCTACCATTGCCACCGGCGGCTCAAGAACCAGGAGAACTACCAGTGGCGCGTAACCGAGAAGATGCTCAAGCGCAATCCACCTGAATTCGCGCGCCTGGTCGCCGCCGACGACCACATGGGATGGGACGAGAACGGCCCGGACTATTCCCGGGGTTTCCGCCACATG
This sequence comes from Gammaproteobacteria bacterium, assembly GCA_026705345.1. GTDB lineage: Bacteria > Pseudomonadota > Gammaproteobacteria > Pseudomonadales > Azotimanducaceae > VXYL01. The sequence goes on from JAPPAV010000011.1 coordinate 6,846, forward strand.
AGCCCGGAGGCGAAGAAGCGCCTGCAGGCGATGCGCAGTCAGCGTTCTGAGGCGAAGAAGGCAACGGCCGCGTAGACGCGACCCTATCGCGCCCCTTAGGGCGCGCGGTCGCCCGCTTAACCCGGCAGCCGCAAGCTCCTAGATTTTCGAGTACTGGGACTCGAAATCCCGTCTAAGCACTTCGTCGCGTTCATCTAGGAGCCCGGTCCGGGACCAGGCCGCCAGCGCCTGCATCGGAAAGCGCTTGCCGGGGCAGGTGGTCTCGACGCCACCCCGTACCTGTCGGTGCGCACCGAGTTCGGCTGCCGGATAGCGCAGTTTCAGCTTGAGGAGGAGCCTGCGCAGCACGGCCAACTGCGCATCGTTCGGCGCCCCGTCGTCGAAATCCCCATCCACAACGACCCCGATGCTGCGCGGATGCTGGCCGCGTTCCGACTCGTCGAGTTCGGTGTTGACCCGGCCATCTGCATCGATTCGGTAGTGGAAGCCGCCGCCGGAACAGCCGCCGTGATGGAGGAGAACGAACTTGACGCCGCCGCGACGACCTCGGACGGCGCTGGATTTGTCGGTTTGCGTTTCCAAACGATCGGGCGTCACCGCGCGGGCGCGATGCCGAACTCCCGCAATGTGTCCTCCACAGTCGGCCTGCCGACCCGCAGGCGGTCGTCGCTCAAGAGGTACGTGAATACATAGCCGAGACCGAGGATCAGGATGCCGATCAGGAAGCAGTAGATCACCGCGCGGTCGGGATACTGGTCCTTCAGGTAGCCCACGTACAGCGGCCCGAAGATGCCGGCCGCGGCCCAGGCGGTCAGCATGGCGCCGTAGATCGTCGACATGCGCTTCGAACCGAACACGTCGAGGACGAACGACGGCATCGTCGCGAAGCCGCCGCCGAAGCAAAGCAGCACGTAGCAGACCAGCGCCGAGAAGATCCACGGATCCCGTTCGGTCATCAGGATGCCGAACACGAGCATCTGGCTCGCCAGCAGGATTCGGAACACGGCCACCCGACCGAGGCGGTCCGATAGCAACCCCCAAAACAAACGTCCAACGCCGTTGCAAAGCGAACTGACGGCGATCAGGGTGGCACCGTTCTTGGCAAGGACCTCGGGTTCAGCGGCGGGATCGAATAACGCCCACACGTCCTGCAGGAGCGACGACTGGAAGCTGATCACCGCAATGCCGGCCGAGATGTTGAAGAAGAACACCAGCCACATGATCACGAACTCGGCGGACGTGAGGCAGTCGCGTAGCGGGACGTCGGGTGTCTCGTCGGCGGCGGCCGCGGCGGGCGCGAAATCCGGCGGCGGATCGCTGAGCAGGAGACTCGTGGGCAGGAGGATCAGCGCGAAGATGATGCCGAACCAGAAGAACATCATCACCAGGTCGGTTTCGGTCCGGAACTCCAGGAACGGCGCCAAGACCTTGCTGAGCAGCAGCGCGCCGACGCCGAAGCCCATGACGACGACGCCGGTGGCGAGCCCTTTCCGATCGGGAAACCACTTCGCCACCGTGGCCACGGGAGTGACGTAGCCCAGTCCGATGCCGGCGCCGCCGATGACGCCGTAGCCCAAGTAGAAAAGCCAGAGCTGGTCCAGTTGCAGGGCAAGGCTTGCGATCAGGTAGCCGCCCGCGAACATGGTGCTGCCCGCCAAGGCGAGCTTGCGCGGACCCAGCTTCGGCAGCATGGCGCCTGCCCAGGCGGCGGAGGTGCCGAGCGCGAAGATCGTGATGCTGAACGCCCAGGCGGTTTCCGTGAAGGTCCAGCCGAGCTGGCGAACGAGCAGCGTCTGGAAATAGCTCCATGCGTAGACGGTGCCGAGGCAGACCTGCAGGTTCGTGCAGAGCAGCGCGATGACGACGCGGGGTATGCGCGGAGCGGGCACGGTCCGGGTGATCTCCGTCGCTACCGGTCGCCCGGCGACCGCTGATTGGCGAAGTGCCGGAACAACCGCGCGAGGTGGCCGATCTCGTCGTCACGCTCGAGCAGCTCCGGGTTCTCCGGCTCGTCGTCCTTTGCCAGCGACACGGCATAGGCCATAAGCCTCGCCATCGGCTTCGCGGCCAGATTGACGAGCCAGATGGCGGCGACGACCCCGATCGCCCCGACGACGACGAACAGCCACATCTGCTGGCCGATGGCGCGCTGGATCTTCAGCGCGATGAGGCCCCGGTCCATGCCGACGCGGACGGTTCCGGCGACGCCCGCAAGAATCGGGCTGCCAACTTCCACGAAGTCGCCGAGGCCGGGAAGCGAGCGCTCTACGGTTTCGGTGCTCAACGCGTCGCCGACGAGTATCTCTTCGGGAATGCCCGGCACGAAGGTGTGGGCGATGAAATCGCCGGATTCGTTGGCGATGTAGATGTAGCGGATGCCCTGGATTTCGAGGAACTGGTCGATCAGCGACTGCAACGCCGCAAGGTCGCGGTTCAACAGGATGTCGACGCTGGCATCGGCGATGGTCTTGGCGATGCCCTTGCTGTTGCTGATGTACTCCTCCGAGAGATGGGTGTCGACCGTGTAGACGTTGAGGATCGACGTCGACAGGCCAATCGCCCCGAACAGCATGAACACGCCGAAGACGGTTTTGCGGAAGAGCTTCTTGACCTTGATGTCGGGAACGACGGGGTCATCCGACATTGGCGAACCTCTTTCCCCAATCGTCCAGGGTGACGAATCGGCCCTGGTCGACGACGGTGTAGTACACGCCTTGCAGACCCTGGCGTCGCTCGGGGCCGAAGGACACCATCTCGCCGATCCCGATGTCGAAGTCCCGGATGGTGAACACGGCCTGCTCCAGTCCCTTGCGGGAGGGGTTGTCCCCTAGCCGGCGCAGTATTTCGACCATCAGCTTGGCGTCGAGAAACCCTTCGAGACTCACGAAGCTGTGCGGGAACGGCGTGTATTCCTCGGTCACGAGTTCGGCGGGCACCTCGGGGTTGTACCGGGCCATGAAGTCCCGGTACTCCCGAACCGCGGGAATCGTGACGTCCTCGTAGCTCGGCACCACCTGTGAGTTCACCAAGAGATCCGTGTAGCGCTCCGCGTCGTCCCTACCCTCGGAGAGCAGTTTCAGCATGTTCTCGCTACCGACGAAGGACAGGTTGGCCAACGGCACGCCGTTGAGGCCCATGTCCACCGCATCCCGGGCAAAGGCCGCACAGGCGGCGTAGGAACCGATGCAGATCACCGCCTCCGGGTTGGCGGCTTTGAGGATGTTCACCTGCTCGCGCATGACGCTCGTGAACTTGGTGCCGCGCCTGTAGGTCGCCTCGCCGACGATCTGTTCGCCGTGCCGCGATAGCGCCTTGCGGACGCCCGCCCAACCGCTTCGACCGTAGGCGTCCGCTTGGTAGAAGACGCCGATGCGGCGACGGCCGACGGCCACGAAGTTGTCGACGAGTCCCGCCGTTTCCTGGCCATAGGAAGCCCGCAGGTTGAAGGCGAAGTCGCCGTAGGGCGGTTCCCGCTGCGGTGCCGCCCCGGTGAACGGGAAGAACAGGTACATGTCACGGTCCTGGAACTTCTTCAGGAGCGGCAGCACCCGGGTCACGGTCGGCGTGCCGACGTAGCCGAACAGCAGGAAGACATCATCGTCGAGCATCAGCGTGGTGCTGTTCGTGACGGCCGGGTCGGGCTGGTAGCCGTCGTCGTAGATCTTCTGGCGGATGGGACGCCCGCCGACACCGCCGGCACGGTTCACATGCTCGAAGTAGGCCATCGCACCCCGGTAAAGCTCGATGCCCAAACCGCGGGATGGACCGGAGAACGCAGCCGACGTTCCGAGAACGAATTCGTCCTCGCTGACGCCGCCGAAGTCGGTGGCCGCCCGAACGGGAAACCAGGGCGCGGCCAAGGAGCATGCCAACAGTGTTCGCCTAGTCAGCATCTGAACGCGCAACCCCGTTGAGTTGGGCGTACTCTACCGTTTCCGATGGTCGATTTGTTCTTCGTTGCTTCGGCACGCGACGACCGTTGGTGCGTGGGCTTGGCGGGGGACGACGACCCGAATTGGGCAATCCGATCCAGACGTTTCTTGCGGTGGCTGCGGCGGAGCTTCGGACGGCGCGGCGCCTTGTGCGCACCTGGGTGTTCACGGCGTTGGCCCTGGGTCTCAATTTGTCGATTTTCGCGTTCTACGCCTACCTGGAGGCCTCCTATTCGCCCCATCTCTCGGCTGGTCGTCTATCTCCGCGTCTTCTGATGGGTCAGTTCGGCGTCTACCTGCTCATCGCGGTTCTGGCGGGTGGCATCTTTCTGGCTTGCGACATGCGGGTACGAAATGAACGTGCTCGTCTTGCCGAGACCTTGGATTCGAGGCCCCCGTCGAACCTCGTTGTCGTGGCCGGGCAAGTTGCCGCGTTGGCAATAACGGCTTGGTTGACCGTCGTCGCCGCGCTCGTCGTGGTTCAGTTTTTCGGAATAGCCGCTGTCGGGCTCTGGGGTGTCGACAGTACCGTCGCACCCGTCTCCCTGTTGTCGTTTGCACTGGTCGATACGCTCCCGGCGTTGCTGTTTTGGTGCTCGACACTGGCGCTGTTGGCCGCAGCCCTGCGAAAACGCCTGCTCGTCGCCGTGGCCGCATCAGCAATCTTGGGACTCGTGGTTTGGTGTGCGCCCCGTATTCCCGTCTACCTAGTTGACGCGCTCGTACCCGTGTCGAATTTCGCCGACTTCGGGTCCGACCTTGCGCCGCGCTTTGCGAGCATTGAGACCTTGTTGCAGCGTATCTCGATACTGGTGGGCGCCACAGGACTGGTGGCCATAGCCGCGGCCCTCCACCCGCGCACTGACGGGCTTCGGCGGCGTCATCTGGTCTGGGGTGTTGGGCTGACTACCTTGGGTGCGGTCGGGATTGCACTCCTCCTTGAACATGCCATGGCGGGGATGGCATTGCGGGAAGATTGGCTTGCCCTACACAGTCGCGCGGCCAGCGAGGAGGCGACCACACGCCCGGACGTCGAGCGGTTGAGCGGTGAGGTGGTCGTCGAACCGGGATCGATGCTGGCGTTGGATGTGTCGATGACACTCTCGGTGCCGGAAACGGCCCGAGAGCTGCATGCCTTGGTGTTCAGCCTCAATCCCGGTCTCCGCGCGACGGCGGTAAGCCTAGACGGTGTGGAAGCCGAATTCGCTCACCAACACGGGTTGTTGTCCGTCGCCTTGGCGACGCCCATGCAGGCGGGATCCAGAGCAGTGCTCTCCTTGCGCGCAGCGGGGGTGCCCGATGGGCGGTTCGCCTATCTCGATGGCGAGATCGACCCGTTGCGAAAGTCGGCGAGCAACCGGATCGCATCGTTGGGGCGGGAAGCAGCGATATTCGAGGACGCGTATGTCGCGCTGATGCCAGCGGTTCACTGGCTGCCCGCTGCGGGCGCGAACGTGCACCGGGACGATCCGGCTCAGCGAACGCGTGACTTTTTCGAGGTCGAACTCACCATTCACGCGCCACGAGACTGGTTGGTGGTTGCCGTGGGGCGGCGGCAGCTGGTCGAACCGGGGGTATTCCGTTTCGAATCGAGAGTGCCGGTTTCCGAAGTGGGATTGTTCGCTTCGCGTTTCATGAGACGGGCCATCGAGGTCGACGGTGTCGAGGTGGAGTTGCTCATGCACGCGGCGCATTCGGATGTGGGGGACCTTTTTGCGAACGCGGGCGACGTGTTGGGTCCGCGCCTCGAGGAAATGCAACGCCGTTTGAAAGATCACGGCGTCGGCTATCCCTTCGACAGCCTCAGCGTCGTTGAAGTGCCGATGCGGCTGCGCGCCTACCGGGGCGGATGGCGTTTGGAAACCCAACGGGGACCGCCGAGCGTGATAGTGCTTAGTGAATACGCCCGCGTACAGATCCCTTGGACACACCGCTTGATCAAACGGTACTGGCGTGGCGACATGGACGACGCCGAGTTCACGATGACCTGGTTGTGGAACCTTGTCGACGACTTGGACATCCTAGCCAAGTACACGCCCAACCTCCTGGCAACGACGGGAGCGAGTCGCGAGGGCGCCGCGGCGCTCGACGCCGTTTGCCGGGAACTCGCCTTAGCGCTGCTGATTGGCGAGACGCCGCAGTTCCCGGAGATCGCCAACTCCGCCCACGCCATGGACGGTGAGGACGGCCTAGGCGGTCTCTTGGCCGGGATGCTGGCGGTGCTCGTCGCCGACGACATGGGGCCGGTCTTCGGCCACTCGCTGAGTTTCTCTGATCGCCCCCAGGTCTGGGAGCACGCGTTTGTCACGCCACTCTCCGATCTCCAGGCGAGCGGCGCGGCGAGTCCAGCGGTGGACGTGCTCGCCCTCAAGGGTTCCCGCGTGGCCGATGCAGTTCTCGATCGGTTCGGGCATGAAAAGGCGGGTGCGCTACTCGCCGGTCTGCGCCGGGGATATGCCGGGCGTGCCTTTACGGGGGAAGACTTCGCGTCCGTTGGCGAGGAAGTTGGTGTCGACATTGAATCCCTGCTCGGCGACTGGCTACGTTCGACGTCGGCGCCTGGGTTCCTGGCGTCCCAGGTGGATGTCGTTCGTTTGCGGGACGACGACGCGGGCAATTCCCGGTATCAAGCCCGCGTTCACGTTCGCAACGACGAGCCGGTTCTTGGTGCCGTGTTCCTCGGCGTGGACCGTCAAGCCTGGATGGAACGGACTGAAGCGTTTCCGGTGGTCGGCAATTCGTCGGTCGAAATCGGCATGGTCATGCCGGAGCCGCCATCGCAACTCTGGCTGCACACCTATTTTTCCAGGAACCGCATTCCGGTTCGCCTCGATCTTCCGGCCGATGTGGACCACACGGCGGAGCAGACCGCGACACTCATTGGCGCTAGGCCGAGCGACTGGAAACCGGCGGCCCCGGACGGCATCGTCATCGACGACCTTGACCCGGGATTCGTCGTCGAGCCAGCCGGTGCGGTTCGGCGAGGCGGCGTCATGGCCCGTTTCCGCCCGAAACTTCAGTTCGACCGGGGCCTACCCCAGTACACCTGGGCTCTTGGGGCCGAGCTTGACGGTATGTGGATTCGTCGGGAAGCACCGTCCAGTTGGGGCAAGTATCGTCGCACGATGGCCCTGTCGGTGGCTGGCAACGGAGATCGTCGCGTCGCATTCGCCGCCGACTTGGCCGGGGGTCGATGGAGGCTCGACTTCCACGTACCGCGGGATCCTCTGCCGCAGTTGCCCGGTGAAAACTACGCCGAGCCTTCGTTTCTCGGTCAACTGGGCCGTTACGAAGTGTGGCTCCGGACTGCTGCGGGGGACACTTCCATCGAATTCGATGGCTCTGCGGCAGCTCAAGGATGGAACAGGCTCGGGGTATACGAGCTGTCGGGCGGTCCCGTTGATGTGGTCGTCTCCAACCGCACCACGGGCGACCTGGTGATCGCCGATGCGGTCCGCTGGCAGCCGGTGTCCGCCAAGGGCTCCTGACGCGTGGAGTCACACTCCGCTATCAAGCCGCCAGGGTGGCGGTAGCAGACCTTTTGTTGGCGTTGCGTTTTGCGATGCCGCGCCGTACCGCCATCCGGTTCCAGTACCAGCCGCCGACGCCGAGCACCACGTTCGAGAAAGCCGTCGCCAGGAAGATGCCGACGAAACCCCACAGGTAATTGCCTAGAATCGCGAGCGGCGCGTAGAACGCCAGCGAGCGCAGAATCGAGAGCACCAGCGGCGGCAGGGGCTGGCCGAGGGCGTTGAAGCAGTAGGTCGCCACGTGCATGACGCCCATGAAGCCGATGGACAGCGGCATGATCAGGAAGAACACGCCCGCGACCATGACCACGGTGGGATCGGAGTCGATGGCGCGCACGATCGTCTCGCCCACCAATGCCAACACAACGAAGGTCACCACACCCCAACCCAAACAGAAGAAGTTGACCTGGCGGAGCGCCACGCGCACGCGTTGGTAGTTCTCAGCCCCCCAGTTCTGGCCGACAAATGGGGCGATCGAGGACGACGCGGACCAGATGACCATGTGCACCAGCGTCTCCACGCGGGACGCGACGGTATACCCCGCAACGACTTCGTCACCGTGACCGGCGAGCAGCCGCGTGATGACCAGCATGGAGATCGGGAACGTCAGGCTGCTGAGTGTGGCGGGCCCGCCGACGTGCAGGATCGCTCCCCAGGATTTGCCGAGGTCGGTCAGCGACCAGCTGATCATCCGCACCCGCAGGAGGATCACGAGGTAGAGCGCGACGCTGAAGATCCTAGATGCCACGTACGCCCAGGCTGCGCCGGCGACGCCGAGATCCGGGAAGCCGAACAGCCCGAAGATCAACAAGGGAGCGATGCCGATCTGCAGGACGGAGCCTCCCGCCATGACCAGCCCGGGACTCTTGGCGCTGCCGGTGGCGCGCAACAGCGTCGACCCCACCATGGACAGCATGAACAGCGGGAAGCCCAGCATGTAGATGCGCAGGTATTCGGTGGACATGGCCCGGACTTCCCCCGCCGCCCCGAGCAGCGTGAGCAAATCCTGGGCGAACACCAGTCCGAATGCGCTGATCGCGACGCTGACCAGGAACACCAGCAGTTGCGCGTGGGTGACCAAACGCGCTGCTTGGGCGCGGTCACCGGCACCGTACACGCGGGCGATCACGGAAGACGCGCCGGTGCCGATGCCGCTGGCGAACGCGAACAGGAACATCGAGATGGGGAATGCAAACCCCATTGCGGCCAGCGCCTCGGTACCGAGGATGCCGAGGTACGCGGCTTCCGCCATCCGGGCGCCGATCATCGACACGGAACCGAGCGCCATGAAGGAACCGAGGTGGATCAGGTGCCCGGCGACGCTGCCCTCGGTGAAACCGGCATAGCGGACGCGGTCGGAAGCGTCGTCGTCGTTGTCCGTGGCAGGCGGGTCCGGCTCGGGATCGTCCCGCGAGGCGTTGCGCGTCTTCGGCGGGCGCCGACGCCGACGCTGGGCGGCACCGCGATCATCCTTGGTCGACGGCAGTCCCTTGGGCATGGAAGACAAGCAACGCTTCGGACAAACCGTTAATCGTACACCCAATAGGTTCATACGCCGGGGCGGCTTACTAGCGCTCGGCCACCCGAAAACGATCCTCTAGCCAGTCTCGTCTGACCAAATGACAACCGTACTATGCGTTTGGTGCACCCAATGCGAGTTAGACATCCGGTCGGTTGTGGGGGTGGAAACTTGCCTCAATGCAGACCAACATGACCCCGTTCCACCGTAGGCGGTGCCGAGATGGTTGGACCCAGACAACTCGACGAACAAGCCATCGTCGCGAACGTTCGCGAGGCCTTCCCGGAGATCCAAGGGATCTACCTGTTCGGCTCGTACGCCGACGGGACGCAACGGCCCGGTAGCGACGTGGATCTGGCGCTCCTGTTTCGGCCGTCGGACCAAAGGAGCACTAGGAATCTGCCTATGCACCCATTGAGTGCGCGTTTGCACGGGCTCGCCGGGTGCAATTTCGACTTGGTCGATCTCCGGCGGGCGTCAACGGTTCTGCAGAAGGAAGTCGTGATGCTCGGACGCCGTATCTACTGTGCCGATGAAACGGCGGCGGACGAGTTCGACGTAGGTGCGATGTCTCGCTACCAGAAGCTAAACGAAGAACGAGCGGGAATCCTCGAACAGTTTCGGAAGACGGGTCGGGCATACGACGTGTGAACGACATTGTCATCAACAAGATTCAGAGCATGCAGCGGTGCGTTTCGCGTGCACGGGAGGAATACGAGCTTGCGGGCGGAGACCTCTCATCCAACATCACACATCAAGATGCCGCAGTACTCAACATCGCCCGTGCGTGCGAATTGGCGATTGATCTCGCCAATCATCTGACCAAGGTGCGGCGGCTCGGGATTCCCACCGACAGTCGGGAGAGTTTCGAGTTGCTGGCCAATGCCGGATTCATCTCGCCGGATCTAACCCGGTGCCTGCAGTCGATGGTGGGGTTTCGGAACGTCGCGGTTCACGACTATCGTGAACTCGATGCCGGAATCGTCAATTGGGTCATCGAACAGGGATTCGAGGACCTCCTGACGTTTGCGGACGAAGTAAGACGGGCGCTGGACTAGGTCCTCATCGGCGAATGAATGGCTATGGAACGCACACCTCGACCACGCCGCCGGTGACGGCGAAGTGCAAGAGGCACCCAGCCAGGTCTCGGCCTGCCGCGATGAGTGCTGCACGGTACGTGGCCAACTGCCCCGAGTACTTCATCGCTTCCTCCGGCCACTTGGAAGGCGGCTGCGGCGATGACTTGTGGTCGATGACGAGCCATCCCTTCTCCGTTTCCGCCAGCACGTCCACGAATCCCCGCACAACCCGGCCGTCGTCCAGAGCGTGGAGGATCGGCACCTCGACCTGAACGCTTGTCACTTGAAACCGGTCCTCTAGGCAACGCGAGAAGCGCCTTGCAGCGGCGATAGCGTCAGTAGCAGCGAGATGCTCCGCCGCACCCTGTCCGGCGAGCAAGCCCTTGGCGCGCTCCACGGCCTTGGCATCCGGCAGCGGGTTGACCAGTTCCGCGGCGATGACGGCGTGCAGGCCGTTGCCCACGTCGGTCATGGCGTTGCCCTTCAGCGCTATGCGTTCGCCGATCTCGATGATCTCGCCGACCGACGTGCCGTCAAGCGGTCCGACCGCGGACGGCTGAACGTACTTCGGCGGGTAGTCGACGCGCTCGCGCCGTTCGAACCAGCGCGGCGAATAGGGCAGCGGTTGGGGTTCGCTAGTACCAACTTCCATGACCTCGGCGCGGCTGGGGGTTGTTTCGCCGTTCGGCAAGCGGAGCGAGTCCGCGGTCGGGATCGCGAAATCGGTACCGAAACTGTGAAACCAGGCATCGCGCGGGAACCTCGGTGGCACGGCGATGACAAGCCGGTCCCGGGCGCGGGTCATGCCGACGTAGGCGAGTCGGCGCTGCTCGGCTTCGCTCTTGTCCCGGCAGCGCCGGCCTTCCGGGGATTCTTCCATCGCGTGGCGCGCGGGCACGCCGTTCCGGCGCCGGCCGAAGATGTCCGGCCAATAGCGGATCGTGCGGTTGGCCAGCGGATCGTCGATATCGAAGTCGCCGGCGAGTTCCACCCGCACGTCGTAGGTCCGGGAACGTTCTTGATAGTCGAAATCGGTACACACCACCACCGGCCACTCGAGCCCTTTGGCCCGGTGGTAGGTGAGAACGTGGACGGCATCACCGGTGGTCACCACGGGTTGCAGGTCGAGGTCTGGCGAGTTGGGGTGTTCCAGCCAGAACAGGAATCCGGTGAGCGTGCCCGGTTCGTGGTGGGAAGCCGCGTGTTTCTCGTACTCCACGGCAAGATCCAGGAAGGCGTCCAGGTTCCGCTGGCGCTGGGCGGCGCGGATCTCGTCCGGACCCCAGGCGGCGGCGATGCGGCGGATGTCGACCTCGTTCAGGACGCGGGCCACGATCTCCACCGGCGAACGCAGAGCACTCTCGGCGCGCATCTCGAACAAACGCCGGATGATCGGATGCTCCCCTTCGCCCCATGCCATGGGGTCCCCGTCACCATCGAGCCAGCCGAGCCGGTCGTTTAGCCACTCTTCCGGCTCGGCGCAATCCGCCAAGGCCATGATCTCGGCAGTTGCCAGCGTATCGGCCCGATCGGCCAAGCGTCGCAGGCAGCTCTTGGCCAGTGACACCTCGGGGGTCTCGAGCAGTCCCGTCAGCGTCATCTTCATCGGCACCTGCCGCCGCCGGAGCGATCGGGCGATCCGCTCGACGGCGATGTTGGTGCGTGCGAGCACGGCGACGTCGCCGTAGGAGATCGGCCGAAGCCGCTTGGTCTCGGGGTCGAACACCGAATCCTGTTCGGCAATCAGGCGGGCGACGCCCTCGGCGACGGCCAACGCTCGCTGTTCGACATTGCCCTCGACGACCCACGAAGACACCGCCGGGACGTCGATCTCGTCCCGTTCGTGGTCGAGGACGACGAGGTCGCGGGGAATATCGTGTTCGAAGGCGGACGCGAACAGTTCGTTGACGTAGCTCACCAGCGCCGGGCGCGACCGCCAGCTCGACTTCAAGGTATGCCTTTGGGCATCGCCCGCGGTCAGGCCGTCCAGGGTGTCGAAAACCAGCGTGGGGTCGCAGCCCCGGAACTCGTAGATGGCCTGCTTGACGTCGCCGACGAAGATGGCCTTGTCGGCGAGTGCTGCGAACTTCAGGAACAGCGCCAGTTGCATGGGATTGGTGTCCTGGAACTCGTCCACGAGAAGCAGCTTGATCTCCCCGGCGAGGCGCGTTCTTACGGCTTCCTCGTCCAGCGCCTGCAGCATGAGCTGCTCCATATCGTCGAAGTCGATCAGACCGCGTTCCCGCTTGGCGGCCTGGAATCTCTCCAACGTGTCGGCGGCGATTTCGAACAAGCCTTGCGTGTATCCCCGCAGATCCCGATGGAACGCCGGATGGTTCGCATATCTTGCCGCCGCGGTCTGGACCCGTCCCACTTCGTCGGCGATGGATTTCAACGCGGATGTCCCGGCGAGTCTCATCCAGACGGACCACGGGCAGTCGGGCTCCGCCAAGTCGGCTAGCTGGTCCTCGAGGAGCGCCCGGTACTTGTCGATGCCCTTGTAGCTGCCCTGGGGCAGCCCGCCGATCGTCGTTTTCACGATGTCGACGAGCGCTTGCGCGGGGTCTTCGTTGCTCGGGGCGGGGAAGATCGCCAGCAGGTCGTCGGCGTTTTGCTCGCCCATGGCGCGGAGTTCTTGGTCGCTCAGGTTGTTCTCGCGCGCCTTGTCGGCGATGGCCTTCACGACGCCTTGCCAGGTTGGCAACCCGCGAACATCATCCATGCCGAGACGGCGGGAGTAGGCGTTCATCTCGCGAACACGGTCCATGGGGAGGACGTGATCCAGCGCTTGTTTGGAGAACCGCGCCCCGTCCTCGATGCTCATGACGTTCGATTGCGGCGACAGGCCGAGTTCGAACGCGAAGCGTTTGAGTAGGCGTTCGCAGACACCGTGCACCGTGCCGATCAGCGATTCCGCGGTGCGTTCGGCAAGATCCAGGCGATCGTGGGCGAGCAGGCGGTCCCGCACCCGCTCGCGCAGTTCGGTGGCAGCCTTGACGGTGAACGTGGTGGCGAGAATGCCAGCCGGCGGAATGCCATCCTCGACGATGGCCTTTTCGAGTTCGTCGATCAGCCGGTGGGTCTTGCCGCTGCCGGCGCCGGCGCTGATGAACGTGACGTGATCGAACCGCTTGGGAGCGGACTCCGCAGCGTTCATCGAAACGGCGCCACGCCGGTGAGCCAGCGGAACTCGTCGAAGCGGTCCGGTTCGACGCGGGACTCCAAGCCACCTGCGGGCGGTTCAGAGTCGGCATCCGGCTCGGCATCGGCGTTGACTTCGATCTCGCCGCGGGCGAACTGTTCGAGACGCCAGTTGCGGGTAACCAGGCTCTTGCGCCAAACGGATTCCACGGTCTCGCCGCCGGCGGCGAGTGCCTTGGGGAAGAACCGCGCATCGGGCGCGACCACGTTGCCGGTGGTGACGATGTAGTAGCCGGTGGACGGCCAGGCAGTTTCGCCGAGCGCGTAGCCGTACACGGCGAGCTGCAGGTGGCGTCCGGCCTCGATCTCTTCTTCGCGGTAGCGTTCACTGCCCCACTTGGCATCGAGCACCGCTTGGTTGCCGTCCGGGCCGACCACCACGAGGTCGGCCTCGCCGTGGAGCACGCCCCCGGGGAACGACCGTTTCACCGCCTGCTCCGACTTGACGGTTTGCACGTTCGCCGTTCGTAGGTGGCCGAGGAGGCGCACCAGGGCCTGTTCCAAGGTCGTGATCACCTGCTGGCGGTCAACGCCGCGACCGTTCTCGAGAAGCACGGCGCCTTCCTTCTCGATCAGGTCTTGGATCGCAAGCTCCAGCCAGCGGTGGATTTCAGGGTCGTGCAGGGATGCCCAGTCCCCGTGTTCCGTGAAGAACCTTTCGAACAGCCGATGCGCCAGGCTCCCTTTCAACATGGCGCCGTCGGCGACTTCGTTGATGCCTCCGCTGCGCAGCCTCGCCGCGTAGGTGAGTGCCCACTCATGCGGGTAGTAGCAGGTCTTATTGAGGCTCGTGTAGGACTCGGTGTCGCGAATGGGCAAGCGTTGGTCGATGTGCCACCAACGCCGGGGTGTCGGCAGCGGTTTCCGATCAAGCGGTGGTGCCGGAATGGCCGGCTGGACGAGCTGGGTGTCTTTGCCCCTTAGAAGGATCTCGTCCAACGGAACATCTACCCAGCCACGGCGAATCTGCTCCCGTATTCGCCCCCAGAGCGGATGCCGGCCTTCGTCGTCCTCGTGCACGACAAGGACAAGGCGCTTGCGGCAGTTGAGCACCGGACGAAGCCAGGCGCGCTTGTCGGCAGCCAGTTGATTCTCCGGGGTTGGGAGGTCGACGCCAGCCGCCGCCAGGGTGTCGCGCTCCGCCTTCGACCACGGCGACGTCAGGTCGGGGCGTTGCGGTGCCAGGTCCCACCAGAAGACCTTGTCCGTCGCCTCGGTCACGTTGCCGGGGTGGCTGGTGACGGGCACGTGGCCGGCTTCGGCCACGACGGAAGCGTCCGGGGGTGATCGGGTCGCCTCGTCGATGAGAGAGTCGAGTTCGATCTTGCTGATCCTCTGGCGGCCACCGTCCCCAAGCTGGCCCAGCGTGCGCGCCAACGCTGCTGATTGGGAGTAGGCGGCGCCGAACACGGCCCTCTCCTCGGCGTCTTCGGTTGTCGCCCGTCGCGTCGCTAGCCACGCCACTACCCGCGAGGCCCGCACGCGTATTCCCTCCACGGGCGCACCTCGGCTTGGGTCGTAACGCGCCGGAGTGGTCCAGAATTCGACGCCATCGGTTTGATCGCCGTCGATCTTGGCCATTGTTTGCTGCCATGCCGGACCGCCAATGCCCGGTTGCGAAGCCACCGCCTCCGCCAATCGCCCTCGAACGCGCCAGGGCAGCGGGTTGATCGGATGAATCAGGAATTGCAGCAGCCCGTGCGGGTCCAACGGCTGCCAGATCAACGCGAAAGCGAGCTTCAGCACCTGGTTCGCGGCCCGAAACGGCGAGTAGTGCTGGAAACCGGCCCGAGGATGGCCGACCCTCCGTAGCGCATTGTCGAGAATGATGCCGTCCCGTATGGCCACGACGACGGCCTGCGACGGATCGTCCAGTTGCCGCAGCATCTCCGCGGTCGCCTGGGCGGTTACGTCCCGCGAGAACGCCCGGACGACGACCAAGGAGCCGTCCCCGCTGAGCGGTCTCGCTAGGTTGCTGGTTAGCAGCGCTTGAAGCTTGCCGAGATCCGAATCCCTGGGTGCTCGACCCGTGCTTGCCGGGGTCGTGGAACAGTCGAAGCGTTCGAGCAACAGCCGCCACATCGACGGCAGATCGTCGGTGTTGTCGAGGAGTTCGACCTCGCGGACTTGCGTGCGGCGCTGCTTCAGCAGGGCAAGGACCGTGCGTAGACGTTGCCCCGTACCGGGTGGCACCCGCTCGGCCGCTTGGGACTCCACCGCCGCCATGTCGCCAAGGCGCCCGCCGACTTGGTCGGGAAAGCGACCGTCCCAGCCGTGCAAATACCACTGCTGCCGCCAATCGTCCAACGTCCGAGCGACGCCCACCGGATCGACCCCGAAGGACCGATGGTAGAAGCGCACCCAGTCGTCGCACTCGGCCAGGCAATCGCGATAGGCCGCCCTGGATTCGGAGGGATGCGACGCAACCTGCGGGATGCCGAGGTCGCTCTCGAGCAGTCCCAGGAAGCCTTGCGGACCGACCGTGATTTCGCCGACGGCCGTGCGCGGCGGGGACGGCTCCAGTCCATCCCGGTGCAGACCGAATCGAACGCGCATCGGCGCATGGTACCGGAGTCGACGGCCGAGGGCCGTTCACACTGTCAGGTTGTCAGGTGATCCAATACAGTCCCCCGATCGATACCCAGACCTCGCCGTCCTTCTCGAAGATGCCGGGTAGCCAGCTGATGAGACGCACGGTGCCCTCGAACCTTAGCGTGGCCTCGCGATATAGGCGCTGAAACCGATCTCACGGCGGTTGTTCGGACCACAGCGCCTTGTCCAGCAACTTGCCCCAATCCGGGTCGAAGGGATGCACGATTCGAACGGGCTTCGAACCACGATGGATCGGCCGACCTTCATTGGCCCACTTGAAGAGCGATCCTTCGAGATTGAAGACATTCTCGACGCCTTGGTCCCCAAGCCGTTCTGCGAGACGCGACGAGCGATAGCCGACCGAGCAATACACGACCACGGTCGGTTTTCCGTCGTGTTGCGCGAGTTTTCTTCGTGCCACCCGAACGCTCGTCGCCCGGATTGCCCCTTGGAGGTGGCTGGTCTCGAACTCCTTCTCGGAACGCGCGTCGACAAGCACGACATCGGCGTCTTCCGCGAGCAATTCAGCGAGCCGCTCGGTCGATAGCTGGGGAACGTCCGGGAAGGTCTCGCGCACGATTCGCAGCGTCTTGGTCCAGCGATCTTCGGCATCCAGGTGCTCTTCCGACGCCTGTGCCGTCCAAGCACCTTGGACCAGCAGAAGCAATATCGCCGACGCAAGCGCGGTCGATGCGGCTGTGTGCAATCGGATCATGCGGTTGGACGTTAGGCCGGTGACGGCGTGCCTGCAAGTACGGCCGGATGGGTCAGCTCGATCGCCGGATCAGGCGTCCGACCAAGTTTAGCTGCGGATGACGGAGATCACGCTTCCACGACAGGGACTTCGTACCGTATGACGTTGCGGTCCCGGGTGACGAGCGTCAGTCCGCCCAGTCGCGCCTGTGCCACCAGAAGTCGGTCGAATGGGTCGCGATGGAGCAGCGGCAGCTGCAAGGTTGCCTCCAGGTGCGCGAGTTCGATGTCGAGTATCTCGTAGTCGTTGGCGACGATGCGAAAGAACCCCTCGGGTACGGCGAGCTTGCCGATGCACACCTTGATGGCGCATTCCCACAGCGTGGCCATGCTGACGTAGAGCGTGTTGTCGGCGGACTGCAGCAAGGCGACGACCTGCGCCGAGAGCCGTTCCGGGGAGGCGCGTGACCACAGCAGGACGTGGGTATCGAGCAGGTATCTCATGGATCGGAGATGCCCAACACGGACTGCAGGTCCTCCGGCCACTCGTCGAAGTCGTCGCTCATGCGGATTTGCCCGGCGAGGTCGCCAAGTTTGCGTGGCGATGCGGACTTGCCGATACGGCTGATGCGCACGACGGGTTTGCCCATGCGAGTGACGATGAACTCGTCTCCGTTGACGGCGCGTTCGACGATCTCGGAAAACCGCGCCTTCGCATCGCTTAGGGTGAGTGTGGACTCCATAGCGCAGATTTGGTCGGACCAAGTCAGACTATAGTCGCACGCGTACTAGCGCACTGTCTACATTCTGTTGTCGCCTACTTATGGAAAGCGCGCCCTGAGCCACGCCCGCCAGACTACTTCGGCGCCGGCGGCGGTCGCCGCGTGGTCGCCGTAGAGGTACAGGCTGAGCATCACGGTCGCCCGCTGCGACATCTTGTAGGCGGAAGCCACCGCGATGCCCGGCGCCGGCTCGTCGAGTCGCAGGAGAGCGTAGGGCTGGCGACCTTCGGGCCGGATTTCGTCGAGGACGCCCCCAAAGCCTGCGTCCTTCTCTTCGTGGAGTGCCCAGCGGTCCCCGGGAGCGAGCCCGAGGGCACCGAGTTCTTCGAGGAGGGCCTGCCAGGCATCGCCGACCGAACCGTCGTGGCTTCCGGACACCCGTACGATGGTGGCGCGCTGACTGCGGAAATAGGTGAGGTAGAGCCGCAGAACGGCGAGTGCCTGCGGCCAGCCGTCCTCGAAGCTTTCGAGGTAGTTGTCCCAGTCGTCCGTGCTCGCGAAGAGGTTGTGCGCCACGCACACAAGGCAGCGGTCGGGCGGGCGCGGCTGGATGGTCCATTCAGTCGCGGTCGGCGGCCCGCCCGGTCCGCAGTCCTCTCCGTCGTGGCGGAAACGCCGAGGTGGATCCCAGACAGTCACCTTCGCCGGAATGTGGACCGTCTCGGATTGGGTGTCGTACTTGAGGACGCCGCCGATCCGTTCCTCGAGTTCGGCGGGGTAGAACCAGGAACCGATGCCGGGGCCCGTGGCGATGGCTTCCCAAACTTCCTCGGGCGAGCCGGGAACTTCGGCTTCGACTCGGATCGAGCGGCGACCGGATGCGCATTCGATGCTCATGATGCCTCCAGGGGGAGTGCTGGCGTATGCTCGCGACCATGATTGTCGATCTCCTGTATGGCAAGACCGGTTTGCCCGTCAACTTTGACGACGACCTGGACGTGACGGTAGTGGCCAAGCCGCCCATGCCGCTTGTACCGGACGCGGATGTTGCCGTTCGACAGGCGTTGGCCGCGCCCGTCGGCTGTCCGCCGCTTGCCGAACTTGCTCGGGGCAGGAAGTCCGCCTGCATCCTGATCTGCGACGTGACCCGCCCGGTGCCGAACGGGTTGTTCCTTCGCCCGCTGATCGAGACGCTGCTCAAGGCGGGGATCGGTGCGTCGGATGTCACGGTGCTAGTTGCCACCGGTTTGCACCGGCCCAACCTCGGTGAAGAGTTGGCGGAACTGGTAGGCGACTCTTGGGTGTTGGATCGAGTCCGGGTCGTAAACCACGACGCGCTAGACGACACGGCGCACGTGGATTCTGGGGAAACGCGGACCCTGGGCACGCCCGTCAAGCTCGACCGACGGTTCGTCGAGGCGGACCTGCGCATCGCCACGGGACTCGTCGAACCGCATTTCATGGCGGGTTATTCGGGAGGCCGCAAGGTCGTTGCCCCTGGGGTTGCCCACGCCGACACGATCCGCACCTTCCACAGCGCAAGGTTCATCGAAAACCCTTGTTCGGTGCAGTGCCGGCTCGAAGGAAACCCGCTGCACGAGGAGCAGCTCGAGATCGTCCGCATGCTGGGCGACATGTACGCCCTCAACACGGTGATCGACGACGAGCGGCGCTTGTCGTTCGTGAACTTCGGCGAGATCGTTGCCTGCCACGCCGAAGCCGTGGCCTTTGCGGACCGCTACCTGACGGTTCCAGTGCCTCGTCGATTCCGAACGGTGGTGACGTCCGCTGCTGGCTACCCGTTGGACCAGACCTATTACCAAACGGTCAAGGGTATGGTCACCCCCATGGACATCCTGGACGACGACGCGACGTTGATCCTCGCCTCGGACTGCTCGGAGGGTCTCGGCTCCGACGCCTTCCGGGCTTCCCAGCGACGGTTGATCGACTTGGGTGCGGATGCGTTTCTCGCGTCGCTGCTCGAAAAACGCTTCGCGGATATCGACGAGTGGGAAAGCGAGATGCAGACCAAGGCGCAACGGGCCGCGCGGGTGCGAATGCTCTGCCAGTTGGATGAGCACGATAGAAGGTTGGCAGGTGTTGAACTGATCGACTCGGTGGAGGACGCCGTGCGCGAAAGCGTCGGCCGGTCCGGGGACAACGCGGTGGCGGTGATCCCGGAGGGACCGTACGTCGTCCCTCTATACCAATCGGCCGCGCGTCCCTAGCATCGTTACCGGAAACGCCCGAATCGGTTAGGATTAGACCTGAATTCGGACTGTATTGAGGTCTGCTGTGCCCCAACCCGTTGTGAGCCTGAGCGAATTCAAGGCTAAGGCCGCGCAATTGCTAGCCGAAATGAAGGCTGGCGATCAGACCATCGTTGTCACCCAGAACGGTACCGCGACGGCGGTGGTTCAGGACTACGAGTCGCATCAACGCGTCCAGGAAGCACTGCTGTTTCTGAAACTCGTGGTGCAAGGCGAGGCCGATGTCTCGGCCGGTCGGATGGTGTCCCAGCGCCAAGTGTTCGCCGACATCAAGGCGGGGTTGACAGTCTCGGATGGATGACCGCGACGTCCTGTGGACGGAAACGGCGCGCGGAGACCTCGAACAGATCATTGCCTTCATTGCGGAGAGCAGTCCGGCGAGTGCGATGGCGACGGCAGAACGAATCGAGGGTCGCTGCGTTGAATTGAACCGACTGCCAGCGCGTGGCCGGCTGGTTCCCGAACTCCGGGCCGCCGATGTCCTTGCCTATCGCGAGCTGGTCGAAGGTCCTTGGCGGATTGTCAATCGATATGACGACAGAGCGGTTTACGTCGTCGCGGTACTCGATGCCCGCCGGGATCTGACGAGTCTCCTGTTGGCGCGCCTGGTTCGGTAGGTGGCAAGCAAGTTTGGCAACACACATCGAGATCCAAGCCGGCAATCGCCTCGAGACCCTGGCTGAACGGCTAGCGGAGAAGATCCGGCGAGACCCTCTCGACCCCTTCGAACCGGAACGGATCGTCGTTCCGCACCCGACCCTCGGCCGGTGGCTCGTGCTCGCGTTGGCGAAGGAACTCGGCATCGCCGCGAACGTATCCATCGAGCTGCCGGCACAGTTCGCGTGGTCGATCATGCACGATGCGCTCGGCACGCTGTCCAGGGACACGCCTTTCGCTCCGGACCGGCTGCGTTGGCGGATCTACGACCAGGTGGCGAGCCTTGACGGTCCGGGCACGGCGTCCGTGCGCAACTACCTGGCGGACGACGATCCGCGTAAACGATTCGAGCTGGCGGATCGGCTGGCGCGGGTCTACGACCGGTGCCTGCTGTACCGGCCGGACTGGATTCGGGAGTGGGAACGTGGCGAGACGCCGCATTGGCAGGCGCAGCTCTGGCGCCGGCTGACGGAGAGCGTAGTGGAGCCCAGTCATTGGGTCGCGGCGATCGACGCTTTCCGAAGCGCGGGCGATTCGTTCGGCAAGGTCGAGGCGTGGCCGCGGCGGGCGAGTTTCTTCGGCGTG
The DNA here is from genome assembly GCA_026705345.1 of Gammaproteobacteria bacterium. Lineage (GTDB taxonomy): Bacteria > Pseudomonadota > Gammaproteobacteria > Pseudomonadales > Azotimanducaceae > VXYL01. The sequence continues at coordinate 27,626 of JAPPAV010000011.1, forward strand.
GCCGCGCTGTCGCCTTCGTACCTCGACCTCCTGCGTCAAGCAGGAGACCACATCGACGTCCACCTCTACCTGCTCAGCCCGTGCCGGGAATACTGGAGCGACATCGCGCCCCGGCGAGTCCTCCAGCGGCGTGCGGATCCGGCGGATCCCGCCGACGAATACCGCTCGGAGGGCAATGAACTCCTCGGTGCATGGGGCAAGCTGGGCCGGGACATTCAGTCGCTGCTGCTGGAGGCGGAGTTGTCCACCGGCGCGCCCGTCGAGGAATACGACGAGCCCGATCCCGGTACCGCGCTGGGTGCCCTGCAGCGGGACATTCTTGTCCTCCGTCTGGCGTCCGAAGCCAAGGCCGCCGATCCGATGCCAGCGGACGACTCCATCCAGATCCACGTCTGCCACTCGGCGATGCGGGAAGCGGAAGTGCTCCACGACCGGCTGCTGGGGCTGTTCGACGCGCACCCGGACATCCAGCCTGCGGACGTGCTGGTGCTGACGCCGAACATCGTCGACTACGCGCCCGCCGTCGAAGCCGTATTCGCGGCCGCCGATGTCATCCCGTTCAACATCGCCCGGCCCCGCGCTTCGACGACCCGAGCGGTGCAGGCGTTCCTCGACCTCTTGGCGTTGCCCGATTCCCGCTACGGCGCGGAGGCAGTGATGGCGCCGCTGGAGTCGAAGGCGGTTAGCGAGAAGTTCCGGATTCCCGGGCGGCAGCTCTCGACGTTGCGCGGATGGGTCGACCAAGCGGGCATCCGCTGGGGCATCGACGCCGACCATCGCGAAGACGAGGGATTGCCGGGATTCGCCGGCCATGCCTGGCGCCAGGGCATCGACCGGCTGCTTCTCGGCTATGCCATGGATGGCGAAACCGCGATGTTCGACAACGTGGCCCCGTATTCGACGGACTCGGCGGGGTTTTCCGGCGACTACGAGCTGCTAGGCCGGTTCGTCGACTACTGCGAGGGCGTGATCGAACTGCGTGCGCTCAAGGAACAGGCGGTGTCAGCGGTCGAATGGGCCGAGACATTGCATGTCCTGGTGGAACGGTTCTTCGCGACCGATTGGGAGAACGCCGGGGAAACCGCGACGGTTGCCCAACTCATCGACGATGTTGCGGCGGAGTGCAAGGCCGACACGCCGGTTCCCTTCGGCGTGCTGCGGGACGTCCTCCGCCGATCCGCGAGCGGACTGTCGAGACCGGCAGCACGCCTTGCCGACGGCGTAACGGTCGTCTCGTTGGGCATTGGTCAGGCGTTCCCCGCCAAGGTCGTCTGCGCGTTGGGGATGAACGACCGCCTGTTCCCCCGCCGCCCGTCCCCTTCGTCCTTCGACCTGGTGGATATGGACGACGAGAAAACCGGCGACCGGAACAGCCGCGACGAGGATCGATTCGCGTTCCTGGAAGCACTGCTCGCGGCTCGCCGCTGTTTCCTGGTGAGCTACACCGGACGCAACGTCCGGGACGACAAACCAATGCCGCCGTCCGTGGTCGTGGACGAGTTGCGGGACTACTTGGAGCGGCGCTTCGACGGGGAATTCGGCACGATCCACCCGCTGCAGCCGTTCAGCCGTCGCTACTACGAGGCGGGGGGTCGCCTGTGGAGTTACTCCGCCTCGATGCTCGATGCCGCTCGCACGCTCGGCGGGCATGCGGACGGCGCGACCGACGCGCAGGCGCGCCAACGCTTCGCGGTGCCTTTCGGCCGCGTTGGCGAGGCGCGTGAACGACGGCTCGACTTGGAACGTCTGATCGCGTTCTTCCGCAACCCGACCCGGGAGTTCCTACGCGGTCGCCTCGGTATCCGCCTGGAGGTCGACGAGATCGCGTTGGAAGAAGAAGAGCCCTTCAAGCTCGACGGCTTGGGGCAATGGGCGTTGAAATCCGAGATGTACGACCTCGACGGCGGCGAGGAGGTCGCCGTTGCAATCAAGCCGCTGGTGACTGCCCGAGGTCGCCTCCCGGCGGGCGGTCCCGGGGATGTCGTCTACGAGGACATGCAGGCGGATGTGCGCGAGTTCCAACGCGCGCTCAAGCCCTACGAGGAGGCGCTCTCGGCGGATCCGAAGGACATTGATCTGGATGTGGACGGCTTTCGCCTGACCGGTGCCGTGGACAACGTCGCCGTCGTCGACGGCAATGAACGGCACCAGGTACTGCGCTGGCGGATAGGCAGGATCCGCCCCCAGGACCGGTTCGGGGCTTGGCTCGAACTCCTGGCGTGGGTCGCCTACCTGGAGGTCGAAGCCGAAGCGCATCTCGTCTGTCTTGCGCCAGGTGGAGTGGATCGGAAGGTATTCGTCGCGCCGAGCCCCGCAGAAGCGCGCAAACACCTCGGCCTCTGGCTGGATGCGTGGTGGCGAGGCACCGGGTCACTGCTGCCGTTCGCCCCGGCGGCGTCGATGAAATACGCCGAACGCTTCGCGAGGTCACAGGATCGTGACAGCGCGTGGAACGACGCCCGTGGCGAGTGGAACGGCGAGCGAGCCTACGATGGACTGCTGAACGCCTATGTCTCGCTCGCCTACGACGGCGAAGACCCCTTCGACGCGGATCGGTTCGCCGATCTCGCCGAGATGCTGCTGCTGCCGCTCCTCGATGCGGAGCACAAGTGGGGCAAATGAATCCCACCGACAAGACGGCGTTGAACGTGGCCTTGGGAGCTGCGCCGGAACTGTTGATCGAGGCCAGCGCAGGCACGGGCAAGACCTATGCGCTGACCACCCTTGCCGCCCGGCTGCTGGTCGAGGAACGCGTCGAGATCGGCGAACTACTCGTGGTCACGTTCACCATTGCGGCGACGGGGGAACTGCGCGACCGGATTCGCGCGACATTGCGGGGCGCGTTGCGCCGGGCGGAGGACGAGAGCGCAAGTTCGGATCCACAGGCCACGAGCTTGCTTGAACGGTGGCAAGGTCTCGGCATCGACAACGCCGACGTCGCGAGGCGCTTGGATCTGGCGTTGCTCGATCTCGACCGTGCCAACGTCATGACCATCCACGGCTTCTGCCAGCGCGTACTCGCCGATTTCGCGTTCGAAGGAGGACTGCCGTTCGCTTTCGAGATGGCCGGGGACGGGGCGGATACGTTGCATGCCGCGGTTACCGACGAGTGGCGCCGGTGGGCCTACCCGGCATCGCCGCTGCTGGTTCGCTATGCCATGAAGAAGGGTTTCTCGGCGGACGAACTTGCCGGCTGGGTGTCCGGCTACGTGGCGAGGATCGGGCTTGAGATCGTCGGCGCGGATTCCCCGACCGAGGAGGCGTCGAGCGGGCTCGACGGGCTGGAAGGCGCTTGGCGCGACACCGTTCGCAAGGCCAGGGACACCCACGAAGCGGAGGCGGCGTCGATGTCCGACGGGGACCGCGACCGCGTCGCCGCCGTGCTGCAACGGCCCGAAGTCACGTTCTGTACCAAGAATGCGAGCTACCTCGGCAACAAGACACAGCGCAAGCGGCTGCACGACGGGAATCCGGTGCTTGCCGAGGTTCTGGACGAGCTCGACCGGAAATCAGGGGAACTACGTATCGGCTACGACGGTCTGTTGCCCTGCCTGCGCCGCGATGCCTTGAAGAATACGCGCGACTTGCTGGAAGAGCGGGTGCGCGAGGATCGAAAGCTCGGTTTCGACGATCTGCTCACCGGCGTGCATCGTGCATTTGATACCGGGAAAGGCCTCGCGCGGCGCATCCGCGACCGCTATCCGTGGGCGCTCATCGACGAGTACCAGGATACCGACCGGGTGCAGGCGGAGATCTTCCGCCGCATATACCGGGATACCCGCCTGGCCGACGACCATGGTGCGCTGATCACCGTCGGCGATCCCAAGCAGTCGATCTACCGGTTCCGCAGCGCCGACATCTTCGCCTACCTGAACACCCGCGACGCCGTCGCCGTTGACGCGAAGCTCAGTCTGTCGCGCAACTACCGCTCGGTGCCGGCGCTGACCGCGGCGGTGAACGCGGTGTTCGACCATTCCTGCCCCTTCGCGCTGCCCGGGATCGGCTACGATCCCGTCGAATCCGCGATCAAGGAACCCGACCTCGCAATCGACGGCGAAACCCTCGCCGGGGACGGGAGTGCGCCGTTGCAGATCCGTTATTTCCCCTGGGATCCCAAGCAGTTGCGGAACAAGCCCGACATGGGCGACCTGGCGGCGCGTTTGGCAGCCGACGAGATCGCCGCCACGCTCAAGCTCGCGGACGTTGAAAGGGCGAAACTGGGGCGTCGCCCGGTGCGTGGCTCGGACATCGCGGTGCTCGTTCGTACCGCCGCCCAGGGGCGGCGGGTCGCCCGGGAACTCCACGCGCGCCACATCGCCAGCGTTGAGATCGGCATCGAGAACGTCATGGCGAGCCGCGAAGCGGAGCAGCTCGAGCGCTTGCTGTGGGCCATCGCCAAACCGCAGTCGCCCCACCGCACCCGCGGTGCCCTGACGGCGGACGTCCTCGGGCTCGATGCCGCGGCGGTGGGCGCACTGCAGGACGACGACAACGCTTGGAACGTCTGGACCGAACGCCTTGCCAACTGGCTCGAGGAATGGAAGCGGGCAGATGTCGCCACGCTGATCCGGCGCATCCTGGAGTCCGGTGAGGTCAAGGGTGCCGAGCGCCTGTTGCGCTACCGGGACGGGGCGCGGCGGTTGACGAACCTCAAGCATCTGGCGGAGCTGCTTCAACAGACGGAGACCCGCGAGCGCTACTCGCCTACCGGGCTTGCCGCCTGGTTCACCCGGCAGCGCGCAAACGCCGGCGACCGCGACGAGATGGCCCTGCTTCGCCTCGACAGTGACGAGCAGCTGGTCAAGATCGTGACCATGCACGCGGCCAAGGGTCTCGAATTCCCCATCGTTTTCTGTCCGTTCCTCTGGGACGCGAACATGCGGCGCGACCCGGATTGGGCCAACTATCACGCCGCCGACGCGGACCACCGCGAGGTCCTGCACCTCGATCCCTCGAAGGCGGAACTCGACGTCGACTGGCAGGAGGGGTTCTCCGACGAAACCCGTCTTCTCTACGTGGCGCTCACCCGCGCCCAGGAACGCTGCGTGGTGACGTGGACGAAGATCCGTTCGACGGAGAACGCGCCCCTGGCGTGGTTGCTCTACGGTCGCAAGTCGGCTTCGGAGGAGATGGATGCCGCGAGCGTCGTGAAGATCGCCGGCGCGGCGAAGGAGCTCTCGCCGGAACAATGGCGGGCGGGCCTCGACGATCTGGCGTCACGCTGTTCGACAGACATCGGCATTGTCGACATGGACCCGGGCTACGAGTCGCCGGGCAGCGTCGGCACGGTGCAGGCGGCACCGGAACTCACTGTTCGCCGACTGGACCGGGGACTGGCAAGGGTCCGCCAGATGAGCAGCTATTCGGCGCTCGCCCACAGCGCGGGAGTTGCCGAGTCGCCGAGCGACCACGAGACGGTGGAACAGCCCGACCGGGACGAGATCGTCACGGCGGAAGAGGAGGACGAGGCAACGGCGGATGGCGAGGCCGTGCGGAACGCGTTCACCTTCCCGTCGGGACGCCGGGTGGGAAATTGCCTGCATCGAATCTTCGAACGCCTCGACCGGGGTGAAGAGGAGTCCGTCGAAGACGCCTGCCGTGAGAGTCTGGCCAGGTATCGAATCAACGCGCAGTGGGCAGAGGTGGCGCGGTCGTTGGTGACGAACACCCGGGCGACGTTGCTTGCCGCAGCCGAGGGGCCGGGTGTGGGCAAGGGGTTCCGCCTTCTGCAGGTCGAACGCGCCGTCCCCGAGATGGAGTTCCACCTGCCGCTCGAAGGGCTTGACCGACGCCGACTCGGCGAAACACTCGCCGATCATGGCTACGACGATCCCTTCGCCGGGTCTCGGTCGAACATCGAGGGGTACCTGCGCGGGTTCATCGATCTGGTCGCCGGCCACGACGGTGTCTGGTACGTGCTCGACTACAAGTCCAACTGGCTTGGCAATCGGCCAGATGACTACGCGCCGGCGGGCATCTCGAAGGCGATGCGCGACCATCGCTATCCGCTCCAATACCTGCTCTACGTGGTGGCCTTGAACCGGTACCTCGCCAGCCGCTTGCCAGACTACGACTACGACCAACACATCGGCGGTGCGTTCTACCTGTTCCTTCGAGGTATCGAGCCGGCGGCCGGCATGGATCGGGGTGTCTACTTCGACCGTCCGAGCCGGGCATGCATCGACGCCCTCGACGCCTGTTTCAGGGGGGTGGCGTGATCGAACTCCTAAAGGAACTGCACGATCAGGATCTAATCGCCGACATCGACTGGCAGTTCGCGCGGCTGATGGCCCGGTTCGATCGACATGAACGTCCGGAGGTGGCGCTTGCGGCGGCGCTCGCCAGTGTTCGAACCCGGCGCGGACATGTCTGCCTCGACCTCGGGAGTTGCGCGGGCGGTCCACTCGCATCCGTCCTCGAGGATCCCCTCGACCGGCCGATCTCGCCCTACACGTTGCCCGATCTGGATAGTTGGCGGAACGCGCTGCTGGCGAGCCCCGTCGTCGCGGGACCGGGTTGCGACAAGGAAGCGCCCCTGGTCATCGACGCCGCCGGCCGGCTCTACCTCTCCCGATACCGGCGCGCGGAAACCGCTCTGGCCGCACGATTGGCCGAAATGGCCCGGGCTCGGGACAGGATGCCTGGCGTCGACGCCAAGTTGGACAGCCTGTTCGGCGCCCGGGACGCAGACCAGCGTCGTGCGGTCGATGCCGTTCTTCGGCGACGCCTGTGCGTGGTGACCGGTGGACCGGGAACCGGCAAGACCTTCGTGGCGGCTCGGATCATCGCCCTGTTACTGGACATGGGGCTCGCCAGACCAGACCGTATCGGGTTGGCGGCGCCAACCGGAAAGGCGACCCAGCGGCTGCAGGTGTCGGTGTCGGCGCAGTTGGATAGTCTGCTCGATCAGACTCCCGCGCTGGGCGACTACCAAGTTGACGCGAGCACGGTGCACCGCCTGCTTTACCGGGCCCGGAACGGCAGTCTGCCGTTCGACGCCGTCATCTTGGACGAAGCGTCCATGGTCGACCTGCCGCTCATGTCGCGGCTCGTCGGCGCGCTGGCGGACGACGCCCGGCTGGTCGTGCTCGGCGATGCGAATCAGTTGGCTTCCGTGCAGCCGGGTGCCGTACTCGGCGACCTTTGCGCCGCAGCCGCGGCGCCGGGTTCGCCGTTCGGCGGGTGCGTGCAGACGCTGACGCTAAGTCGCCGGTTCGAAGAGCAAAGCGGCATCGGCCGCCTCGCTGACGCGATTGTCGGCGGCGACGCGACCGCCGCCCTGGGCGCGTTGAACGACGAGCGGAACGCGCAAACCGAACTCCGGCCCTTGGCGGGTACTCGCGCCTTCGAGCATCTAGCCACGCGCCATGCCATGGAGTCGTGGGCGCCGTGTTTCGCCAATCCTCGCGGGTCGCCGTTTCCTCATCGGCGGATTCTGTGCGCCCACCGTCATGGACCCTTCGGCACGCATCGTTTCAATCGCCTGGTCGAGACGGAACTACGCCAGCGAGGACGGGTCGGGCGTGAGGAGTTCTATCCGGGCCGACCGATCATCGTCACC
>JAPPAV010000132.1 GCA_026705345.1 Gammaproteobacteria bacterium
ACCTGGTCAACCGGAACCCGGCCCAGTCGTTCATGAACTACACCCAGGGCCACGACGCCTTCGTGCCGTGAACAGTCCATCCGCCGCGGTGCTCGACGGCACGCGCCTCGCGACAAGCGAACCCTACTACCTGCCGCTCGCCGACGAGGTTGCGGAATTCGAGGCAGCCTATGCCGGTCGTCTGCCGGTCCTCCTCAAGGGCCCGACGGGTTGCGGGAAAACGCGCTTCGTGGAGCACATGACCTGGCGCTTGTTCGGCGGTGCGGACATCGACGAGCACCTGGTGACGGTCTCCTGCCACGAGGATCTCACCGGCACCGACCTCGTGGGACGGTACCTCCTGAAGGGTGACGAGACGCTCTGGCAGGACGGCCCGTTGACCCGTGCGGTGCGCGAAGGCTCGATCTGCTATCTCGACGAGATCGTCGAGGCGCGCAAGGACACCACGGTGCTCATCCACTCGCTCACCGACCACCGCCGGGTGCTGCCCATCGACAAAACCGGCGAACTGCTCCGCGCCCACGACGACTTCCTGCTGGTCATTTCCTACAACCCCGGCTACCAGAGCATCCTCAAGGACCTGAAGACGAGCACCCGGCAGCGATTCGTGAGCCTGACGTTCGACTATCCGGACGAAACGCGGGAAGCCGAGATCGTCGCGCACGAGAGCGGGGTCGGGGCCGACGTGGCGGAACGCCTGGCGGTGATCGGCGCCAAGGTCCGCAACCTGCGCGAGCACGGCTTTCGGGAAGGCGTGAGTACGCGGCTCCTCATCTACGCGGGTCAGCTCATTCGTCACCATATCGAACCGCGACGGGCCGCTCAGGTGGCCATCGTCGAAGCCGTGTCGGACGACGCCAACGTTCAGGAGGCCGTCGCCGGGATCGTCGACGTCGTCTGGCCCTGACCGCCCTGGCGGACATCGACAGGGTGCTGGCGTTATTCGCCGAGGGCATCGCGGGTCGGCCGGTGCACATCAAGTCCTTGGCGGAGTTCACTGGCGATCCGGACCTGACCTCCCGGGACGGCATCGGCGCGAATCACGATGGCAAGGCCGTCTACCTGCCCGAGCAGATCGAACACTTCTCGGATGAGCGGTTGAACGGGGCACTCTACCGCCTGGCGACACTCGACGAACTCGGATTCCGGGAGTTCGGGACCTACCGATTCGACATCGAGACGGCACGACGTCGGGTGCCGTGGCTGGCCGCGAACCGATCCGGGCCTTTGCTGCGCGAATCCGACCTAGCCGTATTCTTCCATGCCTTTGCCCGCCCGAGCATCGCGAAGGCGTTGTTTAGGGTCATCGAGACGGCCCGTATTCGGGCCGCCGTGTCGCGTCGCTACCCGGGTACCCGGCGCTACCGGCGGTCACTGGCAGACTACTTGGCTGAGCGATGGGCGGCACCCGTCGGAGAACTTGCCGATCTCGAGGAGCTATGCGGCGCCTTGCTCGGCGTCGACGTGGAATCTCCGCTCTTTCGGCTCGCGGCCGAAGTCCTTGCGCCGGTGGCCGATGTCTACACATCGGCGGCTGCAACGGTTGCCTGCTACGAGGCGTTGGCCATCGGCGCGGATGCGGAGACGGAGACAGGGGAACGCGCCGAAGAGACGACGATGGAATGGCTCCAGCGCGAGGCGAGGCTGGATGATTGGGACGAGGAACTCGCCGACAAGGATGCCGAGATCGCGGCACTCGAGTTCGCGGAGCTTGTCTCGGCCCAGGAGACGAGGGTGGCCAACTCGTCCGGGCAGGACGGCGACACCCGCGAGGTGGGCACGGGTCTCGTGGCGGAGCGGGATCAACTCAAACGTCGTGTCGACATGGAACGCTCGTCCGTCCGGCGAGCATTGGGAGACGGCCACGACGCCGCGTCGAGCTTCCGCTACGACGAATGGGACTATCACAGCGGCACCTACCTGCGCGGCTGGTGCCGGCTCTACGAGGAGCGCTTGGAAGCGGAGCGCGGGGCGGTTACCCAAACTCTGCTCGACGCCGTGCGTCCCCACGTCCGCGCCGCCCGCCGCCAGTTCGAACAGGTGCGGCCGACGGGCTACCAACGCGTGAAGAAGACGCCGGACGGCGATGAACTCGACTTCGACGCCATCGTTCAGACCCGAGCCGACATCCGCACCGGCGCGTCACCGGATGAACGCGTCTACAGCCGCCGCGAGCGCCTGCGCCGGGACGTGGGCGCGGCGTTGTTGGTGGATCTCTCGGCATCCACCGACGATGTCATTCCCGAAGAACGCGAGGCCCCGATGGCGATCGGCAAAGTCCAGGATATCCGCGATCCCTACTTCGACGACGACGATTACGACTTCGCGGCCCGCATGGCCGAGGAGGCCGCGAAGCGGCGCATCATCGACATCCTGCGCGAGTCCGTGCTGTTGCTGGGCACGGCCCTCGAAAGCCTGGGTGATCGCTACGGCATCTACGGTTTCTCCGGCTACGGCCGCGACTGCGTCGAGTTCTACGTCGCCAAGGAGTTCGACGACCCCTTGGACGACCGCGCCCTCACCGCCATCGCCGCCATGAAGCCGAAACGCTCGACCCGCATGGGGCCGGCGATTCGCCATGCCTGCGCGAAACTGGAGTCAAGCGGTGCGGCGCTCAAGGTGCTGATGATCGTCAGCGACGGATTCCCCCAGGACCACGACTACGGGCCGAACCGGGGCGAGCACGAATACGGCGTTCAGGACACCGCCCGCGCGCTTGTCGAAGCCGAAGCCCGGGGGATCGAGACGTTCTGCGTTACCGTGGATCGGTCCGGACACGACTACCTGCGTCGAATGTGTCCGGCGGACCGGTACCTCGTGATCGAGGAAACGGCGGAACTGCCGGCGGCACTTCAGAAGACGTATCGGCAGCTCACCCGGGTCTAACGACGCAATGACCAGATCGACTCGTCGGAGGGACCCAATCGGTCCGTAGGGCGCGCGGTCGCCCGTCTTAGGGCATCGCAAGGCGTCAGCCGGTTGCCACGAGAATGCGCAACATTCTCGAAACGCGCCCGAAGGGCGGGCCGGGACGGGACAAGCCCGTCCCCTACGGCGAGACCAGGTGATCGGCCAGCAGTTCGAGGTCCGCCGAGGGGGTATCGCGCAGCATCTCGGCAAGGATCCGAAGGTCGTCCGAGGAGGCGGTTGCGGTGAATTCGGCTAGGGCCGGGGCATCGTCGAGGGCGACCCTGGCGAGGTCTTCGGCACGCTCGAGCCATCGGCCAGGCTCGGGATCAACCGCCTCGGTGAATCCGACAGCCCCTGCCGAGGCACGGGCGTTCATATCCTGGAGCGCTTCGTCGAGGGTTTCCATTCCGCAGATCGTGTGGACCAGGCCGGTGATGCGGATCCTCTCTGCGAGCACCTCGTAGAGGGCGCCGTCGCACTCCTCGGCGAAATACCGCGCATCGAATTCGCCCGACAGAAGCTCGACCAGATCTCGGGTGTTCTGCGCGGGCACCAGGCGATCGAACGGCGAGTGATAGAGATGGAAGCGGGTGTCGCGTGCCGTCATTGCCTTGTGCGGCTCGGCGAGGTTGGTGAACGTGCTGAGTTGCAGCAGGGTCTTCAACGCGTCGTAGCGCGGCTCGGCGTCCAGCATCCCCGCCACGAAGTCATCGGTGAGTCGGTCGCCAGCGACCACTTGGTCGATTTCCAGGCCAACGTCGCCGTAGGCGACAAGTGGCGGAAGCACCCGCTTCGTCAGGTAGGGAATCACGGCCTCAAGATGCACGTCCCGACACCAGGGACCATCCTCGCAACGGCCGTCCAGTCTCACCAACGCGCCCCGAACCGTCTGGTAGAGGCTATGCGGCGCGCCCCCGCTGTATAGCTCGCGTACCGTGAATCCCACATCCCCGACCTGGGCGGCAAGCCAGAAAGCGACAACGCTGTGCCCGCCTTGGGAATAGCCGATGGCGACAACGTCGGCGTTGGCATCGGGTGCGCTGAAAGACCGGTAGTCGTCGCTAGCAAGCACGGCGGCGACCATGTCGAGCGTATTGATGGCGACGCGATTGGCCATCAGGTAGGTTTCGGGCTGTTGCGTTCCGTCCACGGGATCGGTGGCGGAACCGCCCCGGCCGAAGTTGTCCGGAGCGATCACCAGGTAGCCGCGCCCAGCGATCAGAGTCGCAAGGACAAACCAGCCGTCGTCGTCCCTGAGCGAACTGGGCGTCGAGCCGGTGGCATGGCTCAGCACGACGACGCGCTCCCTGGGTCGGAAGTCCGGATCGGCGGCAATGTCCGGAAACGCCACGAGTCCCGTTAGCATCGCGGGTTCTCCGTCAGGGTCGCGGGAGCTGTACGCGATGCGTTGGGCGATCACGTCGTGGGACGCCCGGCGGGCGGTCAGCTCGGGCCAGGAAAGATCGGCGATCTTGCCGACCGTCACCCGCGCCAAGGCCCGCAGTATCCACGAGTCGATTTCGTCGATTACCGCCTTGTCGATGTAGCGGTCGAACAGCCGGTTGACGCCGTATACCGACGTGGTTGTCTGTTCGACGACGGACAGCGTGTCCGATCCGCCGTGGCTGGTCTCGAAGTCGAGCTCCCCACGGTAGCGCTTGTCCTCCCCGGTTGCGTTCACCGTCACGGTATAGGCCGTCGAGTCGGCGAGCGAGCAGGGGAGTAGGTGTTCGATGAGCTCCTCTGAGTTGCCGTCGGAGAGATCGGTCAGTTCGCGCCGAAGCGCGATGCCGCTTCCGGTGCACGGACCGGCGTAGGTGAACGCCAGGCCTTTGCGGCCGCGGTGGGTCAGGCCGACGTCGGTGGTCGACGGATCGACGGTCGCGCGCCTCGCCGGGATCGTATCCAGGAGAACGATCGGTTCGGGTGGCGGCGGCGGGGGTGGCGGGGGCGGCCCGGCGGGGACGACGGGCCCACCGCCGCCGCACCCGGCGGCTACGCCAAGACAGGCAACGGCAAAAACGCGTCGGCCAGCAACGCGGTGCTCGCCGGGTCTAGGCGACGGGCAGCTCAGTCGTCGCCACCCATGCCGAACAGGAGCAGGATCGAACTGAAGATGTTGTAGAGACCCACGTAGATCCCGACCGTCGCCGAGATGTAGTTGGTCTGTTCGCCGCGCACCACCGCGCTGGTTTCCCAGAGAATCAACGCCGAGCCGAACAGGATGCAGATGCCGGCCATCACCTGGGCGAACAACGTCGAGTAGTAGAAAATCGAAACGATCCACGAGGCCACGATGATGATTGCGCCCACGACGAGGAAACCGCCGAGGAAACTGAAGTCGCGCTTGGTCGCTACTGTGTAGATCGAGAGACCCAGGAACGCCACTGCCGTGATTCCCAGAGACTGGGCGACGATCGCGCCGCCATCGGCCAGGCCGAGGACCCCGTCCAAGCGAAAAGCCCAGAAACCCGGTGAGGGCGAATACCCAGACGAGGCCCCAGAGGCTGTTCTGGGTCTTGTGCACGGCGAATAGGAGGCCGAAGAAGACCAGCAACGTGATGAAACCGAGGTGGGGAGCGCCGATCGCGACCGCGATGGACGCCGTGGCAGCACTCCACAGAAGGGTCATGGCGAGGAGGGCATAGGTGTTGCGAAGCACCTTGTTGACTTCGATCGCCGACGGGCGTGCGGTGAGAATTCGGGGTTCGGCCATTGCGTAGTTCATCCAATTGTGTGGCTGTCGGGGACTATATTGCCACTCGTTTGCCGGGTTTCAAGTCGTCGAGTAGGAGCCGGTCACCAATCCACCTTGACAACTCCCGGGCGCGATTCGAGAATCCCGCACCCGGTTTGAACCGGCCCCTCGTGGCTGCGTAGCTCAGCTGGTTAGAGCACAGCATTCATAATGCTGAAGTCGTTGGTTCGAGTCCAACCGCAGCTACCACTCACATCGTGAGGACATGCCCACATGAGTGAACTCAAGACGAGGCCCACCGCCTCGAGCGTGGACGCGTTCATCGACGCCGTGGACGAAGAGCACAAACGCGCGGATTGCCGGGTCGTCGCCCGATTGATGGCCGAGATAACGGGTGCCGAAGGCGTGATGTGGGGCTCGAGCATTGTTGGTTTCGGTAGCTACCACTACCGCTACGCCAGCGGTCGAGAGGGCGACTTCTTCGAGGCCGGATTCTCGCCACGCAAAAGGGCGTTGACGATCTATGTGATGGCGGGGTTCGCCGAATACGAAGACCTGTTGGCGAGACTTGGCAAGTACTCCACCGGAAAGTCATGCCTCTACGTCAAACGCCTGGCCGATGTCGACCTGGACGTGCTGCGGGAAATGCTGATCCGGTCGGTGGCCTACATCCGGGCCAAGTACCCGGGCGTCGCGTGACAGAGCCACAACCGCACGCTCTCGAGTTCCTGCGCCGCCGTCTTGCCGGGATGTTCCCCGGACGACGCATTGACGGAAAGCTGATTGCGGAGAACATCGCCTTCGGTGCCGCCGTGCTCGGTGCCGGACACGTGGAACTCGTCGACCGGGATGGCTGGTGGTTCGTGGCGAGCGAGTTCAACTGGCTTGTGGGGTCCAAGGCGCACGACCGGGAGATCGAGTTGTTCGAAACCATGCTGCCGTTCCCCGAGCAATCGCCGACCGGACACCGGGCCGAAATCTACGTCACGGCCTTTGCCGAGGCGGCTTATTTTCGAATAGGGGACGCGGTGACTTGGCTCCGGGGAGAAACCGAGGGAGAGCTGCCGGACCGGCCGGTCGTCCCAGCTTGGTGCACCAACGTGCTGGCGTTCCGGTTGTCCTGAGCATCCAAGGTCGGGACGGGCCAAGCCCGTCCCCTGCGGACTGCCGGTTTCGCGACCGAGGCCCCGTAGGGGCGGGGCTTGTCCCCGCCCGCGCCGGAGATTGCCGATGCCGCGGGAACGGTGACGGGCCAAGCCCGTCCCCTGCGGACTGCCGGTTTCGCGACCGAGGCCCCGTAGGGGCGGGGCTTGTCCCCGCCCGCGCCGGAGATTGCCGATGCCGCGGGAACCGTGACGGGACAAGCCCGTCCCCTACGGTCGGGGCTCCATGCACGTCCGTGCCCGTTGCAGTCACACGTTGAAGCGGAAGTGGATGACGTCGCCGTCCCGGACGACGTAGTCCTTGCCCTCTAATCTTCGTCGCCCGGCTTCCCGGGCGCCGTTCTCGCCACCGTGGACGACGTAGTCGTCGTACGACACCACCTCCGCACGGATGAAGCCACGTTCGAAATCCGTGTGGATGACGCCCGCCGCCTGGGGCGCAAGGGTTCCCACCGGCACGGTCCATGCCCGGGCTTCCTTCGGACCCGCGGTGAAGTAGTGGTGCAGATCGAGAAGGCGATAGCCCGCACGGACGACCCGGTTGAGGCCGGGTTCGTCGAGACCGAGGTCTTCGAGGAACTCCGCCCGGTCGGCGTCCTCCAGTTCGCTGATCTCGGCTTCGATCTTGGCGCACACCGGTACCACGACCGCGCCTTCCGACGCCGCGCGCATGGCCACGGCGGTGAGCATCGGATTGTCCTCGAAGCCGTCCTCGGCGACGTTGGCAACGTACATCACCGGCTTTTGCGTGATGAAGTGGCACTCGCGAAGCAGACCGAGTTCATGGCTCGCGAGCCCGATCGAGCGAACCGGTTGGCCGGCTTCGAGACCGGCTCGCACTCGGTCGAGAAGGGCGACCAGCACCCGGGCATCCTTGTCGCCCGCGTTGGCTATGCGCCGGTTTCGGTCATGGACCCGTTCGGCCGTTTCGAGATCGGCGAGTGCGAGTTCGAGGTCGATGATGTCGATGTCCCCGCCCGGGTCGACGTTGCCTGAGACGTGGGCGACGTTGTCGTCTTCGAAACAGCGTACGACGTGGGCGAGGGCGTCGGTTTCGCGAATGTGTGCGAGAAACTGGTTGCCGAGCCCCTCGCCCTTGGCGGCGCCGGCGACCAATCCGGCGACATCGACGAACTCCATGGCGCTGGGTACGACGCGCGCCGGCTTGGCGATCTCGGCGACGCGCTTGAGACGTGGATCGGGAACCGGCACGACCCCGGTGTTCGGTTCAATGGTGCAGAAGGGAAAGTTCTCCGCGTCGACACACGCCCGGGTCAAGGCGTTGAAGAGCGTCGACTTGCCGACGTTGGGGAGGCCCACGATGCCGCAGTTGAAACCCATTCGGCTACTCGTCGGGTGCCGGTGCGTGGAACAGGTTCATGGCTTTCTGCAAGTCGCCGCCGAGTACCAGGTCGAGGACTTCGTCGGACAACCACGCGGCCTGCGTCGCGGCTTCGTGGTCTCGGGATGGCATGGCAACGCGCGTTAGGTAGGACACCATCCCGTCGGCGTGACCGGGATGTCCGATGCCGATCCGCAGCCGGGCGAACCCCTGGTCGTTGCCGAGCGCGGCGATCACGCTCTTCAAGCCGTTGTGCCCGTTGTGTCCGCCACCGTCCTTCAGTCGGCACCTGCCGACAGGAAACGCCACTTCATCGTAGGCGATCAACATTTCAGCCGGAGTGATCTTGTAGAACCGGGCCACGGCGCCGACGGCTTCGCCGGAGAGGTTCACGTAGGTTGTTGGAATGAGGAGGCGGACATCGCGCCCGAGCATGTCCCCCCGGCCGATGGCGCCCTTGGACTTTCGGTCCTTGGCTAGGGTGATGCCGAAGCGCCGGGCAAGCGCTTCAAGCCATACGGCGCCAATGTTGTGGCGGGTGCGTGCGTAGCGGGCGCCCGGATTGCCGAGACCGGCGATCAGCCGTATGGCCACGGCAAACTCTCACGCTACCGGTCAGGACGCGTCTTCTTCGGGGGACTCGTCGTCCGCGTCGTCTTCTTCGGTGTCGACATCGGCGTCGTCCTCGAGTTCGTCCAGAGTTCCGCCGCGCCTTGCTGTCACGCTAGCAACGGGAATGTCGCGGTCTTCTCCTAGGCCGAGGGCGACGATCGATACGTCGTCCGGCAATTCGAGGTCGGACAGGTGAATCGACGAGCCCACCTCCAGGTCGGCAACATCGACTGCGATGAATTCCGGCAGGTTCCGAGGCAGGCAGCTAACCTCGACCTCGATGAGGTTGTGGGCTATGCGCCCGCCGCCAAGTTTGACGCCGACACACCGATCTTCGTTGATGTAGTGCAGCGGAACATGCAGCTGGACGGGCATGTCCTCTTGAATCCGAAGAAAGTCGATGTGTTGCACCTTGTCCGTTGCCGGGTGGCGTTGCAGGTCCCGCAGCACGCAGGCCTGGGTCTTGTCGCCCACCGAGAGTTCGAGGATCTGCGAGAAGAACGTCTCCTCCTGCATGGCTTTCGAGAGATCGCGATGCGCGACCGACAGGTGCACCGGATCCCCGCCGCCCCCGTAGAGTATGCCGGGCACCTTGTCCGACAAGCGGCGCAGCCGACGGCTAGCGGCCTTGCCCAGTTCTTCGCGGAACTCCGCTCGTAGCACGATCTGTTCGCTCATGTCCTCTCCAGGTCGGATGCGTTCGGCATTCCAATGGCGCCCTTGCGCTTGGCCGCGGGCGCTCTTTCGGCGCCTTCGGCGCTTGGCCGCGGGCGCTCTTTCGGCGCCTTCGGCGCTTGGCCGCGGGCGCTTGGCTGGGGCGGCAGGATTCGAACCTGCGAATGCCGGGATCAAAACCCGGTGCCTTACCGCTTGGCGACGCCCCAACGCGAGCCGTCGGAGGGCGTCTTCGCCTCCGAAGGGCGCGGTATTCTGTGCGCCGACGCCACCGCTGTCAATCAGCGCGGCTCGCCACTGCTCGCCACCTACCGAGCAGTTTCGAAGCAACTGCAACGCGCCCTAGTCGGGCAACCACTCCTTGCAGACGATCGTGATCCGACGACTGTCACGCGTCGCCCGAATCCTGCCGGGGACCGGTCCGGCGGCACTTTGCTGCCACCTCGACAACTCGACGGCCCAGCCGAGTTGCTTGAAGGCCGTCAAGTGACCAGCCGCGTCACGGTCCACGGCATTGGCCCGTGAACCGGGCGCCACGCGTCCGCGGATCCAGTACCGCAGCACGTTCACCGGCGCCGACCACCCCAGGTGTCGCTGCATGAGCACTTCGGGCGACTCGCCGGCCAGAGTCGTGCCGTGGGCATCGGTGACGGTCATCGTCTCGTCGTCGCCGGCGAGGCGCGTTCGACCTTGCCCGAGCGGCCCCCACAGTTCGATGGCGAAAGCGTTTCCCGCCTGGATCCAATCGAACGACGCCGAGAATGAGGCGCCGGTTGGCGATTGATCGCGGACGCCGATCTTCCCCCGCAGTCGGAAATCCGCCGCGAGACCCTCCCCGAGGGGCGGCAATACGGTGCAAGCGGTCGACAACGCCGGCAACAAGAAAACTATTAAAAACAGTATCTTACGGTTCATCACGGACCGTCGGCACGGGCGTTGCCGAGGGAGGTTTGCTATGATCGGCAACATGATCATAACAGCGTTCGTCGGCTGCGCCCGGGTGTCCGGCATGTGCATCCGCCCCTAGTCCATCATGGGTATTTCATCGTCCATCACCGCCAGGCTCGATGACCTTGCCGAGCGCCACGAGGAACTATCCGCCCTGCTTGCCGATGCGGAAGTGATGGCTGATCGGGAACGCTATACGGCATTGTCGCGCGAGTACGCCGAGCTCGAGCCGGTTATCGGCGCCTATCGGGAATACCAGCACAAGACCGGCGAACTGGAAGATGCCCGGAGCCTGGAGTCCGACGACGACCCCGCGATTCGCGAACTCGCTGCGGAGGATGTCGCCGCGTTGAGGACGGAACTTGATGGAATCGAGGCGCGGATCGGCACGTTGTTGATTCCCAGCGACCCGGACGACGAGCGCAACGTCTTCCTGGAGGTGCGCGCGGGCACGGGCGGCGACGAGGCTGCGATCTTCGCGGGCGACCTCTTCCGGATGTATTCCCGCTACGCGGAGGAAACCGGATGGAACGTGGGGATCTTGAGCGAGCGACCCGGCGAGCACGGCGGCTACAAGGAGATCATCGCCCGCGTTGAAGGCAAGCGCGTGTACAGCCGGCTGAAGTTCGAGTCGGGCGCGCACCGGGTGCAACGGGTGCCCGAGACGGAGTCCCAGGGCCGTATCCATACGTCGGCCTGCACCGTGGCCGTGCTGCCGGAACAGGACGCCATCGAGGATCTGGAACTCGACAAGTCGGAAATCCGCGTGGACACCTTCCGGGCATCCGGCGCCGGCGGCCAGCATGTCAACAAGACCGATTCCGCGGTCCGCCTCACGCACCTTCCCACGGGCATCGTCGTCGAGTGCCAGGACGAGCGCTCGCAGTTGAAGAACCGCGCCCGGGCCATGGGATTGCTGCAAGCCAAGCTGCTCGACCGCGCGCGCAGCGAGCAACGTGCCGAACAGGACGAGACCCGGCGAACCCTGGTGGGCAGCGGAGACCGCTCCGAACGCATACGCACCTACAACTTTCCCCAGGGTCGAGTGACCGACCATCGCGTCGGGGTGACGCTCTACAAGCTCGACGAGATCATCGCCGGCGGACTCGACCAGCTCATCGACCCGCTCCTCCAGGAACACCAGGCTGAACAGTTGCAGGCCTTGGAACGGGGATCACACGGTGGCTGAGGCGACGCCGACCATCCGCGAGTGCGTCGACTACGCTCGCCGCCGCCTGCCGCGGCACGAGGCGGAACTGCTGGTCGGTACATCCCTCGGCGTGCCGCGGAATCACTTGTACGCGTTCGACGAGCGGGCCGTCGACCCGGTAGCTTTCGCGAGGATGGCCGAGACAGTGGCCCGTCGGCAGGATGGCGAACCCGTCGCCTACATACTCGGGATGCGCGGATTCTGGAATCTCGACCTCGAGGTCACGGCGGACGTACTTATCCCGCGCCCCGATACCGAAACCCTCGTCGCCGCGGCGCTGCCGCTGATCAGGTCAAACGCCAGGGTACTCGACATCGGAACAGGCTGCGGCGCCGTCGCGTTGGCGATTGCCGGCGAACGGCCGCAAGCGTCCGTGACGGCGACCGATGTCGATCCGGCATGCATTACCCTGTGTCGGCGCAATGCCGCGCGGCTTGGCTTGTCGGTGGCAACGAGAGTCGCGGACTGCTTTGAGGGGATCGACGGCCGATTCGACGTGATCGTCAGCAACCCGCCCTACGTTGACGACGACGATCCCAGGCTCGATCAAGGCGACCTTCGCTTCGAGCCGCGGCGGGCCCTTCGCGGCGGCCCGAACGGGGGGCTCGACATCCTCGCCCGCTTGATTCGGGAGGCGCCGGATTGCTTGTCTCCGGGCGGGTGGCTCTGCCTCGAACACGGCGTCGACCAGGAACGTGCACTCGCGCGGGCGTTTCGGGAGCGCGGGTTTCGTCGGGTCCGTTGCCATCGGGACATCGAGAACCGCCCGCGCGTCACCGTCGGCTGTAAGGAGAACCGCGAGTCGTGAACGACGAGGCGTTGCTCCGCTACAGCCGCCAGATCATGCTGCCCGAGTTCGATGTCGCGGGACAGCAGGCGCTGCTCGACGCGCATGTGCTCGTCGTCGGCCTCGGCGGGTTGGGTTCGCCATCCGCCCTGTACCTCGCGGCAGCCGGCGTCGGATCGCTCACACTGGTCGATCATGACACCGTCGACGTGTCGAACCTGCAACGTCAGATCATTCACGATCAGGCTTCCGTCGGCGTGGCCAAGGTCGACTCGGCTGCGGTTCGGATCGCCTCGCTTAACCCCGATACCCGCGTCGAGACGATCGCGACGCGCTTGGACGGTCCGGAACTCGATGCCGTAGTGGCCGATGCCGACGTCGTGCTCGACGGCACCGACAATTTCGTCGCCCGCTACGCGATCAACGCCGCCTGCGTACGGAACAAGACGCCGTTGGTGTCGGGTGCGGCGATCCGACTCGAGGGCCAGGTCACGGTCATCGATCCACGCCGGGACGATGCGCCCTGCTATCGATGCCTGTATGGGGATGCCGGGGACGAGGCGTTGAACTGCGCCGAGAACGGGGTGGCGGCGCCGCTGGTGGGCATCGTCGGCAGCGTCCAGGCGATGGAGGCGATGAAGATCATCGCGGGAGTGGGCGAGAGCCTGGCCGGGTACGTCGTGCACCTCGATGCCAAGCGCATGGAGTGGCGCAAGCTCAAGTTGACCAAGGATCCGGACTGCCGGACCTGCGCTCGTTCCTGACCGGATTGGTGGTCGCTTCGCGGCCTGTTTCTGGGTCGAGTCGCGAGTCGACAGCTCGTCGGTTCTGCATGTTTCAGGATGTTACGAAGACGTGAAATGTGGCAGAATTCGCGACACCGTAAAGGGGGGATTCTCAGGGTTGTGCCGTTGCGACTTGGCGACGGGATCTTGGACGCTGTTCCCCCACTATTTACATGTCTACAAGAGAGGAGTAGCGGCATGAACCAGGCGATTTCATCGTCATTCGGTGCATTGCTAGCAATCACCATTCTGCTCGTCGGCGCGCCCGTTGGCGCGGCCGAAGGCGAGATCGAGACCGTCACCGTCACGGGATCGCGTATCGCTTACTCGCCAACCGACGGCCCGCAACCGCTTACGGTCGTCACCCGCGAGGACATCGACGATTCCGGTCTGCTTTCCGTCGGCGACCTGATCCAACGCCTGCCCATGCAGGGATCTGGCATCAACCGGACGTACAACAATGGGGGCGACGGTTCCGTTCGCGTCGAACTGCGCGCCCTGGGTGCCGCCCGTACGTTGGTACTGGTCAACGGCAAGCGATGGGTCGCGTCCGGGGAAGGCGCGAACTCGTCAATAGACTTGAACACCATTCCGATGGCCGCCATCGAGCGTGTCGAGGTGTTGAAGGACGGCGCTTCGGCGGTCTACGGTTCCGACGCCATCGCGGGCGTTGTCAACATCATCCTGCGCAAGAACGTCGAGGGCATCGAGTTCTCGCACCAACTGGGCGATTTCGCGGCCAGCGGCGGCGGCGGTGAGCAGACCTGGAGCGTTCTCGGCGGCGGCGCGGCGGAGCGGGCTCGGTTCACGATCGGCGCGAGCCTCACCACCATCGACGACCTGTCCAATGCCGATCGTGCGGAGACCGCCGCGAGACCGGCCGACGGTGGTAGTTCCGGTACGCCCCAAGGGCGTTTCGGCTACGGCGGCGTGGTCGGGGGTTTCGGCAATTTCACACTGATCGAAGGGCAAGCGGGCACGGACCCGAGTCACTTCCGGGAGTGGACGAGCCCCGACGACCGGTTCAACTACAACCCGGACAACTACATCCAGACGCCCAGCGAGCGGCGCAACATCTTCCTGAACGGCTCCTACGATCTCACGGACCGGGTCGCGTTCCTGTTCGATGCGATGTACCAGAATCGGCTTTCGGACCAGCTTCTGGCACCGACGCCCCTGTTCTGGGGATTCAGCGCCGACGAAGGCATCGACGCTACCAACATCCACAATCCGTTCGGCATTACCCTGTGTGGCTTCTCGGGCACCAACAACCTAGGCGTTGCTTGCAGCGAGCTCGACGAAGAGGTTGCCTACGGCTGGTTCGGACGGCGCATGGTGGAAGCCGGCAACCGCAACTTCCTGCAGGACATCGAGACCTTCCGGGGCGGCTTCGGCTTCGAGGGTGACCTCGGCGACCGATGGAACTGGGAAGTCTACTGGTCCTGGGCACAGAACAAGGCTTCGTCCACCACGGAAGGACTGCTCAACACCGACGCCATCCGCAAGGCGCTCGGACCTGCATCAGGCTGTACCGGGGCATGTGTTCCG
Source organism: Gammaproteobacteria bacterium (assembly GCA_026705345.1). Lineage (GTDB taxonomy): Bacteria > Pseudomonadota > Gammaproteobacteria > Pseudomonadales > Azotimanducaceae > VXYL01. The sequence goes on from JAPPAV010000132.1 coordinate 14,679, forward strand.
TTGAACATCTTCGGTGGCCAAGGCTCCGATGCGGAATACCTCGGCGAAGGCCGCTGGAGCGGTTCGGGATCCATCACGGAAGAGATGCTGAACTACATCAGCTTCACCGCCCACGACACCGGCGGCAACGACATGAAGAACATGAACATCCAGGTGACGGGTACATTGATGGAGCTGCCGTCGGGTCCCGTTGGGGCCGCGTTCGGCTACGAGTTGCGGGAAGAGTCCGGCTTCACGTCGCCTGACGCCCTGATCGTCACCGGCGCTACGTCCGGCAACGCGTCCCAGCCCACCGATGGTTCCTATGACGTCTCCGAGTTCTTCGCAGAGGTTGGTATTCCCGTATTGTCCGGTGCACCCTTCGCTGAGTCCCTCGACGTCAACATCGCATTCCGCCACTCGGACTATTCGTCGTTCGGTCGAACGACGAACGGGAAGTACAACATCATGTGGCGCCCGCACAACGATTTCCTGGTCCGCGTAACGGTATCGGACGGGTTCCGTGCACCATCGATCCCGGCGTTGTTTTTCGGCCAGTCGGATAGCTATCCGGAATTGCAGGATCCATGCGACGTCAGCGCCGAGAATTTCACCGGCAACGCGGCAACGGGCGAACAGACCAACGCGCAATGCCGAAGCGACGGCGTGCCCGACGGGTTCACCCAGCCGAATTCGCAAATCCGCATCACGGTTGGCGGGAACCCCGCCCTGCAGCCCGAGCAATCCGACAACTTCAGCGTGGGCCTGGTCTATCAGCCCGGCTGGTTGGACGGAGTCCAAGCCGAGGTGGACTGGTTCGACATCGAGATCACCGGCACGATCAGCTCCATCGGTGACCAGAACATCCTGGAACAGTGCTACAGCGACACGCCCCAGTACTGCGAACACATCGATCGTGGGGCCGGCGGTTTCGTTACCGACCTGCGTGACCTCAACACGAACGTCGGTGAACTCGCAGTGTCCGGCGTGGACGTCGCGCTTTCCTGGGACGGCGTCGACACCAACTTCGGAATCTTCGACTTCGGTTGGGACGTGACGAGATACGACAAGTGGGATAGCACGGATGCAATCGGTACCCGCTTCCTGAACTCGGGTTACGTATTCGGCAGTTCGCGCAACAACAACGCCGACCTGCGCTCGACGGCTCATGTTGGCTGGACCAACGGCCCGTGGTCGGCACGCTGGTCTTGGCAGTACATCGCCGCAGCCAAGGGCGTTGCCAACACCTCGCCAAGCTACGATGTGGACGGCATGTACGACGCGGGCGATGACTACACCAAGCTCGACGCGACGCTCTACAACGACATCGTCGGCTCCTACCTGTGGGAGCGCGATACGATGACCGTCACGTTCGCAGCGGGTGTGGACAACCTATTGGACCAGGATCCGCCGTTCTTCCCGGACTCGTTCGCCAACGACTTTGATCCGGACTACCGCGCGTGGTCCAGCCGCTTCTGGTACGCCCGCGTCAAGGTCCTCTTCAACTAGAACCTGCCAACTGGTTGCAACGCCACCCTAGGGTGGCGTTGCATCGGCAGATGCTCGCCAGCCGCCGAGAAGTCCGGCAGGCTTTTAGTCCTTTTTGCGGGCGAGAGAAAATCCCTGCGCCCCGAGCAGGAGGGGCAGCGACGCGTCGATCAGCATCCAGATGACGGATTCGGCATCGGAGCCGGTTGGCGCGTAGCCGGGATTCAGCAGGTTCAGGTAGCTCCACAGCAGCAGAATGCCGACGGCGAGAAAGCCGTAGAACAGCGTGTTGGCGGCAACGTAGTCCCGGCTGACCGGTGCGTCGTCGCCCTCGCCGCCGACGGCCCGCTTGCGCTGGTAGGCGAAGATCGTTCCTGCCAGGAGCGCCACGACCATGAAGGGATCCAGCACCATCCAAAACGGACTGTAGGGTTGCGCCGCCGTGGAGACGTGGTAGAGCGGTTCGATCACGGTGTGGATCGCGACCGCGAATGCCACTGCGATCAACCCCCAGCCTGCGATGCGCTTGGCCATTGTCAGCTCTCCCCTATGCAACCGGTTGAAGGGTACGGCTTTCGGGTGCTACGCGTCGAGTGCCTTGGCGAGGAACTGGCCTGTATAGGAGGCCGAGACTTTGGCGACGTCTTCCGGGGTCCCGGTAGCGACTAGCTCACCGCCGCCGGCCCCGCCCTCGGGTCCGAGGTCGATGACCCAGTCGGCGGTCTTGATGACGTCGAGGTTGTGTTCGATGACGACCACCGTGTTGCCCTGGTCGCGCAACCGGTGGAGCACGTCCAGGAGTTGCGCGATGTCGTGGAAGTGCAGTCCGGTGGTGGGTTCGTCCAGGATGTAGAGCGTCTTGCCGGTGCTTCGCTTGGAGAGTTCCCGGGACAACTTGACCCGCTGCGCTTCGCCGCCGGAGAGGGTGGTGGCGCTTTGGCCGAGGCGCACGTAGGAAAGCCCCACGTCCACAAGGGTGTCGAGCTTCCGCTTGAGCATGGGCACGGCGTCGAAGAACTCGTGCGCCTCCTCGATAGTCATGTCGAGGACTTCGTGAATGTTCTTGCCCTTGTAGCGCACTTCGAGGGTCTCGCGGTTGTAGCGCTTGCCCTGACAGACGTCGCAGGGCACGTAGATGTCCGGTAGGAAATGCATCTCCACCTTGATGACGCCGTCGCCTTGGCAGGCTTCGCAACGACCGCCCCGGACGTTGAAGCTGAAACGGCCGGGCCGGTAGCCCCGGGCACGGGACTCCTGGGTTTGCGCGAACAGTTCGCGAATCGGCGTGAATACACCGGTATAGGTAGCTGGATTGGACCGGGGCGTCCGGCCGATGGGGCTTTGGTCGATGTCCACGACCTTGTCCAGGTTGTCGAGGCCATCGATGTCGGCATAGGGCTGGGCCGTGACGCTGACGGCGCCGTTCAGGGTCCGGGCGGCGATCGGGTAGAGGGTGTGGTTGACCAAGGTCGATTTGCCCGAGCCGGACACGCCGGTGACGCAGGTCAGCAACCCGACGGGGAATTCGACGGTTAACTCCCGCAGGTTGTTGCCGCTTGCCTTGACCAACGTCAGTACGCGCGATTCGTCACGTGGCGTACGAACCGCGGGCATCGGGATGGCGCGCCGGCCAGCCAGGTACTCGCCGGTGATGGACGCCTCGCACTCGAGGATGTCCGCAAGGGGTCCGGCGACGACGATTTCGCCGCCGTGCACACCGGCCCCGGGGCCGATGTCGACGACGTGGTCGGCGGTCCGGATCGCCTCCTCGTCGTGCTCGACGACCAGGACGGTATTGCCGAGATCACGTAGATGGGTAAGGGTGCGCAGAAGCCGCGCGTTGTCGCGCTGGTGCAACCCGATGGAGGGTTCGTCGAGGATGTACATGACCCCCACTAGTCCGGCACCGATCTGGCTTGCCAACCGGATGCGCTGGGCTTCGCCCCCGGAAAGCGTCTCCGCGCTGCGGTCGAGCGTCAGGTAGTTGAGCCCGACATCTACCAGGAACTGCAGACGAGCCTGGATCTCCTTGACGATCTTCTCGGCTATCTCGCCGCGCTGCCCGGTGAGCTTCATGGAAAGGAAGTGATCGAGGATGGCTTCCACGGATCCCTTGGTCAGTGTCGGAAGGGTGGCGCCTTCGATGTAGACGTGACGTGACTCGTCCTTCAGGCGGGAACCGTCGCATGCCGGGCAGGCACGAACGGTCAGGTAGCGGGTCAGGCTCTCCCGGACCATGCTCGACTCGGTCTCCCGGTAGCGCCGGTCCATGTTGGGGATGACGCCCTCGAAACGGTGTCGGCGGACGATCCTGTCGCCCCGGTCGTTGACATAGCTGAAGTCGATGCGTTCGTTTCCCGAGCCGTACAGGATCGCGTTCCTGTGCGCTTTCTTGAGCCGCTTGTAGGGCGCCTCGATATCGAATCGGTAGTGCCGCGAGAGCGACTTGAGCATGTGGAAGTAGTAGACGTTGCGCCGGTCCCAGCCCCGGATTGCGCCTTCCGCGAGGGTGAGATCCGGATCGGCGACCACGAGGTCGGGATCGAAATACTGCTTGACGCCCAGACCGTCGCAGGCCGGGCAGGCGCCCGCCGGGTTGTTGAAGGAGAACATGCGCGGTTCGAGTTCGCTGATGCTGTAGCCGCATTCGGGACACGCGAAACGGGCGCTGAAGGTCAGATCCTCGCGGTCTTCGGCATCGAGGAAGCTGACCACGGCGACGTCCTCGCCGAGGTTCAACGCGGTTTCGAACGACTCGGCCAGGCGCTGCTGGGCATCGCCCCGGACGCGCAGTCGGTCCACGACGGCCTCGATGGTGTGCTTCTTGTTCTTGTCGAGGTCCGGGGGGTGGGCGAGATCGGTCACGATACCGTCGATGCGAGCCCGGATGAAGCCGTTGGCGGTGAGTTCCGAGAACACGTGCTGGTGCTCTCCCTTGCGGTCCCGGATCACGGGGGCCAGGACCATGATCCTCAAGCCCTCGGGAACCGCGATGACCTGGTCGACCATCTGGCTGACCGTCTGCGCATCGAGGGGAAGGCCGTGCTCGGGGCAGCGCGGCTCGCCGACCCGCGCGAACAGGAGCCGGAGATAGTCGTAGATCTCGGTGATCGTGCCCACGGTCGAGCGGGGATTGTGGGAAGTGGACTTCTGCTCGATGGAAATCGCCGGCGACAGGCCCTCGATGTGGTCGACGTCGGGTTTCTCCATCATCGACAGGAACTGCCGGGCGTACGCCGACAGCGACTCGACGTAGCGGCGCTGGCCCTCGGCGTAGAGGGTGTCGAAGGCCAGCGAGGACTTCCCGGAGCCGGACAAACCGGTGATGACGACGAGCTTGTCGCGGGGAATGTCGAGATCGATGTTCTTGAGGTTGTGGGTACGCGCTCCGCGTACCGCGATGTTGCTCAGGCCGAGCGTTTCTGCAGCCCCGTTGTAGAGGCGATGGGTATCCGCCGGCTCCAATAAAGCGCTGTTTTTGTTTGACTTTGCGCGTTGCTTGGCCAAGCTAGGACGCCTCGGCATAAAACACCCCAACTTACGCCGATGGCTCTCTACGGGCAATAGCCGCTTGCCTTCACGGAACCCTTCGTCGCCACCGGCATCGTCGATTTCTTACACGCGTTATGGCCGATATCGCTAGGGTTCGCCGGTGCGAAGGGCTTACACTCGGCATCTTTCACGGGGATTGGGGAGAGGGACATGGCCCGGGGCATCAACAAAGCCATTCTGATCGGCAATCTCGGCAGGGACCCGGACGTGCGTTACACGCAGGAAGGACGCGCGGTAACCAACTTCAGCATTGCGACGTCGGAACAGTGGCGGGACCGGAATACGAACGAGCAGCAAGAGCGGACGGAGTGGCATCGCGTGGTGTGTTTCGGCCGGCTGGCGGAAATCACCGGCGAGTATCTGCGCCGCGGCTCCAAGGTCTACATCGAGGGGCGCCTGCAGACTCGATCTTGGGAACGTGACGGGCAGACCCACTACACCACCGAGATCGTTGCCAACGAGATGCAGATGCTCGACAGCCGCGGCGGTGGCGGAGGCGGAGGCTTTGGCGGGCCGGACGACGGTGGCGGGTACACCGACCGTTCAGGACCGCCGCAGGGTGGCGGAAGCGACCAGCCTCGCCGGAGTCCGCCACCGGCTTCGCCCCGGCCGGCTGCCGACGCCGACGACTTCGAGGACGACATCCCGTTCTAGGCGTTCGCGCCGTGGAAACGCGTATTGGCGTGCGCCGCACCGGCGCGTAGGGCGTTTTCCCGTCCCGGGGACTCCAACGGGTCAGGCGAGCGCCAGCAGCGCGACACCCAGCGCCACACGGTAGACCACGAAGGGCGTCATGCCGACGCGTTCGATGAAGCGGATGAACATCGCGATGCAGGCGAAGGCGCTTGCGCCGGCAAGGACGAACCCCAAGCCCAGGTCCATCCAAGGTAGGGGTGTATCGCCCGGGGTGTCCATCGCCGTGTAGATCGTCGCCCCGACGATTGCCGGAATGGACAGCAGGAACGAGAACCGCGCGGCGGCGTGACGCGTCAGGCCCAGCGCCAGGGCGGCCGCGATGGTGATGCCGGATCTCGACGTGCCGGGAACCAGCGCAACGGCCTGGGCGAGGCCGATGAGCGTCGCTTGCAGGAAGCTTGGGATGGTGCCCTCGCCGCGGTGGCGGTCGGCAAGCCACAGTACGATGCCGAATGCGATCGTGGCTGCCGCGATGATGGTTGTCGACCTCAGGTGCGACTCGATGTGGGTCTTGAACAGAAACCCGACGACGACGATTGGAATGGTGGCGACGCCGACTTTCGCCAACAAATCAAGGTTGTCGTCCCATCGGCGGTGTATTGCCAAGGCCAGGCTGCTTTGCGCGAACCCCGCGAGGTCGCGACGGAAGTAAGAAGCTACCGCGACCACGGTACCGAGATGGACGGCCACATCGAACGCGAGCCCCTGGTCGGGCCAGTCCGTTAGTGCGGCGGGAAGAATCAGGTGCGCGGAACTCGAGACCGGCAGGAATTCGGTGATCCCCTGGACAAGCGCCAGGACGACGATTTGCAGGAGGCCGACGGAGGTTTCCACGCCGGAAGTCTACGGGGGCGACGTCCCGTTGGGTATCGCAGCTCCCAATCTGGGGAGTCGGAGGTGATATGGTTGGCGCGATGCCTGTTCATCAAGAGATTCCGCTGTTTCCGCTGGGCCACGTGCTGTTCACCGGCGGTCGGCTACCGCTGCAGATTTTCGAACCCCGCTACCTCGACCTGATCGGACGATGCATGAAAACGCAGACCGGTTTCGGCGTGGTCCTCATCCGGGAGGGTACGGAGACGTTCGGGGCCTCGGGTCGGCCGTCGGTGTTCAACATCGGCACCTACGCCCGTATCGTCGACTTCAGCCAACTCGACAACGGGCTCTTGGGCATTGTCTGCGTCGGCGGCGGCAAGTTCCGTATCGAGCGATCCTGGGAGGAGCCCGATCATCTGGTGATGGCCGAGGTGGAGTTTCTTGCCGAGGAGCCGTACAGCCAGTTGGGCGAGGAGTTCTCCTCGCTTGTCGATACGCTTCGCGTACTCGTCAAGCACCCGATGATCGAGAAACTCGATCTCGACGTCGACTACGATGATGCGCGGTCGGTTAGCTGGCGGTTGGCGGAGCTTCTACCGCTGGAAGCCGAGACCCGGCAAAGCCTGTTGCAGATGCAATCGCCCAGGGAACGTTTGGTCGAGATCCGCCGTCTGATCGCGAAGCTGAAGGGCTGAAGGCGGTGTGAAGGCGATTCTCGGCGGCACGTTCGACCCCGTCCATCTCGGCCATCTCCATGCCGCTCGTCGTGCGCGGCTGGCCCTCGGGATTCCGCACGTTACGCTCTTGCTGGCGGCGCGCCCCGTCCATCGGGCCGCACCACTGGCGGGTATTCGTGACAGATGGCGAATGTTGCGTCTCGCGACGCGACAAGAGGCGGGGCTGCTCGCGTCCGACCTCGAGGTCGGACGGCCCGGTCCGTCGTATACGGTCGACTCGCTCGGCGACCTCCACGGCGGCGAGCCATTGGTCTGGTTGATCGGCCGTGATGCGCTAGCGGACGTCCCGTCTTGGCATCGCGCGGACCGATTGGCTTCGCTGTGTCACTTCGTGGTGCTGGACCGGCCCGGCGTCGGCGCTTGCGAGCCGTTCGTTCCTCGGGGTTTCGAGAGGGTCCACGACTTAGCGCGCCTCGACGAGCGGCCGAGCGGTGGTCTGTATTGCCTGCCCAACGCCATGCTCAGCATTTCCGCCAGCCAAGTGCGCCGGATGATCGCCCAAGGCGGCGATGCGAGCGCGTTGCTACCGTGCGATGTGTGGACATATATTTGGGAGCAGGGTCTTTACAAGCCTGGGGAGTCGAAGGTAGGCGGGAGCAGCCTTGAGGAGCGATGCCGTCGAGACCAGTGAATTGAACGACGCGGCGAGGCGTTTGGGGGCGCTTGTGATGGCAGCGGTTGACGACCGCAAGGGCGTCGATCCGGTGGCGCTCGACGTGTCCAAGCTGACCGAGTTGACCGACACGATGGTGATCGTAACGGGAACGTCTAACCGCCACGTCAAGGCGATTGTCGACAACGTCCTACTGGCCGCGAAACGTAGTGGCAGCGAAGTCCTTGGCACGGAAGGTCGTGAACAGAACGACTGGGTCCTGATCGATCTTGCCGACGTGGTCGTCCACGTGATGAGCACCGAGGCGCGCCGCTTCTACGACTTGGAACGCCTTTGGGAGCAGCCGGAACGGGCGTTCGGGCAGGCGTCCGCCTCCAATGCGGGTGCGTCCGCCCAAGACGGACCGTTCTGCCGTTGAAGCTCAGAGTCCTCACCGTTGGAAGGGCGCCAGGATGGATCGACGAAGGGTTTGCCGAGTACGCCCACCGACTGTCATTGGAGAGGCTCGAACTGGTTGTCGTGCCGGTGCGGCGTGGACAAACCACCGAACAGCGTTTGCTCGGCGCCGTGCGGGAACGAGAGGTAGTCGTGGTTTTGGACCGGCGCGGGACGGCCATCTCGAGCGAAGACTTGGCGGCACTCATGGCCGGTTGGCGCATGCAAGGTCGCGACGTCGCATTTCTTGTCGGTGGGGTCGAGGGATTGGGCTCCCGCGCCCGGCAACGAGCGGAACACGTGCTGTCGTTGTCCAAACTGACATTTCCCCACCTCCTGGTGCGGGTCGTGCTTGCCGAACAGTTGTATCGCGCCGCCATGATCCTTGGTAACCACCCGTATCACCGATGAACAAGGCCCAAACCAAGGCGCAGATTCGATGAGGCGGACCATTCCCGGTTGGCACGCTGCCAAGGGCATCTTCGATCGCGACCGCGCCCGACAACAAGCACAACTGAAAGACGTCGACCAGGAACGACGCGACTTCGCATCGCGCACCCTGGTGGTGTTTTTCGTCGTAGCCGTGATGTGTTGCGTCCTGACCGCCCGCATGGTGTGGCTCACGGTGTTCAAGCACGACGAGTACCGCACGATCTCGGAGGACAACCGAATCCAAATGTTCGGTGTGCCGCCGCCGCGGGGTCGAATCTACGACCGGGCGGGCAACCTTTTGGCCGACAACGTGCCCGTGTTCTCGATCTTCGTTATCCCGGAACTGACGGACGACGTGGACGCCACGTTGTCGGAGATCGCGGCGTTGGTCGAGCTATCCGATCGAGAGATCGATGCCTTCCATACCTTGGCGAGCGAGAGCTTTCCCCACTCGCCGATACGGGTTAAGCCTCACATTTCTCCCGAGGAGCGCGCCGTTATCGAGGTCAACCGTCACAGCCTAAGCGGTGTCCAGGTGAAACCGGACACCGTTCGACACTATCCCTACGGCGAGGTCATGGCCCACGCCGTCGGGTCCGTGCGGCGCAAGACCGCGGAGGACATTCGGCGGCTGGACCGGCGGCGCTACAGCCGCACCCAGTTCGTTGGGAGACGTGGCGTGGAGGCTTTCTACGAGCATTCGCTGCACGGCGAACCGGGCTCGCGACAGGTCGAGGTCGACGCCCACGGTCGGGAGCAACGCGAACTGGACCGGAATCCGCCGATTCCGGGTCGGAACCTCACCTTGCATCTTGACGCGTCGCTGCAGGTCGCGGCTGCCAACGCCCTTGGCGAACGGCGCGGTGCGGTGGTGGCCATTGATCCGCGATCGGGCGGAATCCTCGCCATGGCGAGCGAGCCCGGCTACGACCCCAACCTGTTCGTCACCGGCATGGATCCGGCGGTCTACGACGCGTTGGCCGACTCGCCGATGAAGCCCCTGTTCAACCGGGCGACGAACGGGCGCTACGCGCCGGGCTCCACCTTCAAGCCCATCGTCGGCCTGGCCGCGTTGGCAGCCGGGGTGACGGACTGGGAACGCACCATCGTGGACAGCGATGGGACATACCGGCTACCAAACGGCAACAGGCGGTATCGGGATTGGACTTGGACCAAGAACAACGGCGGCGGCCAAGGGGTGATCGACCTGGACCGTGCCATTTACCGATCCTCGAACATCTACTTCTACGAACTGGGTTCCAGGTTGCCGGTGGATGTGATTCCGCGCTTCGCGGAACAGTTCGGCTATGGCCACGCCTTGTCCATCGATGTTGCGGGCGCCTCCCCGGGTCTGTTGCCCGACAGCGAATGGAAAATGGGGGCACGGGGCGAGGGTTGGTACCCGGGCGACAACCTGAATTTGGCGGTTGGCCAGGGTGATCTGCTCGCCACGCCGCTGCAACTGGCAACGGTCGCCGCGATCATCGCGAACCGGGGGAACGTCGTGCGGCCCCGGATGTTGGTGGACGGAGATGACCTTGCCGAGTTCAAGGACGCCGAGGAACGGAGCGCAGTTGCGGGTCCCACACCGGACGACTGGCAGAGAATGGTTGCAGCCATGGAAGCCGTCGTCCACCGGGGAGAACAGGGCTATCAGCAGAACGGGACCGCATGGGCCCATATCGGCTTGGACATTGGCTACCGGATGGCGGGCAAATCCGGAACGGCCCAGGTCGTGGGAATCGCGCAGGGCGAGGAATACGACGAAGAGGAACTCGACGAATACAGCCGCAAGCACGCGTGGTTCATCGCCTTCGCGCCGGTGGACGAACCCCGGATTGCCGTCTGCGTGCTCGTTGAGAACGGCGGAAGCGGCAGTTCCGTGGCCGGACCGGTGGCCCGAGAGGTCCTCGACCACTACCTGTTGCCGAAGCTGGCCGCAGCGCCTTCCACGTCCACGGCGCTCGCGAACGAGTCGGGTCGGGTACCGGGAACCTGACGTGCCTTCCGACTATACCCGCACGCTTCCCCTCGGCGGCGCTTCGACTCGGGCGCTGGTACGACTACATCTCGACCCCTGGCTGCTGCTGGGGCTCGGCGCGATCGTGGCTTTCGGCCTGTTGGTTCTCTACAGCGCATCGCACCGGGACCTCGAGACGCTTGCCAACCAGGCATTGCGCATCGGCGTCGGGTTCGCGGTCATGTTCGTCGCCGCGCAACTGAATCCCCGGCTCTACCTGCGCTGGGCACCGGGTCTCTACATCCTGGGCATCGTGCTGTTGATCGCGGTCTTGCTTTTCGGCACCACGGTGAAGGGCTCCCAACGTTGGCTGGACTTGCCGGGCCTGCCGAGCTTCCAGCCCTCCGAGTTGATGAAACTGGCGGTCCCGCTTGCGATCGCGTGGTACTTCCATGCCCGGCCACTGCCGCCGCGCATCCGGCATGTGCTGGCGGCTTTGGCGCTCTGCGCCCTGCCGACCGCCCTGATCGTCCCGCAACCGGACCTGGGTACCGGGCTGATGGTCGCGGCAGGAGGCGTCGCGGTCATCCTAATGTCGGGAATCCGGTGGCGTCTGGTCGCTGCCCTGACATCGCTGGTTGTGCTTGCATCGCCGGCGCTTTGGTTCGTCATGAAGCCCCACCAAAAGGGGCGGGTGCTGACGTTTCTCGATCCGGGGCGACAACCCCAGGACGCCGGGTGGAACATTACTCAATCGAAAGCCGCGATTGGTTCGGGAGGGTTCTCCGGCAAGGATCTCTTCAATGGCACGCAGAGCCAACTCGACTTCCTGCCAGAGAGCCAAACGGACTTCATCATCGCCGTGATCGGCGAAGAACTGGGGTTGGTGGGAATAACCCTGCTACTGGTTCTCTACCTGCTGGTGGTCGCGCGAGCGTTGCTGATGGCAACCGGCGCCCAGGATACCTTCGGTCGACTGGCAGCGGGTGGCCTGACCCTGGTGTTCTTCGCCTATGTATTCGTCAACGTCGGCATGGTATCGGGACTTCTGCCCGTGGTCGGCGTGCCCCTGCCCCTGGTGAGCTACGGCGGCACGTCCGCGGTAACGCTGCTGCTCGGATTCGGCATCGTCATGTCCATCTTTGGACGCGGGACCCGCTAGCTACCCGCGTACCTGGATTCACCACGGCGGCGTCTGTTGAAGTAGACTAGTAGGAAGCACTGGTTAGGAGGACCTCGATAGGTGCTGCCGGCAATGGATACGTCCGGAACTCATCCCCTTGCTTTCCTTGCGATTCTCGTTGGGGTTCTCGTGTTCGCCGCCGAGTCGGGAAGGAGCGACTACTCGACCCGGGCAGAAGTCGTTGACTACGTCAAGGAACTCGTCGCCGAACATGCCTTCGACCGGGAGTGGCTCCTCGACGTGTTCGAGGGTGCCGAAAAGAGCGACGAGGTTATCGGAAAGATCGACGCGCCGGCGGAGAAGAAGCTCGCCTGGCACGAATACCGGCGGATATTCCTCACGGAACAACGCATCGATGGGGGCGTTGAGTTTATTAGAACCCACCGGAACGCTCTCGATGCCGCTACCGACACCTACGGCGTGCCGGTCGAAATGATCGCCGCCATTATCGGCGTGGAAACCTTCTACGGTCGGTATCTCGGCAGTCACCGCGTCATCGACTCCCTGGCGACCTTGGCCTTCGACTACCCGCGTAGGTCCGAGTTCTTCAAGGCCGAGTTGACGCAGTTCCTGCTGCTCGTCCGCGAGGAGGAAAAGGATCCCTTCGAGCCCATGGGATCGTACGCGGGTGCCATGGGATACGGACAGTTCATCTCTTCGAGCTACCGAAACTACGCGGTGGACTTCGACGGTGATGGCCTGCGTGACATCTGGACGAACAAGACAGACGCCATCGGCAGCGTCGCCAACTACTTCGCGCGGCACGGTTGGAAGGGTGAGGTGCCGCCGGCCGTCCGGGTCGAAATTCGCGACGATCGGGTGCTCGAGCTTGCCGACGACGCCGGTTTGGAACTTGCGCATACCGTGGGCGACTTGCGCAAGCGGGGCGCCGTCGTGCCGAACTCGATCGGAGACGCGGAAAAAGCCGCGTTGTTCACGATGGAATTGGCCCAAGGAAAGGAGTATTGGCTGGCGCGGCACGATTTCTACGTGATCACCCGCTACAACCGAAGCGCCCTCTACGCCCTCGCCGTGCTGCAGTTGAGCGACGCAATCCGGTCTGCCCTTGAGAATGGGCAGCACGAGTGACGGTCGGCGCGGCTACGGTCAGGCGCCTGCTTTGCGGTGTGGCGAGCGTGGCTGTGTTCATCGGCGGATGCGCCACCGCCCCAACGAAACCGCCTGTAGAGACGAAACCCCAGGTGGTCGCCGATGCCCCGGCCATCGTCAAGGACTCCGCTCCCGCCGCACCGCCGCCGCACCTGGCCAGGTTGCCCGATCCGGTGGTCCGGAACGACCCCAAGAGCCGGCGTGGCAATAACCCGTACGTCGTCTTCGGCAAGCACTACCAGGTCATGGACACGGCGGCGGGCTACGACCAGGTCGGTCAGGCGTCCTGGTACGGCACCAAGTTCCACGGGCGGACCACGTCGAGCGGGGAACCCTACGACATGTACGAATTGACCGCGGCGCACCGCAGCTTGCCGATACCCACCTATGTACGCGTTACCAACTTGCAGAACGGCAAGCGTTCGATCGTCCGGGTCAATGACCGCGGGCCTTTCCACCCGAACCGCATCATCGACCTTTCCTTTGCCGCGGCCGTGAAGCTTGGGTTCGAACGAAGGGGCACGGCGCGGGTTAGGGTGGAGTCGTTGGCGGCCACGTCCGCGGTTGGCGATGACGGCTCGTCGCGAGGTGCGCGGTTCTTCGTGGATACCGGTATCTACGCGAATGCGCGTGGCGCGCGTGGCGCGCGCGACGAAGTCATTGCCTTGACGGCGAGGAATGCCTTCGTGGTGCGCTTGGAGGACACCTTCGTCGTACGGATCGGACCATTGTCCACCTTCGAAGCCGCGGAGCGTCTGCAGTCGTTCCTCGTCTTCGCGGATCGACCGAGGCCGGTCATTCTTACCGACACGGTGTCCTCGGAGGGATACCGGGGTACTTCTCCGGTTGCCCATTCGGCCACGGCAACGCCGTGAAGGCGTCTGTGTGGGCAGTTGAAATCAGCTACTAGGAACCGCCGGTACAGGAGTAAGCCATGAGTTCATCCGAGGTCGGTGTGGTTGGGTCGGAGCGCGTTGAAGCGCACGGCGAATTCGAGCACCGGTCGCCACCGTTGGCGCGTCGTTCGAGACGGCGGGTCCGCCCGAAGGGTACGGCCAATGCGCGCGCATCGGGAACGTTTGCCGCCGCGCTGGTTGTCTTGGTGGCCGCGACGGTTCGAAGCGCACCTGCCATCGTGCCGGATCCACCTTCGATTTCCGCCAAGAGCTATATCCTCATGGACGGCCATACGCGAACGGTACTGGCCGAGCGCGACAGCGGGGAGCCGTTGCCGCCGGCCAGTCTTACGAAGATCATGACGAGCTTCGTGGCCGCCGCGGAGTTGGCGGCCGGGCGCGTTGCCCTCGACGACCAGGTACCCATAAGCGTCAAGGCGTGGCGCACACGCGGTTCGAAGATGTTTGTCCGTGAAGGTACCGAGGTCGCGCTGAGCGATCTGTTGCGTGGCATCGTCGTCGTCTCCGGCAACGACGCAAGCGTTGCGGTTGCGGAATACATAGCGGGTGCCGAAGACGCGTTCGCGGACATGATGAACAGGTACGCGAAGGATCTCGGGATGACCAATACGCGATTCGTGAACTCGTCGGGTCTGCCCGACGACGGCCACTACTCGTCCGCCAAGGACATGGCCATCCTGTCGGCCTCGCTCATCGAACGATTTCCGGAACACTATCTGATGTATTCGGAGAAGTCGTTCCAGTATGGCGAGATCGAGCGGCCCCAAGTGAACCGCAACCGGCTGTTGTGGCGTGACAAATCCGTGGATGGCGTCAAGACGGGCATGACCGAGGCGGCCGGTTTTTGCCTGGTTGCTTCTGCCCTTCGCGAAGGAACGCGTCTGATCGCCGCCGTCATGGGGGCCGACAACGACGAGGATCGACTCCGCGACACGCAGAAGCTTCTCGCCTACGGTTTTCGCTACTTCGAGACCCATGATCTCTACCGCGGCGGCGAACCGCTGGCCACGCCGCGGGTGTGGTACGGGACGGTGGAGGAGGTGGCCGTGGGTATCGAGGAACCGATCCGCTTGACCGTACCCCGTGGTCGCTACGATGATCTCAGCGCCGTTCTCGACATCCCGGATGACATCGAGGCGCCCATTGCCGTGGGTGACTCGCTGGGCGTGGTTCGGGTCACCCTCGACGACGACATCCTGGCCGAGCGGAGTCTGTTGGCTCAGACAGCGGTTGCCGAGGCCGGATTCTTCGCACGTCGGGGCGACGACTTGGCGCGCTTCTTCGGCGGACTGTTCGGGGACTCGGACGATGCGAAAACCCCGGTCCCCGACGCCCCGATCGAAACCGATGCGCCGACGCACGGGGAGGAGCCGTAGGGGACGGGCCTTGTCCCGTCCCGTGCACGACGGGTGACGCAGGCCAGTGGCACGTCTTATTGTCAGGAGTCTCGGTCCCGACACCGTCTACGAGGACGTGTTCCGGGCCATGCGCACGTTCACGGATGCCCGAAGCGAATCAACGGCGGACGAACTGTGGCTCACCGAACACGCGCCGGTGTTCACCCAGGGCCAAGCCGGGCGGGCCGAGTACCTGCTTGCGCCCGGTAACATACCGGTCGTGCAGAGCGACCGCGGTGGCCAGGTGACCTATCACGGGCCCGGCCAGATCGTGGGCTACCTGATGTTCGATCTGCGACGGCTGGGTTTGACCGTGCGTACCCTCGTGCGCAACATCGAGGCCAGCGTCGTCGCGTTGCTCGCCGACTACGGCATCGACGCGGCGCCTCGGACCGACGCGCCGGGTGTCTACGTGGGACGCGACAAGATCGCCGCTTTGGGGCTGCGGGTACGCCGCGGATACAGCTACCATGGATTGAGCCTCAACGTCGATATGGATCTGACGCCGTACGCCCGGATCGTTCCCTGTGGTCTGACGGGAACCGGCGTGACGACCATGGCCGTGCTGACGGGTGGCGGCGCTTGTGTGGCGGAAGTGACACCCCGGTTGGTCGACAAGCTGGTGGCACAATACGGCTTCGACGAGGTCGTCGATGTCCAAGCGCCATCGATGGCAGGCATCTGACCACCACCAGCCGAATCTGCGACCGATGCGACCCAACATTGTTTTTGCCTTTGCGGATGATTGGGGCCGGTACGCCCGTGCCTACGCCCAGCATGAAGGTCCCGGTTCGCTGAACGAACTGATCGACACCCCGAACTTCGATCGGATCGCCGCCGAGGGCGCGTTGTTCTTGAACGCCTTGGTTCCCGCGCCGTCCTGCACGCCCTGCCGCAGTTCGATCCTGGCTGGCCAGTACTTCTGGCAGACGGGTCTCGGCGCGATCCTGCAAGGTGCGGTTTGGGACGAAACGATTCCCACGTTTCCCCTCGAGTTGGAGAGAGGCGGGTATTTCATCGGCTACCAATACAAGGTCTGGAGCCCGGGAAAGACCCTCAATGCACCGATCGGTGCAGCCCGCACGCGTTACGAGCCGGCTGGCCGGAACTTCAACCAGTTCTCCCATTGGGTCACGGCCAACGCCGCGACGCTCGGCATCGAAGGCGCCAAGCAAACGCTTTACGACGAGACCCGGGAGAACTTCCGCGCGTTCTTGGCGGCACGGGGGGACGATCGGCCGTTCTGCTACTGGTGGGGACCGACGAATACCCATCGTACCTGGGAACGCGGGTCCGGAAAGGCGTTGTGGGGGATCGATCCGGACGACCTCGAGGGCCGCTTGCCGGGTTTCCTGCCGGACGTGCACGAAATCCGCGAAGACGCCGCGGACTACCTCGGCGAGTGTCAGGCCGTCGACAAGGGTTTGGGCATCCTGCGCGACGAGCTAATCGCCGTTGGCGAATGGGACAACACTCTCCTAGTGGTTAGCGGCGATCACGGCATCCCCGGCATGCCGCGCGCCAAGTGCAACCTGTACGACATCGGCTGCGAAGTCGCCTTGGCCGTGCGCTGGCCCGGCCGGGTCCGTGCCGGCCGTGTCGTCGACGATTTCGTGAACCTGATGGACTTGGGACCGACCTTTTGCGAGGCCGGCGGCATCGACATCCCCGACACCATGACCGGGAAGAGTCTCGTCCCGATCCTCGACGCCCCGGCCAGCGGCCAGGTCGATGCCGGGCGCGATCACGTCGTCACGGGGCGGGAACGCCATGTCGGGTTTGCCCGGGAAGGCTACCTGCCGTATCCGCAGCGATCCCTGCGGACCAAGGACTTCATCTACATCGTGAACTTCGAGCCCGACCGCTGGCCGATGGGCGACCCCAAGGGGCTCGACGACCCCCGGGCGCCGGCACCGGACTACCAGACACTCGCCTCGAACACATTCGCGGCCTACCCGGACTTCGATGCCAGCCCGACCAAGGCGTGGATGATCCATCACCGGGAGGAACTCGACGTCGAACCGCTGTACGACTTAGCGTTCGGGAAGCGACCGAGGGAGGAACTCTACGACCTCAATGAGGATCCGCACTACATGACCAACGTGGCCGACGATCCGAAGTACGCCAATGTGCGGGGTCAAATGGAGGCGCGTCTCCTCGCGATCCTCGAGGACCAGGACGACCCGAGGTTGATGGAGCAGCCGTGTCGGTACGAACTCGAACCCTACGCGGGCCCTCCCGAACGTTGACTGGACGAGCGGTGACGACGCGAATTGCCGCGACGACGCAGGGTTCCTAGTAACGGACCCGGTGGCGGCTGCCAGCCCTCTTTTCTCGATGTCTGCCACGGCTTTCGGCACGCCACGAGTGCAGGCTACGTATAACTACCTATCAACCTCCAAAATATACAATAAAATCATTCGTTTAACCCGCGTTATCCGGACTCTACCACCACCGTTTCGGACGCCGCAAGCGCTTTTTTCGACTTTTTCGAGGCACCGCCGCCGTCGCGGCGACCGCCGCGCAGCCGCGCCACGGCGCCCCGGGACGCCTCCTGGTTGCGTATGTAGAGCGCCGGCATGGACGGATCCTTCCAGCGTCCCTCCTTCTGCAGCTCGGCGAGCGATGCGCCCCGCTCGGCCAGCTCCTGCGCCGAGCCGATCCGCAGCGAGTGGCCGGACACCCGGCCCTCGATCCCTGCCTCCTTCGCGCGGCGCTTGATCGCGGCGCGGACCGAGTCCGGCCCGAGACGCCGTTCCGAGACGCGCCCCCACCGGTCCACCGCCCGGAACAGGGCGCCGGACCCGATGCGGCCGGCGCCCATCCAACGCCGCAGGCGGTCGGCCGTGCGCACACGCAGGTACTGCACCGCCCCGCGGCCGCGCTGATCCGTTTTGCTGCGGCGGATCCTGATCCGCGCCGTGCCGTCCGGCAGGAACGTCAGGTCGTCGACATTCAGTCCCGAGACCTCGAACACCCGCAGCAGGGCGTCCGACGCGACGGCGACGATCGCGGCGTCGCGTCTGCCCGCCAGGTCGTCGTGCGCCTCGGCGCATCTGCACATCTTCTCGGCCTCCTTCCACGAGATTCCCCGTACCTGCCCCGTACCGCGCTCCGCGCCTTCCCGGCGGAAGCGCTCCAGGCGCTCTTTCGTCACGGGGCCGACCGGGTCCGTTGAGCGCAGGCCCGTCCGCGCGCATGCCTTCGCGGCGTAGTGCACCGCCGCCACGAGGTGCGCGGCGCTGGGCGGCGAGCGGCCCCGGTCGAACAGCACGCCGAGGTAGCGGGCAAGCAGCGCGTCGGTGGCCGGCCGCCCGTCCAGCCACTCGCTCAAGGCGGCGAGTACGCCGGCGTAGACCTTGCGCGTCTTGGGCGCGAAGGCCGTCTCGGGCAGCCGCCGGATCGCGAGTTCGATATCGATCGGCGGCGGCGCCCAGCCGCCGTTCTCGATCCGGTCGGCGAGCAGCCGGACAAGACCGACAACGACGCGGCGGGGGCCCAACGCGAAGAGGAAGGCTGCGGCGTTCAAGGGTGCCGTTTCGAGATGGACGGTGGCGGATGTCATGGGTGTGTCTCCTTGTCTTGGTTGGGTTAACGCGGGTTAACCACGGCGGCTGGACTCCACGAACCGATGTGCTCGTGGTGCGAACACCGGCCCGTCGAGCTACCGACAGACAATATACGGAGGAAACATGAACCAGCTGCTCAAATCGCAGCGTCGTCTCACGGCGGCTTTCAGACTGAACCCTGTGATAGTTTCGCTACTACTGGGTGCCGCATTGATATTGGGTCCCGCGTGGCCGGGCCAAGGAAACGCGGGCGCGGGCTCCAGTCAAATATATCCACCCTACGGCCCCATCGAGTGTTTTGAGGTCTGCGAAAGGGAATGCCAAGCAGTCCATCAATCTTGCATCGATGTACACGAACGTCGTGGCGCGGGTCCCGTGCGTGTATTCGTGTCATGCACGATACCGTACAATCGGTGCAAGAACGGATGTGAGGAGAGATGCAACCAACTCCCATGGCCCGTGTATCCCGGGTATTGAATGACTTGCCTTGGTCGAACATCGCCGTAGCCGGCATGGGGTTCGTTGTGGGATACCAGCTGTTGGAAGCGGCATGGTGGGTTCTAGGTAAGATCGGCTGGGATGTTGTAGCCGCGAGTGCTGCAGGGGGCGTGATTGTCTCCGCGTTGGCGTTGAAGTGGCGGGCAAAGATCGGTATCGCTGCAATAGGCCTAGGTTTCTTTATCCTAATGCTCAATCTTGCAGCCTGTGTTGTTCTGACATTTGGTTGGGCTACTAGTGTCGGAACAGGTTGGCAAGTCGCTATTGTGGTGCTTGCGCTTCTGTTTGCGGTCGTGATCGCTTTGCTGTCTTCGAACAGGCGTAGGACTTTCGGACAGGGGTAGGACTCTACCGAGGACTCCCGGACGGGGACTCCCGGGACGGGGACTCCCGGAGGACGGGGACTCCCGGACACACGCGATTTCGATCCTACGGAGGACGGGGACTCCCGGACACACGCGATTTCGATCCTACACGGCGTAGACATTTGGCCCAAGGCAACATTGAGTTGCCCTCCGGCTAGGCCTGTCGGTTCCAGCCGTGACGCATGGCGTCAACAGACTGCCTGAGCGAGGGCGCTCCGGTCGAGGGCATACGAGCGTATACGCGTCGACCCATCGCCGGTTGAGTCGATCAATCCCGCCGCTGTCGCTTGCTGACACGGTCAAGCTCGCGGCGGCTGGCGGCATTGCCCGGATGGGCTCGGAGTCCCGGAGTCCCGGACACACGCGACTCCGTTCCCACGCCCCGTAGGAAATCTGCGCAA
>JAPPAV010000079.1 GCA_026705345.1 Gammaproteobacteria bacterium
GAGCTTGGTGTGCCGGCTCACTAGCTAAGCCGGTAAGTTGCACGAAGTAGGCCTCGCCTGCCTGGCCCGTCATGTCGTCACGGCTGCGTCACTGATTTGGCACATCGCTTTCTCCTTCCTAGGCCCGTTCGAGGCCGGTTAACTGGACTGTGGGGCCTGACGTGGCGAGAGGGTCAAGCGTTCTCTTCGACGACGTTCGGCGGGACCAGCTACCCCGGTAGCGCAAAACGACGCCGAGGCGGCTTCATGGCGACACGAGCTGACGAATTGCCGGTTATCACCTGCTGTCTCCGTCGGGTCCTTGTGTTACCGCTTCTGCCTGCCCGATTGAGTCGCCAATTGAAGAGCAAGGCGGTTTGTTTCACGGAAAGGTTCGCGGGAACGCAACCGGCTATTCTTACGCATCGTGCCCGGAACGCGGCTCGTGTTCGCGTTGGCTACGTCGCCTTCTACGGACTGGACCCCTGAGCGACCAGGAACTCCGACGAAAATCAGCTCAGTTTGATGGCCAGGGCGTTCTGGGAGGGTCCGACCGGTGGGCTCGACTTGCCGGCCGGAGAAACGGTAGAGTCGCCGACCGCTTCCGTGTGAGGGCCCATGGAAACCCTGTTGCCCGGTTCCGATCCCGGGTGCCCGTTCTGCCAAAACCTTGCCGGCGATCGGCGTTGCGCGTTCGTGAGTCGTTTGGACCGGGTGAGCTCGTTCGTCAATCCCCGGCAATACCGTCCTGGGGCGACGCTGGTGATTCCGGACCGGCATGTGGCGACGGTATTCGACATGACTTCGGACGAGTGGGCCGCCGTCACGGTGCATGCCAAACGGGTCGCGGCCGCCGCCTGCGCAGCGTTCGGAGCCCAGGACGTGAACATCTTCCAGAACAACGGCCCCAGCGCGGGGCAGACCGTCTTTCACGTGCATGTCCATGTCGTGCCGCGACCGGTGGGTGACGAAGGTTCCGCGATCTTCGGCGAGGCGTATTTCGAGAAGACCCCTATCGAGGAACGCCTGGCCATAGCCGAACGTATTCGGGAACACTTGCCGTGATCGATGCCGGGGGCGCAACCGACGAACGCCCGTTGGCAACCGTTGCCAGGGCCACCGAACTCCTGGTCGTCCGGGATCCGGTTGAGGGTCTCCATGAGTTCGGGTTGTTCGTCGGGGAGAGGCGTGCGAGCGTCGACCAGGATCCCCTCGCTGGCGTTACGCGATGGCGATCGTATTTGTCAATGAGATAAACGAGAGTTCAAAGGCTATGCGAAGCAGGTTAGATCACTCCTATGTCGGATTTCCCTCCGCCCCTCATTTGCCGAAAACAACGGCCGGGCATACGGCAATCCGTACGAGCAATACAATTCGTCCGACGACAAGCTGGCGCGATGCCTCCGACAACGGCCAATCCGCGGCAATGCTCAGGAGAAGGAGATCACGCATGCGTGCCACTTCGGTCGGTCGGATGGCCGGTTTGCTGCTGGCCGCGTTGGTCGTGCTCGGACCTGGCTATTCGGCGGCCGAGTCCGTGACAGTCGTCTCCTGGGGCGGTTCTTACGCCGATGCTTGCGAGGCCGCCTATCTCGAGCCGTTCGCTGCCGATACCGGTATCGAGGTCGCTCTTGATGACTACAACGGCGGCCTGTCGGAGATCCGCTCTCAGGTGGAGGCAGGCAACGTCCACTGGGACATCGTCGACATCCAGTTTCCCGATCTGGTCCGGGGTTGCGACGAGGGGCTCTTCGAGACTCTCGACGTCTCGCTGCTGGCGCCAGGGGCGGACGGTTCGGCGCCCGAGGACGACTTCTATCCGAACCTGATCAGCGAGTGCGGCCTTGCCATGTTGTTCTTCTCAACCATCGTCGCCTACAACCACGAACGGACGACTGGCGAGGTTCCCGACGCCATCCAGGACTTCTTCGACCTAGACCGGTTCCCCGGACGACGGGGCATGCGTCGCACCCCGCTGGCGAATCTGGAATTTGCGCTCATGGCGGACGAAGTCCCGGCGTCCGAGGTCTATGCCCTCCTGAATACCAGGGAAGGCGTCGACCGGGCCTTCCGGAAGCTTGACACTATCAAGGACCAAGTGGTGTGGTGGGATGCGGGCGCCCAGCCGCCCCAAATGCTCGCCGACGGCGAAGTGGTCATGACGACCGCCTACAATGGCAGGATCTTCAATGCCCAGGTGCTAGAGGATCAGCCGTTCACGATTGTCTGGCACGGGCAGGTGCTCGAGATCAGCAATCTCGCGATCGTGTCCGGGTCGGCGAACCTGGCGGCAGCACGTCAACTCCTGGCGTACGCATCCCGTCCTGCGTCGATGGCTGCCGTCAGCCGCTATATTGCGTACAGCCCCTCGCGGTACTCCGCCGAGGGGTTGATCTCCAACCACCTTGCCACGGGAGTGGCGATGGCTGGTCACATGCCGAACGCACCCGAGAACACCAAGTTGGCGTTGCGCAGCGACTGGTCGTGGTGGGCCGACAACGGAGAAGACATGAACGAACGGTTCGGGTCCTGGCTGGTGCGTTGACGCCTTTCCGAGCTCGAACGATCTTCCTGGCGTTGCCCCTCGCCGGGAGTCATGCGGCGGCTTGGGCAGGGGCAAACCACTCCGCTCTAGGCGCGCCGGGTCGTGTGGCGCCGGGTTTATCAACGTCCGACCCGCCGCACTTTGGATTGTCGGTCCTGTCTTGCAGTACCGGTCGGCTCGACCTCCGGTACTTCGGCGTTGCTGGTTGCGAACGTCAGTCCAGGCAGCAAGGCTTGTAGTCGTCCGTCGCCGATTGAGACTCGACATGCCGCGACCTACCGCGTTGGCGCGAACTCCGGGCAGCGCTAGAGCCCTTGCAAGTTGGGCGATTGGCGGGAGACGGCGGATCGCGGCGACCTTTTCGGCCGGTTTCGTCGCAAACGCTGCGCTCGCGATGCAACTGACGTTGGGCGCAGCGTTTCCGGCGTCCGCGTTGGCCGAGAATCGGGAGGATCAGGGCTTGAACACCGACTACACCCCAGGTAGCCGCTTTCGGGACTGCCCCGCGTGTCCCGAAATGGTCGTTTTGCCGCCAGGCACGTTCGTCATGGGTTCGCCCGAAACCGAGGCGGGCCGGCGATCGAACGAAGGACCGGCACACCCGGTAACGATCCGGAAGGCATTCGCATTGGGGGTCAAGGAGGTCACGTTCGCCGAATGGGAGGTCTGCGTCGACGACGGGGGCTGCAATGGCTATCGGCCGAAGCGCCGGTTCTTCGGGCGCGATTGGGGTCATCCGCAGTATCCGGTGACGCGGGTCGACCCCAACGACATCGAGCCCTACTTGGCGTGGCTTTCCCAAAAGACCGGCGAGCATTTCCGCCTGCCGAGCGAAGCCGAATGGGAGTACGCCGCACGGGCAGGCACGACAACTCCGTACTACACCGGCGACACCCTTTCCCAGGACCAGGCCAACTACGGCCGGTACTTCGTCGGCAGGCCGGTCGCCGTCGGCACCTACCCACCCAATCCGTTCGGGCTCTACGACATGCTCGGCAACGTCGCCGAGTGGTGCGCGGACTGCTGGAACGGGAACTACGCGGGTGCCCCCACGGACGGCAGCGCCTGGCGGTCCGGAAACTGCGACCGGTTCGTGCTACGCGGCGGCCATTGGGCCAGCGATGCGGAGGGTTTTCGGACGGGCGTCACGCCGCGAGATTTACGTGCAGCAAGCCGCGGTTTCGGCCCGCCTCCGACCAACGCCCTGCGGCGGCGCTTCAAGGTCGGTGGCCGTGACGTCGTGATCGGATTCCGTGTCGCGCGCGACCTGTGAACACCACCGGTACAGTTCGCGGTGCGGGTCGGGTGCCTGAGCCGTTCGTAGCAGGTTGGAACATGGCAAAGTGACCGATGGAGCCTAATGGGTCCAATAAATATAATAAAAACAATCAAATGTATTGTGTTTAGATAATTTGCATCAATATAGGCGCGCTCGGGCGAAACTTCGTGATGTTTGTTGAGAATGTCGTCGGCGTGTTCGCCCCGAACGGGTTTGTCACGCACGCGTGACAACGGGTGGTTGGCGGATGGTCGGGTAGAGGGCATCCGACGATCGGCAAACGCTAATGCTTCTTAGAGCGGGGATCCGGGGAGGATGCCGAGGGCGCGGGCGCGATGGACGGCATCGAGTCGGCTACGGGCGCCGAGTTTGGCGAAAAGCTTGCGGACTTGGTAGCGGACGCGGTCGTAGGTGAGGCCGAGGTCCCTCGCGATCTGACCGTCGGCGTGGTGCTCGAGGCGTTTGAGAACGTCGAGTTCCCGGGCTGTGAGCGTTGGTACTGCTGATGTGGGGGCCGGCGCGGGGGCAGCGAGCGCGCCGCCGAGGGCGCGGGCGGCACTGGCGATGGTCTTTTTCTCCGAATGTTCCGCGACGTGTGCGAGCAGGGGGGCGGCTACCTCGCGTTCGCGGGCGAGCGGGCGGGCATAGTCGGCGTGCCGGAAGAGGCCGAGGTAGGCTTGGAGGTGCGCTGCTGCGCGGTCCGGACAACCGGCGTGGGATTCGAGGCGCATCGATAGCGCAAGCGCACGCATCCGTGTTCGTACAAGGCGGCGCGATGCGGTTGCCTCGTCTAGGCGGTGGGCGAGGTCGCGCGCCGCCTTGAAGTCGGCACAGGCGATCAAAAGGCGCAGACGCGCGCATGCCATCGCTTCGACCTCCCGCCAGCGGTAGACGGCGAAGTCGAGGCAGGCGTCGTCGCGACCCGGCAAGTCGTCGCCATGCCAGGCGCGTCGCGCATCTTCCACGCGGCCGGCGATTACGAGGATCGAGACCCGCATCGCGGATAGCAAAGTGGCGAGTGCCGTGCGTTCGGTGCGGCGGGCGAAGTCGCGGGCGCTGAGGACGGTTGCCAGCGCTCGATCGGGCGCACCGCTGGCGATCGCGAATTCGGCGGCGACACCGACGTTGGCGGCGTATATGTCGTGCGATGCGCCGGACTCGCTGAGCAGGCGAGTGGAGACGGTTGGCGAGGCGAGCGGGCGCGCGCTCACGTTGCGCTCGAGTTCGAGTTCGGCTGCGAGTATTTCGCCGAACATGACCGTGCCGGTGTCCCCAAGGTGCGCCTCGCGCGCGAGCGCGAGCGCAGCTTGATAACGGCCGGAGGCATCCGCTGTGCGACCTTGGGCCATCGCGGCGATCCCGAGTTGGAGGTCGAGATGCGGCGAAAGGTACTGGGTGTGGTGGCCCAGGTCGGCGCGGGCGTACTCCGCCTCGGTGGTGGCGCGGTCGAACTCAGCCATGTCGGTGAGCGAAAGGCACATCCCTTGGCGCAGCATGCCGCGCACCATGGGGTCGAGGTCCGGCTCCGCCACGAGCGCCGAACCAACGTCGACGAGTTCGCTGAAGTGCTCCAGCGGCGAACAACCGAGGACGTGGAGAATACCGAGGATCAGGAGGTGGTTACGGTCCATGGAGCGAACGTCGGCGTTGCGGAAACCATCACCTGGGGCGGCGGCTTGGTAGACCCGGCGAGCTCCCTCCATATCGCCGGATAGGGCGCGGACGAGGCAGCGCACGAGGGCAAGGCGCGGGTGTGCGGCAACGAGGTCAGCGGTCAGATAGTTGTCCATGACCTGCAGGGCGTCGAAACCGCGGCCGATCCACAGGGCGACGGGGTCTGCGCTGGCAGCGACGTCGGCAAGCAGTTCGGGATCGCCCGCCTCAGCGGCGTGGCGCAGTGCCTCGACGACATGGTCACGGCGCGAGAGGCCCCGGGCGATCGCGGCGTGGACGGCGCGGTAGCGTTGCGGATTCTCGCGGAAGCGGCGTTCGGCGCAGTGGTCACGGATGAGAGGGTGAAGCTGCGCTGCGTTCGTGCCGCCAGCCGTCCGCAGCAGGCCGGCGAGCGGCGCCATGGTGCGGATTCGGCGCCGCGAGTTGGCGCGCCCGGTGGCTTCATCGATTAGCTCCGGGTCGATCCAGTCGAACAGTGAAATGTCCAGCAGGAACTCGCGGTCGTCGTCGTCGAGACCGCGCAACAAGCGAGCGTCGATCCACGCGGCGGCGGCATCGTCGGTGACGGGATCGCTTGGCGGGGCACCCGCACCTAGGGCATTGCGGTGGATGGTCAGCGCAATCGGCCAGCCCGCCGAGTAATCCGCGATGGACGCCAGTTCGCGGCGTGACAGGCGGCTGCCGAAGAACCGGCCGACGTCGGCGCGGGAAAAGCACAGGTCCTCGACCGTGAGTGTCCCGCCGCGACCGTCGAGCAGACGCGTGGCGATGTCGAGGCCCGGCGGGCGTTCGCGGAAGGCGAGCGCTATGGACAGCCGGCGTGGTGCCGCCTCGAGGAATGCGTTGAGGAGTGCCACCGCGTCGGGATTTCGCAGGTGCTCGACCTCGTCCAGCGCGAGTATGCAGGGTGCTTGGACGTGGCGGATGGCCCGGATGAGCAGGTTAGCTCGGTACTGGGCCTGCGTGTCGGACTCGCGCTCCCCGGGGGACGCTGCGACATCGGTGACAGCGTCGAAGGTTGCGATGCCGGCGCGCTCGAAGGATAGCGCCAGGTACATGGCGAGCGCCGCGGGGTCATCGGCATCGCCCAGTTCCAGCCAGGCGACCGGGACATCGGCGTCGCGTAGCCGCCGACAGCAGGCGGCGAGCAGTGCCGTCTTGCCGAATCCCCCGGGCGCTTGGAGGACGGTGAGTTCGCGGCCCGTGGGCATGCAGCGCTCTTCGAGTTCGGCCCGGCGGACGTATCCCGGCACCGGATCCGGAATCTCGACTTTGTGCTCGCGCAACCAGGGCGGAAACGGTTCCGCGTCGAGAACCAAAGGATCCGGCTGGGGCGCACCCTGTCCGGTTCCGGGTCCGGGCGATACGTCGTCGTCCATTGTCCGTGGGTCTCCTATCCGCAGGCGGCTTATGCGGGGTGTTGAGGAGCCTAGTGTACAGGCATAGACGCGCCCGTCGGTGGAAGTGCTGGGCGTTTCCCCGACCTTCAACACCGAACCGGCCTAGTGTCGGTCAACAGTGCAAAAACGCCATGGCCGAACCGGCTTTCTGTTTTGGCGTGGCGCTTTCCTGCGGTCCATTGCGGCCTTGAGGAGCGAGATGGGCGTCTCGAAAAGCCAAAGGAACGGCCGGTCGCTGTGACGGTTGGTCTGGTGGACTGCGGCCGGGGACGCGGCGTTGACCGAGTCCGTTGCCGTCACTATAGTCTGCCGCCTGGACTTACTTGATGGGCGGCGCGCTGCGTGCTGCCCGACCTTTATGACATGAGCCTTGCCGCGTTTCGCAGCCTTGGACAAATTCGCGACGGTCGCGTTCTGCTCGACACCAAGAGCGACGAGCTCAGGGTGCGCCGGCAGAATTTCATGAATCGGGCCGTCGATTGGGTCCGCAGCCGGATCTCGCCCAATCCGCTGGCAGAGACGGAGCGCACCGTGCCGCACAACCGCTTCCTGCGTGCCATCGCGCAATCGCCCGTCTACGACAGCGGCGACGTCAGCCGGGCCGAGGCATTGCTCACCGTCGACCTGCTCGGCGGCAAGCCGCTGACGACTAGGCGGATCGCGGAGGTGATCGAGGATCTCGACGGACGCTCTACGCCGGCGATGCGCGACAACCGAACGACGGCGGCGTGGATGGCAACGCGGGGCGTGGAACAGCGGCTGCGCGAGCAGTCGGCCGAGGGGCCGAGCGAGGATGAGGGTCGAGCCCTTGGGAACCGGATCGACCACGCGATCCACCAGGCGGGTGGCGATGGCCGGCGCAAGGTCGGTTTCGACGAGGCCTCGACGATTACCCATGGCATCGTCGATGCGTTCCTCGCGGAACGGGCGGCGCGTGCGGAGGCCGCCGCCGAGGTACGCGCCGTGGCACAAGTACCGGAACGTGCCAAAGCCGGGGGCGGGTCCGGCGAAGAACGCGGCGCGACCGTGCCAATTCAATCGCCGGGGCTCCCGCGACAGCGCCCCCCGGATCGATCAAACGCGAACGCGGCCGCTACGTCGCCGACCGCGACGGCGGCCCCAGCGACGGCCTCGCCGACGGCCCCGGCGGCGGCTCCGGTTCGTACCACACCGGTCAGCCGCGGCGAACTGCTACAAGAACTCCGAAGCGCGAAACTTCCCGGGAAGGTCTCCTCGGCGTTGCGCCAGCTAGTGAAGTCGGGCACAGTCGCGGACCGCACTGCGCTCGCAAAGCGCGCCAACGAGCACACTGCGGCCTGGGTCATGGATAACAGGGTAGGGCGCTGGTACGGCGAGGCGCTCAAGCACGCCGGCCAGCGGCGGAAGATTCGCCACGGCGAGGAGTTGATGGTCTCGACACGCATGCTCGAGGCGGTCAGACAGTCGATCGTTGAAGCGGACCGGCTCCTTGCGTATGCTGAAGTCAAAGTTCAGGCGCGGGCGTTGATCGCTGACCACGTGCGTACGGAGGGCACGGTGTAGACCGACGGCTGTCGTGCGC
Organism: Gammaproteobacteria bacterium; assembly: GCA_026705345.1. GTDB lineage: Bacteria > Pseudomonadota > Gammaproteobacteria > Pseudomonadales > Azotimanducaceae > VXYL01. The sequence goes on from JAPPAV010000079.1 coordinate 8,439, forward strand.
GGCCAGCCGCGGTCGGCAGACCGCGACTGGATGAACACACGCAGTAGCGAACAACACAATAGAGCAACCGGGAGGGTGAAGAATGGCTGGTTCGGACTTTTCGATCGGCGGGGTCGCCAATAGCATCGGGGCGAATCTCGCTACGGAAAAGGATCACATTGGCGACTTGGTGGACAACTACGACCCGAACGACCCGATGGCGGCGTTCAAGCTGGAAATGGAGGTCTCGAAGTACAAGGCGGAAATGTCGCTGATGTCGGCACTCGTCAAGGACCTGAGCGAGGTCCAGCAGCAGATCATCCAAAAGGTCTAGGCCGTCGCGGCCGAGGCGCCTTGGGGCGCCGACGAAACCCGTCGCATCTTGCGCACGGGGTTGGGGAGCAATAATGGAAATACCGAAAGACGTCCTGCGCCAGTGCGTGGGTCTGGGGCTGATGGCGTGCAGGCTGCCGTCCATGCGCGAGGCGTCGCTGAACATATTCGAGGCCGTCCGGATCGCCGCGCCGGACAGCGCGGCATGGATCATCGGCATGGCGATGGTCTACGCCAACGCCGACGACGACCCGGGTGCGGCGTGTACTTTCATGGCGAAACACGGCGTCTCTGCCGCGTCCGGCGATCTGCTGGCGCGAGCCTTCCTGGGACTGTTCCTGGTAATGGCCGACCGTGCCAGCGAGGCCGAAGGTGTTGCGGACGCCGTCGTCGCCGACGCGGGCGACGCGGACGCAACCAGGCTCGCCAAGTCGCTGCTGGACAACGAGATCCGCCGACGCTGAGCGTGCGGCGGCGGGGTACGGACCCCGGGAGGACGCAGCCATCGCCATAGACCTGTCACAACTGCAACAGCGCTTCGTCGACCGCCTGGAGTCGCAGGTGGCGGAGGAAGCCGAGGTTGCTGGCAAGCCCGATCCGAGCGGTGCGGGTACCTTCGAGCGTCTGATGGACACACCGGCGGCGCAGGGAGCCGCAGCCGGCACACCACCCGCAGCGGGCGCGCCAGACGCGATGGGCACGCCCGATGCATCGGCCGCGCCGGTCACCACCCAGGAGACCCAACCGACCGCTCAAGCGGTTGAACCCGCTGAAGCCACCGTCGGCGACCGCATTCTGGCGGCCATGGGAACCGCCCCGACCGGAAACGCGGGAGCCGTCGCACCCGTCACCGCGAGGCCCGGGATCGACATCGGCGATCCGATGGACAGCCTTCATGTGCAGTTGCGCGTGGCGGAACTCAAGGCGGAGGTCGGTCTCGCGGCGGATGTCGTGCAAAAGAGTTCGCAGGGCATGGACACCTTGCTGAAGTCGCAGTAGCCGTGCGACCTCGGCTTCTACGGCGGTGCCTGCGCGGAACGGTGTTGGCGGTGGCGCTCGCGGTCACCGGCTGCAACATGACCGAGTTGTACTCGCAACTCGACGAGCAGGAGGGCAACGAAATGCTCGCCCTGCTGCTGCAGCACGACGTCCGCAGCGAGAAACGCCCTGCCAAGGACAACAAGGTGAGCCTCTTCGTAGACACCGACAAGATCCCCGCCGCGATGGAGCTGCTCCGCAAGAACGGCTACCCGAAGGACAAGTTCTCGACGATCGCGGACCTGTTCAACGCGGACAAGCTCATCGCGACCCCCTACGAAGACCGCACGCGGTACATCTACGGGCTGTCGCAGGAACTGGCGGACACGCTATCCCGCGTCGACGGGGTGATGACCGCGCGCGTTCATCTCGTGATTCCGAACGAGGACGACGAAGAGACGGTCGCGTCCTCCGCGGTGTTCATCAAGCACAATCCGAACTACGACCTCGACGAGCACATTCCGCAGATCAAATCCATCGTCGCGAGCGGGATCGACAGCCTCGACTACGATGCGGTGAACGTCGCGCTGTTTCCCGCCGCGCAGGCCGACGTGATCCGCCTTGGCAACGACGAACCGCTGCGTTCCGTGCTTTCGGTCGAGATGACCGCGCGGTCCGTGAGGGTGTTCTACTTCCTGTTCGCCGGGCTCGGCGGGGCTTTGTTGCTCTCCATCGGTGGCAATGTCTACCTGGCGGCCAGGCTTCGTGCCGACTAGCGGCGATGGCGACCTGCATCGACGCCGGTACGGCGCCCATGCGGCATCCGGAAGTCGGACGGTGAGTGGGAACGGCACCGCACCGCGCCTCCCGGCACAGGCCGCGGTCGCCTTCGCCTGTTTGCCAACGACGTACATGGACCCAAGCTGGTGGCGGGACGATTGGCTACCGCAGTCACTGTTCGAACGACTGCGGGCGAACCCGCGAAGCGCGGGCTGGCTGTCCCGCTTCGTTGTTCGGACGCTAGAGCTCGGCGACGTTGGCCCCGTCGACGCGGAGTCGCTCGAAGCACGCCTGCTTTGCCTCGGGGCCGGACGCCTCGAGAGGCTGGTCGTGCTCGCGGGCGTCACCCTGCTGTCCGGGCGCATCGCGCAGATCCTACGCGGCGCGGATCGTCGCCTCGTCAAGGCAGCGATAGGCGACGACGACTACGCGTTCGCGCTCCGTCGCGGGCGCCTGCTCCTTCACCAGGCCCGGCTAACGCCAACATCTGCGGATCTCGGCGAAAACGACCTCGCCGGAACCGCGGAGGCGTCCTGGCGTCTGGGCGTTGGCAGCTTGGCTGCGGCGCTGCAAGGTACGTCCGCGGGTTTCACGCGTCGGATTCAGCTGATGCTGACGAGGGAGTCCGTGGACCGCCATTGGGTACCGCTGGCGGGCGAGCCAGCCCGGTTCCAACGCCTCTTCGATCTGCTTGATGGTCAGGCCGCCGCGCCGTGACCCGACTCGCGATCAGGAAGCTCGACGACGCGGGCGTCTCGCCGCTCGGCAACCTCGTCAAGGCCGATGTGCACCAGTGCATCGTCGCCGCGGAACGCTTACTGGCCGAAGCCGAGGCGGAGGGTCGTCGGGCCGCCGATGCCGCAGCGGCTCGAGGTCGCGAGGCGGGCGAGGACGAAGGCCGGCGGGCCGCCGCGGCGCTGATGGCTGAGACATTGGCGGCGGCGCACGGCTACATCGAGGACGTCCAGGGACGGCTGGCCGGCATCGTGCTCGGCGTGGTCCGCCGTATCCTGGGTGAGTTCGACGACGAGGAACTCGTGCTGCGCCTGGTCCGCCAGCTCGTGCGCGAGGCGGAGGGCGAATCGAGGGTACGGCTACGCGTGTCGCCGAGTCGGCTTCCTGCGGTTCGAAATGGTGCCCGCGCCTTGCAGGCGGAATTCGGCGTCGAGCTGATCGACGTACTTGCCGATGCCGACGTCGAGGACGACGGCTGCCGCATGGAAACGCCGCGCGGGTTCGTGAACACCGGCATCGCCGCGCAGCTCGAGGCCCTGCGAGTTGCGCTCGAGCGGTCTGCGGCGGAGTAGGGCCGGTGGCGAACTTGGCCTTGCTGTTGGACGAACTCGCGCGCCGCAACGCGATGGAGGCCCCGCGGCCCGACGCCGACGGCCGGTTCCACGTCGTCGCGGACGACGATGTGCACGTGGCGTGCTTCGAGCGGTTCGGGCAGTTGTGTCTGGTTTCGCCGCTCGGTCGCATACCCGACGATCAAACGGCGGCGGCATGGCTCCGCCGACTCCTCAACGCGGCACTCAAGCGGATGAAGGGAAGCCGCTGTACGCCGGCGGTGGACGCGGACGGTGGCGCCGTGGTGTTCGCGCGCTGCGCCTTGGCGGACCTCTCCGTCCGGGAGCTCGAGACGCTGATCGAGGAGCACGTCAACGCCCACGAGGGATACCAGCGAGCCGTCGCCCAAGCGCGGGCCCCGGAAGCCGACTTGGCGGAACGCTTTGCGAGGCAGGCCCTGCGGCCGTGACGGGCGACGGGGGCGCGGTGTCGCTGCCGCAGGAGCGATGGAAGCCCTAGCCGTCTTGGTCAAGGAGATCACCTACACCATGGCGCTCGCGATGCCGCGCATGGTGGGCGCCATGACGGCGCTCTCGTTCCTAGGGGCCAACGTCCTGGGCGGCGCGCTGACGCGCAACGGCGTCGCCGCGGCCCTTGCGTTGCTCGTGTACCCCGTCGTGTTCGAGCAGATTGCCGACGCGGAACTGTCCGGCCTCGCGTTCGCGGGGGCGGCGGGCAAGGAGTTCATCGTGGGGATGCTGATCGGCACCGTGGCGATGGTCGTGTTCTGGTGCATACAGGCGGTCGGGAACTTCATCGACAACCAGCGCGGGGCGACGATGGCGAGCGCCATGGACCCGTTCGTCGGCGAGCAGTCGTCGCCCTTCGGCCTATTCATGACTCAGACCCTGGTCGCCGTGTTTTTCTGCACGGGCCTTTTCAACGCCTTTCTGGGCGGGATCTACGAGAGCTACGCGATGTGGCCAGCGACCGCCTTCTGGCCGACGGTGGACGGTCACGTCGTGCGGTTTGTCGTTGCCCAGTTCGTGCTAGTCGCGGAGATGGCGGTGCTGGTCGGCGGCCCCGTGGTGATCGCGATGTTCCTCGCCGAATTGGGCTTGGGTTTCATCAGCCGCTTCGCGCCGCAGCTCAATGTCTTCTTCCTGTCCATGCCGGTAAAGAGCGGCGTAGCTTGCCTGATGCTGGTGCTCTTCTGGGGCGTGCTGGTGGTGTTTTTCGGTGACATGCTTCGCGAGATCGATACGCCGGGACTACTCACGGAGCTCTTCGGTTGAGCGAATCGTCCGGAGACAAGACCGAGCCGCCGACGCCGAAGCGCCTGCGCGACGCACGCCGGAAGGGCCAGGTGGCAAAGAGCAAGGAGGTAGTTAGCGCGGCGGTCATCGTGTCGCTGCTTGCGTTCCTTTCGATCGGGCACGACTACTACCTCGGCCTTTTCCGCGACCTCTTCGACACGCCGGTGTGGCTCGAGCGCGTGACCTTCGAGAAAGCGTTCGACGACATGGTGGGCAAGGCGTTCACCTTGGCAATCTCGCTGATCGCGCCGCCGCTCGGGATCGCGTTGGCGACGAGCGTGTTCGCCAACTTCGCCCAGGTGGGGGCGCTGTTTTCCGGGGAGTCCGTTAAGCCCAACCTGAACCGGCTCAACCCGGGCAAGGCGGTCAAGAACATCTTCTCGAAGAAGAACCTCGTGGAGCTCCTGAAGTCACTGGTCAAGATCGCCGTGCTCGGCGGTGCCGTCACCCACGTCGTTTGGACCGGCATGCCGAACCTGATTGCCATCGTGCACTGCGGCCCGCAGTGCCTGTTGCCGGTGCTCGGCGCCTTGTTCGGGGAACTGGCGGTGTACGTGTCGTTCGCCTTCATCGTGCTGGCAGTTCTGGACTATGCGTTCCAGAAGTTCTCCTACATCAAGGGCCTGCGGATGTCGAAGGACGAGGTCAAACGAGAATACAAGGAGTCGGAGGGCAACCCGGAAATGAAGTCGCGCCGGCGGAGCCTGTTCATGGAGATCGTCAACTCACAGGAGACGGCGAACGTGCGGCGGTCGAGCGTGGTGGTCGTGAACCCCGTGCATGTCGCCGTGGGCCTCTTCTACGAGCGGGAACGGACGCCGCTGCCGGTGGTGACGCTGATGGAACAAGGGTTGAACGCGCAGCGCGTTGTGGCCACCGCCGAGCGTGAGGGCGTGCCGGTGATGGAGAACGTGCCGCTCGCCCGCGCGCTCCTGTGGGACGGCCGGGTCAACGCCTACATCCCGAGCGATCTGATCGGCCCGGTTGCCGAGGTGCTGCGGCTCGTCCGGAGTCTCTGACGACACGGCCGCCGCAACGGCGTCCCTGCGGTCCTTCCGACAACGCCGGGGCGCCTTCCTCGGTCCGGCATAGCCCCGCTAGGGATCCTCGAAGATGAAGTAGTCGCTGTCCGGCCCCCGTCCCGCGTCGGACAGGCGGGTCTCCGAACGGCGCAGGATCATGTAGCGCGGCGTGATTTCGTCGATCACGTGCTCGCTGCCGACCTTGGCCCCGACGCCGGCGCTGGTGCCGTCGTGAAGCACGACGTGCGCGTTGTCGCCGAGCACGACGGCACGGACGGCGATCTTGACCGTGGACTCGCCGAGGAGCACGTCTGACCCCTTGAGTTCGAGTTTCGGCCTGCCGTCGAACTCCGCGTTGAACGCATCGGCGAGTGCTTTGATCCGGGAGAGTTCCGCCGACGAGTCGATCGGGCCGAACAGGCCGGTACGGTCGGGGAAGCTCTGGATGTGAAGCCGTCCGCCGGTGGCAAGCGCGTCGAGGCGTTTGCGCAGGATCGCCGTGCGCATTGCCCTCGTCTGCACGGCATACGTGAAGCCCTCGGCTTCCTTGACGTCGCGTTCGAGCAGGTGCCGCGCCCGCGCGAGGCGGGCTTCGTCCGCGACGTAGCCGGAGACCTTGAGCTTTCCCGGGGCGCCCTCGATCGGCGAGACCTCCACCGCATCGTGCGCGTCGGGGTCGAGCACGGCCTCGAGCACCGACCTCGCGTACGCCGCGAGCTGCTCGGTGGAAAGGATGCGCACGACCGCCGGATGACCGGCGTCGGCCAGATCGCGCAGCAGGCCCGCCCGGGCGCGGTCGTTCGGGGCGTGGCCCGACACGGTGATCGTGCCGTCGTCGGCGGTATCGACGGTGACGGCGGCGCCGTGCCGCGTCGCGACCTCGTTGATCGCCCGAGCGGCGTCCGCCGCGCTGTCGTGATGGCGTTCGACCTGGCGGGGAATCAGGAGCCAGGCGGCAGCCGCGATCAATGCCACGGCCGCTGGCGCGGCCACGGCAAGTACCACCCGCGACCGGCGCTGCGGGGCCGGGGCCGCGGTGTCTTCGTTCGGCGGTGCCCCAGATGCTTCGGTGGGAACCTCTTCTTGGTCCGGTTCCTCGGGTGCCTTCGGTTCGGCCTCTGCCGGCGCGGCAGCCGCAAGATCGACCTCCGGCCACGGTTCGCCGGCAACACCGAAGGCCAGCGCGAGACTTCCGCACGACACCGCCTGGTAGGGCGGAACGTCCATGCTCGCCTCGACGCGGCGGCCGTCGACGAGGATCGGGCTGCCGACGTCCAGGGGTGTGAGCGTGACGCCGGCGTCGCCGGCGCGCAGGGCGAACTGGCGGGCCGCGAGGCCCGCGTCCTCGAAGACGAAATCGCAGTCGTCGTCGCGGCCGACCACGACATCTTCGTCGGGGAGGGTGACTTCCGCGCCGGCATGCACGCCGGCGAGCACCTTCATGGTCCAGAGCTGGCCAGGCATCGTCGCCGGCGCTAGCGTACGCGCTGCACGCGGTCGAACGAGTCGGCGGCGTAGCCGAGCAGTTCCGTCCCGAGCCAACCCATGATCGCGAAGATAACGAGAATGATGGCGGCCAGCTTGAACGCGAAGGAGATCGTCTGCTCCTGGATTTGCGTCAACGCCTGAACGATTCCGACGACCACGCCGACAAGCGCCGCGACGAGGATCGGCGGCAGCGAAAGGACGAGCACGAGCAAGAGCGCGTTTGCGGCATGGCTGATGATTTCAACCTCGGTCATGGCGCGGCATCACTGGTAGGAGAGGACGAGACCCTGGACGAGGCGGGTCCAGCCGTCGAGGAATACGAACAGGAGCAGCTTGAACGGCAGGGAGATGGTCATGGGCGAGATCATCATCATCCCCATTGCCAGCAGGATGTTGGACACGACCAGGTCGACGACGATGAACGGCAGGTAGATGAGGAATCCGATCTTGAAGGCGTTGGTGAGTTCCCCGACCACGAACGCCGGGATGAGGATGAACAGGTTGTCGCGGGTGAGCTCGTGAGTGTAGTCGTCGCCCCAGATCGAGGCGGCTGTGTCGACGAAGAAGTCGAGCTGGCTTTCGCTCGCGTGCCTCGCGAGGAACTTGCGGTAGGGGACGACGGCGACGGCGGCGGCGGCCTCGAGCGACGCCGGGCTGTCGAGTGTGAAATCCTGGCCGACGAGGTTGTCGTAGCTCTCCACGCCGACCGGCATCATGATGTAGAGCGTCAGGACGAGAGCCAGCCCGTGCAGGGCGATGTTGGGCGGAATGGACTGGATGCCGAGCGCGTTGCGGACCAGCGCGAAGACGATGACGAGCTTGACGTAGCACGTGCCCATCACGACCAGGAAGGGCAACATGCTGAGCGCGCCCAGGATCACGATGAGCGTGACGGGATCGGGCAGGCTGTCCATGGTCCTTGGCTAGACGCGTCGTGGCGGTTGCCCGAGCGGATTGTGCTCAGACGGCGCGCGGCAGGTGGCACTCGAGGATGCGCACCCCGACCCGGCCGGCGATCTCGACGAGTTCGCCGCGCGCGACGGGCCGTCCGTTGGCGCGGACCTCGACATGGCCGTCGACGGGCTCGCGCAGGTCGAACACGTAGCCCGGCGCCAGGTCGTGAAGGCGGCGAAGCGGCACCTCGGTCTCGCCGGCCACGAAGACGAGCGTGACGGGGAGCGTGTCCACATCGAGTGTCGGGGTCGTTTCCGCAACACCCGCTGCGGGGACGTCACGCGCCGGATCTTCGCGGCCGGGTTCGGCTTCAGTCAACGCCACTATCTCCTTGAGTCGCGGAGCAGTTCGGGTATTGCACCGTGGCGCGGTCCGTCGGACTGCATGGACGGACGCCCCGAGGCACAAGTGCGGAGTAGTGTCGAGGGGCATGCACAGAATGTCAACGATTGGCCCCCGCGACGTGTACACTGCCGCGCGGCTGCCCGTTTCCTGTTTGCGCCTTCGCCGCAAAACGATATGCTTGACGCACCGATTGGTCGTTGGAACGGGTTCGCCTGCGAGATGTCGTGGTGTGACTCATGCGATCCGGCGTCCGATCGCGACGAGTCCGAGGAATCGGGCAAGTCGGACAAGCCGAGAGGAGCTCTCAATGACCGAAGACGAAACCCGACAGGCGCGCATCAACGGGCTGATCGGTGAGATGGAATCCACCATCGCCGACGCACGCGACACGTCTGCACGGATGGCGCGCATGTTTCAGGAGATTGGCATCGAGGACGAAACCGTCCTTGGCGAACTGGTGCGCAGCGACAGGTGCTCGCCGGCATTGCGGGCCATGGTCGAGGAGGATCTCGCGCGGCTCGACCGGGAGATGGCCGACTCGGCCGCAGCCCTGCTTGCCGGTGCGGGTCGGTCCAGTGTTCGCAAGCCGCACCGCAGATCGCGGCGCATGACAAGGATTTGACGAGGAGGCGAGATGCCGGACGTTCCATCGGTACCGGCCACGGGCGGCAGCCAGGCGTGGCCCGCGGCCTCCGGCGACGGCCGCGCGTCGGCGGTCGCCGACGACCACCAGGTCCACTACGTGGCCGGCGATCACCACTTCGAGATGATGGTCGACGGCAAGCCCACGACGCTGTCGCCGCTCGAGGCGGTCTGCGTCGTGCTGCAGAACCGCTACCTGGCGCTGAGCGACAGCACCGCGCAGAAGACGCAGGCGATGCAGGACCAGGTCAACCAGATCAACGAGACCAACGACTGGCTCAACGCCGTACGCCAGTCGCACGCCTCGGGCCAAGCCTTCAAGAAACCGACAACGGCAGCCAGCGCTTCGCTCACCAAATGGATGACGGACAACGGCGTGGACACGGACAGCATCGGGGATCCGCCGGACGGCGCGAAGCTCGACAGCCTGGAGAGCAAGTTCACCAGCCGCGTGGATCAGCTGAGCAGCACCAACGAGCTCAAGATGCTCGACCTCAAGACCACGGTGAACAAATCCCAGGAGGCGTTGGCCGCGGCAGACGGGTTGTTGCAGGATCTCAAGCAACTCATGCAGACTATCACCAGCAACATGGCGCGTTAGAGTGTGCAGAGGACAGTGCACGCCGTCGCGGTGTGGCAGACGAAACGTGGTGGGGAAGGGCGTAGTGGACGAATCATCCACAAGTGCGGCGCAGACGCCGTCCGGCGCGGAACCGGTGGCAACGATGGCGACCGCCGTCGAGGGACTGATGCACCTGCTGGACGGCAAGCCGACCCTGGCGGCTGCCCGGGGCATTCCGGACGCGGCCCTCGACAGCATCTACGGCGTCGGCCGCGAGCTGTACGCCAACGGCCATCACCGCGAGGCGCTGCCGAGCTTCGAAGCGCTTTGTCTGTACGACCACGCGGACCCGCGCAACTGGCAGGCCCTCGGGCTGTGCCGGCAGGCGCTTGGCGACTACGCGGGCGCGGCCGAAGCGCTCGCTTTCGCCGTCGGGCAGCATGACGGACTCGACGTCGCGCTGCAGTTGCACCTGGTGGAGTGCCTGCTCGCTGCGGCAGCGTTCGAGGCGGCTGCGACCGCGCTCCTGCCGCTTGCCGCGGCCGACTTGGACAGCGCGTCCGCCGCGAAGGTCCGCGTCCTCGCGACACGCTTGGAACGCGTGACCACGGGCGACCAGGCCTAGTCGGGCAAACGCGAGGGCCACGGCCAAGAGCAAGCACATGCACGACCGAAAAAAAACGCAAGAGCAACAGAGGGAGACGAGAGCATGGTGGATAGCATAGGCCCGGGCGCGAATACCGTGCCGGTGCCGAACGAGCGCGCTGGGCAGGCGCCGGTCGGACGCGTCGGCGCGGAGGTGGCGGTGGTTCCGGGGCAGGGCCAAGGCGAAGAAATGCTGACGTTCACGACCGGGGTCGGCAGCGCGTCGGTACCGGTCCTCGCATTGCCGCGGAACATGGATGCCGACGTCATGATGACGCTTCTGTACGCCGTCCAGGAAAAGCAGGGCCAGGACCAGATCAAGACGGCGGAGACGCGGATCGACGACAAGCAGACCGCGCGCCAGAAGAAACACGAAGAGATCATGGACAAGATCAAGAAGATGCACGAGGCCGAGCACAAGGGGGGTGTCGGTGCCAAGGTCGGCATGGCGTTCGGCTGGATCGGCGTCGGCCTCGCGTGGATAGCTGTGGGTGTGGTCGCGGTGGTTTCCGGCGGGGCTGCCGCCGTGCCCTTGGCGGTTGCCGCGACCGCGATGACGGCGCTCATGATCTGCCAACAGACGGGTGCCACCGACAAGGCCGTCAAAGCGATGAACCTCGACGAGAAAGGCGCCATGGGGGTGCAGATCGGCCTCGCGGCGGCCATGCTGGTGGTGAACATCGGGGCCTGCATCCTAAGCGGTGGTGCGGCGGCCGGCGGCGTGGCGTCGGGCGTGGCGAACGTCGCGGCGGCCGGCGCCGAGGCCGGTGCCGCGGGGGCCGAGGTCGGAACCACCGGCGCCGAAGCGGGTGCCGCGGCGGGCGAGGTCGCGGCGGCGAGCGTAGAGGCCACGACGGACGCGTCTGTGGCGGGTGCCGAGGCCGGCGGGACGACGGCGGAGTCGGCGGCCGGGGTCGGCGAAGAGACGTCGACGGCGACGGACACCGTCGCGTCGACCACGCAGCGATCGGGCCGGTTGGTACAGGTAGCCAACCGGGTCCGGTCCGCGGCGACGATCGCCCAAGCGGTGCCCCAGGCGGGCGGCGGCTCGGCGCAGGTGGCGACGTCGGACTATCGCTACCAAGCCGCGACGGCGCGGGCCGATACCCAGGACGAAAAGGCGGAGCTCGCCGAGATGCAGGAGGTCACCCTCGAGGACCTGCGGCGCATCCGCAAGCTGATCGAGGAAATGCAGAACGCGGCGACCATGGTGATCGGCACCATCGACGAGTCGCGCGAGACCGAGATGCACATCCGGCGGACCATCTGATGCGGTCGCCGGCGATAACGTCGCGAGGAGGAGAGGAATGGGCGAGATAGGCCCGACAGCGGGCGTCGCGCCCGGTGCCATGGCACACGGGGGTCCCGCCGTCGAAGAGGAAGGAATGGTCACGGTCGGCGGCGTAACACTGTCCCCGGCGGACGCGGCGGAGTTGGTCATGCTGCACCGCACCGCGGTGATGAAGAAGGTCGGCGCCGATCGTACCGAGATGGCCCAGCAGCACCTCGACCGAATCAAGGCGGCGCGCCAGTTCCTGACCGACCTGATCGGCCTCGGAAAATTCAGCGACGAGGCAAAGAGCTTCCACGGGCGGATGCCGGTGACGCCGGACATGGTCCGCTTCCTCAAGCAGGACGTCGGCTGCACGCCGAGCGAGTACAAGAATCGGGTGGTCTACTACGGCAGCGGCGTCTCCCGGCTCCCGCCGTCGGTTCGCGACTACTACGGCTTCGACAAGGACGGCAAGGGCGACGGCGGCACCTTCACGATCAGCCACGCCGGCGGCGATAACACCCACGGTCGGCACCAGATTGCCGGCGTGACTTGCATCCGCAGGGACGACCTCGATTCGCTGAAGGAGGAGGTCAACAACTACATCGACCAGCAGAACGACGGCAACAACCTGTTCATGACCCGATTCAAGAGTGTCGTGAACTCGATGAACGAAGCGCTCGAGGGGGCGAACAGCATGGCAGACAAAAGCCACGACACACTCAAGAATCTGGTGTCGCGATGGTGACCGCAACGACGCCGCCGGCGTCCGGGCCCGATGCGGATGCGGCGGCCGCGCTCGAGGGGCTGACCGACGGTCAACTCGCCACGGTTGAGGAATTGGCTAGACGGTGTCTGGGATCGGGGGCGACGCTCGCGGACGTGCGCGGCTATACCGACGACGAGATGGAGGCGGTCTACGCGTTCGCACACAACGCCTATCGGCAGGGCAAGTACGACGACGCGGCGAAGCTGTTCTACTTCCTGGCGGAGAATGACCACACCGACAGCCGCTTCTGGATGGGCCTCGGAGCCTGTCTGCACATGACGGGCGGCCACGACCAGGCGCTCGCTGCCTATGCCGTCGCGGCGGTGCTCGACGCCACCAACCCGGAGCCGCCGCTCTGCGCGGCCGAATGTTACCTGGCCACCGGCGCCCTCGACGGAGCGCGCAAGGCGCTAGACGCCGTGCGGCTGATCTGCGACGAGGCTGTCGCGCCGGAGGCCCACGGGCGCGTGCTGGGCCGGGTTGCGGTTCTGGCGGCAGCGGTCGAGTCCGGGGCCGGCGCCTCGAAATGACACGGTGCGTCCGTCGCCCGGTGTGTGGCATCCGGATATAGGGGCACAACCATGTCCTTGGCTACAATGACGAGCCTGCTGGCCGAGTTCGGCGCCGCGGTCGGGATCCCCGATTTGAAGCCCGACGCCGAGTTGCGCTGCAACATGATGTTCGACGATGTTGCCGTGAGCTTCGAGCTCGGTGCCGACGACGAGAGCCTCTACGTGTACTCCCTCGTCGGCACGGTTGCCGAAGCGGACACGGCCCTCGCGTACCCGGCGCTGCTACGTGCCAACTACGCGTTCGAAGACACCGCTGGGTCAACGTTTGGTCTCGATCCCCGTTCCGGCGGCATCGTGCTGATCCGGGCGGAGCGGCTCGAGACGCTACGCCTGGCGCGGCTGGAGGCGCTGGTCGAGGATTTCGTGAACGTGGCAGAGCGGTGGGCGGAGCACATCCGGCGCAGAGAATACGATGCGGGCGCGGCGCGCGGCGACGATGAGCCGGAAACGCCGGCGCCAGGCGTCGTGCGCGTCTAGCGGAGAACAACCATATGAGAGAACTGGGGAGGCCAGAAGTGGCAAATTCGGAAGAAGAGCGGATCGTCATGGATATCGAGGTGAACCTCAAGGAGGACGCCGACGGTGCGTTGCGGTCCTCGGTCGAGGCGGACATCGACGAGCAACTCGCCACGCTAGACACGGCGATGCGCCGCGGCGCGCCGCCGGCGGAGTACACGCGGCTCGCCACCCTCAAGACGGGGCTTGAATCGGCGCGCCTCGTTCTGGTCAGCGCCTGGTCCCATTTCCACCGATGAGAGGTCGGCGGCGGTGCCGCTGAGGTCTGTGCGCGCATGCCTGGCAGCAGACCGGCCGTGCTTGCGCTCGTCGCGGGCACCCTGTGCTGGGGGAGCGTGTGTGCGCAGACGCCGGGGCCCACGCAAGCGTCCACCGACTGGCTCGGCAAGCAGTTCGGATACGTGGCGGACAACGAGTCGTTGCGCGCGCTGCTCTACGAGTTCGGTACCACGCTGGGCGTGCCGGTCATCGTCAGCAGCGCGGTCAACGTTGTCGCCGACGGCGAGGTTCCGGTCGCATCCGCCGAGCGTTTCCTCGCCGAGATCCACGCGCGCTACGGGCTGATCTGGGTATACGACGGCACCATGCTCTACCTGTACGACGGCACCGAGTCCGTCAGCGAGACGGTCCCGTTCCCGTCCGCCCGCCGCAGCGCCTTCCAGAATGCCGTCGAGACGACCGGCATTCGCGGCGTGCCGCTGAACTGGATCCACCTGCCCGCCGAGAACGCGTTGCAGCTCTCCGGCCCGCCACGCTTCGTCGAGTGGGCCGCGGAACTGGCCAAGGGGCTCGCCGGGAGCGGCGACATGACGGCGTCGCTCGGGGAAGCTGACTTCGCGATCCGGATCTTCGAGGTCGAGCACGGCTACGCGGACGGATCCACTGGGGGCACGGACGGGGTGGGGCTTGCAGGTCTTGCCGAGATGATCGCCAAGCTGATGAACGTCGGCCACGTTTCGGGCATGGCTGGCGCGGCGGCGGGATCGGCAGCGGACGGGGTGTCGAAGATGCGCGGGTCGGGCCTGATCGGCGCTGCTGGGGCGCCGGATTCCGCAGGTATCGGCCCGGTCGTCGCCGCGCGGGGGGCGGGCGACGAGGCCTTCGTGTTCGGCGATCCGCGGCTCAACGCCATCGTCGTGCGCGACTTGGCAGCGCGGATGCCGGTCTACGAGCGGCTGATCGCGGAACTCGACCGTCCCGTGGATCAAATCGAGATCGCCGTCTCGGTGCTTGACGTCGATGCGTCGGCGGCCGAGGAACTCGGCTTCGAATTCGCTTCCGGCCCGTTCGAGTTCGACATGGGCGCTGCCGACGCGACGATCCGCTACGACGAGGAGGTTCTCGACGTGGAGGGGATCGCGGTGCGCATCCGCGCCCTGCACAATGCCGGGCGGAGCCGCGTCCTGACGCGGCCGTCGGTGACGACGCTCGACAACCACGAGGCGTCGTTCCGCAACAATCGAACCTTCTACGTACGCTTGGGCGGCAACGACGCCGAAGCCGTCGACCTCGCACCGGTGTCGTACGGGTGGGTGGTGCGCATCCGTCCGCACATCGTCTACGGCGGCGATCACCGGCTGGTGCAGCTCGCGATCCATATCGAGGACGGCAGCCGCGGGGGCGCGGACTTGGCGGTAACCGGTGTTCCGGAGGTCTCGCAGAACGTCATCCGGACCCGCGCGGTGGTTCGCGAAGGCGGCAGTCTCCTGATCGGCGGCTACACGGTCCGGGAACAGACGCGTTTTCGGCAGCGGATTCCCGTGGTCGGCCGGATTCCCCTCGTCGGTCGGCTGCTGTCGGCACGCGCCGACCGGGATCAGTCCGTGGCGCGCTACTTCCTGATCACGCCGACGATCCTGCACGCCGGGATCTCGTACTCGATCAACACCGGATTCGAGGGCGACGCCCTCGACCGAGCGGACGCCGTGGCGCCCGTGCCTGCAGCGGCGAATCCGGCTCCAACGCCGCAGGCGCCCGCGCCGGTAGCCGAGCCTGTTGACGATACCGGCCAAGGGGAGCCGTCATCGGGGGTTCCTGCACGCGAGCCGCCAGGTGTCCGCCCGACCACCTCCGGCCCGGGGCGCGAAGTGTTCCATGGGCCCCGCTACATCGATGTCGGCGCGTATCCGGCCGGTCACTACGCGGTGCAGGTCATCGCGCTGTCGAGCGCCGACAGGCTCGACGCCTTCGTGCAGGCACACGGGCTGCAGCACATGATGGGGGTTGCCCGGCCCGGCGCGGCCGAGGCCGGTTTCGCGTTGCTGGAGGGCGTCTATCCGGACCGGGCCGCCGCGCTTGCCGCCGCCGAACGTCTACGCGACGACGACCGGTTCGGAATCCCCTTCGTCCGCCGGGTGGAAAGCCTGCGGACCCCGACGCCGATCCTCCGGGACACCGGCGTCGCACATCGACCATCACTCCGTTCCACCACGAATCCGAGGAGCTTTCCATGAGCGACCTAGACGCAGTGTCCGGCCCCGGTCGGATGATCGAGACGCCCGCACCCGGTGCGGTGGCGCCCGCCGCGGCCCGGCCAGCCATCGACACGGCCCCGGTCCCGGCCGCGGCACCGCCGCCGGAGTCGGCGGCGCCGCTGCCTGCGGGCCGGCAGCCGATCGACTACGGGCTGGCCGGCGCAGGGATGCAGTCGATTGCCGACAATGTCGGCGTCGACTTCGGGCATATTGCCGCGTTGATGATGCAGATCGATTCCGAGATCGCCCGCGCGACGCGGGACGCGGAGGTGGCCCAGATCGACTCGGTGGCGCGCGAGATGCATGCTTCGGCGGACGACATCCGCAAGAGCGCGAAGCTTGCGCTGGCGGGCGGCGTGGTCTCCGGTGCCACCCAGATCGCCAGCGCCGGGATCAGCATCGGCGGCGGCATCCAGGGGATGCGCCTGACGTCGAGCGGCGCTGCCATGGAACCAACGGTCGAAACGCCGGCAGCATCAGCGCCAGGTGCAGCACCTGCCGAGACGGTGTCTGCCGAGACCGCCACGCCGCCGGCGTCGGAGGCACCGGGCGAGGAAACGGCGGCGGACACGGTTGAGGAGGATTCGGCGCAGCGGAAGATGGCCGCGCGGCGGCTCGACCACACCCGGTCGCAGCAACTCTCGGCGCGTTCGCAAAACGTTGCGCTCATGACCGAGGGCCTCGCGAAGCTGTCCACGGCGACCGGCGACATGATCAAGTCGGCGCTCGACTACGAGTCGCGTCAGACGGACGCTGCCAGCAAGGATGCCGAGGCCCGGGCGGAGGAGCAGCGCGCCTACCTCGACCGGACCAAGGGATTCGCCGACTCGATGCAGAAAGGCGCCCAGGACATGCTGCAGATTTTCCAGCAGATGGACGAAAGCCTCCACCAGACCAACAAGGCGGTCTGGTCGCGTGCCTGACCCGGAACCGCGCTGGGGCATAACAGCGTGAGCGACACCGTCAATGCGACCGTGCCGCTCGGCGGTGCCGCGCCGGCGGCCCGGTCCGGGGAGGCACCTGCCGCGGACGGACGGTTCCGCGGCGAGCAAGTCCGCCACGTCCGCGACCCCACCGCCGAACTGCAGGATGCCGCCGAGGAACTGACCTTCGCCGAAAGCGAGGTGGTCGAGAAGCGGCTTTCGCAACGCCGTCTGCGTAGCAGCGACGGTGCGCCGTCCGCGCGCCTTGAGCGCATCCGCGAGTACCTTCGCGACGTCCCGGACGTGGAGCGCAATGCCCGGCTGGCCGAGTTCGCGTCGTCGGTCCTCGAGGACGGGGCCGCCGCGGACGCGGCGCGCTTGCGCGAGCGTGCCCGGCAATTCTCCGGGGACGAGACGCACCAGCACCTGGCGCTCACCTTCGCCCGCGACCAGGCGGTCGAGGAAGGAGCGGATCCGCATCTGGTGGCTGCGCTCGACGAGGCGATCGCGGACCTGCAAGCGGAAAGCGGTGCGGCGGTCCAGGCGGGCCTGAACGTCTCCGCGGTCGCGAGCGCCTTCGCCGGGCGCGGAGGCGGCGACGTGCAGGGACTGCGCGATTTCTATCGCGACGTGGTGCTGGACTGCGCCGACATCGGCGCGGCCTACGAGCGCGTCGTCGCGGACCATCCGGGCAAGGACTTCGACGAGGCGGTGCGGTTCCTGCTGCGGGCGCTCGGGGCCGATCTGGCGGCGACCTCACAGTCCGTGTCGAAGCCGCGAATCAAGCAGCTCATGGACGACATGTACCAGTTGAAGGCTCTCAACTCAGTGCATGAGCAGTGCGAGGATCTCGTCCGCCGTGTACGGAGAAACTTCGATGCGGACCTCGACGCCGGTGCGCCGAGAGAGTTGCTCGGCGAACTGCTTGGCGCCCAGGACCGGGCATGGCAGGGCGCGGACGCCTTCGCCGGACTGCCGGGGAAGATGGGCGTACACGGCGACCAGGCCGGAATCTACCTCCTGCAGGGGTTCAAGGAACTGGTCCGCTTCGTGCCGCTCAAGGCGTTCGGCGACGACGCCGCCAAGCGGGATCGCGTCATGATCTCGGTCCAGCAGGCACTCGACATCGCGATTGAGAACGAAGACTTCGATGACTGAGTCTGGACCGGACTGGTGGCATGCCGCACTGGCGGACTTCGGCGCGGGGCTCGGATTCGCCGACGCCGCGGCGTGGACAGGGGACGTGCTGAATCTCGCGGTGGAGGATGGCAAGTACCTGATCGACGTCGAGCGTACCGGCGAGACCATCGTCCTGGCCGTGCTGCGCCGTGCGCCCGCCGCCGAGGTGGAGGCCAAGGCCCGGCTCCTGCTGCACGCCACTGGCTTCGAACACGACCATCCGTTCTTCCTGCAGGCGGGTCTGAAGGGCGCAGATGTCCTCGTGCTCGCGGCGCGCGTCGAACGCGCGCAGTCGCGTGGTCTTTTCGACGCACTGGGACTGATCCTCGGCCTCTATGCGGACATGGGGCTCTAGGCGGTGGCCGTCGCGCTGGCTGCCGGCATCGAGGGCGTCTCGTATCAGCGCGCGGTCGACGCGTCGCCCACCGACTACCCGCGGCGCAGGGTCGCCCTTCCCGCAGGGGCGGCGATCGCATCCCACGTCCACACGGTGTTCAAATTGGACGGCAGCGAGAAGGCCATGGCACGCGCAATACGTCCGCGCCTCGCGAACCCCTACGTGGTGGTACCGGACCGCTACCGGCAGCTGTTCGATGAAATCGAGGCGGCGACGCGCGACCACGCGGCGGACGAGGACCGGACCGTGCGCATCGTGCAGTCGGCGCGGGCGCTGCTGCTCGCCATGAAGGCCGATTTCGCAGCGCTCGACGGAGCGCGAAGCGCGTTGATCAGGGCCTGATGCACATGGCGGAGGGTGGGTTCGATGCGCTTGGCGAGGA
Source organism: Gammaproteobacteria bacterium (assembly GCA_026705345.1). Classification (GTDB taxonomy): domain Bacteria; phylum Pseudomonadota; class Gammaproteobacteria; order Pseudomonadales; family Azotimanducaceae; genus VXYL01. The sequence goes on from JAPPAV010000079.1 coordinate 27,255, forward strand.
CCACGCCTCGTGGCTCCTTGTGGCGGCGCACAACGAGCTTCGCCAACGCCGGGCGGAGCGCGCCGCGGCGTTGCTCGACCTGCTCAGCGTGATCGAGCCCGGGAACATGCAGTGCCGGAAGATGCTCGCCTACGCCTGCTGGCTCGAGGGTGACCGGGACCGCGCCGCCGCACTGGCGAACGGCGTTCTGCGCGAGCCGCTCGCCGCCGCAGACCGAGCCGCGATGGAGCTGCTGTGCCGCGGCGCGACCGGCCCGGAAGGCTAATGGTGGTTGGTGCCAGACTGGTCGAGGTCCGTCGGCCGACGGCGGCGCGCGCGGACCATCGGCGATGATGGTTCCCGACAACGTCCAACACGCGCTCAACGCGCTCACCCAGCGCAAGGATGTCCTGCTCGCATCGCTCTTGGTCGCCATCATCTTCATGATGATCCTGCCGTTGCCGACGGCACTGGTTGACGTGCTGATCGGGACCAGCATGGGCATCGCCGTGGTGCTGCTCATGCTGGCGGTCTACATTTCGTCGGCCGGCGAGTTCTTCGCGTTTCCGGCGGTGTTGTTGCTCTCCACCCTGTTCCGGCTCGCGCTGGCGATCGCCACGACGCGGCTGGTGCTGCTGCAGGCGGATGCAGGCGCGATCATCGACACGTTCGGCAACTTCGTCGTTGCCGGCAACCTCGTGGTCGGACTGGTCATCTTCCTCATCATCACAATCGTGCAGTTCCTGGTGATCACCAAGGGCGCCGAGCGGGTTGCCGAAGTGAGCGCGCGGTTCTCCCTGGATGCGATGCCGGGCAAGCAGATGAGCATCGACGGCGACATGCGAGCCGGCGTGATCGATATGAACGAGGCGCGTCGGCGGCGCGAGAAGGTGGAGAAGGAAAGCCAGCTCTACGGCTCCATGGACGGCGCCATGAAATTCGTCAAGGGTGACGCCATCGCCGGACTCATCATCATCGCCGTCAATCTGGTCGGCGGGTTGGTGATCGGGGTGACGCAGCGAGGCATGAGCATCGAGGAGGCGATGCAGGTCTACTCGATCCTTACCATCGGCGACGGCCTCGTGGCACAGATACCGGCGCTGTTGATCGCGATGACCGCGGGGATCATCGTCACCCGGGTCAGCACCGACGATACGGAGAACCTGGCCACGGACATCGGCGAGCAGTTCGGTGCCCAGCCCAAGGCACTGCTGGTGGCCGGTGCGCTCATGGTGGCGTTCAGCCTGATCCCGGGATTCCCGACGGTGACCTTCCTGGCCCTGGCCACGGTCACGGGTGGCTCCGGGTTTCTGCTGATGCGGGCGTCGCGTCGGCGTGCCGGGGCGGCGGAGCACAACGTCGCGGCAGTGCTGACACCGGTGCCCGCGGAGACCAGCTCGGAGGCGGAGGTGGAGGCGGAGCTCCGCGGCGAGCAGGAGATCACGCTCGGTGCGCCGCTCCTGGTGGACATCTCCGCATCGCTTCAGGAGCACCTCGAAATGTCCGCGCTCAACCGCGAGGCGGCGAAAGTTCGCCGCGCGCTCTACCTCGATCTCGGCGTGCCGTTCCCAGGGATGCATGTGCGCTTCAACGAGAACCTCGCGGAGAACGCCTACGCCATCCTGCTCCAGGAGATCCCCGTCGCCCGGGGCGAACTGCGCCCCGGACACGTGCTCTACGCCGACAGTCCGCGCCAGCTCGACGTCTTGAGGCTTCCGCATGAAACGGGCGAGCCGTTCCTGCCGAACGTGGCAACCGTCTGGCTCGACAGCGCCCACGCCGAGGCGCTCGCACAGGCATCGATGTCCTACCTGGAACTGCACCGCGTGCTGACCTTCCACCTCGCCTACGTTATGAAGCGCTACGCGGAGGAGTTCATCGGCATCCAGGAGACCTACAACCTGTTTGGGCGGCTCGAGCAGACCTTTCCGGACCTCATCAAGGAGGCGCAACGCGTCCTGCCCGTGAACCAGACGACGGAAGTCTTCAAGCGCTTGGTGGGCGAGGACATCTCGATTCGCAACGTGCGGTTGATCCTCGAGTCGCTGGTCGAGTGGGGCCAGCAGGAGAAGGACGTGGTGGTTCTCACGGAATACGTCCGCGGCAATCTCAAGCGCTACATCAGCTGCAAGTACAGTAGCGACCAGAACGTCCTGTCGGCGTACCTGCTCGACGAGGACGTCGAGGAGCTTGTGCGCGGCGGCATCCGGCAGACGGCGTCCGGAAACTACCTCGCCCTCGACCCGTCGGCGACGCGGCAGCTGGTCGCGCAGGCGAAGTCGCTGGTTGGCGACATCGGTCGCTTGGAGCACAAGCCCGTGGTCGTCACGGCCATGGACATCCGCCGCTATGTGCGCAAGATGCTGGAGCTCGAGATCGCCGACCTTGCCGTGCTGTCGTTCCAGGAATTGACGCCGGAGGTGACGGTGCAGCCCCTGGGGCGGATCGCGCTGTAGGAGCGGGGCGACGATGGAAGACGCAGCGAAGGACGGCGTGGACGTGCGCGGGACCCTGGACAGCGAGATGGACCGCATGGAACGCGCCGCCCGCGCGGTGTCGCTGGTCGTGCGGCGGGGCCGCGTGGTCGGCGTGACCGGTTCACTGGTCCGCGCCGCCGTCGCCGGGGTCGGCGTCGGCGACCTGTGCCGCCTGGAGGGCAACGGTGCGCGCGAACCGGAGACCCTCGCGGAGGTGGTCGGATTCGAGGGCCGCGATGTGCTGCTGTCGCCATTGGGCACGACGGTGGGGATCTCCGCCGAGACGCCGGTGGCAGCCACCGGACGCAGGCACGAGGTTAGGGTGGGGGACGGCCTGCTCGGCCGGGTTCTCGACGGCCTCGGACGGCCTCTCGATGGCGGCGCGGCGGACTGCCATGCGAACTACCCGGTACTTGCCGAGCCGCCGGACCCGATGCAACGCAAGGTGATCGACACGCCGCTCGGCACCGGCGTGCGCGTACTGGACGGGCTGCTTACCTGCGGGGAGGGGCAGCGCATGGGCATATTCGCTGCTGCGGGAGGTGGCAAGAGCACGCTGCTGTCGATGCTGATCCGCAATGCCGCGGCGGACATCAAGGTTCTCGCGCTGATCGGCGAGCGGGGCCGGGAGGTCCGCGAATTCATCGAGCAGGACATCGGCGCCGAGGGGCTCAAGCAGTCCGTCGTGGTCGTGGCGACATCCGAGCGGCCGGCGATGGAGCGACTGAAAGCGGCCTACGTCGCCACGGCGATCGCGGAGTATTTCCGCGACCGCGACATGCGCGTTCTGCTCATGATGGACTCCGTGACGCGCTTTGCACGAGCGCAACGCGAGATCGGGCTGGCCGCAGGCGAACCACCGACCAGAAGGGGGTTCCCGCCGTCCGTGTTCGCGGCCCTACCGCAGCTCATGGAACGGGCTGGCCAGTCCGACAGGGGCTCGATCACCGCACTCTACACCGTCCTCGTCGAGGGGGACGACATGACCGAACCCGTGGCCGACGAAACGCGGTCGATTCTCGACGGCCACATCATCCTGTCACGCTCGCTGGCCCAGGCGAACCACTATCCCGCCGTCGACGTGCTCGCCAGCGTGAGCAGGGTGATGAATCACATCGTCGGACCGGAACACCTGCGCGTGGCGGGCCGCGCGCGCGAGCTGCTCGCCAAGTACCGCGAGGTCGAACTCCTGGTCAGGATCGGCGAATACAAGCGCGGTGCCGACGCGCTCGCCGACGAGGCCATCGACAGGGCGGAGTCGATCAATGCCGTACTGCGGCAGGGCATGTTCGAGCGGTCTAGCCTAGGGGAGACAACCGAGCGCCTTCGCGAGGCGGTCGAGGGCTAGGCGATGCTTGACGAACTGCTACGGATCAAACGCCGCCGCGAGGACAGCGCCGCAGCGGCCCTCGCCGAAGCGAAAGAGGCGGCGGAACGCGCGGAGGACGCTCGGGAAGCGAAACAGCGGGATCTTGCTGACTACGCTGGGTGGCAGGCGGCCGAGAAGGAACGGCTCTACGCGAAGCTGCACGGTCGGAACGTGACGCGCGACGCGCTCGCCAAGTACCGCGAGGCCGTGGGCGCGTTGCGCCAGCGCCACCTGCAACTCGAAGAGGAGTTGGCGGAAGCCGTGCAGGCCGAAAACCGCGCCGCGGCGAGTCTGGCAGAGGCGCGTCAGCGGCGCCTCGAGGCGAACCGGGAGGTGGCCAAGTTCGAGGACTACGGCCAGACACTGGCCGCGGAGGAACGGCGGGCCGCGCAGGCTCGCGAGGACGAGGAGGCAGAGGATGCCGTATCGGGGAGATCGTGAGCAGGGGTGTGTTGTCGCCACCCGGCAAACGCGTAGGCATGTGGGGATGCGATGAGCGAAATTGAGGGCGTACCGGGAAGCCCCGTCGGCGCAGGGCCGGCACCGGCGATTGCGCCATCGCCGAAAGGGCGCGCGGCACCGGACAGCGAGCGAGCGTTCGACGAGGCGCTTGCCCACGGGGACGAACTGAACGAGGCACAAGCGCCCGAAACCCGCCGCGCGATCAAGCATTCGCTTGGTCGTTTTGCGACCTCGAAGGCGACCGATGGCCCGCCGGCCGATGCGTCGGGGCAGTCGGAGCGGGCGGCACTTGCTGGTGGGAGAGCGGGAGAAGGGCGCGACGCCGCCGCAGGGGACGTTGCACCCGGAGAAAGCGTGCCGACCGATCGTGCCGGGCAGGCGGAGCGCGCGGCACGTGCTGGTGCGGGAGGGGAAGAAAGGCGCGGCGCCTCCGCAGCGGACGTTGCAATCGGAGAAAGGGTGCCGGCCGATCGCGCCGGGCAGGCGGAGCGCGGGGCACGTGCTGGTGCGGGAGGGGAAGAAAGGCGCGACGCCACCGCAGCGGACGTCGCAATCGGAGAAAGGGTGCCGGCCGATCGCGCCGGGCAGGCGGAGCATGTGGCAGGGCCTGGCACGGGAGCGGCCGAAGGGCGCGAGGCCGTCGCCGGAGAACGCCTGGCGAGAGACCCTGTTCCCTTCATACCGACGCCGCGCGAGGCACAGGTGGTGCGGCCTGAAGAGCGCGGAGGCGTCGCAAGAGAGGCCGTGGGAAGAACGCCGGAAGATCCGTCTGGGCGAGCAGGGCGGGTCGCGCCGACCGGCGTTGGACACAACGATGGGCGAGGGGCCATGGTTGCAGAAGGTCCGGAAGGGAGGCCCGCCAGTCCCCCGATTGCTGCGGCCGAAGGTGGTCCACACCGAACGGCGCCACCGGCTTCCGGCCTGCGCGACGAGATTCGCTCGGATGGAGAACGCCTGGAGACAGGAACCGCCGCGACGGCAGTCGGGAAGGCGGCGGCTGGCCCTGCGCCACCCTTGGGTGGCAGCAGCCCGCCGCCGTTGGCGAGCGGCCTGGCCAGTGCGCCGAGCCGTCCCGTGTCCGGTGCGACCGACAGGCCGCCCGGAGTGGAGGCCGGGGCACCGCAGGAAACCGGTGAAAGCACGTTCGTCGGGCCAGGGGCGATTCCCGGCGTGCGGAAACCGAGCCGGGGCGTGACGACCGCCCCAGGGGACACCCCGGTGGTCGGCGAGCGGCTGCGGCGTGCCGCGCCCGGCGGATTGTCGGAACGAGACGCTCCCGTTCCCGGTACCGGCCGGGGGGACCCCGAACGGCGACCACCGCCAGGCATCGCCGAACGCCCGGCCCGGGCCCGGGTCGAAGAGGAGCCGCCGCAGGACCTGGTGCATGAACCGGACACCGTTGAGCCGAGTATCGCCCTAGCGCCGGAACATATGGCGGGCATCGCGGCCGAACGTCCCGCGCCGGCGTCTGCGGTCCCGGCGGGCGACCCGACCCAGTCGGCCGCTGCGACGGCCCGCGAAGTCGTCGACCGGATCTTGGTGTCCGTTCCGCAATCCGGCAGGACCGACGAGGTCCGCATCGGGCTCAACGCATCGGTTCTCGACGGCAGCAGCATCCGAATCTATCGCGAGGCAGGGGAGCTTCGCGTGGTCTTCGAGGCACCGACTGAAGAGTCGCAGCGCTTCTTGGCCGAGAACCGATCCGTTCTCCAGCAGACGCTCGCCGAGCGGCTGCCGGGTGAACGCGTGCAGATCGGCGTGGCTGCGCCGCCGACCGGCGGACCGGACCGCGACGATACCGAAGGGCGGTCGAGTCAGCAGTACATCGCCGATGACGAGGTCGAACCGGATGAGTCCGATGTCCGCGACAAATAGCGTGGAAGGGCGTCGCCTGGCCTACCCGCAACTGGCGGAGTCGCTGGTCGCGTCGGTAAACGCCCTTGCGTCGCGTACGGAGACCGCGGTGCTTGGCGGCGCGTGGACGGTTAGGCCGCGCCTGCGGGTTGACGACTACGACGCGAGTCTGACGCTCGGCATATCCATTGGCGGCAGCCGGCAGCGAGCGCGGCTCGACGCTGCTGCACTCGAGACGCTGCTCGGCGGCCTTGTTGCGGCCCCTGTGTTCAAGTCGCTGGACAAGGAGCTGCAGGCCGCCGTGCTCGAGGGGGCGCTGGCCGGCCCGTTGGCGGTCTTGCGGCAATGGCTGGATGCAGAAGTCGTCCTGGAAGACGTGCTGGCCGCTGACGCCGTAGCCGGTGCATCCGGACCCGCATTCGCGCTGCTTTTTGACATCTGCGAATCGGGCGGCGTCCGCTGCTCGGTCGTGCTGGAGTTGAGCTCGCCGTTGCCCGCCGCGACGGTGGAGACCTTGGCTCGCGGTACGTCGCGCCGCGACTGCGGGGTCGTACCGATCCCGGTCACGTTCGAATTCGGAACCGCCGAGGTGTCGGCTGCCGACCTGGAATGCCTCTCACCCGGCGACATCGTGCTGTTCGATCGGTGCTACCTCGCCGACGAAGTGCTCCGCGTCAACGTCGCTGGGCGCGTCTTCCGCAGGGGGGCGGTGGCGTACGGGGGGGTGACGATTGCGAGTGAGTCCGGCAACGATTGAACGGTGGCGGACCCGGTGGGCCCACCGCGACGTGGCCCGTAGCGCCGTCGGCCCCGCACGGTTCGCGGCCACCGCGTAGGCGGCCTGGTGGATGCGAAGGCATCCGTCAGCGAGCGGCAACGTCTGCCTTCTGCGAGTCCCCCGCGCTACGGCCGGCTCTGAGTTGCGCCCGGCAGAATTCCTCGCTCGCCTCCACTAGCCGCCGCGCGAGTTCCTTGAACCGTGCGTGTTCCGCGATCTGCGCCCGGGTCAGTTCGAGGGCCTCCCTGGGTACCCCGCGGTTCACCCGCCTGCCGCCGACGCTGCGCGCCAGCGCCCAACCGCGGTGACCGGGATTCCCGGGCTTCGCACAGCGGCAACCCGGCTTGCCGCATTTGCGGGTGATCTCAAGGAGGGTGCCGGGGCGGAAGTCCCCGATGGAAGCCAGTTCGCGGCGTATCTCATCCCGGGTCCGCCGCAGCCCTTCGATGTCATCTACTCGCGCCTTGGGCACGCCTCCTCATCTGTATTGACTAAATATGATACAGTCTTTTCGCCCCGGCACGTTGCTGATGCACGGTGTCGGTATTCGCTC
>JAPPAV010000108.1 GCA_026705345.1 Gammaproteobacteria bacterium
CCGTCGAGCTCAACGGCACGCAGGTCCGCTTCCCCTGGGTGGCCGAAGGCTGGGACCTGCCGATGTGGGGGGCCGGCTACGGCCCCCGGGCCCTTGGCTGCATCGGGCGCTACGCCGACGGCTTCATTGTGCAACTCGCGGACCCGCAGATCGTCGAGTGGACTACCGCAACCGTGGGCAAAGCGGCGGTCGCGGCAGGGCGCACGCCGGATTCGGTAGCCACCTGCGTGGCGGCACCGGCTTACGTGGGTAACGACTTGGCCCACCAGCGCGATCAGCTGCGGTGGTTCGGCGGCATGGTCGGCAACCACGTCGCCGACATCGTCAATCGCTACGGGGCGCAATCTGAGGACGTTCCGCAAGCGCTGACTGCCTATATCAAGGCGCGTGGCACCTACGACTACTCGCACCACGGTCGGTCGGGGAGTCCATCGACGGATTTCGTTCCGGACCGCATCGTCGACCGATTCTGCGTTCTGGGCCGGGTAGAGGCCCACATCGAAAAACTCGGGACACTGCAGGATCTCGGTGTCCGGCAGTTCGCCCTTTACCTCATGCATGATGCCGGGAAAGAGACGCTGGATGCGTATGGAAGGCACGTCGTGCCCGCCTTGGCATCGGTTCGCGAGTAGACCAGTCGTTAGGGCAACTCGGCTCGGTAGCGGTCAATCCATTGGGCGTTGAGTTCGTCGGCCAGACGTCTGTGGCGTGCCTTGATCCGGTGCCCGGGCGGTAGCTTGAGACCGAGGAAGTCAAGGATTTCACCGGTTACCCCGACGGGGTCGGCGCCAAGGTCTTCGTACCGCACCGTGTGTGGCTGAGTCCCGACGGAGGCGAACCACGCCCGCCATGCCGAATTGTGCTCCTCTATCGTTCGGACCAGCTTGCGAATTTCATCGAAGTCGAAGCGTGGTTCTTGTTCCGGCTGTTTCGATTCGGCCTGATCGGTTCGGTGCCAAACATTGGTTTGCTCGGCTCGGTGCCACGACACGGCCTGCGCCAGAACGTCGTCGCGATACAGATGGACAAATCGGGTATGGCCGAACGCTCGGTTCAACAGATCGAAATCGCCACCAGCCGGAGCAGGATGGACGGAACCCAAGACATCGAACAAATGGTCCAAGGTTCCCCACATGATCCTGGCCGCAAACACGCCGTTGTCGGTCCTGCCTGCGGCAAGGGCAGCCTGAACGAACTCGGAATGCAGAACCACTCCAACGGAGGAACGGACCAGGTTCCATCGGTGAGCCCACAATTGCTCGTCGAGTTCGCGGAAGTACGACTCAGGTCGACCGGCGACTTTCGTCGACGCCAGCAATCCACACAACAAGGTACTGCCCGTGCGTGGGGTTGCGCAGATCAAGTACGAATCGATGTGTTCCTTCCCAACTCGGTTCTTCATACAACGTCCGCATGAGTCCCCAATGTTGGGGACGCGGATCGGGGGCAGGGTCTCCTATGGTATTCCCATGGTGCTGAGAGTGCGCGAACCGGATCGCTCCCGGACCGGGGGACGGCCGGACGCGTGAATCGGCGGCGTCGGGATTCCGGGATCCTTTCCCAGCGGCAGGGCAGGTTGCCGGGGGCCGTTCTGGCCTTGTCGGTCGGTGCCTTCCTCTGCTCGGTTACCGTCGCCGCGAACGCTGCGTCGACGGACGCGACCCTGCGCGCGCTGTCGCTGAAGGACAGTGACGGCGCGACGGTTGCCTACTCCCCCGGCTTCGACCCCGCGAAGACCTCCTATACCGCAAACGCACCCGCCCGGGTGGACCGGATCACCGTCGAGGCGACAAAGAACGACGACGGCGCCACGGTGTCCCACCTCGACGGCGACGACCAGCCGTTGACTGACGCCGACACCGTGGAGGACCACTTCCAGGTTGACCTGGAAGCGGGCGCGAATACGATCAAGGTGAAGGTGACGGCCGAGGACACCGTCACCTCCGCGACCTACACGCTGGTGGTGACGCGGGCGGTGCCGATGGCGTCGACCGATGCCCTGCTCAGCAACCTCGACGAGTCCAACGACGCGGGCCTCGCTGTCGGCAAGCCCGCTGATTCCAACGTCAAGTCCACCCAGGCGATTCGATTCCAGACCGGCAGCGGCGAGCGGGGCTACAACCTCACATCGGTCAAGGCCGTTCTTGCCGACGCCGCGGCTTCGGACGGCGTCCGGGTCAGGATCTTCAACGCCAGGAGCAACGGAAATCCGTACTACAGCCTGTACACCCTGGCCAACCCGGTCATCTCCGACGGCACCCTGACGTTC